>NHHK01000004.1 GCA_002171125.1 bacterium TMED161 | reverse complement strand
ACCAAATTCAGGAGAAAAAATTATGGGATTCAATCCTACAATGTTCGATCATCAAAGAGCTTTTTCAATAGCTCTTTCAACTAACAATAGAGTTGGTCAAATGATGAGATCAGGCGAAGAAATTATGTTCTTGTATGGAACTGATACAGAGCTATGTTTCAAGAACGCAATGACTAGACAGAGCTTTACTCTTAACTACCAAGGGCAGGAGGTTTAAACATGGACAAACATCAAATTAATTTACCAGAGTCAGAGTTTAAAATGCTAATCAAAGCATACGAAGACAGACTTTGGAAGCATATCAAACCAATACAGAGGTTTGAAACTGGCGTTGAATTTCAATCTTACAAAGAAGATAACGGTTACTGGACTTGTGAACCTGTTAATTTTAAAAACAGAATGGGCGATCACAATTACAGGGTTAGTCTTGGTACACCTGATTGTTTAACTAACATTCCTTACACTAGAAAATTTAGAAATCCTACTATGTATCGTGAATGGTATCTAACAGAGATCAGGCACAGCTACAACGAAATTCATGCAAGGATTCAACAGTTAGCTCAGAAGATTGGATATGATTACAGCCATCTAAATGGGCAGCTTAACTTTACAAAGTTAGAGCAAGCCAGTATGGACTATTGGTTAGAGCAAAATGCTAGACCACCAGTTAGCAGGTTATTCTTACCAGTTGACTAATTGAATCCCTCTCGCTTGCTCTTCGGGGCAAGCCTGAGTGACTCATTACTCACTCACATTTAAACCTAAATTCAGGAGAAAATCTTATGGCTACTAAGTCTAAGAAGTCAACTAAAAAAATTGAATATGACCAACAAGAGAGAGAAGTAATTGCTTTCTGTTGGGTTGGTCATGGTCAATACACATGGTCAATAGGCTATGAGCCAAACATCATACACGCCACAAGAGCAGTAAGAAAAGCCAAGCGAGATTTTAGTCTCAAGGGTTGGCAAGTTATACCAGTATCTATCTTTGATATAGAAGATACTGAACACTGGGCTTTTGATGGCGGTTCTATTGTTGATGCTGACAAGCAAGACAAAGAATCTAAAGCCTACAAAGAAGGGGATATATACAACCCTTACAGAGGTTGTCCATGTCTTAAAAAGATTGCTGAGTTAGAGGTAGTCTCTTAATCAGTTGACATCTTAATTTCATTCGGGCATACTGTATGCAGGTATGCCCTTTCATATCTATCAACCACCATAAAAACAGGAGGAAAAAACATGACTATCAAAGTCACAAGAAACAAGAAAGGTAAAAAGGTTTACATCTGTACCAAAGAAGACAAGCTTACAAACGTAAAAGTTTATGAGCCAAAAGATTTCTTTCAAAGCAAATGACAAGAACAAAAAGTGCCACACTCTTTGAGCTTGATTGCATATTGCATAGGGCTGCAAAGCTTACCGATAGTGACTTCACTATCTTTCCGCCCACTGATGAAGAGGGTAATCTTTTAGTAGACGAAACTATCGAGTACTACAAAAAAGAAATCATCAACCAAATCAACCAAATCAAAACGGAGAAACTTTAAAATGCATAAAGCACAAACAATTCATGTGTTCCCTGATGATCACTATGACGAGATAACATTTACTTCTAATAAAGAAGGTTTGTTTGAAGATAAATCTATTGGGTTTCTATCTGTTGTTGACAGTGCAGGAGATGAATGTCATCTTCCAAATGTCAAGGCTTCAGCAGTAGTTAAATTCTTTTCTGAGTTCATAGAGATAGAAGATGTCTTGAGAGAAAGAGACAATGGGAACAGAGCAACTACCGAAACTATGGACAGACTTAAAAAGATTAAAACAAAACTTGATAAGTGGTTCGAGGAGAAGGATGAAAGTCTAAAAGTAAGACTATGTTCTGAGGAAGACTAATGATCTATGAAACTTATTGCAAGATTTGTGAGAAGCACAAAGTAAAACCTACTCAAGTAGTCTGTGATGGAAACATTGCAGACATCTTGAACAGGGATATGGGTAAGCATCTTCAATACCATGAGACACTTCTTGATGAGTATTTAAAAGTGTATTACCACAAAGGGAAGTTAGCTTTATGAGTGTATGCCCTGATAAAGAATGTCGCAGTACTAATACAAAGTATTTAGATACAAGACACAGACAACAAAGCAGAGCAACAAGTAAGCCCTATACCTACAGGTCTAGGGTTTGCTTGCAATGCGGTAAGCGATTTGGAACTAGAGAATATTCTATTCAAGACTTGATTGACTTCGGCAAGCAAGGATATATAGAAATGATTGACGATCTAATCGCTAGAAATTAAAACTAATTAACCATCAGGAGACAATGAAAACTAAAGCACCAACACTTAGGGAAGCTGCTCGCATTACCTACAAGAGAAGGAAGAACGGAGACATCTCAGCTAAAGATTTCTTGAACAGTATGAAGCACAATGTCCAAGCTCTTGGAGACATACCTGTAACAAGAATTACTACAAGTCTGATTAGCAAGATGAATGACTACAACAAAGCTAGACCTAACTGCAATGAGGTAGTCAATAAAAAGATGGGGCATCTCAGGTTAGTACTTGATGATTGCAAAGATGATGGACACTTAGCAATGCCTGAGTTTCCCAAGCCACTGAGGGTAAAGAAGAATAAGAAAGTTCATTACCTTACAGATGACATGGAGATTGAGCTATTGGATAAGGTCACAGAGCTAGGTCATCATGAACACAGAGATGTATTCAAGTGCTTGATTGATCTAGGTTGCAGGGTCATGGAGTTACTCACTCTTGAGAAAAGATTTATTGACTTTGAAAAGAATCAAATAACATTTCAATACAGGAAGAACGGAAGACCTAACACCGTACCCATGAGTAACAAAGTAAGAAGTATTATCAAGCCATACTATGACAAGTGCAAGACCTTAGATATATTATTCAACCATAATTATTATTGGGCTGAGAGTGTGTTCAGTAAGGTCAAGAAAGAACTAGGTTATGAGAAACATAAGTGGTACAGAATACATCTGTTCAGAGATACAGCAGGGTCAAGGTTAGTACAGAGAGGAGTCCATCTTCTTATAGTCAGAGATTGGTTAGGTCATGAAGACGTAAAGATGACAGAGAAGTATGCTCATCTAGCACCTAACTCTATGCACTCAGTAGTGGAGGTATTGAACTAATGGAATTTACTGATAGGGAAATTTATTTTCTTAATGAAGCTATTGCGAAATCAATCAGAGAAGAAGAAAGATTTTTAAAAGGTATGACCGACATTGCACAAAAAGAAAATGATATAGGTCAGAAGAGAAATTACAATCGGTCAATCGAATACTGTATCAGGAGGACAGAAGAGCTTGAAGTATTAAGGGATAAGATCAATGAGTGAACCAAGCAAGAAACAACTAGAGCTAGAGCAAAGTATCTTTAGCATCTCAGGGTATAACAAGATCAGTAAGAATAATAAACTCAGGGAGCAGGGCAGGGAGTCCGAAACATACTATGCTCGCAACATGATTGAAGCAGGATTAGAGGAATTAACAAACCAGATTCAGAACTATATATACAAATCCATAGGTGGACAGGTAGGAGTCAAGGCTTTAGCTGCTGTATATTTAAATCAATTCCCTGACATTGACGTAGTTTCTTTTATAGCTTTCAAGGTAATCATAGATAACGTATCACTGGGTAAAGCAACAACACAAGTAGCAATTAATATAGGTCAGATGTTAGAAGATGAGATGCGTTATACAATCTTTGAACAACAAGACCCGAAACATTTTAGAGCTATCAAGTTTCATACAAGAGATACAAACCACCAAGGTTATAAAAAGAATATGGTCAGGTCACACATGAGTAAGAAGGGCATAGAGTTTCAGACTTGGAGTAAAGAAAATAAATTAAGGATTGGTATGAAACTTATAGACCTAGTTGTTAATCATATTGGAATGATAAAGCTAGTTAACAAAAGGGTTGGTAAGACTACTACTTCATGTGTGGTCTTCACTGATGTAGCAGACAAGTGGATAAGAAAGAACAGAGCCAACCGCATTGCTGCCTATCCTTTATATCTTCCTTGCCACGATAAACCCAAACCATATACAACACTATTTGATGGAGGTTATTACACTGACAGACTCAGGACTTCAGCTATCAAGACTACTAATCAAGAGACATTAAAAAAGTTACAAGAAGAAAACTTAACAGTATGTCTAAAGGCTCTAAACCTTGCGTCACATACTGGGTGGGGAGTGAATAAATTTGTGTTTGATATTCTTGTATATTGTTGGGAAGAAAGAATAGAAGTAGGGGGGTTGATTGATAGAGAACCACTAGAGTTACCAGTAAAGCCTGAAGGTTTTGGAGAAGATAAGGAGGTAACAAAACAATGGAGTTACCACGCAGGTTTAATTCATGATACAAACCACGCTAACAAAGTAAAGAGATTCCAAATACTTTCAATGATTGACACAGCAAAAAATTATCTTGGCGAAAAATTTTATCACGTTTATCAAATGGATTTTACTTCAAGGTTGTATCCTGTTACTGCTCACTTCCACCCACAAGGAACTGATATAGCTAGAGCCTTACATCAATTCTATGAGGGTGCTGTAATCAAGACTAAGAAAGATGCTGATTGGTTAGCGATAGCAGGAGCTAATGCTTTTGGCTATAACAAGTTGAGCTATGACGAAAGGTTAGAGTGGGCTTACATTGAAGGGCAAGACTTTGCTGAACAGGTATCACTCAATCCATTAGACAACATAGATATATGGGGTCAAGCAAAAGACCCTTGGCAATTTCTTGCTTGGTGTAGAGAGTGGTACGAATTTTGTAGGGTTGGATTGAAAGGTAAATATGTTTCACGTTTTTGTTGCTGCCTTGATGGAACTAACAATGGGTATCAACATATCGCAGGACTCATATCATCTCAAGGACTAGCAAGAAAAGTAAACTTACAGAAGGCAAGCAAGCCACAAGATTTATATAAAGATGTTCTTACAAGAGTCAAAGAATTATTAGCTAAAGATACAACAACAGAAGGTAAGAAATGGAATGACATTTCAAAGGAGTTAAGTAGAAAGTTTATAAAGAAACCAGTGCTGATGATACCTTACAACTGCACGACCTTTGGCATAGCTAACTACATAGAAAAATATTTTGTCGCCAAAAATATTTCAATGGCAAAAAATTTTCAGAATAACTTTTACTTAGCTACGTTAATTCAAGAAGCTGTAAAAGATATTTGCCCTGAGAGTTATCAAGTTTTAAATTACTTAGCAAAGATCGCTCTATGTTTTAACAAAGAGAACAAGACTATCTCTTGGCATACACCATCTGGTTTTCTAGTACAACAGAAGTACTATACAAACCACACTAAAAGAATCAAGACCAAGCTCAGTAATCAGACAGTGTTCCTAAGTCTTGCCGAACCTGATGTCAAGCTAGTCAACAAAAGAAAACAAGTCCAAGGTTTCCCAAGTAATTACATACATTCTTTTGATGCTGCTCATCTACATATCAGTGTGGTTGAAGCTGCAAAGAAAGGACACAAACAATTCTGTTTAATACATGATTGCTTTGGTAGTCCTGCTGCTGAACTTGAGTCTTTAATCAAATCAGTTAAGCAAAGTTTCTTTACAATCTATAGTGACAACAACTTGGATAACTTACATCATCAGGCAGCAGATCAATTAACTGATACCAAAGGATTACCACCTGCACTATTGATGGGGGAGTTCGATATAACAGATGTGTTGACAGCACCATATATATTTACTTAACCGAGAACTAAGGTACAATAAGTGAACGTCTTTTAGAAGACGAATAAAAAGAACAATCCAAGGTAAACATGGAAACTCAAATCAAATCGGAGTCGGTTCGCATAATCACTCCAGTAGGAACTCGCTTTCGTTATTCCTATCTAGTAACACCTGATGAATACTTAGGTGTAGAGAAGTGGAAGACCGAAGCTATGATACCAGTTGGCAGTAAAGTCAAAGACGAGAAAGGTATCGAGCATGAAGCGACACAGTACATAGTCACACAGTTAGAAAATTTACTGGAAGATTGGAAGGTAAAACTTAAAGGTGCTTATCCAAACAGAGAGTTCACTTTAACTAAGAGTCCAAAGACAGGTAAGCCTACATTCCCTTGGGATTTTGAAGAGGACTATCTCATAGTTAAGATCAAGAAGAATGCTAAAGGCAGACAAGGAGAAGCCAAGCCACCTATTACTTTTTATAAGCATGATAAAGTTTCAGGTAAAAACTTAATGATGAATGAAGACGAGAGAAAATCAATGGACAAGATAAGTCCAGAGACTACAGGGCAGATTGCTTTCTTGGCTTCAGGTTATGACGCACAGGGTAACGGTGTAGGTATCAGATGTTATCCCCTCTCTGTTTGTTTTAGGGAGATTGCTCCTTGGACAGGTGGAGGTGGAGCAGATGATTTTGAAACAACTGAACCATCAAGTTATGAAGAGAAAACCACCGTTACCGCAGCCGACTTCTAAATACAAGAGCAAGTTTGAAGCTGAGTTTGCAAACAACTTAACTAAAAAAAAAATTGTCTTCACTTATGAAACACTTAGCATTGACTACACAATATGTAGTAGCTACAAGCCAGACTTTATTCTCAACGATTTCATTGTTGAAACAAAAGGATATTTTTCTAAGGAAGACAGAAGAAAACATCTTGCTATTAAGGAGACAAGACCCGAACTAGACATCAGGTTTTGTTTCCAGAATAGTAAGACCAAACTAAGTAAAGCAAAGAGAAGCCTAACCTATGGTGCTTGGTGCGATAGGCATGGCTTCCTCTACTGCGATACATATATACCAAAGGAGTGGTATGACTAACCCTTACATAGACAGCAGAAGAAGTTCTCTTACAGAGAGAATTGCTGATTTAATTTTTTTGTTAAATCAACTAGAAAAAAATAATAAATTTACTTACCCGAATGGAACTACTCATCATTTTGAGTATCGACTAGCTCAGTACCAACAGGTTAAATATCCAGATGCCTAGCTTTCCTTTACCACCTAACCCAGATATAGGTTGTGTAGTCTTTGATGACCACAGAGAAATGTGGATAGTATTCACAGGCAAAGAGTGGGTAGATGTAAACCTTAAAGAACACAGGTGCAATTTAAATGAAGAGTCAATACAAGATTAAAGAAGTTTGCCCTGAGTGTGGCAAGAAGAACTGTGCTGTCTTTAGTGATGGACATAAACATTGCTTCACTATGGATTGCGGATACACCTATTACCCAGACAAGAAAGAAAAGAAAATGAGTAACATCATTCCAATAAGAAAACCAGTACAAAGATTATTGAAGGTCACACCTATAGCTTTAGCTAAACGTGGAATCACTAAAGAGACTTGCGAACTATTTGGTTATGGACAGGCAGAGTATAAAGGTATGCCTGTTCAAGTTGCTACATACAGAGATCAGAAAGGTAGAGATGTAGCACAACATATCAGGTTTGCAGATAAGAAGTTTGCTTGGATAGGAGACATCTCTGAAGTACAGCTATGGGGTCAGCACCTATGGCGACAGCATGGCAGCAATGGCTCAGTGTTTGTAAGTATTTTTGAGGGCGAAATTGATTGCATGAGTGGGTCACAAATTCAAGGCAACAAGTTCCCCTGTGTCTCCATCCCATCAGGTGTACAATCAGCAGCTAAGTATCTGGCAGCTAACTACAAATGGTTAGATACTTATTGTCGTATAGTCTTATGCTTTGATAATGATGAAGCAGGAATTAAAGCAGCAGAGAAATGTCTAGAAGTTTTACCCAAAGGTAAGGTTGCAATAGCAAGACTAGATCGCAATGACGTTAACGATCATCTTGTATTAGGAGAAGGAGAGATAGTTAAAACAAAACTATGGGGTGCTAAACCAGTAAGACCTGACTCTCTTATCAATGCAGCAGACGCATGGGATTTGTTTACTAAAGAAACAAGTAAAGCTATATCAGACTTTCCCTTTCCAAAGCTAAATGAATTTACCAGAGGTTTATTTCCTAGCCAACTGTTCACAGTAGCGAGTGGCAGTGGAGCAGGGAAGTCCACGATATGTAGAGAATTGTGCCATCACTTCCTTACTAAAGGGAATGGATTGAAAGTAGGTTACATAGGTTTAGAAGAGTCAGTACAAAGAACACTTCAAGGTTTAGTTGGGATAGATATGAACTTACCTTTACACTTAGAAGATGACATAGATACAGAAGAAGTTAAGGTTGCATTTGATAAGCTGACTTCGGCTCGCAACCTATATCTCTATAACCATTTTGGTAGTCTTGAACCTGATGTATTACTAGAACAGATAAGATACTTAGCTACAGTAGATGGAGTACAGATAGTAATACTCGATCACATAACCATAGTGACAAGTGGTTTGGATTTAGAAAATGAAAGACGTGCAATAGATGTAACAATGACTAAGCTAAGAAGTCTATGTGAATCAACAGGCATAGCTCTTATACTTGTTAGCCATCTACGCAGACCGATAGGACAGGCACACGAAGAAGGTAGAGAAATATCTACCAGTGATTTGAAGGGGAGTTCTGGATTGCTTCAGTTAAGTGATGTCGTTTTGGGAGCATCAAGAAATCAAGTAGGCGAAGCTAGTGAAAGACAAAGACTACAAC
Source organism: bacterium TMED161 (assembly GCA_002171125.1). Classification (GTDB taxonomy): domain Bacteria; phylum Fidelibacterota; class Marinisomatia; order SCGC-AAA003-L08; family D37C17; genus TMED161. The sequence goes on along the minus strand of NHHK01000004.1, from coordinate 8,392 downwards.
TAAAGATACTTAAGTCAAGACATACAGGCATGACAGGAGAAGTAGATAAATTATTATACGACCATAAGACAGGTCGATTAGTAGTTTATGAAAACACATTCGGAGACTTATGACTTTATTAATTGATGCTGATTGGCTAGTTTATTCTTCCTGTTGTGCAGCAGAAGAAGATATAAGGTGGACAGAATGGGAGCATACACTTCACTCAGATGTAAGAACTTGTATGGAAATATTTGAAAATAGAATTGAAGTTTATAAAACTATTGCTCAAGGAAAGCATGATATTGTTATGTGTTTTTCTTCTTATCCAACATTTAGACACCACATATTCCCAGAGTATAAAATAAATAGAGTAGGTAAAAGAAAACCACTAGCTCTTAGAGAAGTTATTAATAGAGTTAAACAAGAATACGAATCTCTTTTTTATGAGAAGTTAGAAGGAGATGACGTGCTTGGATTAGCAGCAACTTCAGGAAAATATAAAGACCCAATCATAGTATCTGTAGATAAAGATATGAGAACATTACCTTGTAAGTTATTAGCTACTGAAGAGGTTGAACATATCACAATGAAAAAAGCTAATAGACATTGGTTTGAAATGGCTATAGCAGGAGATAGTGGAGATGGAATAATAGGTGTTAAGGGTTTAGGTATGGTAACTGCTAGTAAATTATTAGCAGATATTCCAGACACCCCAGACGCACTATGGAATAAGGTACAAGAAACATATACAAAGAAAGGATATAGTATTGCTGATGCTATTCTCAATGCAAGACTTACAAGGATATTAAGAGAAGGAGATTATGACTACAATACAGGAGAAGTAAAACTTTGGAACCCATAAAAAAATCCTAGAGAAACTCAGGAGAAGAAAAACTCTAGGATTTTTTGTTGCTTTACCAATGGGAAACCACCCCCATTCCTTTAAGGTTAGCATATAAATCTATACAAAAGTATTTATATTTTCAGATTAAGAGTTAGTATATTAATAGTTTCAATCTTTTTCTTGGCTGTTAAGTTACCAATAATAACTGATGACTTAATACAAGGGTTAGATGAGGTCTTTCCTAATCGCCACCCTGATCTATCATTAACTGATAGAGAAGTCTGGTATCGAGCAGGGCAAAGGTTTGTTGTTGACTACTTAGTTGAACAACAAAAAAGACAACGTGAAACTATGTTAACTGAAAAAGTATTAGACTAGTACTATGTGTTTCGGCTCTAAACCTGCACCGCCACCGAAGCCTAAAAAGGCTGAGTTTACTGACGCACCACCTGTAGTAACAGGTAAGCAGGAAGAGGTTGAGAACCCATTTGATACTAAGAAAATTACAGATCAGTTAAAACTTAGAAGGAAGAAGAAAGAAAAAGGTATCAAGATTAAGAAAGGCGACCCTGAATTATCAAATGTCAGGATTGCAGGTCTTACTCCTGAAGCTGATACTAGACGCAAATCTGGTATGGGTAGTTCTAATTCTCCCTACAACACGAAATCTATTTACTAAAAACTATGTGCTTTAATTCCGCACCACCGCCCCCACCTCCATTACCAGACCCCGAACCTACCGCACCTAAAGCAGAACAAACTGCTGAAGCTGTAGTTACTGGACAACAAAGAACTAACGTCAGGAAAAAGGGTCAGAAGTTAGGAAGAACTGCTGCAAGAGAAGCAGGTAGAAAAGGCACAGCGTCTTTAAGAATCCCTCTATTAGGTAAAAGAGAAACTACCAGAAGTGGTAATCTTAATACCCCTATTTAAAAACACATGGAATATTCTTCTCCTGTTGGCAGGGCAGCAGCACTGTACGAGCAGTATGCTACTGAGCGATCTTCTTATCTAAGAGAAGGGCAGGAGTCTAGCAAATATACTTTGCCATATTTAATACCTGAAACTTCCGCAGGTACAGGTGGTAAAAGAACTAGAATTAAGACACCTTTTCAAGGGATTGGAGCAGCAGGTACAAATGCTTTAGCTTCAAAAATTTTGATAGGTTTATTTCCTACGAATATTCCATTTTTTAAATTAGTCTTAGATCAAATTAAAATAGCTCAAGAATCAGGAGGAGCAGAAGCAGTAACAGAAATAGATAAAGCTTTGCGTAAAGTAGAAAATGCTTTGATGAGAGAGATAGAAGTATCTAGCGACAGAGTTGCTATGTTTGAAGCATTAAAACATTTGATAGTAGGTGGAAATGTTTTACTTTATTTAACAGATGAAGGGTTACAAATATATCCTTTAGAAAAATATGTATGTAAACGTGACGCTACAGGTAACACCCTTGAAATTATTATTAAAGAATCTATAAATGCTAAAGCATTACCCCAAGATTTTATAAAAAACTTACAGCAAAAAGTAGAATATACAAGTGAAACACTTGAAGAAGATTTAGATATATATACATACGTCATAAGAGATGGAGATTATTTTAACTACCATCAAGAATGTAAGAATGAGATCATTCCTAATACAGAAGGTAGAGCTAAGAAAGATGTCTCTCCTTTTATAAATCTCAGATGGACTAGGATTTCAGGAGAACATTATGGAAGGGGATATGTTGAAGAATATCGAGGGGACTTGATTTCTTTAGAAGGATTAATGAAAGCAATTATAGAAAATGCAGCAGCTTCCGCCCGAACAGTTTTTCTTGTAAATCCTAATGGCACAACTAGAGCTTCTACTCTAAGCAAAGCACCTAATGGAGCAATCAGAGAGGGAAATGCACAAGATGTTTCGGTCTTACAGGTAGGTAAAGGACAAGACTTGCAAGTATCTTTTACAGCAGTACAAAGAATAGAACAAAGATTACAGTATGCTTTCTTGATGGCTAAAGCAGTACAACGTGACGCTGAAAGAGTTACAAGTACAGAGTTAAAACTATTAACACAGGAACTAGAGTCAACACTTGGAGGAATATACTCTATCCTGAGTTCAGAACTACAGCTACCTTATCTAAGAAGACGTATGCACCTGTTAGTTAAGTCTGGCAGAGTACCAAAACTACCTGATGACATAGTTGGTATCTCAATAGTCACAGGTCTTCAGGGATTAGGTAGAGGACAAGATAAAGAGAAGCTACTTGAATTTATTACAGTGATGGCAGAAGCTTTAGGGGCTGATGTGATGAGACAATACGTTAATCTTGACGAAGCTATTAAGCGTTTAGCTACCAGTATTGGCATTGAAACTGAAAATTTGGTAAAATCAGGGGAACAAATCGCTGCTGAACAACAGCAAGCACAACAACAAGAACTTGTTAGAAGTCTTGGTAGTGCTGCTGTAGGTTCTCCGTTACTTGACCCCAAGAAACAAGCTGAAGCAGGATTGATTAACCAAGAGGTAACTGCAAATGCCAACCAAGAAGGCTAAATCTGGTAAACCCAGAGATGAAAATGGGAGATACACTGCTCCTGCTAAAGCTGTAGTCAGCAGAGTAGGAATTAACGAAGAAAATCCTGTACCTGAAAAGTCAGGAGATGTCACTACTAGACATGGCAGTACAATTCACTATAGTTAAAAGAAAAAACCACTATGACTTCATCACAAGTACAAGCTAACGAAACACCTCCAATGTCTGCTCAAGACATGGAAGGATTAAGAGATGACCAAGGTCTTATTGCAGGTAAATTTAAAACTGTAGAAGATATGGTATCAAGCTATAAAGAACTAGAAGGTAAGTTAGGAGCAGTAGAAGAAACTCAGGTTGAACAACCAACTGACGAAGCCCCTGATACTGAATGGAACCCATCTGAAATTTATGGAGATGGTCTTGCTTCAGTATTAGAAGAAGTTGGTATAGATACTCAAGAAATAACAAAAGTTTTTGAAGATACAGGAAACATAAGAGAAGATGACTACACAAAACTATCCGAAGCAGGATTCTCTAAACAAATTATTGATACTTATTTAGATGGTTTAAGAGGTGGTGTTGGAGTTGCAGACGAGATACAACAATCTCAACTAGAAGATATACAATCTGTTGTAGGTGGAGAAGAAGGTTATACAAACCTTAGAGATTGGACACAAAAGAATGTACCTGATGAAACACTAGCAGCCTTTGATAAGATATTAGATACTCAAGACCCGACTATGATTAAGATTGCAGTTCAAGGTTTTGCTGCACAGATGAGGGCTGCTGAAGGTTATGAACCTACACTTATAAATGGTAGAAGCCCACAGGCAGTAACCCCATTTAAAACACAGGCAGAACTTACAAATGCTATGGCAGACCCTAGATACAATAAAGATGAAGCATATACTTTATCTGTAATTAATAAATTAAAAGACTCTAACGTAGTAGGTTAATGGCAAAGAAAGGACTCTACTACAACATCAACAAACGAAAAAAGTCTGGTACTAGCAGATCAAAGAAGAATAGTACTATAAGTGATAAGGCATATAAAAATATGAAAGCAGGTTTTCCTAAAAAGAAAAAGAAAACAGATCAGTTAAAAATGAGCAAATAGCTCAAGTTAATGATATATTTTAATTAAGCTACTATTTGCTGTAGTTCATGGCTCCACGCAGAAGAACTTTATCTCTTAGAAAATCTGACAAGAATCCGACAGGAGGATTATCAGAAAGTGGGAGAAGAAGAATAAACTCTGCTACAGGTTCCAAGTTGCAACGACCTGTCACTAAAACAAGTGGACTTTCAAAACGTGAAAAAGGTAGAAAGAAATCTTTTTGTGCAAGAATGAAAGGTGTCAAAGGTGCTATGAAAAAACCAAATGGTAAGCCTACTAGAAAAGCTCTTGCTCTCCGCAAGTGGCGGTGCTAGTCTCTGAACTTACATCTAAATATCAAAGTGCCTGATACGTCAGATAACGCTGTTGAGAAAAGATAGTAAAGAACAGAAAACGAATCAACAAACTTAATTAAAACAGACAGATGGCTAACGCAACTGTATCTCGTCTGGGCTTAGTTAACGCAACTGGTACGTCTTTTGACGCTTTATTTCTCAAAGTATTTTCTGGCGAGGTGCTAACAGCCTTTGCTCAAAACAATATTTTTGACGATAAATTACACACAGTTCGTACTATAGCTTCAGGCAAATCGGCCAGTTTTCCAGTTTTAGGTACGGCTACTGCTGCCTATCACGTTGTGGGAGAACCACTGGTCGGGGCGAACCAAATCAAGGCGAATGAAAAATTAATTTCGATTGATGACATGTTAATCGCCCAAGCTGTAGTGGCACGGATAGATGAATTGAAAAACCACTATGATGTGAGATCAATTTATACAGCCGAGCTTGGAAAGGCTTTAGCAAAAACATACGATCAAAACGTATCGAAGGTTATTGCAAATGCTTCAAGAGCTTCTACTACATTGTCAGGTGGTAATGGTGGACTTGTTCTAACACTACCTACTGGTAACACTGCTTCGGCAAACGTCACAGGAGATGAACTAGTTGCAGCTATATATGATATAGCTCAAGAGTTTGACTCTAGAGACATTCCTCCTACAGATAGATTCTGTGTGTTACCTCCTGCTGAATACTATAAAATTCCTGAGTCAGCGACTAGGATTTTAGATACTGACTTTAACCCACAGGGTAATGGTTCAGTAGCAGCAGGTCGTGTAACAATGATTGCAGGTATTCCTGTAATGATGAGCAACAACGTACCACAAACTAACGTAAGCTCTAACCCTTCAGGTGCTAATAACACTTATTCGGGAGATGATAGCAAGACGCTAGGTTTGGTATTCCATAAATCCGCAGTCGGAACTGTAAAACTACAGGACATGACAACTGAAATCTCAGGTGCGGACTATGGTATTATGTATCAATCAACGCTGATGTTAGCGAAGTACGCACTTGGTCATGGAATCCTAAGACCAGAGTGTGCAGCAACAATCAAATTGTCTGCTTCATAATCTACCTAAATTCTTAAAATGGGGTATTCTATTATTAGATACCCTTTTTTTTATGGCTCCGATGGGCAAAGGTACTTACGGAAATAAAGTAGGTAGACCTAAATCTAAGAAGAAAAAGACAGACGATAAAAAAAAGTCTGCTCTTAAAAACAAACTCATGGCATTAAAGATGTCAAAAAAAAAGTAAAGAACAATGGCTGTAGCTGCAAGCACTGAACTGGAATGTGTAAACATTATGCTCGCTGCAATAGGCGAAGCACCAATAAATAAATTAACAGGCTTGCTTCCTGTTGATGCTAGAACTGCTCAATCAACTTTGCTTGAAGTTAACAGGTCAGTTCAATCTGAAGGTTGGTCATTTAATATGGAATTTAATGTTGTATTAACTAGAGATTCTATTACTCAACAAATAACTATTTCAAACAATGTTTTAAAAATAGATACTAATGTATATGACCACCCGACTACAGATATAATTCAAAGAGGTTTAAAATTATACGACAGAAAAAATAATACTTTTTTACTAGATGGAGATGTAACTTGTCATATTACTTACTTCAGAGATTTTGTAGAATTACCTGAACCTGCTAGATATTATATGACGATAAAAGCTGCAAGGCTTTTTGTTGATAGGTTAATTGGAGATGATGGTCTTAGAACATATACAGCACAAGATGAAGCTAGGGCTAGGGCAATATTAATGGAAACAGATTTATCAAACGCAGATCATAATGTTCTGACAGGAGACCCTAATCTAAATAATCCAATTAATACATTTACTCCTGCTGATGTTCTTAACAGGTAATTATGGGAATTGTATCAAGAGCCATACCAACTTTATTGAGAGGAGTTTCTCAAGCTTCAGACTCATCTAAACAAGCTGACCACGCAGATATACAAGACAATGCAGATAGTAACCCTGTTGTTGGTCTTATAAAAAGATCAGGCATACAACACGTTACAAATTTAAGCACTGCAACTTTAGGCAATGTTCATATTCAGACCATTAACAGAGATGCTACAGAACAATATGTAGCCATATTTAGCAATGGTAATGTCAAAGTATATGAGCTAGATGGCACAGAGAAAACTGTTGAGAAACCTGACGGAACTACTTATTTAAACACAACAAATCCAAGAGAAGAAATTAAGACAGTAACTATTGCTGACTTCACTTTTGTTGTTAATACTAGTTCTATAACTGCTATGGACACTACGTTGTCAGGTGGTACAGGAACTAAAGCAATTATATTTATTGAACAGGTTTCAAACAACACAATCTATACTGTCACAGTAGATGGGGTAACTGTCACAGACAATACTTCAAGTGACTCAACCCTTAGTACTTCAGGAGTAGCTAACGATATAGCTAATGGACTTGCAAGTGGATTGACAGGATTTGATATAACTAGAAATGGAAGTGTTATATATGTCAGAAAAACAGATGGTAGTAATTTTGCTATAGATGGTAGTGATACTCAAGGTAATACACAGTTATCTATTGTTAAAGACTCAGTTCAGAGATTTACAGATTTACCTACTGTTTCTCCTAATGGTTATATCGTAGAAGTAAAAGGAGATGACCAGACTAATTTTGATAATTACTATGTAAAATTTGTAACTAATAACGGAGGAACTTTTGAAGAAGGGCAGTGGGAAGAAACAGTACAGGCAGGAATACCTTTTAAATTTGATTCTTCTACTATGCCCCACGTCTTAATTAGACAGGCTGATGGTAATTTTAGATTTGCAAGAGTAGATGGAGATAGTTATACCCTTAGTGGAAACACTTATACTTTGCCTGTTTGGACAGAAAGAACTTCAGGAGATGAAATATCAGCCCCAGACCCCTCGTTTATTGGTCGTAAAATAAACAACGTATTTTTCTTTAGAAACAGATTAGGCTTTCTAGCAGATGACAACGTGATCTTGTCTAATGTGTCAGACTTTTTTAACTTCTTTCCTGATACTGTTTTAACTATTGTTGACTCACACCCTATAGATGTAGCAGCATCACACACAAAAGTTGCTATTCTTAAACACGCTGTGACTATGGGAGAACAGTTGATTCTATTCTCAGAACAAACGCAGTTCATACTATCTAGTTCAGCAGACAACTTAACACCACTAACAGCTAACGTACTTGTAGCAACTGAGTTTGAATCTTCAGATGATGCACCTCCTGTTGGTTCTGGTTCGTCTATTTATTTTTTAACCAAGAAAGGAGCTTTTGCAGGTATTAGAGAATATATAACTCAAACAGATGTAACGCTAAAAGATGCTAGTAACATCACTATTCATGTACCAAGACTTATACCAAGTAATATATTTAAACTTGCTGTATCTAATAACCAAGATATTTTAGTTTGTTTAGGAACTGATACCCCAAACAAGTTATACATAAATAGATGGCTATATGGAACACAAGGTCAGAAAGTTTTAAACAGTTGGTTTACTTTTACTATTAATGAAAACAGGTCTATAAAAAATGTTGACTTTATAGGTACTGATTTGTTT
>NHHK01000003.1 GCA_002171125.1 bacterium TMED161 | reverse complement strand
TCCTTTGAAATTAAACTTAAATTTTAATTCATTAATAACTTCTTCTTTAAAGTTCCATGCAAATAAAAATATATAATCAGGGCTATCTTTTTTGATTTCATTAGGATTTTTTATTTTAAGTGAGGTTCCTGGAATAAATTTTCCTTGTTTTAATTCTGATTTGTCGTAAATATTCTTTAAATTACTTGCCCCAATAAAATTAATTAATGTTGAAGCTTTTGCTGGTGCTCCGTATCCATAAATATTTTCTCCCTTATTATTTATATCTTTGAATAAATCTAATAATTCATCTTTAACCTTATATACATTGTTACAGAAAGAATTTAATTTTTTTCCAACAAGATCGTTATTTTTTTCAGATTCTAATAATTCTTTAAATGAAGAAGTTTTTTTATAATCATTACTTTTAGATATATAAATCCTTAGTTGGCCGTGATGAACTGGAATGACTGAGGCATCAAATATTTTAAGGTCATATTTTTTAAATAAGTAATTTAAATTTTGTAGGGACCAGTAAGAAAAGTGTTCATGGTAAATTGTGTCAAATGAATTATCATCCAGCATTGATCCTAAATAATGAATTTCAATTATTATAACTCCTTTATCAGAAATTAAAGTGCTTAGGCCTTGTGCAAAATCATTAATTTCTGGTGTGTGTGCAAAAGTATTAGTAGAAACAATAAAATCTGCGGCACCGTAATTGTTTTTTATTTCATTTGCAAGATTATTTGAAAAGAAATTATTTATAGTCTTAATTCCTTTTTCGTTAGCTATTTTTGATAGATTTTTTGCCGGATCTATCCCTAAGATATTCTTAGTGAATTGATTAGCAGATTGTAAAAAAGTGCCATCATTTGAACCTATATCGACGATAAAAGAATTGTCATTAAATTCAAACCTATTATTTATATCGTTAGATATTTCGTTTAAGTGTTTCGTTAGGGTTTTTGACAAAGAAGGCATGTATAAATAATCATTAAATATTTCTTCTTGATTAATTACATTTCCAATTTGAATATGGCTACATTCTGACTCACATTTCCTTAGGCTGAGCGGGTACTTTTTTGCTTTTTTAGATCTAGAAATGTCTGACTCTAAATTATTAGCTACCGGGCTCTCTCCAAGGTCCAGAATTATTTTTGTTGATTCACTTTTGCAAACAAAGCATTTACTCATAATAATTTTTATAATTTTTTTTAGTCCATTCAACGGTATTATATATACCTTTTTCTAAATTTATTTTAGGAGACCAATTTAGTAATTTGTTTGCTGTATTTAAATCAGCTTTCATATAGGTAATATCTTCTATGTTATCTGACTGGTTAATATCTACGGGTCTATTTATGTTCATTACTTTGTAAATTTCTTCAATAATTTTTAATGTTGATATCGGGTTAGAACTTCCAACATCTAAAGATTCAATATTATTGTTAGTTAATATCACTTTTTCTAAAATATCTATTACATCATCTATATAAATAAAATCTCTTAATGAATTTGGATTATTTAATATTGGATTTTTATTATTCAATAAATCAATAACAGTTGATTGTATTAATCTGTATTTATAATCTCTTGGGCCATATGGAGTATAAAGATTGACTTGTGTTCCAATAATATTATCCTTGGATTTGCTTAATTTGAATAATTCAGAAGCATTTTGTTTGGAACTAATATAGTTTTTATCCCCCTTTTTGTCTTTGTTTGTATTAAAACTTGAAACCCCGCTATTAATAAATATTATTCTCGGTATTTTTTTTGTTTCATTACAAATCTTAATTAAATTTTGAATACCATCGACATTTATTTTTTGGTGGTCGCTTTTATCTAATGGTGCAGGGTAGTACCTCGTAGATGCCATATAAAGAATAACATCGGCATTGGAATTTAATATATTTAATTTAAAATTATTAAAATCCTTCACATCACATTTTTGAAAAATTAATTTATTATTTTTATATTGACTTGAATAGTTATTTGAAAAAAAAGTACAGAAAATTTTTTCCAAATTATTATTTATTAACAATCTGTCTATTAAATGAGACCCAATAAATCTTGAGGCTCCGACAATTAAAATTTTCATACTAGTTCCAATCAAATAAAATTTTTTCAATATCTAATTGGTCTGATTCTAGGTCATCATGCTCCTCATTAGAAATATTCACTAGCATGCCTGCTTCGGTACTAATACATTGAAAACCAAACCAAAAATTTGGTGGAATTGAAATCATCTTATAATTTTTTTTTGAAATAATTTCAGTAACAAAGCTTTTATCTTTTTTTTGTACAACTATCTTTATTTCGCCTTTCACTGCAATTAAGTTTGAGGTCATCTTATTATGTTTTTTCCATGCTTTTATTTGCTTTGGATTTATTTCAGAAAAATATACTTCTTTAACATTTATAGTTTTGTTATCTGATTTTAAAAAACCTTTTAAAATATCACCTTTTTTATTATTTATAATAGAAAGATTTTTTATAGAAATTTCATCCATTACTTTGCCCAAGAAAAATTTTTATTTTTTGCTAAATCTACATATTTTTCAATTTGCTCTTCAACTTGTAACAACATTTCTTCATTATTATTTGATGTATAAAATTTCTTATACCAATCTGAAGAAAAATTTACCATTTCATCAAAAGATAAATTAGGTTGCCAGTCTAATTTTTCATTCGCCTTTGAGCAATCTAATTGCAGTAATCCTGCTTCGTGGAAATCTTCAGTATGTTTTACAGAATATGAGTCAGTGGCATTATCAAACCCCCATCTCTTTGATAACTTTTCAATTAGATCCTTTACTGTTTTATTACTTGTTTTATCTGGGCCAAAATTAAAATTTTCACCATTCAATTCATCTTCAAAGTAAAGTTTGCTTGCTAGTGTTAAGTACCCACTTAGCGGTTCTAATACATGCTGCCAAGGGCGAGTCGAAAGAGGGTTCCTTATTGATAATTTTTTATTTTCACTCCACGACCTAATTGCATCTGGAACTATTCTGTTAATGCCCCAATCGCCTCCACCTATTACATTGCCTGCTCTTGCAGAGGCAATTACGGAGTTATGTTTGTTTTTCTTAAAAAAAGAATGATAGTAGGATTTGAAAATTAATTCTGCTGCTCCTTTTGATCCGCTGTATACATCTTTACCCCCAAGAACATCATCCTCTCTATACCCTCTTTCAAGTTCAAGGTTATCGTAACACTTATCACTAGTAATGATTACGGAAACAACCTTAATATCCTGCTGATAAATAGAATTTAAAATATTTGCTGTGCCTAAAACATTTGTTTGGATTGTAAATAGTGGGTCATTATAAGAAACCGATACAAGGGGTTGGGCGGCTAAATGAAAAAAGAAATCTGGTTTAATTTTTGAAATTATTTCATTAACTTTAGAATAATTTTCTCCAATATTAATTTTAGAGAATGATTCGATTTGGTTTTCAATTTTTAAAGATTCAAACATATTAGGGTCTGAAGGAGGCATGAAAGAAATTCCATGAACCTTAGCCCCAAGAATTCTAAGCCATAAAGAAAGCCAACTTCCCTTAAAGCCTGAGTTTCCAGTTACGATTACATTTTTTCCTTCAAATATATTATTAAACATTTTTTTCTAACCATGGTATTTCTTGAGATTTTATTATTCCATCTAAATATTCTTTCTCTCTTATGTTATCCATGCATTGCCAGAAACCATTGTGTTTAAAGGCGTGTAATTTTTTTTCTTTTGCGATCACATCTAAAGTCCCATACTCTAAATCACAATTATCATCATTAGTAAGATAGTTAAATATGCTTTCATTAAAGATAAAAAATCCTCCATTAATAAATCCTGTTTGCATTTGGGGTTTTTCTTCAAATTCATCAACTATATTTCCATCTAGTGAAACAAACCCAAATCTTGATGGGGGCCTTACCACTGTCATGGTAGCTTCGCCATTATGCTTATTATGAAATTCAACTAACTTATTTAAATCAATATCACTGACACCATCACCATAAGTAACATGAAAATTAGCTGAACTCACTTTTTTTTCAACCTTTTTAAGTCTTGCACCTTTTTCCGAATCAACGCCTGTGTCAACAAAATTTATATCCCAATTTTCATTATTCAAGTTTTCATTAAACCAATTTTTTATTACATCCCCTTTATATCCTAGGGTTAAAATGAACCTATTAAAACCTTTATTGGAATACATTTTCATTATGTGCCACAGTATCGGTTTGTCTCCAATATTGATCATAGGCTTTGGCTTATCATAAGTTTCATCACTCATCCTCGAGCCTCTGCCTCCACAAAAAATTATTACATCCATATAAAAAACCTCCAAATATTAATATTATATTATCCTGTTTTTAATTGATCTTGCTAATTATTAAGAAAGTGCTTGAAGTGGTTAAATTCAAAAATAATAAGAATTAAGTCTATTCAATTAATATAAATTCTTCTTCATTGCTAGCATTCCAAAATTTAAGATCTTCTTTATTCTCAACTTCAATATCAAAGCAACTTCTTAATAAAGAAGGAATAATATTTATATTTGTTTTAATTGAAGATAGTTCTTTTGTGCAAAATTCAGGTGTATAGATATAGCTAATAGTTGAAAATAATTCTTCATATATTTCTTCAGGAAGTTTTCCATTTATTAATTTGTCAGTCCCTGACATATTGGTAATTCCATGATCAGAGTGGATAATGATTATTACATTGTTTGAATTAGATAAAATCTTTCTAATTACTTCAATGATTGTTTTGTTTACATATTTTAATTGGTTTATAAAGTTATTTTTTTCTTCAATTGTCCAAGAGTCACTCAGGTCTTCGGAGAAAGAATTATATGGATTAGCATTCAAATTTTTTGAACCATCTTCATTGAAAATAAATGGAGGGTGTGGTGGCCTGCTATAGAAATAAGTCCAAGTTTTATTGGGGTCATTTGAAATATCACTTAACTTTTCTAAATTTTCTAAAAAATATTTTTGATTTTTGTTAATCCACAAATTATGAAAAGGGATTGGGGAATCATCTATAACTCTTAATATGTTTGTTCTTGTAAAGACTCTTGAAAAGTCCCCTAAAAATGATGAGTGAAAACCTTTTACGTCATTTGTGGATATTTCATGTATGTTATAGCCTAATTTGTTTGCTATTTGGCCTTCAACAGATTTATGGAATTTTTTTAAAGTTTCTTTCATGTAAATAATTTCATCTTGGCCCGAATTATAGAAATGACTCATGTTAAATGTTGAAGGCAAAGAGTACATAGTCCTTATATAATTTGCTTTTAAGTCTTCATTACTGAACCCCAATAAATTTAATTCTTCAGAAAATTTGTCATTATTAAAATTGAATCTTGATTCTAGGATTTCATTTGTAGGGTACATGTCTAATACTAGATGAAAGACATCTGGTGAATTTTCATTTTTTTCATATTCAATATTTAAGTTTTTACTTAAAATGGTTGATGTTTTTTGGTTGAACGAAATTATTTGAAATGCATTTATAAAAATTAGAACTGTTAGTGATATAAAAATAATTTTAGAAAAACTTTTAAAGTCCCTATCTTTTCTTTTTAAATAAATTAATAAAAAAGCTAAAAACAATAATATTAAAGGCACAAGGTATCTATGCCTAAAAATATTACCTAGGAAGTCTAATTGGTTAAATAAATCATAAAAATAGCCATAGGATAAAAATATAAACATGATAATGGTCAATGAGAAAGAGGATTTTGATAAGTTTCTAAATATGATAAATAAAATTGCGAATATTATGGCTTCAAATAAAGTAACAATTAGTATTAATGAAAATATTTCAAGAGGAACAATAATTTCGCCTAGATTTGATGAAAAAAGAAATAAGACAAAAAAAGTTCCAAGTATGAATGGATTCAAAATATAGATTAAATTACTTATTTTCATTATTTTATCTGTTCTATCTGATTACAAATTGCATTTACTGAATTACCAAAATTATAAAAATTATTACTAAAGAATTTTTTATTATTTAAAATCTTGTTTGCGGCAATAGATATTTTATTTTTTAGAAAATTAGAATCCAGTTTATCTATGTCATTAAAATTTATTAATTCACCTATTTCATTTCTCATAGAAATCTCAAGAGGTAAATAGTTAACTTTTTTATAATTTTTATTGTTAATTTTTGGGGGCACATCAATAAAAATTATTGGTTTATTTTGGATTAAATATTCAAATGATATTCCTGACCAATCTGTAATTAAAATTTCTGATCTATTCATTGAATCTGAAGAATCTGGATTAGTATCAAGTTCGAAATATTCATTTCCTTCAAAATATTTGATCACCTTAAAAAGCTTTTTCTTATTTTTAATATAGCTTCTGTTATGAGGCCTTAAAATTACATTATATTTCAGATCAGTTAGCTTTTTAACTAGACTGAAAAGACATAAATTAACAATTGAATTCTCTCCCCATGAAGGAGCAATAAGAATTTGATTTTTTTTAACTAATTTATTTGTTGTTTTTTTTAAATAATCAAAGTTAGTATACCCAGATTCTAATAAATTTTTTTTATTAAGAGATTCATTTTCTTCTCTTTCAATCACCTCATTTACATGATGGGGTCCAACACAAAACATTCCATCAAAATCATCGAATGCATTCTCTTCGTAAATCATATGAGTGCTATAAGGAGAATGGTGCAGATAATAATACTTTGTATTTTTCTCTTTTTTTAACTGCATACTTTGCAAATTAGGAGTGCTCATTATCATTAATTTTGCATTAAATTTTCTAAATAAATATGTTCTAGCTGACTGGTTGCCAACATAAATTTTTTTTAGGTTATTTGAATTAGTTAAATTTATTTTATCTTCTTTTGAGGATGTAAGAAATGTGACCTTTCTATCTCTTTTATCAGTCAATTCTCGAATTATGGGAGCAAAATGATTTGTTAACCAGGGGCCTTCAGAATAAAAAACAATTTCTCTCCAAAGATATTTTAAATTTATAGCATTATTAACATTTTTCCATGTTTCAAAAAATTCTTTAAACATGATTTAAATTAAGAAATGATACTTAATTAACATTATATTATTCAGATCCGTTTTTTTTATTTTTATTAAATAATTTATATATAAAATAGGATAATTTTCTGTAGTAAGCGATTAACGTTAACACCCCAGCTACAGCTCCGCCAATAATTAATTGGATTACAAATGATATATAACTGAAGTCTAGATAATCATTACTTTTGAGAATATTTTCTTTCTCTTCCATTTGTAAAAAATTAGCACTTGAAAATTCTAAATTTAATACAAATAAGGAAAATGAAATAAGAGTTAAAAATAAAGGCTTAAGGGTCATAATTACTTTTTCACAATATTATTAGATTATTTAATTAATATGATTATATTATCTTATTTTCAAGAATCTTGATATCAATGTTATCGTTAATCAAGGTAGCATTTCTACTTAAAATGCAATTAATTAAGTGATAATTTCTTATTTTAGATTGGTCTAATATTACACAATTTTCGATTTTCGAATTTTCAATAACTACATCTTTGCCAATTGATGAATACTTTATTATTTCTGAATCTATTAATTTAGAATTTTCGAAATGAAAAAAATCTTTATTGGCATTTAAATTTTCATTATTACTTAATTCAAGTATCTTAAATTTATTAGCCATTAAATAATCGTTTAAATTCCCTGTATCAATCCACCACCCTTTGTTAATCATTGATTCAACATTATCAAATTTTATTAATAATTTTATTACATCAGTAATTTCATATTCCCCTCTTTCCGATATCGAGATTCTATCTATGTAGTCAAAAATTATATTTTTAAACGCGTATATTCCTGTGACTGCAAAATTACTTTTAGGCACTTTCGGTTTTTCAGTTATTCTTATAAGCCTTTCCTTGGCATCAATTTCTGCAACTCCGAATTTCCTTGGGTCTGCCACAGACTTTAAAGATATAATATTATTTTTGCTATTTGAAAATTTTTTTACTAAATTATTTATTCCATTTTCAAAAAGATTGTCACCAAGGTATAGAATGAAATCGTCATCCTTAATGTAATCTTTTGAGATTTTTACTGCATGCGCAACACCTAATTGTTTATCTTGTATTATCAAATTGATTTCTAAGTCACTATAATTACACTTTATGAATTTAGAAATTTGATTGTAATTATCTTCTGAAACTACTAAGCCAATTTTGGAAATACCGCTTTTTACGATTTCATCAATAATATAACTTAGAGTTGCCTTTCCAGCTAAAGGCATTAATGGCTTTGGAGTTGATTTAGTTGCAGGAAATAATCTTGTTCCTTTTCCAGCAGCTAATATTAGTGCTTTCATATTACCAATTTATAGTTTATTGAGATATCTAACAATGATATGATTAATTTCAATATTATAAATAATAGTATTATAGGGAAAGTGTAATATTATAAGTATAGTTTTATTAGGAGTTATAAATTATGAGTAAATATACATTGTATGATTACGATAGTTCGAAATTTCCATTTAAAGAAACTGTTCAAAATATGATGGATGTTGATCAGCTTGATATGATCCACGAAGTTTTTGAATTTCCAGAAAAATTAGAAATAATTAAAGACCAAAATACAATTTTGCATGATAAGTTTTATGAAGAAATGAAGAAGGCTGAATTTACAGCTCTTTACAAAGACTTTGTAAGCAACTTTATAAGTGATCTTGAAATTTTTAAGAATGAAAAAATTTTATATCAAACATATCCTTCATTCAGGATACATCAACCAAATAATATTGCAGTAGGGCAATACCATAAAGATTCTGATTTTGGGCACAATACACATGAGATGAATTTCTGGCTACCTTTCACAAATGCATGGGACACAAATGCTGTTTGGATAGGAGACCCTGATTCTGATGATCATGAATGTATGGAAGTTGATTATGGCCAAGTTGCCAATTTTGACGGTGCTAATTCACTTCATGGCAATAAGGACAATCTGACTGGAAAATCTAGATTGAGTATTGATTTTAGAATTTTTCCATTAAAATTTTATAATCAACAAGAACAAGAACAGACCGAAACTTTAACTCAAAAAAAGAAATTTGTTATTGGGGAATATTGGTCAGAATTATAGACAATTAGGTTTTTTAAATGAGTGAAAAAGATGTAATAAGGATTCCATCTGCAGGTCCATCAATTACACAAGCCGAGATTGATTTAGTCTCCCAAGCCATCAAGGATGGATGGGGACCTAAAATGTCATATTACATAGACGAGTTTACGGAAGAATTTTCAAATTATATAGGTTACAAATACTGCCTCCCAACCTCACATTGTACTGATGCTATTCATTTAGCAATGCTAACTTTAAATTTAAAGCCAGATGATGAGGTTATCGTGCCAGATATGACTTGGGTTGCTTCAGCAGCACCAGTAATATACGTAGGCGCAAAGCCTGTCCTGGTAGATGTAGATTCAAATTCTTGGTGTATAACAGCAAAAGAAATAGAAAAATCAATTACTAAAAAAACTAAGGCAGTTGTAGTGGTGGATTTATTAGGTAATATGCCTGAATGGGATGAAATAATTAAAATCTGCAAAAAAAATGATTTGTTTATTATTGAAGATGCTTCAGAAGGAATTGGTGCTAGATATAAAGGAAAGTTAGCTGGAACATTTGGAGATATATCATTGTTTAGTTTTAATGCCACAAAATTAATTATGTCTGGTCAGGGAGGAATGCTATGTACCAATAATCAAGAATTATATAAATCTGCAAAACTTATGTCGCATCATGGAATGGATAAACCTCAAGATGGAAAAGGGAAATATTATTGGTCTGATGTTCTTGGATATAATTATGGATGGACAAATATTCAAGCTGCACTTGCCTTAGCACAGCTTAGAAGAATAAATGAATTATTAGATTATAAAAAATGGTTATTTAATAAATATAGAGAAGGTCTTGCATCTGTTCCAAATCTTAAATTAAGCCCCTCAACCCCAAATGTTGATCATACTTATTGGATTACTACAGCAATATTGAAAGATTATGGAATAAAAAAAGAAGATTTTAAGGTCATGCTTGATAAATATAATATTGACATGAGGCCCTTATTTTATCCATTAAGCGATATGCCTCCATTCAAGAATTATGTAAAAGGTAATATGCGTGAGACAAATCCAGTAACTTATGATTTATCAGATTTTGGGATCTGTCTTCCAAATGGTAATAATTTAAGCAATGAAAATGTAGAGTATATTTGCCATCACTTTAAAAAAGCTTTAGGAGTTAGCTAGATTTCTGAAAATAACTTTTTATATCAATAAATAAAGAGTTTCTTTTTTTAAAAGCAAAAATAGATATTAAATAAAGACTAATTAATAAATTCAAAGGATTAAAAATCTTTTTGATTCCCATTTCAAAAAATATCTTCCAGCACATAAATAAAACTGGAAAATAAAGATAAATACTTGGCTTGCTATCTCCTATTTCCCTCGGGCCACGAAATCTTTCAGTCAATGTCTTATATTTTAACTCCCATGAATCAAATTCCCTTTCATCTTCTCTGAAGTATCTTCTACTTCTCAAAACCTCATTTATCCTTATTATTTTTCCAGTGCTGGCTAATTGATAAACCAAAAAAACATCTGCCCATAAAACTGATTTAGAAAATAAATCTGTTTTTTTTAATTTATCCACCTCAAATATTCCCATAACTATATCTCCACTTCCCTTAATTAACCAAGGAATCTTAAGCAGCCTAATAAATTTATTATTATTTAATAATTGAAAGCCAGTTTCTTTTTTATTAATAATTATTTTATTGTCACTATCAATTTTGGAAACATTTGAAAAAACTACTGAGGAATTATTATTTTTAATAATTTTTGATACCATCTTTTCGATATAATCTTTATTATATATGTCATGAGCTCCAATCCAACCGAAGTATTCCCCGCTAGATTTACTAACTAATAAATTAAAGTTATTTGAAAGGCCAATATTCTTATCATTTTTAAAAATTTTTAATCTAGGATCTTTATTTGAATATTCCTTTAATATTCTAAAACTATTATCAGTAGAAGCGTTATCAATTGCTATAATCTCTATATTTGAATAGGTCTGATTTATTAATGAATCAATTGTTTTTTTTAAAAACCTTGATTCATTGTAAACAGGAATTCCTAAACTAACTTTAATACTTTCTCTGACCATTATTAGCTACCCCATTAATATTTTAATCACTAATTTCTTTAATGCAACCAATTGAATTTTAAAATGAAGTCAGTCATTTAATATTTCTGAATCAGATTAAAGTATTATTTATTTAATAAGTACGGATATTAAGGCAAACTTCTTGCAGTATCTTCTAGGAACTTTATTGTGCCGTCTTTGTCTTCAGTTGCAAGAGGCTCAGCCATAATTAGAAGATTTCCATAAATAATAAATTCGGTATACATTGGTTCTCTTCTAACGCATGGAGCATGCGCAGGTCTCTTTGTTAGAGTTTCAGTATCCTCAAAAAATTTTGATTTGTTTATTAGAAATAAACTTTCTTTACCTATCATCTCTCTTGGAGCAATCTTATAAACATCTGATGAGTCAGGTTTATTTTGTGCAT
>NHHK01000002.1 GCA_002171125.1 bacterium TMED161 | reverse complement strand
TGCATTCCTGCTCTAGGGGGATCTAAAATAATAATATCAGGTTTAGGAATTAGTTTCAACTCTTCACTTGAATTGAATACGTTTATTAAATCACCATGAAAGAAATGTATATTATCAACCTTATTATTTTTTGCATTCTCAATCGCATCAATAACTGCTGACATAACAATTTCTATTCCATAGACCATTTTAACATATTTTGCAATATGGAGGCCTATCGATCCAGTTCCACAATATAGATCATAAACTATCTCATTTCCTTTAAAATTAGCTATCTGACTTATTAAATCATACAAAACTTTAGCTTGCTTAGAATTTGTTTGAAAGAATGAATTACTAGATATTTTATAAATATTTTGATCAATTTTTTCTGTAATATAATCTTCACCCCATAATATTTTTTCTTCATCACTAAATGAAGAACCAGAATTTCGTTTTACGGTTGAACTAAGAACTGACTTTATTTCATCGAATTCACTAACAAGACTTTTAGCAATTGGAATCAAACATGAATTATTAGATTCTGTTATTATGAAATTAATCAAAATTTGATTAGTAGCGTGACCTTGCCTAATTATAACATTTCTAAGAAATCCTGTTCTTTTTTTTATATCAAAAGGGATAATATTGTATTTATATAAGTTTTTTTTTAAAAATTGGAAAATTTTATTAGAAAGTTTACCATTAATATGACAATCATTAACATCAACAATTTTATCAAACCTAGACTTTACATGAAGTCCAAAAGCTGTACTATCGATTTCTTCATTTTTTTCATTCAAATCTACAATCCATTTATTTGAAGAATAAGAAAACTCCATTTTATTTCTATATCCATAATGTTGTTCACAACCTATTATGTTATTAATTGGGATTGATGAAAATTTTCCTATTCTATGGAATAAATCTTTGACCTGTACATATTTTTGATTTAGTTGCTCATTGTAATTTAAATCTTGCAATGAACATCCTCCACAAATCCCATAATGTTCGCATTGTGGATTTGTATAATATTCTGATTTTTCAATTTTTTCTAAAGAATATGCTTCAAGGTAATTTTTCTTTTTCTTATATATTTTTGCTTTTAATTTATCCCCGGGAAGTCCACCCTTTACAAATATTGTTATATCATTGTAATGAGAAACACCCAAGCCTCCATATGCAAGACTTGTCACATCGAGATCAAGGATTTGCCCTTTACTTAATTTCATTTTTAATTTCTTCTATTAGTTCTTTTGATCTTTCTATGGATTTAGATTCAGCTATGATTCTTAGTATGGGTTCAGTATTTGATTTTCTAATATGAACCCACTCATTATCTCTAATTATTTTTATACCATCATTTTCATTTATATTATCATTTGAATATGACTCTTTTAACTTTGCAATATAGACATTTGAACTATTAGTTAAATGAACAGTTGATTTTTCTATATAAAATTTAGGTAGTAAATTAAATACCTCATTTACACTTAGTGATTCATTTGAAATTAGATTTAATATTATTGCAGCCCCCACTAATGAATCACGCCCTAAATGAGATTCAGCTAGGATAACTCCACCATTCCCCTCACCACCAATAAGTGCACATTCTTTTTGCATCATATTTACAACATTAATTTCACCCACTGAAGACCTCATTAAACGTGTATTATATTTAGAGGCAATTTTTTCAGAAATTAGAGATGTACTTAGATTAGTTACAATTGGTGCATTTCGATATTCTTTAAAATATTTTAATACATAAAAGATAGATAGCGCTAGCGTAATCTCCTCACCTAGTGCTTTTCCTTTGTTGTCAACAATAGATAGTCGGTCACCATCTGGGTCCGTTGCAAAACCAATATCTGAATCTGTTTCAATTACTTTAGAACATAATTGGCTTAAGTTTTTGGGAGTTGGTTCTGGAGATCGGCCAAAGTCTTCACTATAATTTGAATTAATCTTGATAACATTACAGCCTAAATTTTTTAGAATTTGTGGCAATGCAATTGATGTAGCTCCATTTGCACAGTCTACGACAACCTTGAAATTATTTTTCTTGATTTTACTTTTATTTATAATAGATAGATTTTCAATATTAAATAAATGAGTATTAATACAGTCTATAGATTCATTTTTAAATATTTGCTTGTCATTTAGATTTTCTAAGAATTCAGTATTTGATAAATTTTTAAATTCATCTTCTAATTTATTAAATACCTCTTGGTTAATAAAAGTACCTTCAGGACCAATGAACTTTATTCCGTTCCAATCACTTGGATTATGACTTGCAGTAAAGACTATACCTCCAGCATACCCCTTGCTAAATACTTCAAATTGCGCTGTAGGGGTAGGGATAATATCAGCTACAATACTTTTTCTATTTATTCTCTTAAGTGCACTTATAGCTACTTTAATATATTCTTTACCTGAATTTCTGGTATCTCTTGCTAATAAAATTTTACCATGATTTGGAGAAATAAGTGAGAATGCATGGGCGTACCTTGCAATCATGCTAGGATTAAGAGACTTATCAATCAAACCTCTTATACCAGAGATACTTTTAATTAGGGTCATTTAAGTAGCCTGAATAACAACAGATAAATATATTTAGGAAATTATCTGCGTCTTTTTTTAGAACGAGCTATTTTTTTTTGCTCACTAGGTTTAAGATAAAAAGATCTAGATCTAACTTCTCGTAATACTCCAGCTTTTTCCCATTTCTTTTTAAACCTTCTAAGAGCTCTTTCAAATGGCTCATCATTTTTTACTGTTACGTAAATCAATATAAATACTCCTTACAATTATTTAACCTAAATATGTTCTTAATTTTTGGCTTCTAGAACGATGTCGTAATCTTCTTATTGCTTTTTCCTTAATTTGTCTAACTCTTTCTCTTGTTAGACCAAATTCTTCTCCAATTTCATTTAAAGTCAATGCATAGTCATGATCAATACCAAAATACATTCTTATTACATCTTTTTCTCTATCCTTTAAAGTATCTAAAGCAGCTCTTACTTCATCTCGAAGTGAATCAATTTGAAGCTCTCTATCTGGATCATCTGTTTTACCATCAGCTATAACGTCTAATAAAGAATTTTTGTCATCATCTGAAAATGGTGTGTCTAGTGAATGATGTCTTCGAGAAATTCTTTGAGCGTCATTGACTTCATTTACCTTCATATCTAATTGTTTTGCCAGTTCATCTGACCTAGGAGCTCTTTCAAACTCTTGCTCTAATCTTTCAGATGCCTTATTTATTTTACTGATTGTACCTACTCTGTTTAAAGGTAAACGTACAATTCTTGAATGTTCAGCTAAAGCTTGTAATACGGATTGTCTAATCCACCATACCGCGTAACTGATAAATTTAAATCCCCTAGTTTCATCAAATCTTTCTGCTGCCTTAATTAAGCCTAAATTACCCTCATTAATTAAATCTGTTAGAGGTAGCCCCTGACCTTGATAGTCTTTTGCTACACTTACAACAAATCGCAAATTTGCTTCTGTTAATTCTTTTAAAGCTTTTCTACTTCCTGTCCTTACAGCAATAGCAAGCTCTACTTCTCTATTTGGATCCAGAGGTTGATATTTACTTATCTCTTGTAAATATTTACTAAGAGATCGATTAGCATCACTTCCGATTTTTTGTATTTTTAATTCTACTTTGGACTTTTTCTTAGCTTTTTTCTTTGTGGGTGTTGCTTCTTTTTTTACAATCTTTGTATCTTTTTTAACCAGTTCTTTTTTAGCTGCAGTTTTTTTAGGGGTAGCTTTTTTAGCTACAGATTTTTTAGCTACAGTTTTTTTAGGGGCAACTTTTTTAGCTACAGATTTTTTAGCTACAGTTTTTTTAGCTGCAGTTTTTTTAGGGGTAGCTTTTTTAGCTACAGATTTTTTAGCTACAGTTTTTTTAGCTGCAGGTTTTTTAGGGGTAGCTTTTTTAGCTACAGTTTTTTTAGGGGTAGCTTTCTTAACTAGGTCTTTTTTAGTTGCTGTTTTTTTATTATTTGTTGTTTTATTTTTTGACATAAACATACCCCATCATTTATAGCCTGTAATTTTAATGAAAATAAGAACAGAATCCAATCAATTTATTAATTGAATGAATTCTTCTATTGAAATATTCTCTGGTCTTTTTTCTAGAAGCTGACTATTAGAATCTATATTTAGTTGCATTTCTTCATCAATACAGTTTTTCAATTTTTTTCTTCTTGTATTAAAAATTTTTCTAATAATATTTTCAAATCTAATGTAATCAATTATTTCATATTTTTTATTTCTTGTAAACTCTACAAAACTTGAATCAACTTTTGGAACTGGTCTAAATACATTTGGAGAGATATTAAAAAGTATCTTTGGATTTGAAAAGATTTGACACATTATTGTTAATCTACCATATGATTTTTTATTTGGAAGACTTACTATTCTTTCAGCAACTTCTTTTTGCATTAAGAAATATCCTTTTTCCCACTTTAATTTAGATTGAAAAATTTTAAATAATATTGGAGTTGTAATATAATATGGAAGATTCCCCACAATAATATTAGCATCTATCTTTTCTAAATCAATTTTCATAAAATCATCGTTTATAATTTCAATATTTGTATCACAATCTTTTATTAGCAAGTCAGATAGGTTTGAGTCAATTTCAATGGCTGTTAATGATTTAGCATTTTCACCTAATTTCTTAGTAATTGCTCCCTTCCCAGGACCTATTTCTAATAATCTATCGTTTTTGGTAAAATCAATTGAAGAAACAATTTTATTGATTGTATTAGCATCAATTAAAAAATTTTGTCCCCATTTTTTTTTAGGAGTATGTTTATTCATCTTAATCGATGAAACAGTTTAAAAGCATTTTTTGTTGTTTGATTGATGATTTCTTGAATCGGTAGATCTTTCATTTCTGCGATTTTTTCAGCAATAATTTTTACATTCTTTGGCTCATTTCGTTTACCTCTGAACGGAATTGGAGTAAGATAGGGAGAGTCTGTTTCAAGCATAATATTATTTAAATTGATTTCTTTAATGACATCTTTATGATTAAAATTTTTAAAAGTAATTATGCCAGTAAAAGATATAAGAAGGCCTAACTTAGTAACTTCCTGTGCCATTTTTAGGTTTCCTGAGAAGCAATGAATGACTCCTTTAGGTTTATATCTATTTAAAATTTCCAATAGATCTTTATCTGATTCTCGATTATGTATTACAATAGGTAGATTTAATTCATTTGATAATTCTATCTGATCTATAAATATTTTTTTTTGTATTGATTTAGATGAGTGGTTGTAAAAATAATCTAATCCAGTTTCTCCAATTGCAACGACCTTGTCATTTTTGCACATTTCTGCAATTTCGTTCAAATAACCATTTTCCATTCTTGACGCATCATGGGGATGACAACCTACAGTGCAAAATACATTTTTATACTGATTGGCAATTTCAATAGATCGGTAAGACGTTTCAATGTCTGTACCAACACATATTATTCTTTTAATTTCACTGTCCTCAGCATCATTGATAACTTGAGTTAAATCATCCTTATATTGATCATAATATATATGCGAGTGAGTATCAATTAAGAAGTTCATTTAATTATTTAAATTCTATTCGTGGAAATAAAGTTGGTATAGAATCTATTTCCTGTCCAAAATTAATTTCTCCAAATTTTAAGCTTGATTCTTTAGAGCCAATAGCATTCAAAACAATTTTAGTCTTATTTGGCATAATGGGATTAAGTAGTTTGCTGCATATTCGGATACATTCAATTGAAATATATAGTGTCGTAGCAGTTACATCTTTTTGATTTGGATTTGTTTTATATGTTTTCCACGGTTCTTTTTCTTCTAAATATTTATTGATTAATCGAATTTTAGAAAAGATAATTTCGATCAATTCATGTATTTTTAATGACTCTAAATGTAAATTTATTACATCTGATAAGTTGTCAAATTGGTTAATTAAATTTTTATCAATATCATTGTATTCTCCAGGCTCAGGTATTTTTGAATTATAATATTTTTTAGTTAAAATCACCACTCTATTGACTACATTCCCATAATCATTTGCAAGATCTGCATTATATCTTTCTATAAATGAGTTGGTTGTAAATGTAGAGTCCTGACCTAGCACCATATTTCTCATCAAATAGTATCTTAAAGAATCTGAACCATATTCATTAGCAAGGTCTAGCGGCTTAATTACATTTCCAATTGATTTTGACATTTTCATATTATCGATAAGCCACCAGCCATGTGCAAATATTGATTTTGGTAAATCAATATCACAAGCCATTAGCATTGTTGGCCAATAAACACAATGAGTCGTAAGAATATCCTTTGCCATCAGGTGATAATCAGCAGGCCAATAATTATCAAAATTTTCACTATTTTTTTCGCCCCATCCAATACCACTAATATAATTAATTAGAGCATCAAACCACACATATGTAACATAGTCAGTATCGAAAGGTAAATCAATTCCCCAGCTTAGTCTAGACTTTGGTCTTGATATACATAAATCATTTAGAGGTTTTTTTAAAAAACCAAGAATTTCATTTTTCCTACTTTCTGGTCGAATGAAGTTTTCATTTTTATTAATATGATCAATTAACTTTTTTTGATATTTTGACATTCTGAAAAAATAGTTCTTTTCTTTAATAGTTTTAACTTCTCTAAACTGTCCTTCTTCTCTTTCTTTTTCGGTTATAAACCTCTCCTCTGATACTGAATATAGACCTTCGTACTCATCAAAATAGATATCACCCTTTTCATATAATGATGTTAGAATTTTTTTAACTTTTTCTTTATGATCTTCATCAGTAGTTCTTATAAAATAATCATATCTGATGTCAAGATTTTCCCAGGTATTTTTAAATCTTTTGACAAATTCATCTGCATGTTCCTTGGGCAATACCCCTCTTTTTTCTGAAGCTTCTTGAACTTTTTGGCCATGTTCATCGGTTCCAGTTAAGAAAAACACTTCTTTACCAATGCTTCGGTTAAATCTAGAAATAACATCCGCAAGAATAGTTGTATATGCATGACCAATATGCGGCTCATCATTTACATAATAGAGTGGAGTAGTTATGTAAAATTTTTCCATAAAACTATATATCACTTCCTATTTGTTGGTGAAATCTATTAACTCTTTTTCCTTGCAAACAAGAACGAACATTTATCATTAGTGCATAAGTTTCCAATGAAAGATTTACGTTTTTAGAAAAATTAGCTATAGAATCATCAATTAATTGTATAATAGTTTTCCAATTTGATTTTGGATATGAATTAATAATTTTATTATAGTTTTTATGTAAAAAATTAAATGACAAGGACTTGCTTTCAATATCAACATTCATTAAGTGTAAATCCTTTGCAGTAATCTTTAATATATTTAAAAACTTTATCAGTTCGTCATTACTACTTTTCTTTATTTTATTGAATGACAATAAAAGTTTTTCAATATTTAATATATCATTATCATAGAAAATATCAATTATTTCTTTAACATGTTTTGAGGTATTGCTATTAGTATTTATAAGTTGGCCAATACTTCCCATTGATAAGTCAATAATTTCATCTAGTGAATCTGAGTTTAAATGTTTTTTTGCATAGCTCTTAAGCTCAGAATTTGAATGCTCTTTAAAATAAATTTTTTGACATCTTGATTGAATTGTGGGAATTAGTAGATTTATGTTTGATGAAATTAAAATAAAAAGGGTTCTTTCTGGAGGCTCTTCTAATATTTTTAATAATGAATTTGCAGCCTCTGCTCTTTGAGTGCATAGCTTTTCTGCATCCGAAATAATTACTACACTCCAATTTTCATCACTTTTTGAAAAAAATAATTTCTTCTTTAAACTCCTTATTGAAGCTATCGGAATAGTTTTTGAATTACCAATTTTAATTTTGTGATATGGATTTTGAAGTTTTTGTTTATAGTTTTTATGAATTTCTTCAATCACTTTTGGATCTAGGTTAGATTCTGATTTATTTTTTGGAGGAGGGGAAGGATGTATTAAATATATTTCTTGATGATTTAAAGATCTAATTTTTAAACATGACCTGCAGTCTCCACATGGGTACTTTTTTTCAACTACTCTTTTACAATTTAGAAATGCAGAAAATTCAATTGCATGCGCCTCTTTACCAGTACCATCAATACCAGAAAATATAAAAGCATTGGGAACTTTGTTATTATTGACAGCATTTGATAGTTTTTCCCAAACATTATGATTTAAGATTAGCTTTTCAAAAATCATTTAATCCACTCCTCAGGGTTTAAATATTGTGGATTTGCTGCATCTTCAGGGAATTTCCAAATTCCAAAGTTTAATTCACCACTTTTACCATCTTCACTTTCCCCAACAACTCCAATCAAGGTGTCTTTACTATAGTACTCACCTATAGCTAGTTTCTTATCTAGATTCTCATTTAGATTTGCATAAACAGAGTAATATCGATCTCCATGATCAACAATTATCACACCTCTATATAAGTCCATTATTTCAATCGAAGATATCACACCATCAAAAGGAAGACTAACAGGTTGATTTTTTGATGTTTCTATTTTAACCCATTTATTATACCCTTTTACGACTGATCCATCACTATGTCTATTTTTGTATTGACCTTTTCTCTCCTTTATCTTACCATCTACGGGCCAGGGGAGTTTACCTTTATTGTTCGCAAATTTTTGATTTAATATTTTACGTTTTCTTTCTTCCTCTTCTTTGATTTTTCTCGCTTCTTCTTCACGTTTTTTTCTTATTTCATCTTCTCTTTGTTTTGCTATGTCCTTATCTATGTACAGCTTTTCCAGCAATTCTTTTATTGCTTTTAGATCAGATTCTTTCTTGAACTGCTTTTTATTTAATTCATCCTTTTGCTTAAAGGATTTACCTATTTCTTGATTTTGCTTTTTTCTATTAGTATTCAACTGTTCCATATCTTGTTTTTTTGAAGATTTTTCTATTTTGACTTGGTCTAGCTTATCTACAAATGCAATAATTTCATCATTCAAATCTGAAATTTGTGAATTCAAATTATCCTTCATTTCTTTTTCTTTTATTGAAATTATTTCAAGATATTTCGCTTTGTATGCAAGTTCATTCCAATCATTAGAATTTAATAAAATATCAAGCTGACCATCGTTGTGGTTTTTATATAGATGTATAATCATTTCTTTATATTCATTTCTCAGCTTGTCCATAATTATTTTCTTATCTAGAATATAGGATTCTGTGCTACTAATTGAGTTGCCAAGTACAATTTCTCTTTCTTTAACTTTCTCAAGTAACTTTTCAGCCAGCTTCATCTGTTTATCTATTTCTTTTAGCTTATTTTTTTTGCTTTTTACAAATGAATCATTTTCTTTTATTTGTTTTTTTAGTTGCTCAATCTCTGATCTTATTTTTTTCTCTTTTTGCTTTTCAAAATTAATTTCTTTGCTAATTTTTACAGATGACTTCTGTTCTGATTTAATTGATGAAATAAATAAAGTTGTTAATATAAAAACTAGTAGTATTTGCTTTATCATTTTAGATGAGAATTGTAAATCAATTTATTATCTGCATCGTATGAACTGAGCATAATTAGGCTTTCATACATTTTTAATTCTCCGAGAATTTTACCAATTTGGTTAGAAAAAATATCTAAAAACAGAAATGCATTACGATCATTTGGAAAAAATTCTTTCAAATAATAAATATCATTTTCAAGATCAAGGGCTAAGCTTTTTATTTGCTCAAAATTAGAATCAGGTATCCCTAAAAGATATTGTAACTCATAAAAATGAAATCGAAAATTTCTTAGGTGATTATTCTCAATAACTTTTTTACATTTTTTCCACCGATCATCCCATCCATTTGAATAGTTCGAGTCTTTTCCTTTTATAGAAATTTTTTCAGCTAAATTGAAGAATGCAGTTCCTCCTAGCGGATAATACTTATCTAATTCATTGGCAATAAACATATAAGCAAAATAATCTAACAATGAACTTAAGGGGTCAAATTCAGATGAAAAGGATATGGATTGGCCCTTATAATATGGGAATGTGCAAGATTTAGAGTATTGATTTAAATCAATATTATTTGAGGTGAAAAATTGAGCATTTATAGTTTCTATATTATTTATCCTGTTGATAGACTCTACAACAATATGGATTTTAAGCTCAATGTGTAAATCCACATCCTCTTCTGAAAATATGGTCCCAGTAAAGTAAGAACCTATTTCATCTTTAAGGTTCTCAAGAAGAAAGTAGTAATTTTTACTTACATTCCTGAGGTCTAAAGTAACTTCTGTTTCAGCAAATTGAGCATTGGAAAATCCAATAATAACAAATAAAATTAATATATACTTTTTAAACATATAGTAAATTAAACATTCATAGTTAATAATTGTTCTATTTTAATTAGTTTTATGGATAAAAACTATGATTAGATTAGATGGAGGAAAGATGAAAAAGATATTATTTTCAATTTTACTGTTAATTGCATTTAGTTTTATGCAACAGGTTTCAACTAAAAAAAATATTAATATAGATAAGAATAATTTGATCAACAAAAATGTTAATATTAAAGGTGGTAACTCTTCTGGATTTTCATTAAATCCAAATATGCCAATTGAGGTTGGTATTACATCTTTTGATAGCAATGGATCAGAATATTCGTTTAGCGTATATATGATTAACTCAAGAGCAGTTTCTGGGGTTCAATTAGATATTGATTCAAATGGTGTTTTAAATGTTGATCAAGTCTCTGGAGGTAGAGCTCAAGACAATGGCTTTGCATTACATCACAATAAAAATGGACGTATTTTAGGATTTTCAATGTCCGGAGGCAGTATACCTGCATCAGCTAGTAAAGAAAAATCAGAAAATATTCTTTTCAATGTTAAAGCAAGCTCAGATCTGGAATTAAATTCTTCAATTACAATAAATCCTATTTTTGCAGATAAATCTGCAAAGAAGATGGAATTCAAATCTATTCCATTTCAGATAGGAAAATAGCTTAAAATTTAGTATATTTCTGTTCGAACAATTTTTACTGGGGGAAGTTTATGCTTAGACGTACTTTGTCATATTTTTTTATTTCTATAACTATAATATTTTCAATTTCTTACTCTCAAGATGTAGTTTTATCTTTAGACGAGAACAATTTGAATTACAATAGCTCTTCAGATATAGCGGGGTTTCAATTTAATCATAATGGCTGCATTAGTGGCGCATCTGGTGGAGATGCGGCATTAAATGGCTTTACAATTTCTTCTAGTGGAAGTACAATTCTTGCATTTTCATTTACTGGGTCTGTTGTGCCTTCGGGACAAGGAACTCTTGTAGTGCTTGATGGAGAACCTAGTTATGATTGTTTATCAAATTTTATTTTTTCTGACTCGAATGGAGATGCAATTTTGGTTGATTGGCCAGGAGGTAACGATGGTGCTGCAGATGATGGTGCAGACGATGGCGCAGATGATGGCGCTGATGATGGAGGACCAACAGGTGACAATATCTTGTCAGTTGGCAATGCTGATATCATTGCAGGCGAAACAACAAATTTTGACATCTCATTAAACAACCCAAATGATGTCATAGCTGGATTTGAATTGTATCTGACAGATTTTCCTAATTCATATGGTACATTTATAAGTGTTGATGGAACTGACCGGACATCAGGTTTTACAATAAGCGCTAATGAGCAGCCAGATGGCACATATATAATTGTAGGTTTTGATTTAACTTTAGCGGGAATTCAGCCTGGAGAAGGACCTATAGTTAGTGTTGGATACCAGTCTGATGCAATATATACAGCAGAAATAGATATTCATATTGGCAGTCAATCAATATTATCAGATGCTGTGGGAAGTGCACTTGATTATTCATCCAATTCTGGAGTTATTAATGTAACGGGTGAAGACCCACCTCCAGTTTTTGCTCCTGAAGGACTTAGTGCAGCTGGTGGCTTAACTATGGTTACATTATCGTGGACTCATCCAGAGCCTTGGACTGTATCAGGGTATAATGTTTACAGAGATAATGTATTAGTTGGTTCTACTGCATCTACAAATTATGCTGATACGGGTCTTCCAAATATTATAGAATCATATTGTTATACGGTAACAGCAGTAAGTATTGAAGATATTGAATCTGTTCAATCAAATGAAGCTTGCGCAGAAACAACCGATATTTATTTAGAAGAACCGCCAAATTTAACAGCACAAGAAAATGGTCTTGAGATATTTCTTGATTGGGATGTTCCATCTGGCTCTATAGGAATAGGCGATGAATGTGAAGATGCATATGGTAATCTTGG
This sequence comes from bacterium TMED161, assembly GCA_002171125.1. GTDB lineage: Bacteria > Fidelibacterota > Marinisomatia > SCGC-AAA003-L08 > D37C17 > TMED161. The sequence continues at coordinate 5,863 of NHHK01000002.1, read as the reverse complement.
TTATATTGATTGTTCTGGAGTATGCTTTGATGCTGTATTAGCTGACTCATGGATAGGTGATGGTTTTTGCGATGGCATGTATGCTCAATACGGCGTGAATTTTTCATGCCTAGAATGGTCATGTGATGGCTGTGATTGCTTTGGAACTGGAGAACAAAGCCAAGAATGTATTGATGAATGCGGTGGCTTTGTTTCTGGGGTAAATAATAATCACAACCAAGATAAACAAGCTGCTGAAGGAACTGTATTTTATGGTAATAGAGAATTAATAGGATATGAAGTTTTTAAAGATAATGTTGCAATTGAATTTACAACTCAAACTGAATATCTTGATATTGAGAACTTAGACTATTTAACACAGTATTGCTATAATGTCACTGCAGTTTACGATGAAGGAAGCTCTTCATTTTCAAATACTGCATGTGATTCCCCTCAACTTGATGAACCAACTGGCTTATCAGCTGAAGGTACTGGCAGTTTCATCACCCTTAGCTGGAATGCGCCAAATGGAAATAATCAAGATGGATTTAATATTTATAAAGATGGTGAATTTTATTTTCATACAACTGACCTTACATATGAAGACTATAATGCAGAAGTCGGTATAGAATATTGCTATACAGTTAAAGCTGAATATGAGGGGATTGGGGAATCTCCAGATAGCAATCAAAGTTGCGCAGCTTGGATGATGTTTCCTCCATCAGAAATTATAGTAGAAGATGGTGATGGCTATGTGGATCTTTCTTGGGGACTTCCAGTTGATGAAGGTGGTAGTTTAGTTGGAACTTGGGATCTTTATTATGATTGGTACTGCAGTGGAGTTCCTGGAGGACCAGGCTCTGCAGAATTTTATGAAGATGGAACTGGTATCGTAGATGGAATTCCAGCATCCTGGAGCACGTGCGATGATCTCGAACTTGGAGATGGACTATGTCCAGGAGTTGGGACATTTGAATGCGATGCATATTTCCAGTTTGAAGGCTATACAACATATTACTATTTCTCATTCAGTGATGATGACTATGCGGAAGGGTGGCATGATGATGAATCCTACAATGGACAAAATGTAGATGGCCAAACTTCAATACAAAGAGTAGCTCAAAGAAATAATGATGCTAATATTGTAAGTAATTTAGATGGAGTAAATCCAGTTGCTCCATACCCTAATCCTCAAATTGATGAGAATATACTTAGGGAGCGAGATCTAACTTCTTTTGAAATTTATAGAGATGGAGTTTCATTAGTTACTCTTGATTCAAATGTTTTTAGTTATAGAGATGAAGATGTAGTAAATATGACAGAATATTGCTATTCATTGCGATCTATTTACGATGAAGGTGTTTCTGAGTTTTCTGAAGAAATATGCGAGACCCCAAATCCTGGACCTGCTGCATCTAATTTGACTGCGACAGATTTACAGGGCACTATTGGACTTGATTGGACAGCAGCTCCTAGTGATGCTTTGATTGATTATAGTATATACAAGGATGGTGTCTATTATATTAGCACATCTGAAACCTCTTATATAGATGATATGGATATTATTCCTGGAGTATATTATTGTTATGAAGTTCGAGCTAATTATATTTCTGGTGAGACTTTCCCAACAAATGAAGCTTGCGCTGCATATGTTTTAGATCCTCCTGTGGGTGTAGTAGCTGAAGGCGACAACGATAATCAAAATATAGTAGTTACATGGAATCAGCCAGGATCATTTTTATTATATACAGCTACATGTGATGGAGGTTCTTGGCAGAGCGAGATTTCTTGGGAACTTGAGTATAATTCAGAGATTGTCCTAGCAGGAGGTGCGCCATTTGCTCAAGAAGATGTGCCTTTATTCCCTGGAGATTATAGTCTTACTATGAATGACACTTGGGGAGATGGATGGAATGGTAATGTCTTTAGTCTTTACGATCAAGATGGTGTGCTTGCAGCATCATGTACTCTTGATACAGGAACTGGGCCTGAGGTATGTCAATTTAGTCTTGGGGTGCTCCAATCAAACAATGAAGTAACTCCAGTCAGTGCAATTGATCGTGCAGATTCCAATAAAGAAGAAATGGTTAGTTTGAACAACGAAGAATATTTCAATAATATTGCCACTTCGCAACGAAGAATAAAAGAGATTAATACATTTTCGCGTGATCTTCTAGGATATAATTTGTATAAAGATGGCATTCTTCTTGAAGAGCTTGCAAGCGATGTATTTATGTACATCGATAATGATACTGAGCATGATACTGAGTATTGCTACGATGTTAGATCTGTTTATGATGAAGGTCAATCTATTGCCTCTAATGTATCTTGCGCGCAGTGGATTTTAATGCCTGCTACTGATTTAAGTGTAACTGGTACAAATGGACAAATTGAATTAATCTGGAATGCAGCGCAATCTGCTGATGTACTAGGGTATAACATTTATAGAGACGGAACTTTATTAACATCTACAACAGATATTTCTTATAATGATAATTCAGCTATACATGGAATCGAGTACTGTTATGTTGTTAATGCATTTTATGATTTAGGCGAAGCGTCTCCATCAGATCAAGAATGTGCGATGTGGGAGATACTTGCACCCGAAGACCTTTACGCTGAAGGATTAGATGGATATGTACATCTTGAGTGGACAAATCCACCCGATGGAGGCGAGCCTAGTGTTGGGGATGAATGTGAATTTTTTGATTATTATGGGAATTATGGCCCTGGCTATGTTGATTGTATAGGTCAGTGTGTTGCTGATACATACCTATCTTGGCTTGGGGATGGCTTATGTGATGATGGTACTTGGGGTGTGCATTTTAATTGTGATGAATGGAATTGGGATGAAGGTGATTGCCCTGAATATAACAATGCTTCTGAAGGATATAGTTATCGCTCTGAATATCAGCTTGGAGGTCTTAGACCATTCATAGCCAATCAAAATAGCACCTTTAATAGAGATTTAATCGCATTTAATATTTATAGAGATGGTGAATTTTTAGCGCAAGTTGATGCAAATACATACATGTATGATGATAACGATGTTTCAAATCTAGATACATACTGCTATACTTTAACTTCTTTATATGACGAAGGAGAATCGACAGTTCCAACAGAGCAAGCATGCGCCACGCCAGAGCCTGGTGTTGCGCCATTTGACTTATTTGCTTATCCTGATACAGATATTATAATGCTTGAATGGCAAGCTGCATCTAATAATGGTGGAGGAGCTCTAATTGATTATAATATATATAGGGATGGCGTGCTTTTCGCAACGACAACGGGTACAGCTTTTACTGACGATACAGCTGAACATGATGTTGAATATTGCTATGAAGTAACAGCTAATTTCCCTTCTGGTGAATCTCTCGCAACTAATCAAAGCTGTTCGATGTGGGTTCTTGCTGCTCCTCTCAGTGTATCTGCAATTGGTGGTAATGGTTTTATTGAGCTTGAATGGACAGAGCCCGGAGTTGCTACTTGTGCTGATGAAGTTATTTCCTCACTTCCATTTAATACCGTTGGGTCAAACGTAGGCATGGGTAATGAGTGGACGGTCCAGGGGTCTGAAGGTGCTGATTATGCATATTTACTTGTTGTTACGAATCCAATTATTATAGATGTCACGGTTTGTAGCGCTGTAACAACATATGATACAAAGTTAGAAATCTTTACTGCAGATCAAGATTGTAATGAAGTTACTACAGGTTATTATATTGATGACTTTACTTGCGAGTTCAGCTCTTTACAATCAACACTTCAAGGCGTATCTCTTCAGCCAGGACAATACTATATTGTCGTTGATGGCTATGGAGGCCAAGAGGGCGAGTATGAAATAAATGTTACTCAATCTGGTTTAAACACTCAAAATCCAAATGATGTTGAATTTTCAGTTTATTATGAAGAACAAAAATCTGGAGAAGAGATTGGGATTGATAATTGGATGATTTCCGATGAATCAAATGCACTCACTAGAGATTTATTAGGATTCGATATTTATAGGGATAATAGCTTGATTGAGACTGTTGCTCCAAACGTATTTTCATATATGGATTTAGGTCTTGAAAACGGGACTCAATACTGTTATTACATTGTAGCTAGTTATGATGAAGGAGATTCTCAGCCAACACCTGAAGTTTGCGCTGCTCCAGATGCTGGTCCTATGTGTCCTCCAGGTGATCTTGTCACAAACGTTGAAGATGGAGATGAATTTGTTAGTCTTCAATGGAGTGCTCCTGATGCAAATTGTGAAGGTGGAGATATGGGAGATGGTGGCGATGGAGAAGATGGATGTGTTTATGATTGGACAAACTATGGTGCAGCTGATTGTGATGTAGCTTGGGATCAATTTGGTATTGATTGTGCAACATTAGAGAGTACTTATGGATGGGATTGTTTAGGTTGTGAATGCCCTGGAGATGGTTTTATGACTGGTGATAATGATTTTTCAGAACATATTCAAATTAATGAAAATAATGACATTGATAACCCAACTTTGAGATTGAGTGGATATAACATTTATAGAGATAATATTTTGATTGGTCAACTTGGTGTTGATCAAACTTCACATAATGATTTTGAAATTGAGTTTGGGGTAGATTATTGCTATAAAATAAAAGCAATATATGATGAAGGAGAATCTAACCCAACCAATGAAAGTTGTGAAGCAGTTATAGATCCAGGAACATTTTCAACTTTAGAAGTTCCATCTATGACAGTTCAAGGTGGAAATGATTTTTCAATTCCAATTTCATTAAATAACCAGTTTGTTGTTGCTGGACTTGAATTCAAGTTAACAGATACTCCAGACTTATTAACTGGAGTTGAAGCGTTTCCTACTGAAAGGACAGAAGGGTTTACAATGTCTGTTAATGAATTTAATGGTGAACTGATTGTTGTAGGATTTAGTTTAACTGGAGCTACAATTGAAGTTGGAGATGGACCGGTAGTTGAAGTTGTATACTCATCAGGTTTGGTTGATGAAGATCAAGATGTAATGATTTCATCATATGATGTAATTCTAGGTGATCCTAATGGAGAAGAAATACCATCATTTAGTCTAGATGGTATAGTTACATTAACATCTGAGCCTCCAGTTGATGGATGTATGGACGAGACTGCAGATAACTATAATCCAGATGCAAACGTTGATGATGGCTCATGTATGTATACTCAATATCTTGATGTTGCTATGCAACCATATTCAATGAATCTTATTTCATTTAACGTTGAATCTGAAGACATGTCTGATGAATCAGTTTTTGCGGATATCAACCCAATTTTAATTAGTAATGATAGTGGCGAAAATTATGCCCCTGACTATGGAATTAATATTGGCAACCTTAGCCTTGAAGATGGTTATAAAGTATTTTTGAGTGGCCCTGCACCTCAAACGTTAACAGCATCAGGTTACACTAATCTAATGATGCCAATTTCTATAGAACCATTTCAGTCAAACTTAATTTCATATTTGCCTGAATCATGTATGGATACAGATATTGCATTTGCTGAAATTGCTGAGCAGATGCTTTTGATTAGTGATGATCAAGGTGGTTTTTATATACCTTCGTTTGGGATTATGACTATGATGGAAGTATGTCCAGGTGAGGGTTATTCTATTTTCTTATCATCATCTGAATCTATTGATTTCACATATCCAATGGCAGGTAGTCAAGCACGTTCAGCAATGTATGGATACTGGGAAGACTATAATTATAGTTCCCAAACCAGAGCATATAGTGATTTAGTGGTACCAACAGGTATATCATATCCAGTCATCATTACAGATATTGGTGGAGATGTATCTATTGGTGATGAGCTTGTAGCTTATGCAGATGGTCAAGTTATTGGAGCGACCCGAATTGTAGATCTTACTGCA
>NHHK01000001.1 GCA_002171125.1 bacterium TMED161 | reverse complement strand
GTTAGTAACTAAGAACAGTATTAAGGAGATAAAGTTTTATGTCAAAAGAAAAATTTGAAAGAACCAAGCCCCATGTTAACGTAGGAACAATTGGTCACGTTGACCATGGTAAGACTACTTTAACAGCAGCGATAACAAAGTGTTTATCTACAAAAGGATTGGCTGCAAATCAAGATTTTGATCAAATAGATAATGCCCCAGAGGAAAAAGAAAGAGGTATTACAATCAACACTTCTCACGTTGAGTATGAGACAGATGGTCGTCACTATGCTCACGTTGACTGTCCTGGTCACGCAGACTATATTAAAAATATGATTACGGGTGCGGCGCAAATGGATGGAGCTATTTTAGTTGTAGCAGCTACAGATGGGCCAATGCAACAAACAAGAGAGCATTTGCTTTTAGCGAAACAGGTTAACGTACCATCGATTGTTGTATTTATGAATAAATGCGATCAAGTTGATGATCCAGAATTATTAGAACTTGTTGAGATGGAGCTAAGAGAGTTACTAAGCGAGTATGGCTTCCCAGGTGATGATACACCAATCATTCAAGGTTCAGCATTGAATGCTCTGAACTCAGATGGTAGTGGAGATGATGCTCAAAAGATTTATGATTTAATGGATCAAGTTGATTCATTTATTCCTACGCCAGAAAGAGCTGTAGATAAAGATTTCTTAATGCCAATTGAAGATGTATTCTCAATAACAGGAAGAGGTACAGTGGCTACAGGTAGAATTGAATCTGGAGTTATCAAGGTAGGTGATGAAATGGCAATCGTAGGTATGGGTTGTGATAAAACTTCTGTTTGTACAGGCGTAGAAATGTTTAGAAAGCTTCTAGATCAAGGTGAAGCAGGAGATAACGCAGGGTTGTTATTAAGAGGTATAGATAAAGAAGATATCGCAAGAGGTATGGTGCTTGCAAAACCTGGATCTATTACTCCACATACAAAGTTTAAAGCTGAAGTTTATGTACTTAAGAAAGAAGAGGGTGGAAGACACACTCCTTTCTTTAATAATTACAGACCTCAGTTCTATTTTAGAACTACAGATGTAACAGGTTCAGTTACACTAGAAGAAGGTAGTGAAATGGTAATGCCAGGAGATAATGTAAATCTTACAATAGAGCTTATCACTCCAATTGCAATGGAAAAAGAGTTACGATTTGCGATTAGAGAAGGTGGCCATACTGTAGGCGCTGGTGTTGTAACGGAGATAATAGAATAAGATGGCTGGTAATAGCAAAAGGGATATAGTCGTTATTGAAAGTACTGCTGGAACTGGATATAGATATTCAGTTACAAAAAATAAAAGACTTCATCCCGATAAGTTAGAATACAAGAAGTATGATCCAGTGGTTAGAAAACATGTAATTTTTAAGGAAACAAAATAGAGGTGAGTAGTTCAACTGGTAGAGCGCCGGCCTCCAAAGCCGGAAGTTGAGGGTTCGAGTCCTTCCTCACCTGCAAAAAAAATGATGAAATTTTTAAAAACATATTTAAATGATGTTAGTATTGAGCTTCGAAAAGTAACTTGGCTATCAAAGAATGAAATGCTAGGTTCAACAATGGTTGTTTGGGTTTTTGCTTTTATAATATGCATTTTTCTTTTCGTTGTTGATTTTAGTATTACAGGATTTGTATCTAGATTATTAGGAATTAATTAATGAAATGGTATTCATTAAGAGTGATTTCTGGCAAGGAGAAGGTTGCTAAGGAGAACATTATGTTCGATGCCGAAGAGCATAACTTGGATGAATTTATTTCTGAAATTTTTGTTCCATTCGAAAAAGTAATCGAAATGAAGAACAATAAAAAAAAGATTAAAGAAAAACTTTTTTTCCCAGGTTATATTTTGATCCATATGGAATTAAATAACCAAACAAAGTATATGATAGAAAATACGAATGGCGTAATAAGTTTTGTTGGTCCTAAGGGTGGAAACCCAGTTCCATTAAGGGATGATGAAATTAAAAGAATATTTGGAGAGATAGAAAGAAAAGATGGAAGGGAAACTATTGAGATTTCTTTCCTTAAAGGTGATTCTGTTAAAATTATCAATGGTCCATTTATTGACTTTAATGGTGTGATAGATGAAATTAATCAAGATAAACAAAAAGTTAAGGTGATTGTTTCAATCTTTGGAAGGCCAACTCCTGTTGAGTTAGACTTCTTTCAGGTTGAAAAGTATAATTAATTATGGCTAAAAAAATAGAAGGTTATATAAAATTACAAATTAAGGGTGGTGCTGCGAACCCCGCACCTCCAGTTGGACCTGCTTTAGGTCAGCATGGAGTCAATATTATGGAGTTTTGTAAGGCTTTTAATGCGAAAACTCAAGAAATGGGTGGCAAAATTATACCTGTGGAAATTACAGTCTATGCAGATAGATCATTTACTTTTATAACAAAAACTCCTCCAGCTTCATTTCTTTTGCTAGAGGCAGCTAAGTTAAAGAAAGGATCTGGAGAACCCAATAGAGATAAGGTTGGACAGGTGACAAAAGATCAATTGAAAAGCATAGCTGAATTAAAATGGAAAGATTTAAATGCCGCTACTATAGAATCTGCAGTAAGTATGATTGAGGGAACAGCTAAAAGTATGGGCTTAAAAATTAAAGGATAGATTTTAATGAGTCAAAGCAATAGATATACAGATAATTTTAAAGCAATCAATAGAGAGATAGTCTATCCTCTAGATGAGGCAGTTAAGTTAATAAAGTCATCGTCCCCAGTAAAATTTGATGAAACTATTGATTTAAGCATAAATTTAGGAATTGATCCTAGGCATGCTGATCAGATTGTAAGAGGAACGGTTTCTATGCCCAATGGAACAGGTAAGGACGTAACAATTTTAGTTTTAGCTAAAGGAGATGCAGTTGATAAGGCTACCGCAGCTGGTGCAGACTATGTTGGTTCAGATGAATTCCTCGAAAAGATTAAGTCTGGATGGACAGATGTAGATGTTATTGTTGCAACTCCAGAAATGATGCCAGAACTTGGAAAGCATGGCCGTGTTTTAGGTCCAAGGGGGTTGATGCCTAATCCCAAAACTGGAACTGTGACTAATGATGTTGAAAAAGCAGTTAAAGAAATCAAGTCAGGTAAAATTGAATTTAAAGTCGAAAAAAATGGAATAGTACATGCTGGTGTTGCTAAGATGTCTTTCGAGGAAGATAAGATTACTCAAAATATTACTACATTTATTGATGCAATTAAAAAAGCAAAGCCATCTGGTGTAAAAGGTATTTATATGAAAAAAGTAACAGTATCATCGACGATGGGGCCAGGCCTTAAAGTAGATCACGAAAAAATTTAATAATTAGGATATTTAAGAAAAATTATGCCAAATCAAATTAAAATAGACAAAGTAGAGCAGTCTACAAGTAGGCTAAAAGAAGCATCCGGTATCTATTTTGCTTCGTATACAGGTATGGATGTTAAGCAAGCTACGGAACTTAGAAGATTATGCAGAGAAACTAATGTTGATTATAGTATAACAAAAAATACTTTAATTAAGATTGCTGCAAAAAATGCTGGGTACGATAATCAGTTTAATGACCTACTGAAAGGGCAGATTGCAATTGCAACTTCAGAAGAAGATCCAGTAGCTCCAGCTAGAATTATTAAGAATTTCAATAAAGATAATAATGATGTTTTAGAGGTAGTAGGAGTTTTTGTTGAAGGCACTCTATATGATGCTGACAAATATAAAGACTTAGCTGATTTACCTACAAGAGAAGAAATGATTTCAAAATTTGCATCAATGCTAAGGCAGCCAATGACTGTATTAGCTGGCACATTGAGTGCTACGATAACAAAATTAGCTGGTACTCTTACTAGCTTAAAAGAACAAAAACAATAGTTGATCATAGGGAGTTAAAATAATGGCAAAGCTAAAAAAAGAAGACGTTTTAGATTATTTAGAATCAGCAAGTATGCTAGAAGTATCTGAACTTATATCAGATATAGAAGAAAAATTTGGAGTTTCAGCAGCAGCTCCAGTAGCAGTTGCAGCAGCACCAGCCGCTGGTGGTGATGGAGCAGCAGCAGAGGCAAAGTCTGAATTTAATGTAGAGCTTACTGGCGTAGGTGAAAAGAAGATTAATGTTATTAAAGTAATTAGAGAAATAACATCCTTAGGTCTTAAGGAAGCAAAAGATTTAGCAGATGGAGCCCCAAGCGTTATAAAAGAAGCAGTTGCAGCCGATGAAGCAAATGAAATGAAATCAAAGCTTGAAGAAGCTGGTGCAAGTGTTACACTTAAGTAAGTGTAGTTAATTTTATTTTTTAATTAATCTCTTTTATAACATTTCCAATATAGGGGGTATTTATATTGGCTAAGCAATTAGATACAGCAAGTAACAGACTTTCTTTCGGAACAATTAATACTAAGGCAGAAAGTCCTGACTTACTAGATATTCAGTTAAGTTCTATCAAGGAATTTCTTCAGGAGGATGTCCTTCCCGAAAAAAGGAAGAATCAAGGTCTTGAGCAAGTATTTAAGACAATATTCCCTATTGAAGATAATCATAAAAATTATATTCTTGAATATAAGTATTACTATTTGGGTCTACCAAAGTATACAGTTAAAGAGTGTCTTGAAAGAAGAATTTCATATGCTATACCATTAAAGATCAAATTTGTTCTTCATATCACTGATGAAAATGATAAGTCTAAATATGTTCAAAGTATTGAGCAGGATGTTTTTTTTGGTAATATACCTTATATGACCGAAAGTGGAACATTTATAATAAATGGAGCAGAAAGAGTTATAGTTAGTCAACTTCAAAGATCTCCTGGGGTTTTCTTCGATCAAAGTCTTCATCCAAATGGAACTAAAATATATCAAGCTAGAATTATTCCTTTCAGAGGATCTTGGGTTGATTTTACTACAGATATTTATGATTGCATTTATGCAATTATCGATAGAAGGAGAAAATTTCCAGCTAGTTTGCTTTTAAGAGCAATTGGATACTCCACAGACCAAGATATTTATTCAGTATTTAATCTTACTAAAGAATATGATCTTAAAAAGGACAAAAAAGATATTATTGGGAAATCTACAATCGAAGATATTGTTAGTAGTAAAACAGGAGAGATCGTTATTGAGGAAGGTGTTAAGATTTCAGAGTCTAAGGTTAAAGATTGCATTAAAAATAACATAAGTTCAATAATCTTATTAGCCAATGAAGATTCCCTTAAAACTCAAATTTTGAAAAATACCTTTGAAAAAGACCCTACTTCATCAACTGATGAAGCTCTTTTATTACTCTATTCTCATTTAAGAACAGGTGAAGCTCCTAGTGTAGATGTTGCTAAAAAGTTTATTGAAAAAATGTTCTTCTCTAATAAAAAATATGATTTAGGTGCTGTTGGAAGATATCGTATCAATAAAAAGTTTGACTTGGATGCCTCAATAGAAGATTCTGTTTTAACAAAAGAAGATTTTATTGAAGTATTTAAATATCTAATTGATATGAGAAATGGCGAGAGAACTACAGATGATATAGATCACCTTGGTAATAGAAGAATCAGAACGGTTGGAGAACAATTAGCAAATCAATTCAATATATCTTTAAGTAGAATGCAAAGAAATATTAGAGATAGAATGAACCAAAGAGAAGCTGAAAGCCTAACTCCTCAAGATTTAGTTAATTCTAGAATTATCACTACAGTGCTTAATACATTTTTTGGTACCAGTCAGTTATCTCAATTTATGGATCAAACAAATCCTTTAGCTGAAATAACACATAAAAGAAGAATTTCCTCACTTGGTCCAGGTGGACTATCAAGGGAAAGAGCGGGTTTGAAGTTAGAGATGTTCATCATACTCATTATGGTAGATTATGTCCAATTGAGACTCCAGAGGGGCCGAATATTGGGTTAATTAATTCTCTAGCAACTTTTGCCAAAGTCAATAACTTAGGATTTATTGAGTCTCCTTATAGAATTGTAGAAAAAAACAATAAATCACATAAAGTAACTGATGAAATTGTATATCTATCTCCTGATGAAGAAGATAGGGCATATATCGCAGAAGCGACAGAAGATCTGAAGAATAACAAATTTTCGAATGAAAATATAAGAGCGAGGCATGGTGAAGATTTTCCAATTATTTCATCAAATAGCATTGACTATATGGATGTATCATCTAATCAGATAGTTAGTGTCTCAGCTTCATTGATTCCTTTTTTAGAAAATGACGATGCTAATCGAGCTCTTATGGGATCAAATATGATGAGACAGTCAGTTCCACTTTTAAGACCAGAGACGCCAATTGTTGGAACAGGTATGGAGTCAGTAGTAGCTCGTGATTCAAGGTCCGCTTTATATTCAAAGCATACCGGTAAGATTGAATATGTAGATTCAAAGTTAATTGTTATTAAGGTTGATTCTAAAGATAAAGATTTAGAAATTACTGATGATCATAATATCGTTCACTATAGATTGAAAAAATATCTAAGGACAAATCAAAATACATGTGTAAATCAAGTTCCAAGGGCTAAGGCTGGCCAAAGAATAAAAAAAGGCGATCTTTTAGCTGATGGACACTCAACGAATCATGGCGAGCTGGCTTTGGGAAGAAATTTAAAAGTAGCTTATATGCCATGGAGAGGTTACAACTTTGAAGATGCAATAATTTTAAATGAAAAATTAATGAAAGAAGATATTTTAACATCATTGCATATAAAAGAGTTCGAAGTTGAAATTCGTGATACAAAAAGAGGAGAAGAGGAGCTAACAAATGAAATCCCAAATGTAAGTGAAGAGGCGACTAGAAATCTTGATGATGTTGGGATAGTTAGAGTTGGCGCAGAAGTGCACCCTGGAGATATTTTAGTAGGTAAAGTAACTCCTAAGGGAGAAACTGAACCTAGCCCTGAAGAAAAGTTATTAAGAGCTATTTTTGGAGAAAAAGCAGGTGATGTTAAAGACGCTTCAAAAAGATGTGATTCAGGTGTTCATGGAGTTGTTGTAGAAACTCAGCTTTTTGAGAGAAAAAGTAGTTCTTTGCGTATCGATGAGAAAAGAAAAATTAGAGAATTACAAAAAGAAGGTAGACAAAAAAGAGTAGATTTAATGAATACAAGAGATGAAAAATTAAAAGAAGCTCTTTTAGATAAACTTTCTGGTGGGATAAGGGATTTTATAACCAACAAAACAGTTCTAAAAGCCAAGACTTTATTAAATAAAAATAGAATCTCAAAATTAAACTTTGAAAACCTTTCATTGAAATCTCCATGGGTCGACAATATGGCGGATTGGAATAAGATTTTAAAAATATGGAAAAATTATAAGAAAAGTTTAAGGATCCTTGAAGAAACTCTTGAAAAGAATGTTTTTAAATTGCGAGTAGGGGATGAACTTCAACAAGGAGTTATGAAGCTAGCAAAGGTTTATATAGCTCAAAAAAGAAAAGTTTCTGTAGGAGATAAGATGGCTGGCCGGCATGGCAATAAGGGTATTGTATCTATTCTTGTCCCTGAAGAAGATATGCCTTATACAGAAGATGGTAAGCCAATTGACATTATCTTAAACCCGTTAGGGGTTCCTTCTAGGATGAATCTTGGTCAATTGTATGAAGCAATGCTTGGTTGGGCTGGTCAAGAATTAAATGAAAGATACGCAACTCCAGTATTTGATGGTGCCACATTTAATGATGTAGAAAATAAGTTAGATAAGGCAGGCTTACCTAGGAATAGTAAAATTATGCTATATGATGGTAGGTCTGGTGAAAAAATGAAGCATCCAGTGGCTGTAGGAACTACTTATATGATGAAATTATCACATTTAGTTGATGATAAGATGCATGCCAGGTCAACTGGACCGTACTCTCTAATTACTCAGCAACCCCTTGGAGGAAAAGCGCAGTTAGGAGGTCAGAGGTTTGGTGAGATGGAAGTATGGGCCTTAGAAGCTTATGGTGCTGCCCATACTCTTCAAGAAGTATTGACAACAAAATCAGATGATATAAATGGAAGAACTAAACTATATAATTCGTTAGTTAGAGGCTCTAATACTCCTGAGCCAAATATCCCAGAATCATTCAATGTTTTGGTTAAGGAATTAGAAGGTTTAGGATTGAAAGTAAAGTTGCATTAAAAAATAATTTTTAGGAGAATATCTTGAATAAATCATATTTATCAAAACCAATGAAATCTCGCGATGTTCAGGCAATTACATTAGGTTTACTATCACCTGAAGAAATATTAGAAAGATCTTTTGGAGAAGTCCTCAAGCCAGAGACAATTAATTACAGATCTTACAAGCCTGAAAAGGAAGGTCTATTCTGTGAAAAGATTTTTGGTCCAATTAAGGATTGGGAATGTCATTGTGGAAAATACAAGGGCATAAGATACAGAGGGATTGTATGTGATAGGTGTGGGGTTGAAGTAACAAGGAAAAATGTAAGAAGAGAAAGATTGGGGCATATAACTTTAGCTGTTCCAGTAGTCCATATTTGGTTTTTAAAGTCTATTCCAAGCAAACTTAGTTATTTACTTGGTTATACAACAAAGCAGTTAGAATCTATAACTTATTATGAGAAATATGTAGTTACGAATCCTGGTGATTCAGGAATAGAAGTAGGTAGCTTAATTGATGAAGATGAGTTTTTAGATTTTGATGATGAATACGGTATCCACGCTGTTTCAGAGCAAGATAAGGATGATGATAATTACTTTAAAGCCTTTATGGGTGGCAGAGGAATTTTAGAGCTTTTAAAAACTTTAGATATTGAAACATTAATTAATGAACTTTCAGCTGTAGTAAATGATCCTAAGTCTTCAGCCAGTAAAATAGAAAGTGCCTTAAAAAGGCTAAGAATATTAAAACATTTTGATCCCAAGCTCGAAAAAGAATTAATTAATAAACCTGATTGGATGGTTATTAGTATTCTTCCTGTAATACCACCAGAATTGAGACCCTTAGTTCCACTTGATGGAGGTAGATTCGCAGCATCAGATTTAAATGATCTTTATAGACGAGTTGTTATTAGAAATAATAGATTGAAGCAATTAATGGATATTAAAGCACCAGATGTAATTTTGAGAAATGAAAAAAGAATGCTTCAGGAAGCAGTAGATGCTTTGCTTGATAATAGTAGAGTTCAATCTGCTGTTCGAAGTGGAACTAGAAGACCACTTAAATCATTAAGTGACTCCCTTAAAGGTAAATCTGGAAGATTTAGACAGAATCTATTAGGTAAAAGAGTAGATTATTCTGGGAGATCAGTTATCGTGGTTGGGCCAGAACTTAGTCTTCATGAATGTGGAATTCCTAAAGAAATGGCTATAGAATTATTTAAGCCGATGATTATACATGAGTTGATGAAACGAGGTCTCACTAGAACGGCTAAAAGTGCAAAAATAATGATAGATAAAAAACAGGAAGAGGTCTTCTCTGTTTTAGAATATGTTGTTAGCAATCATCCAATTCTTCTTAATAGGGCGCCTACTTTGCATAGACTAGGAATCCAGGCTTTCCAACCAAAGCTTGTTGAAGGTAGAGCAATTAGATTACATCCATTGGTTTGCTCGGCATTTAATGCTGATTTTGATGGAGACCAAATGGCTGTTCATGTCCCTTTGTCAGCTGAGGCTCAAACTGAAGCCTGGGTCTTAATGTTGTCGAGTCATAATATTTTGCATCCAGCGCATGGACGACCAATAGCAATTCCTTCACAGGAGATGATTTTAGGATGTTATTATTTAACTAGACCTAGAGAGAATGAAATGGGAGAGGGGACCGTTATAGGTTCATATGATGAAGCTAAGCTTTCCTATGTCAATGACAAAATAGCATTACACGCTAAAGTTAAGTTTAGATTAAATGGTGAGATTTTAGATACTACTTTAGGTAGAATTATTTTCAATAGTGTTTTACCTAAAGGCTTTGAATATCAAAACAGAATTATTGGTAAAAAGCAAATAGTTGAGATTGTAAGTAAATCATATCATGAAATGGGTAATTTTAAGACTGTAGATTTTTTGGATAAACTAAAAGATTTAGGCTTTGAAACAGCCTACAGAGGTGGTCTTTCCATTGCTATTGATGATATTCATATTCCTGATTCAAAAGATGAAATTATAAGTAAGGCTGATAAGGTCGTTGATGATATTAGAGCAAAATTCAAGAAGCATATTTTGACCGAAGGTGAAAGATATAACAAAACAATTGATGTCTGGACTCATGCTACAGCTGAAGTAGCTAATGAAATGTTTAATGAATTAAAGTCTGATGATGAAGGTTTTAATCCTTTATATATGATGGCAGACTCTGGAGCTAGAGGAAGTCAAGATCAGATAAAACAGTTAGCAGGCATGAGAGGTTTGATGGCTAAGCCTAGAAAAAGTTCAACTGGGAGTTCATCATCAGGTGAAATTATTGAAAATCCTATTAAATCAAATTTTAAGGAAGGACTTTCGGTTTTTGAATATTTTATTTCAACTCATGGTGCAAGAAAAGGGCTTGCAGATACAGCATTAAAAACTGCTGATGCAGGTTATTTAACTAGAAGGTTGGTAGATGTTGCTCAAGATATAACTATCAGCGAAGAAGACTGTGGTACTATCCAAGGTTTACACCTTGAAGATTTAAAGGAAGGTGAAGAAGTTATAGAACCTTTAGAGGATAGAGTCTGGGGTAGATATACGATTGAAGATATAATCGATCCTATTTCTGGCGATATTATAGCTAAAAAAGATGAGTTGATTGATTACTCTATTCTTGAAAAAATTAGTTCAAGTAATGTTTATTCTGTTGGAGTTAGATCTGTTTTAACTTGTGAATCTCTATCAGGTGTTTGTAAGAAATGCTATGGATTGAATTTAGCTAATAATAGATTAGCACAAATTGGCGATGCCGTTGGAATTATGGCTGCGCAATCTATTGGTGAGCCTGGAACTCAGTTAACTTTAAGAACATTCCATATTGGTGGTACAGCAGCTAGAATCTTAGAGCAATCTAGTATTACTGCTAAAAAAGATGGAATTATTCAATTTTCTAAAAATGTTCAATTAGAAAAAGTTAAAGGTGAAGATGGAACTTTTTCTATGATTTCAACAAATAGAATTGGTGAAATCAGTCTAATTGATAGCAATAAAAGAGAATTAAATAAATGGAAAGTTCCATATGGTTCTGAAGTTATAGTTAAAGATGGTGTTAAGGTTAAAGCCGGAGATTTACTTCTTGCTTGGGATCCTTATACTGATGTTATATTGGCTAGGCATGATGGAATAGTCGCATATAAAGATTTGATCGAGGGTGAAACTTATGTTAAGGAAGCTGTAGAAGGCGGAAAGAAAATGGGTGTTGTAACAGAATCTAGAAATAGAAATTTAAGCCCTCATATTGAGATTTTAAATAAAAAAGGTTCAAGTTCATCTAAAGGCTCAAGTAGTATTCTGCCTGTTAAAGCTACTATTGTTGTCAATGAAGGCGATAAGGTTAAATCAGGTGAAATAATTGTAAAAATACCAAAAGATGTTGGTAAGACTAAAGATATTACTGGTGGATTGCCTAGAATAGCAGAGTTGTTTGAGGCTCGAAACCCATCAAATCCTGCAGTTGTTTCTGATATTGATGGAAAGGTTGTATACGGTAAAATCAAAAGAGGTATTAGAGAAATAAAAGTTGTGTCAAAAAATAATGAAATGGCATATAAAATTCCATATGGTAAGCATATTTTAGTTCATGATGATGACCAAGTTTTTGCTGGAGAAAAGATTTGTGAAGGCTCAATTTCTCCTAAAGATATATTGAGAATCAAAGGAGCGTCAAGGGTTCAGGAATATTTAGTTGAAGCCATTCAAGAAGTTTATCAAGTTCAAGGAGTTGCTATTAATGATAAGCATATTGAGGTTATTGTTAAGCAGATGATGCAAAAAGTAGTTATTGAAAATGGTGGTGATACAGATCATCTTCCTGGAGATAGGGTTAGTAAAAATCAACTTAAACGTTCAAATATGAGAATCGGTGAAATGTCATTGATCAAAGATCCAGGTGATTCAGATTATCAGGTTGGAGATTTAGTTAGCAATAAGAATATTCAAGAGTATAACCTTGAACTTAAAGCTGATGGGAAGAAGACTATTAAGAAAAGTAAAGCTAAGCCTGCAACATCATCTCCTTTACTATTGGGAATAACCCGAGCGTCTTTGAATACAGAAAGTTTTATTTCTGCTGCCTCATTCCAAGAGACTACTCGCGTACTAACAGATGCAGCTGTATCAGCCAAAACAGATCATCTTACTGGATTAAAGGAAAATGTTATAATTGGAAGACTTATTCCAGCTGGTACTGGCGCTTTGAAAAATAGAGATATAGTAGTATCTCAAAGTGAAGAAGAGATTGATAAAAGTTTAGAAGAAGAGGTTGTGAGTTCAAGCAGCGAATTGTAAAAACTATCGTCCGTAATATCTAATATTAAAAAAAAATAAATTATTTTGCAATAATAAATAATTATTATGTATATTGACGGGCTATACTGGAGTAAAAATGCCGACGATAAATCCGTTAATAAGAAAAGGCAGGAAAAGACAAACTAAGAAAAACAAGGTTCCTGCATTAGAAAAATGTCCTCAAAAAAGAGGAGTGTGTACACGTGTTTATACAACTACACCTAAGAAACCTAACTCAGCTTTAAGAAAGGTAGCTCGTGTTAGATTATCTAATGGTTATGAGGTAGCTGCTTATATACCAGGAGAAGGGCATAACCTTCAAGAGCATTCGATTGTGCTTATTGAAGGTGGTAGAGTTAAAGATTTGCCTGGAGTTAGATATCATGTTATTAGAGGTGTATTAGATCCTGCTGGAGTTGAAGGTAGAAAGTCAAGTAGATCTAGATATGGAGCAAAAAAACCTAAATAAGGATTTAAATGAGAAGACGTAGACCAGAGAAAAGACAAATATTACCAGATCCATTATTTAAAGATTTGGTTGTAGCGAAATTCATAAACAATTTAATGAATGATGGCAAGAAAAGTTTAGCTGAATCAATCTTTTATTCTAGTATAGAAAAAATAAAAACATCAATAAAGACTGATGATGGTTTAGAAGTTTTTAAAAAAGCAATAAACAATGTAAGTCCAATGCTTGAGGTTAAATCTAAGAGAATTGGTGGGGCAACATATCAAGTGCCTGTTGAGGTACCTCAACAAAGAAAAGTTGCGTTGGCAATGAGATGGATAATTGGATATGCTAAAGCTAGAAAAGGAAATAGTATGTCTGATAGATTGGCGGCAGAAATAGTAGCTGCATACAATAACGAAGGTTCATCTGTTAAGAAAAAAGAGGATACACACAAAATGGCTGAAGCAAATAAAGCTTTTGCTCATTTTAGATAAAAAATTATGAAAACAACACCATTAAAAGATGTAAGAAATATAGGTATTATGGCTCATATTGACGCCGGAAAGACAACTACTACAGAACGAATATTGTATTATACCGGCAGACTTCATAGGCTAGGTGAAGTTCATGATGGTGCTGCAACTATGGACTGGATGGACCAAGAAAAAGAGCGAGGTATCACTATTACTTCTGCAGCAACGACCTGTTTTTGGAAAGATCATAGAATTAATATTATTGATACTCCAGGACACGTTGACTTTACAATTGAAGTTGAAAGATCTTTAAGGGTTTTAGATGGTGCGGTTGCATGTTTTTGTGCTGTCGGAGGAGTTGAGCCTCAATCTGAAACAGTCTGGAGGCAGGCTGATAAATATAAGGTTCCAAGGATTGCATTTGTAAATAAAATGGATAGAGCGGGTGCTGATTATTATAATGTTATTGAAATGATGAAAGATAGATTCGGAACAAATCCAGTCCCTCTAAATATTCCTATAGGTGCAGGAGAGACTTTTAAGGGAGTTGTTGACTTAATTGAAATGAAAGCAATTATGTACGCTGAAGATGATGGTCAAAATTTTGATGTCGTCGATATTCCCGATGATTTGAAAGACGAGGCAAGTAAATGGAGAGAGCATTTACTAGAAGAGACTGCTTCAAACGATGAAACTCTCTTGGAGAAATATCTAGAAGGCAATGAAATATCCACAGATGAATTAATGCCCGCAATACGTAAATCATGTGTTTCTGGTGATATTATTCCAATGCTTTGTGGTTCAGCTTTCAAAAATAAAGGCGTCCAAAGCCTTTTGGATTATATTATCGAATTTTTGCCTTCTCCCGTAGATGTAGGTGAAGTTTCTGGAGTAGATATTGATGATAAAGAAAAAGAATTAACTAGAAAACCTGAAGATGTAGAGCCATTTAGTGCATTGGCTTTTAAAATTATGACTGATCCTTTTGTTGGAAGGTTGACATTT
>NHHK01000026.1 GCA_002171125.1 bacterium TMED161 | reverse complement strand
TATCTAATACTTAATCAACAAGGTTTTCAAAATGATCAAATTGAAAGTTATAATGTTAATTCTGATGTTTTAGCCTTATCGTTAGAAACAAATATTTATGGTATTGATATTTATAGTGAATATGTTAAAAATAAGTATACAAAACTTGAACCTGGAGTTCGCAGTGGTCAGCAAATTGATGGTAGTTTGTTTTATGGTAGTTTATATGCAGATGTTTTAGGTAATGGAGTCACATATGAGTTTAAGAGATATGATACGCCATATTTTATACCGACCTTATCTTTTGGTCCAATTGTTTATAGAGAAGCAACCTCTACTTTGCAATCTAAGGTTGTTCATAATATGAACTTTGTTAATGAGTTGGGCCACCAATTAGATATCAATCGTATGGTTGGAGATAATATCAATCTTAATTTTAATTTATCTACTGCTAGAAGGATTGAACCTTTTGATGGCCTTCTTAATTATACCAATACTGTCTTTGACTCTACTTCTTTTTTGAATGATTATCAAAATAATCCAGAAACTACTATTAGCCAATTTAATCAGTATCTAGATACAAGTTCTACTGGGTCAAGAATATATACATACGAAACACCAGATTTGATGTCCATATTATTTATGGATGAAGATGAAAACGTATTATCATTTTGGCCATATAGACAATTATATTTAGGTTTTTCTGGTGATTTTCTTGATAATAGGCTCTACTTTAGTATTGGGTATGATTTATTTGATCATATCAAGCAATGGGGCTCTGAAACAGATTATGGAATGACTCGAAACATGTATCGAATTTCAGGAATTTATGATAGCTCTGGCACTAATACGCTAAATCAATTTATTGATAGTTATTGGCAAACTGAGTATCTATCTTGGGATGAAGATGCTTATTGGCAGTCATTTGACATTTGGTTAAGCCTTGGACTTGATTCCCTTGGTTCACATATCGCGGCTGAAAGTGAAGTTGGATTTAATATTGATAATTACAATAATATAGATAATCTTATCTCAAACTCTCAGGAAGAAGTTATTGACTCTGTTTATGCCGCAACTCCGACAAACAGTAAATGGTTTTATGAAAGTGAAAATGCTGTTACTATTCCTATTAGTACAGCCTGGACATTTGATAATGGTAATTCAGTTTTATTATACGCAGAGCAACAATGGAGAGAGAAAACATCAAACAAAGACATTCGATATATATCTGGATTTATTGATACAGAAAGTTCAAGCTTAGAGAAATTCAATGAACAGTATATTTCTCTTACATTTAAGCATATTAACCTTGGAACATTTACAGCTACCTATAATGCTGAGAAAAGGGTGTTAACTTCTTCAGGACCTAGGTTAGAAGATTCTAAAAATTGGTCTGGTTTTCAATGGACCTATGATTTTCATCAGAAATTTTCAAATAACAACTTGAGTAAATATTTATTAGGTGATTCAAGGTTATCAATTTTTTATGGTTCTCAAAAGGGTGGTTTGGTGTGTGCTAATGGTATATGTGCAACTCAACCTGAATTTCTTAACGGCTTTAAATTAAATTATACTCGTCTTTTTTAATAGTTACAATTTGTAATCAATTATTTAAGTGATTTTCTTTAATAAATTTAATATATTTATATAGCGTCTAACTTTGGAGGGTTTCGCATGTTAAATAGATTTTTAGTTTTTATTGCTTTATTTTCGTTCTCTTTTGCTGTTTATAATGTGGGTCAAACAGTTTCTATATCAGATCAACAGCAGAATCTAACTGTCTGTAATGGTCATGAACCGAATGATGATTCAGATGGTAATTTTAGTTTATATGATTACAATGGTGAGTATAATGGCGGTGCTTATTATGTTACTCACATTGATATGGCAGCTAGCTGGTGAAGCCCTTGTTTTTCATCCATTGGTACAATGGATCAAATTTCAGGAGCATGGGAATATCAAGAAGACTTTAATGTTTTAAACTTTACAAATCTAGATGATGTAAATCAGCCATATTCATGTTCTCAATGGGGTAATCAAGGATCATTAAACGATAATCTCATGACTGAAGATGGAGGTGGCTATAACCTATTTAATGATTTTAATTCTTCCAATGGCTTTCCTAGCAATGTATTTATTGATCATAATATGACTGTATACTATAAGTCTAATAACCTTAGTTATTATTTAGGTAATCTTAAAATTGAAGAAATGTTAGAAGCTTGTGAATCTGATGCTGGAGCAAATTGTGCTCAATGTACAGATTGCGATGAGGATGGCACGTTTGATGATATAGATAATTGTCCAGATTTATTTAATCCATCACAAGAAGATGATGATAATGATGGCTTGGGCAATGAGTGTGACGATTGCCATAATCTTTCAGGTGATATGAATGATGACTTTAATATTGATATACTTGATATAATTGGAGTTGTTAATATTATCTTGACAGGTGGTATTAATAGTACCGAATACTCTCAATGCGCTATAATAGATGGTAATGTTGATGCAAATGCAGTAATTAACATTTTAGATGTTATCCAGTTAATTAATTTAGTATTAGGCTTTTCAAGAACAGTTGAGACTGATTTAGATAATTATGCTGTTGCTCAGCTTTCTTATGATAAAAATGACCTTTTAGTAAGAATTGAGTCTGGTTCAGATGTTGCTGGTATTCAGATGAATATAGATTCAGATCGCTATTACACAATTGATCTAAAAGATAATAGTCATATAGAAACATTTTCTAGATATCATGGTGATTCAATGAATATTGTTTCATTTAATTCCTTTAATGAACCTTTTGATGGCCATATTATCGAATATAGGATTATTGACGGTAGAAGTATTTCTGAAAAGGATATATCTCTAATATTGGGCTCTCCTAATGGTGAAGAATTTTCAGTAACATCAAATTTTAATGGTGAATCCAATTATGTAAACCCATCATCTTATAAACTTCATGATGTCTATCCAAATCCATTTAATCCATCTACTCAGGTATCTTTTACTCTACCAATAGATGGTTATGTTGGATTATATGTTTTTGATTTGAAAGGTGAACAAGTTGATATTATTTATGAAGGTTTTCAACAAAATGGTAATCATTCATACACATGGGATGCTTCGAATTTATCCTCAGGTGTTTATTATATCAGAATGGTTTCAAATGAAAATAGTATGACAGTAAAAGCGATGTTACTAAAATAGTTAACATTTTATGTTATTAGTTTAAAAGGGGAGCGTGCTCCCCTTTTTTTNTATATCTAAATATTAATTATTCTTATTAACTTTAGTATCAATGCACCCGTGGCTCAACTGGATAGAGCATCTGACTACGGATCAGAAGGTTGCAGGTTCGAATCCTGCCGGGTGTACAAACTATTTGGAGATTTTTATGCCACAGAAGCAACCTGAAAAATCATTTTTATCAAAAAATAAGATTACGATTTTTGCATTAAGTTTCATTCTTTATTTTGGATTTTTAATGTTTGACGGTGTNTCTAATGCTGAAGAAACAGTTTATTGTTATGAGTGTAAGGCTTATTTCCCCATAAGTCAAGCTGCTGCACACAAAACAGAACCAATAGAATAAATTGAGATACAAATATTTTTTCATATTAATATTATCATTANTATTTCCAAATAGTGATAAATATACACTTGTAGTTTCCTTTGATGGGTTTCGTCATGATTATATCAATAGAGTTCCTACTCCTAATTTTGATAAATTTATTAATGGTGGAGTNATGGCATCATCATTATCTCCTGTTTTCCCATCATTAACTTTTCCAAATCATTATTCTCTAGCAACTGGTTATCATGCAAATGAACATAAAATTTTAGGTAATAAATTTTTTAGTAAAACATTAAATAAAGACTATTCAATGAGAGATAGTAAAGCCGTTCAAAATGGTCAATTCTATGGAATGGAGCCAATTTGGGTTACTGCTGAAAAGAATAATATCCTATCTGCAACATATTTTTGGATCGGATCAGAAGCAGAAATCAATGGTTATCGTCCTACTATCTATAAAAAATATGATGGTTCAGTAAAATTTAAATCTAGAGTTGACTCTGTAATTTCATGGTATAACCTTCCTGTTGAACAAAGACCAAAATTAACAATGTTATATTTTAGTGAACCTGACTATACAGGTCATGAATATGGTCCTAATAGTAATGAAGTTAATAAGTCTATCATTGAGATGGATTCTATTTTTGGATATTTAATTGACGAACTATCTAGAACTAAAGTTTACCATGATTTAGACATTATTGTTGTTAGTGATCATGGAATGTCAGANGTATCTTTAGATAAAGTAATTTTGTTAGATAAGTTTATTGATTTAGATAAATATAAAGTTATTCCCAGTTTTGCTGTTACGCATCTTTGGAATTTGAATGAAAATNAGGATATATCCAGAATTTTTGATAATGAAAATAATGTTCAAATCTTTAAAAAAGGTCGATTTCCTAAAAAATATCATTTTTCAAATAGTGATTCACCTGATTATTTAATTGTTGCTGATTTAGGATGGTCTCTTACAACTACTCAAAAATTAAGTCAGAGTAAGAGTTTCCCCGGAGGAATGCATGGATATGACTCAAAGTTTTTAGAAATGCATGGAATATTTTTTGCAAATGGTCCATCTTTTAAAAGTGNTGTTAGAATTGATTCTTTTGAAAATATTAATCTTTATCCAATTATTTGTAAAACATTAGNAATTNCACCCTATAAGAAGAATGTGCACTGGGANGATAACNTATTAAATAATAGTATTATTTTTAAATANTGGATACTTTCTTTTCTACCCTAATTAATGATAATNANATTGAGTTATCTAAAACTGAATCNCATCATTGTATAATTGTAAANAGAAAAAAGATTAANGATAAAGTTAAAGTAGTTGATGGNAATGGATNCATATATATCAGCTCCATTATCAATGCAAATAAAAATTGTGTAATTTTAANNATTGAAGAAAAAAAGAAATCTTTATNACAACCCAATAATTTTCACTTNGTTATTTCACCNACTAAATCTCAAGATAGAATTGATTGGATGGTTGAGAANGCAACTGAAATTGGNGTTGAAGAAATTACATTTTTACTATGTAGTCGNACGGANAGAAAAAAAATTAATTTAGATAGAATAAAAAGAATTTCTATTTCTGCTTTAAAACAATGNGGNCAGGCATATCTTCCCAAAATTAANGATATNCAAGANTTTAGATCTGTNATTGAATCAATCGAAGCTAATCAAAAATATATTGCANATTTAGAAGANGATGATAAAGTCTATCTTTCAAAAACCTATAAATCAGGAGAAAGTTCAGTAATTGNANTNGGTCCAGAAGGTGACTTTACTAAAGATGAAATAAATATNGCAAAAANNAATCATTTCANNCCTGTAACACTTGGAANAAATACCTTAAGGACAGAAACNGCAGGNGTATATGTTTCTAGTCTNGTTAATNTTNTAAATGATTAATGTAGAAGTATATGAAAAATGGATGAAATATGCTTTGATTGAGGCTGTTAAAGCCTTTGATGCTGGTGAAGTCCCAATTGGTTGTATTGTTGTCAAAGATAATAAAATAATTGGTAAGGGGTACAATCAAGTTGAAACTTTAAATGATGCTACTGCCCATGCAGAAATGATAGCAATAACATCTGCTAGTGCAACTATTAATGATTGGCGATTAAGTGATTCGTTCTTATTTGTTACTAAAGAACCTTGTCCTATGTGCGCAGGAGCAATTTTAAATTCAAGGGTTAAGGCTATTATTTATGGCCTTCATGATGATGAAAAAGGCTCTTGTGGTTCTTATTATGATATATGCAGAGATAATAAGCAAAATAATTTCCCAATAATTAAAGGAGGGATATTAGCTAAAGATAGTCATATTCTTATTAAAGAATTCTTTAATAATAGACGAAATAAATAATGTGACTCTGGTCATATTTTTATTGATTNNTATGCTTTAGATTGTTNNTGTAAGAAACAGCAATCATGCTAACTTCTTCTTACTCCTTTTCTGCCTTTGGAATGGAAATACAAAGCCCCTTTGGGGGCTTTGTATAAATCAAAATTTTAGATAATTTATAATAATATTAATTGGAGTGTTTATGTTTATTTTTATTTTTATTTTTTCTTTTTGTTTTTCTGCATCCTATAAAATTGATGTTGATAGCTCTAATATCCAGTGGGTAGGACGAAAAGTAACAGGTGCGCATGATGGTAATATACAAATTCTGTATGGTAATGTACGAAGTTACAAGGATACCGATTTATCTGATGTAATAAGAGGTGATTTTGTTATTGATATGACAACTATTACCAATACTGATATTAAAAATAAAAAATATAGTGATTATCTTGTAGAACATCTAAACGATGAAGATTTTTTTGACGTGGCTCACTTTAGTCGAGCAACCCTTAAAATTTTAGATAACTCTCCATTCAACTCAAATGAGAATGATTACAATAATCTATTTAAAGCTGAAATTACTATTAAGGGAATTACAAAATTAATTGAGTTTCCTGTAGAAGTTAAATTTATTGATGATAAAGCAATCGCTATTGGAACAATAATTATTGATAGAACATTATTTGGGATTAAATATAAATCAAAATCATATTTTGACATGGGCGATCGATTCATATATGATGATTTTGAATTAAATTTTTTAATTCATGCTAATAAAATTATATAGTCGTGCACTACCTGATTTTTCTGCTTTTATCCCTTTCATGCTACAAACAATCTAAATTAGATAATATAGATTCTAGTATTCAAATTGATACAGGATATCATGAAAATAGTGTAAAAAGCTATGAACTATCATATAAGTATGGAAAGTTAAATGGAGTATCTAAAAATTGGAATGATAATGGAAATTTAATTTCAATTATTAATTATAAAAATGGTCTTTTAAATGGCTCATGGAAAACGTTTTATAATAATGGACAGCTAAAAAACTCTGTAAAATATATTGATGGAAAAAAAAATGGACTTGAAGTTTGGTATTATGAAAATGGAAAAAAGCAATCAGAAGTATTATACGAAAGCAATAAAATAATTTCTAAAAAGCTAAGATGGGATGCAAAGGGAAAACCAATAATTTATTGATTTATATAGTATTGAAGTTCAATTTGATTTTATTGAATATTAGATTTTTATTTAGAGCACCTAGCATTTTCATTCATCTCTTGTAAATCCATAGATATAACTATATTTTCATTTAAGCATGTAGGATAAGGTGGACAAAATCTATTTTTTGCAAGTCTCACTTTTCCGTTCTTATCTATTTCACAAAAGTTGTTAGGCATCGATCCCCAAAATAAATTTTTACTTATATCTAGATATCTTAATTTTGTAGTATAGTTACCAGATTTAGGAAACTCACCTTCAATATTTTGCTCAGGAATAGTATATTGGGTCAATCTATGATCTGTATCCCATATTGTTTCTCCTAAATCAAGGTATTTATCTATACATTTTGATAATTGTTCCTCATTGTTAATAATTTTTGAATCTGAACATTCATCTTTAGGGTATTTTAATGAATATATATCCGTGACAAATAATAAATCACCACATGCATATTTCTTTCTACCATGATTTACAATAGATTGATTGTTTTCGATACCTGTATTTCCACCTGTGCACCCACCGCAAGGGTCAATAATAGCTTCACCAAAGCAATCCCCATTACAATCTTTATCAATATTAGGGGAGTGGTTTGAATTGCCTTCTGAGCATACTCCACAATCATCTAAGTATGCAGAACCTCCTAAATTTCCATCCCATAGAGGAGATGTGGAATTGCAGTCTCCATTGCAATCAATAGCGTCATTAAATCTAATATCTGTCTTACCTTCAGTGCAGATATTACAATCATCTATTATTGCTTTACCTTTACAGTCTCGATTACAATCTTGACCATATGCTCCTGAAAAATCACCTTTTAGATTATTAGTATTTTTAAAACCAGTTGTTCCTCCAATACAATACATGCATTCATTTATGTATGCATCTCCAAAACAAACACCAGCACAATCCATATTAGCATTTTTCTTTAAATCAGTTTTTCCCCCTGTACATGCACCACATTCATCAATTTTAGCTTTACCTTTACAATCTCCATTACAATCTTTATCAGAGTTAGCAATGTGGCCTGTTGTACCTTCTGAGCAGACATTGCAATCATCGTAGAATGCATCTCCAAAACACAAACCAGTACAATCCATGTTTTCATGCTTGGAAATTCCAGTATTTCCCCCTGAACATATATTGCAGTCATCAATTTTAGCATTCCCAAAGCAGTCACCATTACAGTCGATATCTGAGTCTGGTAAATGGTTAGTTGTGCCACCGCTACAAGTATTGCAAGTATCTAGGAAAGCATTCCCAAAACATAATCCTTGACAATCTTTATTTATATTAGGTGTTAATCCAGTATTGCCACCACTACAAATTTCGCAGTCATCTAAAATTGCACTTCCAAAGCATGTGTCAGTACAGTCCATATCAAAATTAAATTCATGACCAGTTTCACCGTCTGAACATACTCCACATTCATCAATTCTTGCTGAGCCATCACAATCGTCATTGCAATCAAATTTTAGGCCGGGTGAAATAGTAAATGTTATAGTTTCAGTTGAAGTTACGTGTTTCTTGAAATCGTGAGCCTCAACTCTTAAGGTATGTGAACCAGGTCTTAATTCACATGGGTTCCATGAATTAGAAAAAGGATTTCCAGAATTTTCTTCATGGAATAAAACGTCATCAATATAATAATTTATGACTTTAATACCTTTGTTGTCCTTTGCTGAAACTGTTATTTGCTTGTTAGTGCGAAATTCATAATTATCTTTCGGGAATAGTATCTCAACCGTTGGAGGCTCTCTGTCTTTTAACCCAAATAAAACAATGTAACTAACACTAGCTGCAAGTATGACATTAAGTATAGCCATTTATTCTATTGCCAAACCTTATTTTCATAACTAAAGCTTTTAGAAAAATCACTTGATGCTAAGTCATTCACTTCAACTAAAGGATAGATAAAAAGATTAGCAGGTCCAGCTTCATATCCTTCAAGAATGAAATCTCTTCCAGTATTCATTTCTACTCTGTTTTGATCTACAGTTCCAAAAAAGTATTGAGCTTTACTTGGATCTTTGTCAGCTTCAGAAATATCTACTGGATACCATCCTTCTCCTTCAACATAATAGTCAGCCCAGCAGTGATATCCTTTAACTTTTCCTTTTGAACCAGATGGAATTGGAAAGCCCATATGGAAACGCGCGGGAACTTGAAGTGTCCTATTTAATGACATAAAGTATGAATGGTAATCAGTACAATTTCCTACTCCAATTTCACATGCATAGATTGAATTTCCATTACCAAATACATAATTTGAGTTACTAGATTTTGCCTTTGAATAAAAAGATGTAACTTCATCAAGGGTAACTTCTTTTAGTCCATATTTTTGATCATTCGGAAGCCATTTCATATTAGTCTTTGGATTAGAACCTGAATAATAGGCATCAGATTCATTTGGACTTTTAGGTTTTCCATAATGCATACCATCTAGAACATATTTATAAATTCCATAGATATCTTCTTTATTTAATTTATTTGAGTTAATAACCTTTTCAAAAACTCCACCTATAGGAACAGTTGTATATGAGTCCAAATAATTATTAGGATTTATATTTTTGTAATTAACATTTCTGTGTTCTTTACGTTCTACGTTGAAACTTACTGAGATTTTAGAATCTGAAGTTGTTCCATCCTCATTTAAAATGTATAAATATTTATTACCAAAATCGGGTTCTTTTTTAATTGAGTAATTGATATTTGCTGCATCAATATTTATGTTTGAAATATTTTGAACTTCATTTGATGATGGTATTGGGATCCATGCTTCCAATTTTTCGCTATTTGTAGATTTGATAACTACTGAATATGTAAAGTTAAAAGATCTGGATGATAATAACTCATGATCATGTTGACATGAAGGAAAAATAAATAAATAAGTCATAAAAACTATATATCGTTTCATTATAAAAAACCTTTTATTTGTAATAATAAGTATACTTTAAAATTAATAATGATTCAACATTTAAGAAAATATTTTTATTCGTTATCTGAAAAACTTTTTTTAAAATTTTACTTAATTTCTTGCCTAGAGTTAGACAATGTTATAAATTTCCTGGCTGTATCTTATATAAAGGACAATTATGTTAACGAGTTCAATTAAAAAAGATGAAATAAAAAGAGACTGGTTTATTGTCGATGCTGACAATCAAACACTCGGAAGACTTGCTTCAGAAATCGCTCAAGTAATTAGAGGTAAGAAGAAACCAAACTTTACACCTAATTTAGATATGGGAGATTTCGTTGTAGTAATTAATGCTGAGAAAGTTGCTGTGACTGGTAGTAAAGAGGAACAAAAGAAATACTTTAGTCACTCAGGATTTCCTGGTGGTGAAAAAGAAGTTAGCCTTTCAAGTTTAAGACGAAAGCATCCTGAAAGAATTATTTATAATGCTGTAAAAGGAATGCTTCCTCATAATAGACTTGGTCGTAAATTAATTAAGCATTTAAAAGTATATACTGGTACTGAGCACCCTCATGTTTCTCAGCAACCAAAACAATTTAATATTTAGTAAGAGGATTAATAATAAATGACAGCTAAAAAAAGTGATGTATGGAAATCAGTTGGACGTAGAAAATCTTCTATTGCAAGGGTAATAATTTCATCTGGTAAAGGTGCAATTACAATTAATAGAAGAAATATTGATACATATTTTGGCGGAAGAGATATTTTAAAAGTTGTTACTAAGCAACCATTTGAAGTATTAGGAATTGATGGTCAATATGATGTAGATATTAATGTTAAAGGTGGCGGCCTTTCTGGCCAAGCAGGTGCAATTAGATTGGGTATATCTAGAGGAATAGAAAAGGTAAACCCTGACTATAGAAAAATTTTAAAAGAAAATGGATTTCTTACTAGAGATTCTCGTAGAGTTGAAAGGAAAAAGCCTGGACAACCTGGAGCGAGAAAGAAATTCCAATTCTCAAAACGTTAAAGAAGAGGACTATGGCTAAAATTCAAATTAATACAGATATGCTAATGGAAGTTGGTGCTCATTTTGGGCATCCTTCAAGTAAATGGAATCCTAATTTCGAGCAATTTATTTCATCTAAAAAAAATGGAATACATATAATCGATTTAGTACAAACTGAAAAATATTTAAAAAGAGCTACAAAAGAGCTTTGTAATATCGTTAAGCAAGATGGCTCAATATTATTTATTGGAACAAAAAAACAGGCTAGAAATATCATTCAAGAAGCTGCAGATACATGTGGGATGTATTATATCGTTGAGAGATGGTTGGGTGGTACTTTAACTAATTTTGCAACTATAAAGAAAAGTATAAAAAGATTGCTAACACTTGAAAAGGAGTCTTCACTAATCTACAAAAATATAACTAAGAAAGAATCAGTTATGTTACAGAGAGAGAAGTTGAAATTATCTGATCTTCATAGAGGAATTAAAAGTATGAAAAGAATTCCATCAGCTATATTTGTTGTAGATGGTATAACTGAGTCAATTGCAATAAAAGAAGCTAAAACATTAGATATTCCAACTTTTGGTATTATAGATTCCAATACTGATCCAAATGTAGTTGATTTTCCAATTCCAGCTAATGATGACTCTGTTAAATGCATCAAATTACTTATGGAGTATATAACTGGTTCAATTAATGAAGAGACAGGGAAAGGTAAAAAAGATATCGACAAAAATACTGATACTAGTGAAAACAAGGAGGCTACTCAATCATGATTTCTGCTAAAGCTGTTAAGGAATTAAGAGAGCTTTCAGGTGCCGGTATGATGGATTGCAAGAAGGCTTTGCAAGAAGCTAACGGTGATACAAAAAAAGCAATGGAAGTTCTTAGAAAAAATGGAATTGCAAAAGCTCAAAAGAAAGTAGGTAGATCTGCTTCAGATGGTGTGATTATGCCATATATACATCCAGGATCAAAGCTAGGAGTTTTGCTTGAAATTAACTGCGAAACCGATTTTGTAGCTAGGACAGAAGGATTTCAGAATTTTTGTAAAGATGTAGCTATGCATATCGCTGCAGCGTCTCCTATGAGTGTTTCCAAGGAAGAAATTTCAGAAGAAACAATTGAATCTGAAAAAAATATTTTTCGAGAGCAATCTAAAAAAAGTGGTAAGCCCGATGAAATTATTGAAAAAATGATAGAAGGTCGAATGAAAAAATTCTACCAAGAAAATGTTTTAATGGAACAAAGTTTTGTTAAAAATCCTGATTTGTCGATCAGTGATTTATTGACAGAAACGATTGCAACTCTTGGCGAAAATATTTCTATTACAAGATTTTCAAGATTTCAATTAGGTGAAACTGCTCCCAAGTCAGAAACTACTGACCAAGAATAATTTAATATGATCATAGAAAGTGCAAATAGACTCCTTTTAAAAATAAGTGGAGAAATGCTCTCTGGCGCACAAGATTTTGGTTTAGATCCTTCAGCGCTAGAAAAGTATGCAAAAAAAATTAAAGATGTACATGATAAAGGTTATCAGATTGGTATTGTGATTGGTGGTGGTAACATTTTTAGAGGTATGTCAGTAGCAGCTAAAGGAATGGATAGAGTTGCCGGAGATTATCTTGGTATGATGGCAACAATAATGAATTCTGTAGCTCTCCAATCAAGTTTAGAAAAATTAGGTGCTGATACAAGAGTAATGTCAGCAATTTCTATAACTCAATTAGCAGAACCTTATATAAGAAGAAAGGCTGCTAGACACCTTGAAAAGGGTAGAATAGTTATCATGGCAGGGGGTACAGGGAATCCTTATTTTACGACAGATACAGCTGCTGTACTTAGAGGAATAGAAATCAATGCTGATGTAATAATGAAAGGCACGAAAGTTGATGGGGTTTATGATAAGGATCCTATGAAATTTAATGATGCAATTAAATATGAAAAGCTTTCTTTTAAGGAAGTTGTTGAACAAGAACTTAAAGTTATGGATTTAACTGCGGTAACCTTATGTAAAGAAAATAATTTTCCTATATTAGTTTTTGATTTAGATAAAGATAATTCAATTAATAATGCACTAAGCTCTACTAAATATTCAACAATAATAAGCTAGGGAGATCTACTATGTCAGAAAAAATTTACAATGATTGTCAAGAAAGAATGGAAAAAAGTGTAGCACATTATCTTTCTGAGGTTGGTTCAATTAGAACAGGAAGAGCTTCTACTGCTCTTTTAGATTCTATAAAAGTTGAATTTTATGGTACACAAAGTCCTTTGAGTAACATTGCACTGATTTCTACTCCTGATGCACATTTGATAACCATTCAACCTTATGATCCAAACGCTTTAGAGTCAATTGAAAAAGCAATCATAGATTCTGATGTAGATTTAACACCAAACAATGATGGTACTATAATTAGACTTTCTATTCCACCATTAACAGAAGAAAGAAGAAAAGAACTTGTAAAAGTTGTTCATAAAGTTATTGAAGAGGGACGTATTTCTATAAGAAATATACGAAGAGATTTTAACGAGCAATTAAAGTCGCTTCAAAAAAACAATGATCTTTCTGAAGATAATTTGAAAATAGAATTAGATAATATTCAAGATTTAACTAATGAGTACATAGATAAATTGAATAAAATTCAAGAGAATAAAGAAAAAGAGATTCTACAGTAATTTATTCCCAAACTGTTTATTTATTTTTTTAATCTTATTCTTATCTAAATTGAATATATTTAATATCTGTGTAATTACATGTCTCTCTAAAAAATCAAAATTATTATCTATATACGCCACCTCATATATAGATAATATGAAATCAATTTTGTCTTGAATTGAAAAGTAATCATTTAGAACAGAACCCGATTCAAATAAATCAGTAGATACTTGATTAGCTTCTTTTGCGTTTTTAATAACCAAATCTATTTTATCAGAATCAACATCAAAGAAGTCAGATATAATTTCTTTTGTTATTTTTATTTCATCAGTTGTAATAGTTTGATCTGCTTCAGCAACTTTTAATAGTAAACAGGTTGCATTTAGAATAACTTTAGTTTCGTCTTTTTTGGCTTTTAATCTAAACATATATCAATTTAATAATTAATATGTAAAAAAATAAGAAAGATGTATTTTTAGGCATAAATATAATAATATATAAAAAACATGAAAATAACATCAGTAAAAAAAGGAAGTATCGCTGAAAACCTTGGAGTTAAGGTTGGTGATCAGCTATTAAAGATAAACTCTGAAATAGTTCGAGATGATATTGATTTTAGATTTAAAGTAACTGAGGAAGATTTATCTGTTCAATTTAGGATAGATGGTATATTACAAGATTTTCAAATTGAAAAAGATTTTGATGATGACCTTGGCATAGAGCTTGAAGAATTTAAAATATTAAGCTGTGCGAATGATTGTATATTTTGTTTTGTAGATCAAAATCCCCCGGGAATGAGAGATGGAATGTACTTTAGAGACGGGGACTTTCGCCTTAGTTATTTACATGGACATTATGTTACCATGACTAATATGAGTCAGAGAGAATTAAATCGAATAGTTGAGCAACGATTATCTCCTTTATTTATTTCTGTTCATACTACTGATACAGAACTTCGACAGAAAGTTTTATTATATCGGAATAATAAAGATGATCATATTCTTTCAAAATTAAAATTTCTAGTTGATAATAATATCGAATTACATGCTCAAGTTGTATTAATGCCTGGTATAAATGATGGTGTACATCTCATGAAAACCATTGATGATTTATATTCATTTTATCCAAGACTTAATTCATTAACTATCGTTCCTGTAGGATTAACTAAACATCGTGAAGGACTTCAAAAAATAGATATTGTTACTTCAGATTATGCGATATCAATGATGGCACAACTAGAGTTTTTAAACTCTAAATTTAGAGCTGATAATAATAGACCTTTCATATATTTCTCTGATGAGTGGTATATACTATCAAATATGAATTTTCCAAAAATAGATTATTATGAGCCTCACGATCTAATTGAAAATGGTGTTGGACAGGTACCTAAACTCTTAGATGATTTTGAGATTCAGAAAAAAGATTTCCCTGATTCTTTTAGTAGTCCTAGAGAGTTTAGTATAGTAACTGGAAAGTTGATGGCAAAAACATTTAGAAATCAAATTTTACCATTTTTATCAAAAATAAAAAATCTTAAAGTTAATTTCTATGTTATTGAAAATGACTTCTATGGTTCTATGGTGACAACGACAGGATTACTTACTGCAAAAGATATAATTGCTAACTTAAAAGGTAAGCCCCTAGGTGAAGCAGTATGGACTAGTTATAGGATTTTAAATGATGAGGGAACTCTTACATTAGATGATATGACCTTAGAGCAAATTTCTGAAAAACTTGAAGTTCCATTTAATGTATCAAGAGATAATATCTTTGAAATTTTTGAAAGGGATATAGTTGGCTAATAAGGTTCTTGCAATTTTAGGTAGGCCCAATGTAGGTAAATCTACCTTATTTAATAGATTGGTAGGTTCAAGAAAATCTATTGTATCGCCAGTTGAGGGAGTTACGAGAGATAGAGTATATAGTACATTTGATTGGGTAGGACAAGATTTTGATATAATTGATACTGGTGGTTTTCTTC
The DNA here is from genome assembly GCA_002171125.1 of bacterium TMED161. Classification (GTDB taxonomy): domain Bacteria; phylum Fidelibacterota; class Marinisomatia; order SCGC-AAA003-L08; family D37C17; genus TMED161. Next base: position 30,960 of record NHHK01000026.1, on the reverse strand, counting down.
CTAAAGAAAAAGATATAATGAATAAACATATTCAACAGCAGGCAAAAATTGCTGTCAAAGAAGCAGATTTAATTATTTTATTAGTTGATGGTAAAGATGAAATTACTTCAAGTGATAGAATATTAGCTGATATGGTTATTCGTTCTGAAAAAGAGTCAATCCTAGTGGTTAATAAGATTGATTCTCTGGATCAAATTCAACAAGTAAATAATTTTTTTCAATTGGGACTAGGAGAGCCTATTCCTATATCAGCAGTTCATGGAAGAAGTATTGGGGATATGCTTGACGTTGTGGTTGAAAAGATTCCAAATAATGATAAACAGATTGATATCAAAAGAAGTGATGTAGACCTTGCTCTGATTGGTATGCCTAATGTAGGTAAATCTTCATTAATGAATGCTTTATTAAAAGAAGATAAGTCCATAGTTACTGAGATAGCAGGTACTACAAGAGATTCTATTGATTCATATATAACATATTTTGGAAAAGTTATAAAAGTTATAGATACAGCTGGCTTAAGAAAGCGTTCAAAAGTAAATGATGACATCGAATATTATAGTGCAATAAGAACTAATAAGGTTGTTGCAGATTGCAATATTACAGCTCTAATGATAGATGCAAATAAAGGTTTTGATAAGCAGGATAAAGATATTGTTAGATCAGTTATTAAATTAGGTAAAGGTTTGATTATAGTTGTCAACAAATGGGATTTAATTGATAAGGATGACTCTACGATGAAGCGAATGCAGGAAGATATCCATTATGAGTTTACCGCAACTAGACATTATCCTATCTTATTTATATCAGTAAAAAATAATTTAAGACTACAACATATATTAGAAAGTGCATTGAAAGTATATGAAAGATTAACAGCAAAAGTATCAACCCCATCATTAAATAAAATAATGCAAAAGATAGTAAATAATAATCCACCACCTGCTGTAAGAGGAAAACATTTAAAAATTAAATACAGTGCACAAACAAGACATTCTCCTCCAATATTTGCAGTTTTTATGAATTATCCTGATTTAGTACCAATAAGCTATAAAAGATATATAGAGAATCAATTGCGAAATGAACTTGATTTGGAAGGTGTTCCAATTAAAATTTCTTTTCGAAAGAAATAAATGAAAGTCATTTATATCATATGTATTTATTCATTTATATATTCACATGATAAGATGAGATGTCCAGTTGAAATTACAAGAGATGAAAGACCTATCTTAGAGAATTCTTATCAATCATCCACAGGTCATTTTTTAATTCATTATGATACTAACACTGAAAATTCTCCTAGTTTATTAGATTTAAATCAAAATAATATACCAGATTATATTGAACAGGTTGGCATAGCTGCTGATTCTTCAAGGTATGTTCTTACTGAACAGATGGGGTTTATTCAAGAGACTAATGATGAGGACGGTGTCTATGACATTTATGTTTTAAATTTAAGCACAAACTTATGGGGACAAACTCAATATGAATCAGGCGGTAGTACATTTATAAAAATCAGAAATAGCTATCAAGGCATGTCGAATTTTTGTGAAGATTCGAATCAACTATTATGGCTAACTGTTGCGCATGAATTTTTTCATGCAATCCAATATAGCTATAAAGCTAGTTTTAATGATTCTTATTTTAGAGAACTCAGCTCTATGTGGTTTGAAAATATATTTGTTCCTAGCTGTTTTGATTTTCTTGATTTTGTTGATATGAGCTCAAATTCATTATTTAATAACCCAGATAGAACTTTTGACTACAATACTTCGGGAACATACGGATATAGTTTATCATTATTCGCACATTACCTTTCTACAATAATAGACGTTGATGGGTCTCAGTCTCAATTAAATAGTAAAATTATTAGAGATGTTTGGGAGAGATATTCGGAAAGTCCAAATAACCAAACAATATTTCAAGTTTTAAAAGAGGTCTTGGTTGAAAATCATGAAACAACATTTTCCTATGTCTGGGGTGATTTCATGTCCCGAAATATGTATAGTGGTATATATGATTCTATGAATAATGATATCTACTACCATCCTGGATTAATAGAAATAGATCCTCCTAACTTTACATTTGAATCTTCTTATGATAGTTTAGATTATTCATATAATATAAGTGTAGATGATGATAAAGTATCATTTTTGGGTATTGATTTACCTCAAAACTCATCATTGAATGCTGGTTTTTCAAATGGAGATTATAATCTTTGGAACGGAATATTAGATAGTCAAAATCAACCACAGAATATATCAGGCCAGGATGAATTTAGCTATTCAATTGACAGCCAGTCAGCTAAACTATTTTTTATGATAACTAATAATATGAGTAGCGATATTGTAGATTTAGAAATAAATGTCATTGTAGATGGTTGTACTGATCAATATGCAGATAATTATAATGAATATGCAAACAATGATAATGGTTCATGTATTTATTCTAATTTTGTATCAAATGTTTTTCCTAATCCACTTAATTCATCAATAGATAATATAGCTTTTACATATATTTCATCTAATGATTTTCCAGTAAATTTAGTTTTATATAATCTAGAAGGAAGAATCATACAAAATTATTTTATTTCTAATATTAGTTTTGGTGAAAATCAATTAACTTTAAATATACCCAATGATTTATCTTCAGGATATTATTTGCTATCAGTTAATGATAAAACAACTATACCTTTTATAAATGTTAAATGAACTATAATACTATAAATGATGTAGGGAAGGGCTACTATAGTACTAAGGGATCAAAATTCTTTTCATTTATTCATCCAATACAAATATATTCAGAGCACAAGCATTTAATCTCAATTTATAAAACCCAATATCCTGAATCATGTCATGTATGCAGTTCATATAGAATATTTGCAGATAATCGTCTTGATGAATACTCATCAGATGATGGTGAGCCTAAGGGAAGTTCAGGAGTACCTATTTTAAATCAACTTAAAAGTAATAATTTAATAAATGTAGGGGTGTATGTTGTTAGAATCTTTGGAGGATCCCTTCTAGGAATACCAGGACTAATTCAATCTTATTCGACAGCTGCATTGTCTGCAATAGATAACATAAAACATCATAGATGGATACAAAGTTCAACAGTTTCATTTTCTTTAAGTTATGAATTTGAAGGTATCTTTAAATCTCTAATTAAAGATTTTAATGCTAAGATAGTATCAAGCACATACTTAGATGAAATTGAAATGTTAGTATCAATAGATAATACAAGTTTGGTAAGCTTTATTAATAAGACAAAAAATATATCATCGAATAAAATTAAATATAATTTAACTGAGTAATCTTGTTTTCCATTGTTTAATCAAAAAAGTATAATTAAGTTTGACCCCAATTGAAATCAGACGCGGGATGGAGCAGTCTGGTAGCTCGTCGGGCTCATAACCCGGAGGTCGCAGGTTCAAATCCTGCTCCCGCCACTAGGGAGACCCCTGTTCTTTTTTTATAAAGAATTGGGGTTTTCTACTTCTACATGTCTTTAAAATAATCTTTATACTTACATATTATTACATTCTATTTTGAGATTATTAGATATTTTTTTTTAAATTTGAGCATGAAAAAAATTATTCTTTTAGCTATATATTTTAATCTTTTGGCTGCTCAAATTCAGCATGGTGGCTCTCCAATTTTTTACAATCAACAATTTGAAAGAATTAATTCTGTTCAAATTAATCCAAATACTACTATTGATCGAAATTTTGATCCAATGGTATTTCAATTCGGTCGTGAATATCTTGCAGATATTGATGTTATGTCAGATGCTGAGGTCATTCTAAATCAAGATAATACATACACTTTGTTGCTATCAGTGTTTTCAGATGGAGCTTATGGTTTAGGTCTTAATTTTAGTGATTTTCATTTAAGCCCTAACGCATCACTATTCTTTTATGATGAAGAAAGAACAAACTATTTAGGAGCTTTAACAAGTTCTAGTAATAAAGAATCTGATGAACTAACTACTTCAATAATTAGAAGTGATAGAATTATCATTGAGTTGACTTTCCCAATTAATGAATTTGATCAAAATAGATTACATCTTCATACAGTAATTCATGATTATACCGATATTATGAATTATTATGGGACATTAGATCAAAATAGAGAAGATTGTAATACAAATGTTATATGTTCTGAAGGTAATGATTGGAGAGACCAAATTAATGGAGTTATTAGAGTTTCAATGGGCGGTGGACTGTGTTCAGCCTCATTAATAAATAATACTCAAAATGATAGAACCCCCTATGTTTTATTTGCAGATCATTGTGTTTCTGGTGCAGCAAGTGGATATGTATTTTATTTTAACTATCAAAGCAGTAGTTGTACAGGGACATCTGGTTCATTAAATCAAAGTGTTAGTGGTTCAAATCTATTAGTAAGTGAAGATATTAATAGTGGACCAGATTTTGCACTTTTAGAATTAACTTCTAACATCCCTGATTCATACAATCCCTACTATGTTGGTTGGTCAAGATCTTCCTTGCCACCCCAGGAAGCAGTTGGCATTCATCATCCAGGTGGAGATATAAAGAAAATCTCATTTACAAATGATAATGTTTCAGCTGGAGGTTCTGGTGGATATTATTGGGAATTCCAGTATGATAATGGAAGAGTAATACCTGGTTCTTCTGGATCACCATTTTTTGATCAAAACAAGAGACAAGTAGGTATCGCTAGTTATATTTATACAAATTACTGCGACCCATCACCTGATTGCTATTGTGCACAACAATATAATCATGGCTATGGAAGGTTTGATCAGGCTATGAATCTTGGAATGTCTAGCTTTTTAGATCCTACAAATTCTGGAGTTACATTTATTGATGGTATAAGTATAAGTGGTATCAATATTATTCATGATGCCTATGAAGATATCCCCTTTTTAGAAGATAATTTGATTTTTACAGCAGATGTTAGCGCCTATACTGGAGTTATTGATGCTGTTGAGCTTTATTATAATATTGGAGAAGGTTTTGTATCACAAGAGATGTCTCCAGGAATTAACAATATTTATTCAACATCCCTAGATGGATTATACGAAGGGATGCTAATTGAATACTATATAATGGCTGTTAATTCAGAGGGAATCATTCAAACATTTCCTGCTAGTGCCCCTGATAATTCAATTTTGTTTGTTCTAGGAGATTTACCAGATATATATTTCAATGATTTTGAAAATAATATAGATAACTGGCAAATAGGTGATGTCAATGATAATGCAACAGCTGGTATCTGGGAGTTAGCTGAGCCATTAGCATCTTATAACGATCAAGGCTTCCTAGTCCAATCTGGGCAAGATGATTCACAAGATGGAACTTACTGTTTTGTTACTGGAAATGCCTTTCAAATAGATGATACTACTGGAGAGAATAGTGCTAGCTTTGATGATGTAGATGGTGGCCAAACTACACTATTGAGTCCCAATTTCAATCTTTCTACATTCGATGAAGTAGTTCTTACTTTTTCAAGATGGTATACAAATGATATTGGAGATAATGGTAATACTGACTCATGGAAGGTTCAGGCATCTAATAATGAGGGCCAATCCTGGATTGATATTGAAAATACGTCAGTTTCAAATGCAAGTTGGATAAAAAGTAGATTTATTTTGTCAAACTTCATTGATTTTACTGAAAATGTTCAATTTAAATTTGTCGCAGAAGACATCCTTAATAATGGTGATACAGGTTCTGGGGGATCTTTGGTTGAGGCTGCGATTGATAATTTCTTGCTCGAATATGCTTTAACTGACCCTTTAATTCTTGGAGATGTGAATTTAGATTTTGTAGTTAATATTCTCGATGTAATAATTTTAGTAAATATGGTTCTAGGTTTTGAAGAGCCTAATCTAGCTCAAGGTGATATAAATTCTGATTCTCAAATTAATATTTTAGATGTCGTAGGTCTTGTTTCTTTGATTTTAGATAATTAATTCTTGATTTCTATTTTAAATAAGATACCTATCTATTTTTAATTTTATGTAAATTATTAATTGAATGGTTACTAAATCCATAATATCAATTAATATTTTAGTATTTCTATTTATGATATCTGTAGGTGGAATTACAACTATTACAAATCCCTCAACAAATCTTCTTATTAATTTTGGAGCAAGTCATAGTCAATTAGTTTTTGATTATAGTGAATTTTGGAGATTACTCACTTCTAATTACCTGCATATAGGATTTGCTCATTTATTATTTAATATGTGGTGTTTATACTCTATTGGCTTAGAACTAGAAGAATCAGTCGGGAGTCCATTCTTTTTATTAACTTATACTTTAAGTGGAATTATTGGTAGCTTTGTTAGTTGCTTATATTATTCAAATATTGGTCAAAATATAGTTTCAGCTGGTGCATCTGGAGCTATTTTTGGTATAGCTGGAACTCTTCTTATATTATCTATCTATTTCGTTAAGAAATTCAATAGAAACCAATTTAATTATGATTATTCTTCATTGATATTTTTTATAGGATTTAATATAATTTATGGGTTTCAAGTTACAGGTATTGATAATGGAGCGCACATAGGTGGTTTATTGTGCGGTTTATTTATGGGCTCTGTTTTTATAACTATTAATGAGTTTAATTAGAATTTTATGGTTAAAAAGTTTATTATATTTATTTCATTAGGGCTATCAGTTTTGATGGTTTGGATGCTATGGAATATGTCTTCATTCTATAGTAAGCAAATCAATTTATCTAATTTAAATACTTCAAATAATATAGATTTTTTATCTAAAGAAAAGAGATTATCTGGTTTATCAGCAAAAGAAGAGCTTATATTAAATTTATCAGAATCATTAAAATATAAAACTATATCATATCAAGACTCTAATTACTCAGAACCTATTCATTTTCTTTCTTTTCACAAATTTCTAGAAAGAGTATATCCTAAAGTATTCAGTCACCTTAAAAAAAGAATTTTTTCAAATTATAGTATTTTATTAAAGTGGGAGGGAGTAAATAATACTCCTCACAATCCTATCCTTGTTATGGCGCATATGGATGTAGTTCCAATTGACAATTATGATAACTGGGATAATCCACCTTTTTCTGGAAATATTGATAATGAATATATTTGGGGAAGAGGTGCCTTAGATGATAAATCAAGTCTAATAGCAATCCTAGAATCCATAGAATATTTACTAAACTCAGGATTTTCACCGAATCGTGACATTTATTTTGCAATTGGACATGACGAAGAAAACAGTGGGATGAAAGGTAACGCTGTAATTGCAGATTCTCTTGCTTCAGAAGGAGTTTATTTTGATATGGTTATTGATGAGGGATCTGTTATTACAGATGGTATAATTCCTAATTTGGATAAACCTGTTGCAGTAGTTGGTATAGCAGAAAAAGGGTATGCTTCATTCGAGTTAATATGCAACCATGAATCTGGACATTCATCTATGCCAAATGATGAAACTACAATAGGAATGTTAGCTAAAGCTATAGTTGCATTAGAAAAAAATAAAATGCCCCCAGAATTAACTAATCCAGTTATCAGTTTTTTTAATTTTTTAGGTCCAGAAATGTCAATGCAAGATAGATTTTTCCTTTCGAATTCTTCTTTTTTTAGAACAAGTATTATAAATAATCTTGATACAAATCCGATTACATCAGCAATGGTTAGAACTACTATTGCTCCCACAATTATAAATGGTGGATTAAAGTCAAATATTTTACCATCAACCGCAACAGCTGTTGTCAATTATAGAATACGACAAGGTGATAACATAGAAAAAGTGAAAAAACATATAATATCTACAATTAATAATGATTTAATCTCTGTTAGACAGCTTAAAAATGATTTAAGCGCTGAACCATCTAAGGTTTCAAGTACTAAATCTCCTGAGTTTCATATTGTTCATAAAACTATAAAAGAAGTTTTCGGAGATATTTTAGTATCCCCTGGAATGATTTTAGCTACTACAGATTCTAGGCATTATCAAAATATATCTAAAAACATATACAGATTTATGCCTATTAAATTATCATCTAATGATTTATCAATGATCCACGGATCAAATGAGAAGATATCTATTGATTCGTATATCAAGATGATTGAATTTTATATCCATTTGATTAAAAATATACATGCTTCTTAAAATAAGTCGATATATCCTTAATATGGATATACCATTATTTAAAGAAGTTATGTTTCTTGCTCTTCCAGTTATAATAAGTAATATTAGTCGAGTTTTTATGCATATTACTGATACTGCAATGGTTGGACATTTAGGTAAGAATGAACTTGTTGCAGTTGGTATGAGCGGAATGTTGATATGGGTAACTATTAGTATAGGAATTGGTTTTAGAATAGCTACACAAACTGTTGCTTCTAGAAGGATTGGACAGAAAAAAAATTCTGATTGTGGAGTAGCATTAAGGAACTCTCAAATATTATGTATTTTAGTTATGTTACCAATTTCTTTTATCTGCTATTTTTTTTCCAATTTCATTGTATCATTTTTTTTAAATGATCCCAAAGTTATTTCAATTTGCACTAGTTACTTCTCTATTGTTTCATTTTCTATATATTTCTCAGTATCTGCATTTATTTTTCAAGGATTTTACACAGGAATAGAAAAAACTAAAGTATTAATGTACGTCACTATAATTTCTAACTTATTAAATGTTTATCTCAATGCTGCTTTTATTTATGGTTACGATAAAATAGTTGTTTTTTTTGATTTTTACGGTATTCCATGGATGTCATGGCTTTGGAGTTGCTATGAATTTCCAGAGCTAGGTGTTCAAGGTGCTGCCATAGCTACCTTGCTATCGTCATTTACAATGATGTTCATCTATTTTTTATATTTATTTTCAAAAGATATACGTAGTAAATATGAAATTTTTTATAAGTCTATTGATTTAAAAATGATGAGAAAACAATTAATAATTGGATATCCACAATCAATTAGTGAGATTGCTTTAAATCTAGCCTTTGTTACATTTTATAAAATAATGGGTATTATTGGAACAACACAGCTTGCAGCTACACAAGTTGTTTTTGCTGTTGCTCATGCATCATTCCTTCCAGCTGTTGGCGTTGGGCAGGCTTGTGCAACTTTAGTAGGTAAATATTTAGGTAAAAAAAATATTGATAAGTCAAAGCAGTCAATCATAGAAGGTGTAAGAGGTTCATTTATAATAATGGGTACAATGGGATTAATATTTATATTCTTCCCAAGCTATATAATTTCGTTTTTCACTAATGACAGTGAAGTGATAAGAATGGGTGTAAGTATATTGCCTTGGGTAGGACTTCTACAATTTGTTGATGTTTTTGCAATTACTTTATGGTTTGCTTTATCTGGTGCAGGTGATACCAGATTCACAGCATTAGTTGGTATTATTGCTAGCTGGACAATATTTATACCATTAAGCTATATTCTAGGTATAAAGTTAAATTATGGATTATACGGCCCTTGGTTTGCTTTTGCTATATTTTTGGTTATAGAAGCCATTTTTATTATATTTAGAGTGATGCAAGGAAAATGGAAACATATTGAAGTTTAATTTGTTTAATTATAAAAATGGAGTTTATATGAAATTATTAGTGATTACCTTAGTTGTATCATCTTTACTTTTTCCCGTAAAAGAATTAGATAAAACAAAAAAAAATAACTCTCAAAGATTTCTTGATAAAGTTCAAACCACAGATCCAGATGCGAAATTTGAAATAGAACAGCTTAAAAAAGAGTTTCAAACTCAGAAAGAGCAAATTAATCTGAGGTATGAACAAAAAAGAAACACATTAAAAAAACAAAAAAAACAAGAAATAGATAACTTGAGAAGTTCCTACAAAAATAGATTTAAACGCCTTGAGCAAAAATACCCTGATAAAATTAAAAGACAGGAAGTAAGTACGCAGATAAAAAGACCCCTTCCATTAGATAAAAAAGATAGCAAGTATCTTGATCCTAGAGAATCTGAAGTAAATGTTGTTAAAGATGTTAAAAAACCAGAACTAAAAAAGATAAAAAGGAAGTCGAAATAGAAAAGATTTGTTTTAAATCATTTAGTGACTTTTATACATATTATCTAAAAGAGCACGAGAACCCACTTACTAAGATGTTTCATTTCATAGGAACAATATTTGTATTTATTCTATTTTCTTTTTTTATTATTACACTAAATTATTTATATCTGTTTTTATTACCCATATTTGGATATAGTTTTGCGTGGCTCTCTCATTTTTTTATAGAAAAGAATAAACCTGCTACTTTTAAATATCCTTTTTATAGCTTGCTTGGTGATTTTAGAATGTTTTTTGAAATTCTAACGGGTAAAATTAAGCTATTTTAATTCCAATTATAGCTTAAAGAAAATCACAAGATTATGTATATTAGCTATAATTTATATGACTGATTATTCAAAATATATATGGCATAATGGAGAAATTGTCCCTTGGGAGAAAGCTCAGGTTCATGTCATGTCTCATGTTCTACACTATGGTAGTGGAGTCTTTGAAGGAATTAAATGTTATAATACAGATCATGGTCCTCAAATTTTCAGACTCGAAGAACATATTGATCGTTTATTCGATTCCGCAAAAGCCTATAATATGAATATTGAGGTTAATCGCTCAGATCTTATAAATGGATGTAAGGATATCGTTTCTGCAAATAAACTTACTGAATGCTATATAAGACCTTTAATATTTTATGGATATGATACCTTGGGAGTAGATCCTAAAAATTGTCCAATAAATATTACTATTGCTTCATTTTATTGGGGCGCATACTTAGGTGATGAAGGAGTTGTTAATGGTGTGAATGTCACAATCTCACCTTATCAAAAGTTTTCATATAAATCCATGCCCACTACGGCAAAAGCTAGCGGCCAATATATGAACTCTTTATTGTCTGTAACCAATGCACGAGAACGTGGTTATGATGAGGCTATATTATTAAATGATGAGGGTAACATTTCTGAAGGTTCTGGTCAAAATATTTTTTATGTAAAAGATAATGTAATTCATACTAATGATGAAAAATCTTCTATCTTGCTAGGTATAACAAGGTCCACAATCATAGAAATTTGTGAAAAATTAGATCTTAATGTTGATATTCATGATTTTAAACTCGAAGATTTAATAAGTGCTGATGAAATATTTTTTACTGGAACTGCGTCAGAGGTTACTCCGGTCAGATCAATTGATGATCAGCTAATATCTGATGGTGAGCCTGGTCCTATTACATTAAAATTAAGACATTACTATATGGATATAGTTTTTGGTAAAAATAGTAGTTACTATAAATGGCTCTCACCCATTAATAGCGAATCGAAAGTTTAGCTCAACTTTTAAATTTCAAATTAGGCTTGTAAAAATATGAAATATGGTATGATTGCAACAGGATCCAAAGAAGCCAGTCATGCTGCTTTAGATATACTCAAATTAGGTGGTAACGCATTTGATGCATCCATTTCTGCCGTAATAACATCAATGACATCAGAGGTGAATTTAACAAGTATGGCTGGTGGAGGAGCAATGCTTGCTTATGAGAAAGGTAATAATCCTATTTTATATGATTTTTTTGTTGATGCTCCTCCTATAAGAAAGAATAAATCATTTCAATTTTATAAAACTAAAATTGATTTTGGTGGCACTGAGCAGTTTTTTCATATAGGAAAAGGTTCTGTCGCAATTCCTGGTAATATTAAAGGCTTATTGCATGCTCATTCAAAATTAGGAGTTTTACCTTTAAGGGAAGTTCTATCTCCAGCAAAAGATATTGCACGAAATGGGGTAGTATTAAGCAAATCTCAATCATATATAACAAGTTTATTAGAACAAATTCTTAATACATCTGAGTCTACAAAAAAAATATTTCATAAAAATGGTAAATTAATAAGTGAAGGAGATACATTTTTCAATCCAGATTTTGCTGATTTTTTGGATTGGATAGGTGAAGAGGGTGATCGACCATTCTATGAAGGTGAGATAGGAAGAAAGTTAGTTTCTTATCTTGGAGATGATGGACTTATAAAAATAGAGGATTTAAATTCTTACAAAGTATTTGAAAGAGTGCCTCTAAGACATGCAATAAAAGACAAATTATTTTTTACAAATCCTGCTCCATCAGTTGGGGGAACATTGATAGTATTTTTTCTTGAGTTATTAAAACGAGTTAATAAAGATTATCACTTTGATAATAATCTATTGATTAAATTAATGATTGCAACGACAAATGCTAGATATAGGTTTTATAAAGATCCTAACTCTCAAGACCAATTAAATCAATTATTAACACAAGATATTCTTGATTATTATTCTAATGCTGTTTCTCGGAACTCTATTCTTGACATAAATGATTTTTTAGATAATGGGTTAGGCTCAACAACTCATGTAAGTATCATTGATCGGATGGGAAACGCATCATCAATTACAACAACAAATGGTGAAAGTTGTGGTCATATTATACCAGGGACAGGGGTTATTCTTAATAATATGCTAGGTGAACAAGATCTAAATCCACTTGGATTTCATAATTGGATTGATAAAAAAAGAATGCCAACATTGATTTCGCCAAGCATGATTATTGATAAAAATGGGGAAGTTCATCTAACTGTAGGTAGCGCGGGTAGTAATAGAATCAGATCTGCTATATCTCAGGTTATGATGAACTATTTAATCAAAGAAATGAATTTAAGAGAAGCTGTAAATGCTCCAAGATTACATCTTGAAAATTCTGATTTATTTGTAGAGCCAGATATTAAAATTGATAGTTTGGGAGATTTAGGGTCTTTATCAATTAATAAGTTTAAAGATTTAAATTTATTTTTTGGTGGGGTAAATGCAGTTTCTAAAAATGAAGCAGTTTCTGATCCTAGAAGAGGTGGCTTTAGCATAGAATGTTAAAATATGATAAACTTATTAGGCCAATTGCCATATCAATAATTAGAAAAAATGACTCGATTTTAGTATATGAAAGAATAGATGATATTTCTAAAGAAAAGTTTTATAGGTTAGTTGGTGGTTGTATAGAGTTTGGAGAGTTATCAAGAGATGCTCTGAAAAGAGAGTTCCAAGAAGAATTATCTCTTGAAATAAAAAACTGTAAATTACTTTCAACATTTGAAAGCATATTTACATTTAATACTGTCAAGATGCATGAGACAGTATTTTTATATGCCAGTGATTTTAAGGATCCAAATATTTACAATAAAAAAAATATAGAAGGATTAGAAGGAAGTCGAAAATTTAATGCTGTTTGGATATCAGTATCAGATTTTTTGAATGAAAAATATAAAATATATCCAAAGGAGATAGTTCAATATTTATAAAATAATACATATGACAATACTCTTAGTAATAGCCCATGGGATTGAGCCAGATTTATATCATGGTGTTGGCGAAGATTTCAATTCTGGTACCACTACATCATCAAGAGGCGTAGGTCAATATGGTTATCCTAGTGATCCTATGTCAGATAGAGCTAAAGGTTATTTATTAAAGGGAAAAGTTAAAAATGCTGTTTCTAACTGGGGAGATTTTATTAATTGGTATGTAACTCCAGCTGGATTATGGGGTGAGTATTCATACCTTCCTGATGTAGCAATGATTGCAGGTATTCCTGGACATGAATATAGTTCGAAATACCAGGATTGGGAGCAATCTGATATGTCAACATATTATAATGATTGGTTTTTAGAGTATGGGGATGATTTAGCGGTTTGGTGTTCTGAAGATTTATATGAAGATTGGAACATCAATTCAGAACTTCTTGTTCAGCAAGATCAGGATGCTGAAAATCAAGGCTTTACACTTACCAATAGACCTAATGGAAAATTTATAGGTATAGTTTTTGAAACTTATGAAGATAGAGGATTAGTTGGTCAAAGAAAAATAAGCTTAGAGGACTTGGATAGGATTAATCAATGGACATTTGATTTTTATAATTATGAAAATGATAATGGTAACTCGCGCGTATGTATAACAACACCTTTAAACGGAATATCAATTGATCCCAATCTTTCAAATGCGATGATAGGAGCTATATATCCATGGGCATTACGTCCAGCTTTAAAAGAGAGACAAGAAGAGTTCGACCTTTATGAATATGGACCAGATGGAGATGATTGGTCTGAGGATGATGAATATGTCTTTTATGGAGCAACAACGCAAGAATCTTGGTTTTCTAGATGGGACCCAAGTACAAATACTGATTGGCAACCATCAACTAAAGCTAAACAAAATTCTCATGCAACCGAAGTTAATGCAGGAGAGCTCTTTGGTAATACAGTGTTCACTGATAGTAATGATAGTTATCCTTTGCTTGCCCATAGTTCTTATTCACAAACTTGGCCGAAAAGATTTGATGAAGAGTCAGGGGAGTGGCTTTCTTTTTGGCCTGGCTGGTATGCACTAAATTTTAATGAAGATTTAGAGGGTTGTGATGGAAATAGGGATAATGATGAGTGCTGGGAGCCAGTCCCAGGAAGATTTATTTCTGATAATGATGTATATATGGAGTTTGATGATAGATGGGCTCATAGGGGAAATACGGTAAATAGTAATAATAAATATGAACAAACTGGCTATCCTCTGGGTCTAAAAGTAAAATCTACAGCCCATTCATATGGAGTTTCATTTGCTGAAGATATTATGTTTGTAACCGTATGGGTCTACAACCAAAGTGACGAAATGATTATGCCTGATGGTACAAAGCTAAATAGTGCTGATGGATTTAACTATGAAGATCTATCTTTGGGATTTTTTATGGATGCTGATGTGCTTACACATGATATTTTTGGAGGCATAAGTGTTCATACAAATGATGATGATTTTATGGAGTATGTTGATTGTAAGACATCTTCAGATTATTATCCCAATGGATGTCCAGTAATAAATGGTAAAGAGCTTAGGGTAAGTATTGCTGTTATAGGAGATTGGGATGGTGTTAGTAATTCAGCCTATGGTTATAGTATGAATCCAGATATCCCTTCAATGGGTAATGATTTTGGATTAGTAGCTGTTCAAATGCTTGATTCTCCACTTGCAACAGATAACGTAGATCTTGATCAAGATGGTATTACAGATATTTATATTGGCGAAAAACTAAAAATGACAGATTGGCATTGGTTTAGTTGGTATAATAGGCCAGGGGTAGTTTTTTCTGAAAGCAATAGTGGTAGCTATGCTGGTAGTCCTGGAGTCGATCAAGCCCGAAATAAGGAAGAAATACAGTATAAAATTATGGCAGGAGATACCACCAATCTATCAAATGATGAAAAAGAATGGTATTTTCATGCAAACCCTAGTTTAGATCAATTAGACCCAAATTTTAACCCTCATTTCGATAATGTAGAAGATTTAAAGCTCACAGAGTTTTTCCAAGAAGATCCAGATGGGTTAGACTGTACTATGAAAATGACATCTGGACCATTTGATCTTGCTGTCCAAGATTCTGTTCCATTCTCTTTTTGTATAATTTACGGTCAAAACATGGAAGATTTATTAGCCAATGCTGAATTTGCTCAAGTTATGTATAATGCTAAATATCAGGGCTTTACATCTCCATCAATACCTAAACTTGAAAGTGAAGTCGGCGATCAATATATAAAATTATATTGGGATCAGTTAGCAGATTCATCTAAAGATGTTGTAACCGGATATTATGACTTTGAAGGTTACAAAATTTATAAAAGTATAGACAATGGAATTAACTGGGGCAATGAAAGTGATAAGATTTTTGACAATACAGGTATCCATGTGGGTTGGAGACCTCTAGTTCAATTTGATTTATCATATGAACAAGATTTCTATCATTGTGTTAAAACTCCGCAGATTGGAAATTGTAATCAAATAGTCTTATCAGGAGGTGAAAATGATACTCATAGGGGTATGGATGTTTCAGGTAATGACCCTCTTGCACCTTGGTTTAATTTAGGGTCGAATACAGGGATGCCATCAGAGGTAGATTTAGATTCTTTGTCTGGAGAAGAATGTAGAGACTTTGATAATGATGGTACTATAGAATGCAGATATTATTTTATTGATACAGATGTTCTTAATGGTCTTGAGTATACATACTCAATAGTTTCTTATGATACTGGATTGCCAGATAGCACATACTTAACAGCAAATCCTGATTCATGGGCTAGACCAAATGGATATCAGCACATTGAGTCATCCAAAGGGTCAACAATTTTAGATAAAAATTTTACAACTGTAATTCCTGGATCACAAAATACAGGTGATAATTGTAATAGAGTTAGAGTAATTCCTAATCCCTATTTTGGAAGATCAACATTGAATGAAACAGTATATAATAGACGTATTTCATTTATGGATTTACCTGAAAAATACACACTATCCATTTATACTATTTCTGGTGAATTAGTGTGGAGTCAAAATGAAAATCATCCAGATGCTGGAGATGGAATGACATTTTGGGATCTGCGATCAGTTAATAATCAAGAGGTGTCCCCAGGATTATATATATATACTTTAAATGCAGAAAAAGGTTTTGGTGATAATAGGGAGTCTATATGTAATCATGTAGGGAAGTTTGCAATTGTTCGTTAAGTTTTTAAGGGGGGGTGGTTTAACCACCCCTTCCTTTTTTGAGTTAATTTGTTATGAGTTATTTTTGGAGAGTCTTAAGATTAATTAACTCTTCTTCTATGATTTTTTCATTATTTTCTTTTGTTTCAGTTAAATAAAGGTTGTCCTTCCAATAGAATATTCCATCATTTCCCTGACACTGCCTACATAGCTTGAAAGCTTCACTAAATGTAAAATCATCATACATATTTGTATACTGCATGTCATATCTGATTTTTGAATCAACTTCATAGATATTCTTGCAAATTTTACATGGGTCAACTGGTTTATCATTTACTTCTTCATTAATTTGAACAGAAATATCTAAATCACTTTTATGAATATTTTCACTTTGATCAGAGCTTGTATATTCACTGATTTCAAATTCATTTTGCGATTCATATTTTGAAGTATATACCTCACCTTGAGATAACCATACAACTCCAAATAAAATAGCTATGGTTGCTAATCCTAGTATCGATTCTTTCATATTTTATTTACTCCTATTTATTTATATAGATTTAACATTTAAATTTTTTAAATGTTCCAATAAAGAAATAAAATAAAAGCTATTTAGAATAGAAAGTCTGATATGATATCAGTAGTTTCTTTATATTTTTCTAAAGGGAATAAATGAGATGAGTTCTTTAAAGTTATTACTTTAATATTTTTGTTTTTTGAAATTTTTCGTACTGCATTTAATCTAAAAACTGGATTTGAATCAGGTTTAATTATTAAAACAGGAATCTTGACTTTTAATAGGTTTTTCCATACATACATATCATCATATACAGATTTTAAAAATATTTTTTCTTCCCATATATTTGAAAAATTAAGTTCATAGTTTGATTCTGATTTCATAAATATAGAATCTATATATTCATTTAATTGCTTATCTTGAATATTTTTAAAAATATCTTTTTTCCTATATGAAATAAATATTTCTTGTTTAGAAATATAAGATGTTTTTCTATATCTGGCTGCTTTAGCCAATGGAAAGTTTTCTAATGCCTTGGGAAATAAACTCAAGAGTTTCCATAGATATATAATTGATGGCGCAAAGATAGTAGGATCAAGAAGTACAATAGATTTAAAAATCTCTTGATTTTTTATGGCTGCTTTTAAAATTATATTCCCACCAATTGAATGCCCTATACCTACAGTATTTTTAATCTTTTGTTCATTTGCATGTTGGATAAAGTCATTTACAAATAATCTCCAATTATCTAGCTTNTNTGGACTNGTTGTTTTTTNCCAGTGNGGCCNTAATAGCATACTGGTTATATCAAGTNNATTAGATAATTCTGTTAGCAGTGATTTGTANGTTAANGGAGGNAAACCATTTCCATGTANAAAACTACANTTNGTATTTCCATTATTNTTATATTTCTCAAATGGTATCATTTAATATGANTTTTTATTTGTAAATTTAAGTATGAATATAGCTAAAACACTTATAATTGTTGGATTAATTCTANTATTTCTTGGTTTGTTCATTNATTTATTTAAACCATATTTAGGATGGTTTGGTAATTTGTTNGGNGACATTTCCTATAANACTGATAAANTCTCATTNTATATGCCAATAACAAGTATGATAATTTTAAGTGCTATAGCTAGTCTTATTTTAAACTTATTTTTTAAATTTTTCGATAGGTAGATAAATTGAAAAAAAGTAGAAATAATATATTTAGTTTATTTTTTATGGGGACNGCATNTTTNCTATCNTATATATGNGCCAAATTATTTTTTGGTAGAGTTGTTGTTAAAAATCAGAAATTAGTNCCTAAGTCAGGTCCNNTGATTTTTGTAGCTAATCATCGAAATATGATTTTAGATCCAGGGATGGTTAGATATTCCTGTGGNCGTACAGGTTATTATTTNGCAAAACATACTTTATTTCTTAATAAAATTCANAGTTGGATTTTTNGAAATGCTGGTGCAATTCCTGTATATNGAAAACAGGATGANCCAANCTTAACTTCAAAAAATAAAGATACATTTGATTCAGCATATAATATNTTTGAAGAGGGAAAGTGTCTAATATTATTCCCAGAAGGTATTTCNNTAGCTGGAAGAGCNTTATTTAAAATTAAAACNGGNGCTGCTAGAATAGCTTTAAATGCTGAGCTTAAANATAATTTTAGNCTCAANNTAAAAATTNTTCCAATTGGAATAAACTANTCTGATCCNTCAAGATTTAAGAGTGATGTATATATTAAATATGGNACNCCAATTTCAATTAATGAATATAAAGAAANAGCNGTTGATGANTTTNCTAATTCTGTAGATNATATTACACATCTNATAGAAGAATCACTTTTAGANTTAACTACAAACNTAANCTTTATCGAACTTGAAGATGTGATTGGNTATTTAGAAGTAATATATAAAAATGAATTGTTTTTGGAAAATTCATTAGGNANAAAAAAGANCTATGATGATTTTTCAATTTCAAAAGAAATAATAGATTCNGTTGAGACATTTTTAAAAGACAATCCTGNTAANAAAGANAGATTTGTAACTTTAACCACCAAGTATATGAGNTTTTTAGAGAAATTNAAATTAGANGACCGATTTATCGTTTCAANAGGAGATGGTAAACCAAAAATNCTTCCTGANAAACCACTCAAAGCNATTTGGTTTTTTCTNCAATTTCCTATATATCTATATGGACTNGTTAGNAATATTCTNGCTTATAAGATTTCTGCANCTGANGTATATACTAAAAGTATAGATGAAGTTGAAATAGGNCAATATAAGTTTTTTATAGGTGGAGCAATATTTTNTTTATTCTATNCTTTGCAAACNTTCACNNTATACTATTTCACTANTAGTATTTTAATNACGTTCATNTATTTTNNATTACTNATACCAACNGGAAATTTNGCTCTTAANTATCATAACAATTTNATGAGTTANTTAATGCAGTATAGATTATTTANAATATTCTCAAAAAGAANAGATATAATTACAAGACTTGAAAATAAGNGAANAGAAATTATTGATTTTATNGAAGAGGCAAAAAAATATAATNAGGATAAANATGTTTAAAAATAAAACTGCAATAGAAGANTTNAATAATTGGGCAAAAATTGGTAAAGATNTNGGTATGGAGAATGGACATNCNCGCTCNGTATCTCAAATGGTAAANATATTNGATAGNAGATTTGATACNAAAAATATTAAATCNATGCTTGATTTAGGATGTGGAAATGGATGGATGCTTCGNAANCTTGCATCNAAATATAATTTNAATATTGGATTAGGNATAGATGGGTCAGAAGAAATGATAAATAAAGCTANAAANTNTGAATCAAATTTAGATTATTTATGTANAGANATATNTNNNTGGNAANCAANTAGATCTTATGATTTAATAATGTCAATGGAGTTTATTTATTATTTAAANNATCCAGAAACTGTTTTTAATAATATTTTTNATAANGCTGCTCATANAGANTCTATTTTTATCATTGGNATAGATCATTATAAAGAAAATGAAGATAGTTTGTCNTGGCCAGCTGATTTNGGTNTTTATATGAATACATTATCTATTAATGAATGGATTNATTTATATAGNAAAATTGGNATNAAGGATATNNAANACGAACAATTTNTNNCAAAAGNGNATTCTGCNGGGACATTAATTATTTCAGGNATCAAGTAAGAGNAATATATGAANACAGNTAAAATTAATTTNAACGAAAAATTTTCTAAATTTAATGATTATTGGTCTCCNANAATCATTNCAGAATTGAATGATTATCAATTTAAGGTTGTAAAGATTAAAGATGAGTTTGTGTNGCATTCTCATNCANATACTGATGAAGCTTTTATTGTTTTANCTGGAGAAATGTGGATNAAACTNACAAATAANGAAATTCATCTTTCNAAGGGAGAAATGTTTGTAGTACCTAANGGGATAGATCACAANCCTTATGCNAAAAANGANTGNCAAGTATTAATANTAGAGCCAAAAGGAGTTGTTAATACTGGTGAGAATNATGGAGAATTAACAAAAANNAANGAAGAATGGATTTAAAAAAATGAATTTATANTTAATACANACTGGATATTATGATAAGAANATAGGAGATGGATTCTATGAACAACACACCAATATTTTTATAGNAGCAAAAAGTCCATTTGAAGCAAGGGANCTTGTAAAAAAAAATAAAGAATANATAGATAAGAAGATGCATATTGATGGTATTAAAGAAATTGAAAATATTGATGGCTATGATATCAAATTAATAGATAGCAATAAAGAGACAAAAGTAAATACATATAACCATTATCAGGTAAGATTTTTAAAAAAAGAATAATTAGATAAGAATATTATGAAGCCAAANGTAAATATAAGCGTAAATNATGGAATATCACTTGGGATNGCTATTGCGGTNGCAATCTCNTGGTCAAACTATAATAGTATTTTATGGGCAATAATTCATGGTTTACTAAATTGGCTATATGTTATATACTTCGCTATTAACTNATANCTNTATATNAATTTTATGAGTTACTATGTNTACGTTATTGAATTAGATAAAAAAGTAGGAAAAATTAAAAAGTTTAGAAATNAAAACCCTGAATANCTGTATGGAAATCGATGTTTTTATGTTGGTCAATCAGCAAGAGCACCNTTGTTAAGATTTAAACAACATAAGGAAGGATATAAGTCTAANAGTTTTGCAAAAAAATTTGGACTAAAGCTTATTCCAAATTTTTATCAAAAATATAATCCAATTCCAACAAGAAAAGATGCTGAAGAATTGGAAAAGTATNTNACTTNAAAATTAAGANATAGAAGATATGGTGTNTGGTCAAATTAATTTATAATAGGAGNTTTTAAATGAAAAAGATNCTCGTAACTGGAGCAAATGGTTACATAGCTAAACATGTTATATTGGAATTATATAAAAAAAATTATTCTGTAATTGGAACTGTTAGAAACTTAGATTATTCAGATACAATTAAGAATGATATTGAAACACATCTTGGNAAATCTACTGATATTGAGTTTGTTNAAGCAGATTTAANTTCTGATNATGGNTGGGAAGATGCAGTGATAAANAGTGAAGCAATTCTTCATACTGCAAGTCCATTCCCTTCAAAAAGACCAAAAGATGAAAATGATTTAATCAATCCTGCAAANGAAGGCACTTTAAGAGTTTTGAANGCTGCANTGAATCATTCCGTTAAAAGAGTAATTATAACTTCATCAAATGCAGCTGTATATGATGGCAATAAACATATTACAGAATTTGATGAAAATATATGGACCAATATTAATGCTAAGGGAGTAAGTGCATATACAAAAAGTAAAACAATTGCAGAAAAGTCTGCTTGGGAATTTGTATCAGATAATCCAGAGATACAATTATCTACTATCAATCCTGTTTTAGTNTGGGGGCCAGGCATAGGAAATCATTTAAGTTCTGCTTCTTTAAATATTTTTAAAATGTTAATGAAACGTGAGATGCCAATGATTCCTAGGATGAAAGCTCCTTTAGTTGATGTCAGAGATGTTGCTAAAGCNCATATTAGTGCTTTAGAAAATGATCAGTCAATTGGGAAACGTTTTCTTCTTTGTGAGGATACACATTGGATGAAAAATATAGGNATGAAAATGAAATCTATGGGCTACAATGCTCCAACCAGGGTTGCACCTGATTTTTTAATAAAAGTTTTATCATTATTTGATCCNACATTGAAAGANGCTGTAAATAAACTTGGATATGATTATTCTATAAATTGTAATCAGGCACATTCGATTTTAGATTTCAATCCAATTAACCTTGAGAATACTATTGAAGATACTCATAATTATCTAAATGATTTAATTTGATCTTTTAATGAAACTAATAACTATTATAATTTTTTCTTTAATATTTTCTAATGATATAATAATTGATGCGAATAACAGTTTTGATTCTATTCTTTCATCATATGTTGATAGCTCTGGAAAAGTTAATTATAAAGCTATAATTGATAACCCCTATTCATTAAATGATTATTTCGAATTTATAGAAAATATAAGTCCCAATAACTTCCCTGATTATTTTAAAACAAGTAATGCAAAAAAAGCATATTGGATTAATACATATAATGCCCTCATTCTTAAAATTATGATTGATAATCCTTCAAAAAATATTTTAGAAATATCAAGAGGCCCATCTATTTTTGGAAGTTTTATTTTTTTTCAAAAGTTTAAGATTGGAAATGAAATGCTATCTCCTCACTATATTGAGCATAGGATATTAAGAAAGTTAGATGACCCTAGAATTCATTTTGCTATTAACTGTGCTTCAAAAAGTTGCCCTCCCTTAGGTAATAAGATTTTGAAAGAGGAAGACTTGGATGATCAACTAGATGAGAAAGCTGTTAAATTTATAAATAGTAAGGAGCATGTGTATATAGATAATGAAAAAAAAATAATCTATCTAAATAAATTATTTAAATGGTTTAAAAGAGATTTTGGTGATTTGAAATTATATATATGTGAATATCTTGATAGTAATATTGTATATGAAGATATTTATAATTATAAAGTTTCATTTTTTGAATATGATTGGTCTTCAAATGCTACCAATAGTTAATTTTGACATACAACCAATAAAATATTATGAATAATAATAAAAATTGGGCTCTACATAACAGCTACTTAACTTTACCTAAATGTTTCTATGAAAGAATAGAACCAACTCCAGTTAGTGACCCTACGTTAATTTATTTTAATGAAAATTTAGCAAAAAAATTGAATCTAGAATTTCTATGTTATGATAAGTTGCTAATTACTAATTATTTTTCTGGAAATAAATTACCAGATAATTGTAAATCTCTATCACAAGCCTATGCTGGACATCAATTTGGAAATTTTACTATGCTGGGTGATGGAAGGGCTATATTATTAGGTGAACAAATAGACATTCATGATAATTTATATGATATTCAATTAAAAGGATCTGGGAGAACAAGTTATTCTAGAGGTGGTGATGGTAGAGCTACACTAAGTTCTATGCTAAGAGAGTATATTATGAGTGAATCAATGTATCATCTTAATATTCCAACCACTAGAAGTTTAGCAGTTATTAATTCTGGGGAGAGTGTCTATAGAGAATCTCATAATCAAGGAGGAGTCTTAACTAGAATTGCATCTAGCCATATCAGGGTTGGGACCTTTGAATTCGGAAAGCATTTTTGCACTAAAAATGATTTTAAAAAGTTTATCGATTATGTTATAAATCGACATTTCCCAGATTTATTAAATGAAAAGTTAGCATATTTAGAATTAATAAAATTAATTATGAAAAATCAGATTGATCTTATTGTTAACTGGAATAGAGTAGGTTTTATTCATGGGGTAATGAATACTGATAATATGAGTATTGCTGGAGAAACTATTGATTATGGTCCATGTGCTTTTATTAATAATTATAATCCAAATACTGTATTTAGTTCTATAGATAGAAATGGTAGATATGCTTTTGGCAATCAACATAAAATTGCATATTGGAATTTAACTGTATTTGCAGGTACACTATTAGACTTTATTGATAGTGATAAAAATAGAGCAATAGAATTAGTTCAAGATGTTTTAAATCAGTTTCCAATTAAATATTCAATCAAATGGCATGATATGATGTTTAAAAAGTTGGGAATTGAAACTCCTAAGGATGAAGATAAGTATTTGATTAAGGAATTACTTTCATTAATGGAGTCTCATAAAGCAGATTATACAAATACTTTTGCAGCTTTAACATTAAATAGAACAAATAAAGACTCTTTATATAATTCAGATGACTTTAAAGACTGGAAAAATAGATGGATAGAAAGAGTTAAAAATGAGGAAAATAGCTATAAAATAATGGAAAATAACAATCCAATTTATATCCCAAGAAATTATCTCATAGAATCAGCTTTAACTAATTGTGTAAATGGAGATAATAAAGAATTCGATGATTTGTTGAAAATAATGTCTATAACATATAATTATGAATTAAATGATCATAAACTCCAATTAAATCCAGATGGATTTGATGATGACTATAAGACATTTTGTGGGACATAGTTTTTAATTCTAATAATTTAATAATTTTTTAATGAAAGGAAAATATGAGTTACGATCCAGCAACTAAAATACAAGAGCTTTCTGCTTTTGGAGAATTTGGAGGTGTAAATCCATCTATAACTGATTCTTCTACTTATACATTTTTAAAATCAGAAACAATGAAAGAGTTATTTGAAAGTGAAATTGAAGGTTGTTTTTTATATAGTCGACATTGGAATCCAAGCAATAAATATCTTTCAGATGCAATCTCAGCATTAGAAAACAGCGAAGCATCACAAATAACTTCTTCAGGTATAAGTGCTATAGCATGTGCAATACTTCAAATTTGTGAACAAGGAGATGAAATAATATCATCTCGCACAATTTATGGTGGGACATATGCTTTATTTAAAAATGTACTACCAAAGTTTGGAATTTCAGTGAAGTTCGTTGATATCTTGGATTTGAATATGGTTAACAAAAGTATTACTTCAAAAACAAAAATGGTATATTGTGAGTCTATAAGCAATCCGCTATTAGATGTTTCAGATTTGCCAGAATTAAGTAAAATCACAAAAAAGCATGGTATTAAGTTAGTTGTTGATAATACTTTCAGTCCTATGGCAATTACACCAATAAATCATGGCGCAGACATCGTAATACACTCATTGACTAAATTTATTAATGGTACATCTGATTGTGTTGCAGGTTCAATAAGTTCAACTAAAGATTTTATCTCACAACTTTCAGATGTCAATAATGGTATGTGTATGTTGCTAGGTCCAGTCCTTGATAGCTTTAGATCTGCTAGTATCTTAAAGAATATTCACACACTCCACATTAGAATGCAACAACATAGTAGGAATGCACAGTTTATTAGTGAAGGCCTAGAAAACTTAGGTATAAAGGTTATGTACCCTGGTTTGAAAAGTCATCCTCAAAACTCTTTAATGTCTGATATTATGAATGAAAAATATGGATATAGTGGAATCTTAGCTATTGATGTAGGTGAAGAAAGTTTAGCAGAATCCTTAATGGAGAAAATGCAACAAAAAAATATTGGTTTTCTTGCAGTTAGTTTAGGTTATTTTAAGACCTTATTTAGCTTACCCGGCAATAGTACATCTTCTGAGATTAATGATGAAGAACAAATTGAAATGGGATTAAGTAAAGGGATAATTCGTTTATCAGTAGGTATAGATGATAATATTGAAGGCACATTTGAAAAAATGAAAAACTGTATGAATGAATTAGGGATTTTAAAAAAATAATTATTAATTGTGGTGATATAAAAAATGAACTTTTTTGACTTAGTTGAAAAAAGACGTTCAGTTAGAAAATTTTCTAATGAGAATGTTCCAGGTAAAGTTATTATGAAAGCTTTAAAAGCTGCTTTGCTTGCTGCGAATTCATCAAATTTGCAACCCTGGGAATTTTATTGGATAAAAGATAAAAAGAAAAAAGAAGATTTAGTTAAAGCTTGTTTCTCTCAAAATGCAGCAAAAACTGCTCAAGAATTAATTGTTGCAGTTTCAAGAATTGATACATGGAAAAGAAATCGTGAATTAATTTTAAAAGATTATAAAGAAAAAGGTAAATTGCTTCCAATTATAGAAAAATATTACAATAAAGTAATACCACTATCTTATAGGCATGATCGTTTTGGATTCTTGGGTGCTATGAAAAAAATTATTTCAATTTTCATGAAAATAATTGGCCTATTTAAGCCTATTCCTAGAGGTCCACTATATAGACATGATGTTTTTGAAATTGTTACCAAAACTACCGCTCTTGCTTGTCAAAACTTTATGATGGCATTAGTAGCACAAGGATATGATTCCTGTCCTATGGAAGGCTTTGATCACAAAAGAGTAAAAAAAATACTAAATCTAAACAGTAAATCACATGTAGTAATGGTATTGGGAGTAGGAAAGGCTGACCCTAAAGGCATTTATGGAGAAAGATTCCGAATTGATGATGATTTAGTAATTAAAATTATATAAATAATATTTATCAATTATTAATCAAAAATGCATAGAATGATACTAAAATTTTCAAATTTATCTTGGTTGCAAATTTTCATTAAAGTTTGTCTTTTAATTATATCTATAACATATTTTTATATAGGTGTAAATAGGTTGTTTTCTGGAATACCTTATTTGCCTCAATCAATAGATAATGCTATGCGTTTCTATGCTGGAGGTTTTACTGCAATAGGCTTATCAGCTATTTGGATAGTACTTACGAATCGTGAACACAATATAATTATCTTCTTTTTTGCATTTTTTGTTTTTATGACAGGTGTAGGACGTCTGGTATCAATAATTAATGTAGGCTTTCCCAATAATACACACTTATTTTATTTGGCAATTGAATTATCACTTCCATTACTTATGTTGGTTGCTCAAGTTAGATTAAATAAAAAATAATTATTTATTTTTCAAAAATAAAAAAATTACTGGCAATGAAACTATATACATAAGGATTCCATATACCCCTGAGGTAAGGCTGAAAATCGAGATTCCTGTACTACTATTTAAAATTATATTACCTATTGTGATGCCAACAGTTGCATTTTGAATACTAGATTCTATAGCTATAGTCTTGGCTTTTTTATTGTCTAAACCAAAAAGTTTTGGAACATAATATCCTATTGCTAGCATAATAAAAATTAAAGTAAAAATTGATGGAGCCAGTATTAATAGGTTCTCAATAAATGTATTCCATTCACTGGCTAATGCACCAAATACTATCACCACAAACAATACTGATGATATTTTATTAGAAAGTGGTTTAAAGGTATGTAATCGAGATGAATATTTACTATTTAAATAAACTCCAGATGAGACAGGGATTGTTGTTATGAGAAACATAGTTAGTCCCAAAAATAGTATATCTATTTCAGGAGCACTAGTTCCCATGAAATAATCCATGGAAAAGCTAACTATTAATGGAAGTGTAAAAACTGTTGCCAAACTAACAACTGCTGTTAAAGAAATTGAAAGTGCTGTATTACCATTTGATAACTTTGTAATAATATTTGATGTTACTCCACCAGGGCAGCAAGCCAGAATCATCATCCCAACTGCAATCTCATTTGATAGATCAAATGTTATTGATATTGCAAATGCAGTAATCGGTAGAAAAATCATTTGAATGAATATTCCAACAAAAAAAGCTTTTGGTTGGTTACTTACATTCCTGAAATCATTTATGCTTAAGCCAATTCCTAGGCTAAACATAATAAAAATCAGAGAAAGAGGAAGCAGAATATCAATTATCATATTAATTCTCTAATATATGGTTTACTAATGATATGATATCTAATACATCTATATTATTATCCTCGTTAAAATTTGCAGCCCATATTTGATAATTTGAATACTGATTACTTAACATCACACTTACAATTCCCATAATATCCAAAATATCAATTAAACTATCTTCGTTGAAATCACCAACACTATTAATGATTTTCATATTTTCTGCTAAATCAAATGCACCAAGTAAGCATATAGGAGCAGCATCTTGATGCCCACCAAATGTTTCTGGTATAGATATTAAATTAATATCATCAGCTCCATTCGAAATAAATGTATCATATGCTAATTGGGCATTTTCAAATGGAATTAGCTCATCAGCTAATCCATGAATAATATGCATACTTGATTG
Source organism: bacterium TMED161 (assembly GCA_002171125.1). Taxonomy (GTDB): domain Bacteria; phylum Fidelibacterota; class Marinisomatia; order SCGC-AAA003-L08; family D37C17; genus TMED161. The sequence goes on along the minus strand of NHHK01000026.1, from coordinate 2,657 downwards.
AGGAGTCCAATCATACAAATCATTCTGTCTAAGAACATTTCTTAAAGGATGATTTGGGTTTTGTTCAAAAGAATTTATTGTATCTGCTTTCATTATAGTAATTGGTATGCTTGGCATTACATTATTAATATCATCGTCAGAATGCATTCCATCAAATAGCGCAGGTAATATTTCTGCATATTCTGAGGTAAGATAGTCAGTTACTGGAGGTAATATCGATTGGTAACTATCACAGTATGCGAATAATACATATGGAAAATAATACGGTTGACCATATGGAGTATAGTCAAGCATCACTTCTGTCATAATACCTGACATATCATAAGCACCAGCCATTGGGAATGATGAGGTTATAGTGAACTCATCGCTATGATCGCTTTCTATTATTTGGTGCGCTGCCATTGTTGCATACCCACCTTCTGAATAACCTGCAAGAAATATCTGACTATTAATTTGGAAATCATTATTTTCATTTGAAAAATTATCTGCAGCTCTTAATAAATCTACAACATCTGTTCCATATGGATCTTTAATCTGATATGGATGTAGACCTTCTGAAACGCCAAGACCTAGATAATCAGGTTCAAGATAAACATATCCATATCCCGCAATTAAAGCTGGAAGCACCCATATCCCACTTTCAGATGTCACGGAACTTTTTTGGATAACAGTACCATGTTGGTAGCTCAATATTGGGTACGCTTCATTTTTTTCTTCTGGCCAATCTATTCGTGGAAAAGCTATTACGCCAGATGCATTTGTCGGGTTTCCATGTATATCAATTGTTTCATATATGATTTTATACATCCAGTAGCCATAACCTACATTTAAATCAAAAAAATCATCTGATGATAATACACTCAGTTCATTGTCAATATAAATTTGGTTATTGCTGACATCTCTTGTAGATAATATTTCTAAAGAAATTATGTCACCTCTAGCAGCAATGCATAGATTGAAAATAATGTTAAGAAAAATGACTTTTGAAAAAAAATGATTCAACATATTAAAAATTACAAATTTTACAATTAATTATGTAGTTATAACATTTTTGATAATTAAAATTCATTTAAAATATATTAAATCAGAAAAATGTATTTTAATCAAAGGTTTAATGATAATAAATTAGGTTATGTTTGATTCATTTGAAAAATTAATTAACGATGTAATAACGGCTCTTTATGCAGATCCAATATATTTAGTTATAGCCTTAATTATATCTGGTCTTTTGATTTTTAGTTTAGTTAAAAAATTACTAAAAATAGCAATGTATGTTGCCGCTGTAGCAATTTTATATCTAGGCTACCTCTATTTTACTGGAGAAACAGCTGATTCTGTTATAGGTGGATTTCAAAATGTTACAGATGATGTTAAGACTGGATTTGAAGAAAGTTTAGATAAAGTAATTAAAAAAGATGATTAATTAAATAGGTCTATTTATGGTATTCGATTACTGGATGATTATACATATTGCTAAGTTTATTACATTTATATCTCTTGCGATTAAAGATGTATTATTTCTTCGTATTGTTGTTACATTTGCAATAATTATTGAAGTCTTTTATCAATTACAAATAGCCAATAAGCCCGATATCGCATTTTGGAATTGCTTGTTTTTAATGATTAACTCAGTACAGGTAGTTAAACTTGTAAGAGAGAGAAGTCCTGTGAAAATCCCACATGAAATAGATGATATATATAGAACCAAGTTCTCAGATATGACACAAAGAGAATTCTTGTATTTTTGGAGTTTAGGGAAGCAAAAGGATGTCACAGATGAATCTTTAATCAAAGAAGGTGAATATCAAAAAAGTTTATTTTTGATATTATCTGGGACGGCATCAGTTTCAAGGGATGATCGTGTTATTGCAAACTTACATAGGCCAGAGTTTGTAGGAGAGATAAGTTTTATTACTAGAGAGCCTGCTTCTGCAAATGTAGATGCTAAGTCTAAACTTTATTATATTGAATGGGATCAAGAAGAATTGAGACGGTTAAAAATTAAAAATTCAACTTTTTGGACAAAATTGAACCAGTGTTTAGGTGAGGATTTAGCAAAAAAAATTAAGCATAATTCAATATTAAAAACAGAAGAAACAGAGAAAGTTGAATCTTAAAAACTAATTATTTCTCGTTGTAACAAGATGTAAATTTTATTCAAACTTTACATCTATTTACTTAAAATAGACTAACACAAAATTTACTTCAGGAGAATTACTATGCACAGATATATTGTTCAGTTAATCATATTAGTTTCGTTGGCCTTTTCGTCAAGTTGGGTAGGGGTGCGCTCTGATAACCCTAAGCAATCAAAACCAGCGGTTCTTAGTTCAACGATTCAAGAAACTTTTCTACAATTTGAGTTTGATGGCTACCATATGATTGAAGCTCAAACTCCAAATGGCGTTGAATATATTATAAATCTTGAAGGTGGGTCATCAATTTTAGATGCTGGTGCTCCTGATCTTGATCACTTTACAACATCCATTGTTATCCCTGACCAAGGGACAACTTCTATTGAAGTCGTATCATCAAGCTACAGAGATTATGAGAATGTTATGGTTGCACCTTCTAAAGGAAATCTTTCCAGATCAGTAATACCTTCAGAAGTTGAATATGTATATAGTGATTCATACAATCAAGATAGTTTTTATCCA
>NHHK01000025.1 GCA_002171125.1 bacterium TMED161 | reverse complement strand
AAGCTTATTTTGAAAACTACGACATTGCAGCAGAGCGACATTTTGCATATAGTATTGATAATGGTAGAGATGACTGTGGTGGAACTGGACCAGATGTAGGTTGTGATGGTGTATGTTTCAGCGGTCTTGTTGAGGACTGTAACGGTGATTGTGATGGAAGTGCTTTAGCTGATGATTGTGGTGTATGTGAAGGAGATAACTCTGATATTGATGATTGCGGTGTTTGTTTCGGATCATGTGACTTTGGGTTTGAATATCAATCTGAATATCAATCATTCTATCACTTCTCAACTGCAACATTAGAAATAGAAACTGGCGTTAATACTCAGCTTGAAATTAACGATAAAGTTGTAGCATTTAGTCCATCTGGAGCTATGGTTGGGTACGCTGACTGGGATGGTGAGGCTGCTTATCTTCCAGTGATGGGTGCTGATCTATCTATCGAAGTTTCTATATCAATTGATGCATGTTTAGCTGAAGGTGGAACTTTTAGTGAAGGTGTTTGTACTATTGATGTATGTTTAGAAATGGGAACTTGTGATTATATGTATAGTGGTATGACTCCTGTATTTAAAGTTTTAGATATTTCTTCAGGCAATTTATATGATGCTGTATATGATGTTCCAGCATGGGAAAATGGTGAGATATATTTAAATGAATCGATTGCTGTAGTTCAAGATTGTCATTTTGATCTAGGTGGTTCAGCATTTGAAGATTCTTGTGGTGTATGTTCTGGTGGAAACTCAGGTCATGAACAAGATAGTGATATCGATTGTAATGGGGATTGCTTTGGCACTGCATTCTTGGATGATTGCGGTACATGCTCTGAAGGTAACTCTGGACACTCAGAAAACAGTGATCAAGATTGTGCTGGCGTTTGTTTTGGAGATTCATACATAGATGAGTGCGGTGCGTGTAACGCAGACTCATCCGATGATTCTCAATGTTTAGATATTACGGGTTTAAATGCAACCGGTGGTCTAAATGAAGTGTTCTTACAGTGGGATTATAATGCAAATGTAAGTTCATATAATATTTATAGAGATGGTGAGCTTATCGGAAGTACACCCGCAGAAGTATCTGGCTATGTAGATAGCACTCAAGGTGATGGGTTTGGTCTTGGTTATGATACTCAGTACTGTTACTCAGTTGAAGGTCTTGATGAGTATGGAAATGTTGGAAGTGCATCAAACGATGCATGCGCTACAACCCTACCAGCACTTCAAGCATTCTTGCAATTAAATACAAGTCTTGCAAACCAGGAAGTAGCCGCTGTGGCAAGTCCATTTGGTGATTTAACTGGTGATGGTGTTGCTGATGGTATTATTATGGTTGAGATGGTGAACCTACTTCCTGTAAACGGTTACCAATTTGACTTTGCATTAACTCCAGGCATCGTTGATGTGGTATCAGCCTTAGATGGTACTACGGTATCAACTGGTGGTGCTGCTGGATTAATGGCTCAGATGGGACCAAATACCGTTATTGGTTTTGATATGACAGGTCAAGGTTCAATTCCAGCTGGCTTCCCAGGCAATCCAACGGGTATTGAAGGTAACCTACTTGCGATACTGGTTCTAGACTCTGAATATACAGGAGTTGGTTCTGAGGTAGCGGTAACAATCTCTGACTTTGTGGTATCAGGTATTTATAATGGTCAAAATATTGGCCTTGCATCATGTGATGCGGATCAGGATCCATTTAATGGATGTTTTGATACCGACACATTTGCAACTCCAACAGCAGACTGTGCTGGAATTCCAGGAGGTGACCTTATAGTTGACTCATGCGGTGATTGTGTTGCTGTAGAGGTAGACTCTGATGGTGATGGTACTGCAGATAGCTGTGATGCATGTCCAAATGATGTAAGTAATGATGCAGACGGAGATGGTGTGTGTGGAGATATTGATATTTGTGAAGGCTTTGATGATAACTTAGATACAGATGGTGATGGAGTACCAAATGGATGTGATGAGACAGAACTTGGTGATATTATTCTATCATGGACTTCTGATAGTGAGTCTCATGCAACTCTATCATATGAATCAAATGTTGATATTTATGGATTCCAGTTAAATGTAGGAGGTGTATACCTTACTGCAGCCTATGGCGATGTTCTTGATGTATCTTTTAGTGAAGATACTCAAAATGTATTAGCGTTCTCAATGGATGGCGAAGCATTGCCTGCTGGAACTGGTACACTTGTAACATTAGAATTTGTGCCTGTTTTAGATGGTGCTACACTATCTTTATCTAACCTAATTGTTGCTGGTCAAAGTGGTGGTACAATTGGTATTACCGATCCAGGAACATTAGATATTATGCCATGTGCTAATAACGATGGTGATGATTTATGTAATACATTAGATGAATGCCCAGAAGATGCAGATAATGATGCAGACAATGATGGCGTATGTGGCGATGTTGATTTATGTTTGGGTGATGATGCTACCGGTGATACCGATGGTGATGGAGCCTGTGATGATACAGACGAGTGTCCATTTGACTCTCCAAATGACTCAGATGGTGATGGATCATGTGATAGTGATGATTTATGTCCTGGATTTGATGATAATGCAGATTTAGATGGTGATTCAGTAGCCGATGGTTGTGATGTTTGTCATAATGGTGATGATACTATAGATACTGATAATGATGGCATGCCAAATGACTGTGATGTTGATATTGATATCCATGAAGGTAATAATCTAGTTAGTTTCTATGCATTACCAGAAAATGATTTAGATGTTGCCTCTTTCTTTAGTGGTTCATCTATTTATCAGGTAATTGGCGAGGGTCAATTTAGTAAAATTGATAATATCTTTGGTGGATGGGTTGGCAACCTTGAGTCGATTGTTCGTGAGGATGGTTACTGGGTAAGATCTGATATAGATACTGATTTTGAAGTTCAAGGTGAAAACATTGGATCAATTACTTATCAGCTTCATGAAGCAAGTAATTTAATTTCATATCCATATGCAAAAGCACAGGGAGTTCAAGGAGCATTACCTTCAAGCATTACAAACGCAACATACGTAATTATTGGTGAAGGTCTAGCTGCATACAACTATAATGGAGCCTGGGTTGGATCTCTTGCTGATAATAATTTTGGTGGATTTAAACCTGGTAAAGGTTACTGGTTCAAAGTAAGATCAGAGGCTATTTGTCCTGATATTGCAGACGGTGAGCCGTGTGATGAATTACTAGACTTTGAATATAATGAGCCAACTGGAGATGTGGATTCTAGATTAGTAAACTCTACGCTTCCAACAATACCAGAAGGCTTTGAGTATACTCAGTCAACAGCTCAAGGATTCTATTTTGTAGAGTCTGCAAGCTTTGATGGTGTTGAAGCAGTAGCAGGTGACTGGATTGTTGCTTACAATGATAATGTTGTTGTTGGATCATGGCCATGGACAGGAGAATTTACAACTGTTCCAGCGATGGGTTATGATGGTAGCCAGGAAACTGCTGGATATATGGAAGAAGGACAAGTACCTACATTTAAACTTCTAAAATCTGAAGATGGAAGCCTAAATGAAATGAGTATGGATGTCGCAAGTGCATGGACAAATAATGGTCACGCAGTAATTACTCTAACAGGTACAACTCCATTACCAGAAGCAATATCATTAAATGATGCGTATCCTAATCCATTTAATCCAAGTACTAAGATATCATTTGAGATTCCACAAGATATGCATGTCAATCTATCTGTTTATGATATTAGCGGTCGTATAGTTGCAGAGCTTGTTAATGAGATGAAAACAGGTAATGCATATAGTGTATCTTGGAATGCAAATGGAAATGCAAGTGGTGTGTACTTTGTTAAGCTGTCTGCTGGTCAAGTGGTGCATACACAAAAGATTATGCTAGTCAAGTAATTCTTTAATTACATAGTCTTTATATATTATATTAATAGTTAACAGAGCCTCGTTGATTAACGAGGTTCTGTTGTATAAGTGGAAAATAAAATTTTATTTTAATAAAAGGAATAATAGAATGCTTAGAAATATAACAAGTTTATTTTTATGCCTTTTCCTATTTAGCTGCAGTGATTTACAAAATGCAGCAAAAAGTATTGAAAAGGTAAATGAAAATCAGGATTTAATTATTAATAAATTAAATGCTCTTGATAAGAAAATTGCTTTACTTGATAAGAAAGTACAGCAAGGTGCGGCGGCAAACAAACCAAACAAGAAAAATGACAAACCTAAAGCAGATCCTAACAAGATATATGATATTGCTGAAGCAGGTTCTATTGTACTCGGTAACCCAGATGCTAAAGTATCCATAGTAAAATGGACAGACTACCAATGACCGTACTGCTCTAAATCCGTCGGTCTGGTGGATGACATTTTAGAAAAATATCCAAATGATGTTAAAGTTATAGTTAAGAACTTCCCCCTATCTTTCCATAAGCAAGCTCGTAGGGCGGCACAGTATGCTCTTGCAGCTGATCGTCAAGGGAAATTTAAAGAAATGTATCATGCGATATTTGAAGAGTATAGAAAATTAAAATCAAATGAAGACCTCCCAGTTGAAATTGCTCAGAGACTAGGTCTAGATATGGAAAAATTTAAAGCGGATGCAAATGATCCTGAAATTGATGCACAAATACAGAAGGAATTTGATCAAATGAGAAATTCAGGAATTCCAAGATTATCTGTACCTAAGTTTCTTGTAGCTGGGAAAGAACCTCAAGGAAGAGATCTAGCAACATTTTCAAGAATGATTGATGAAGCTTTAAAAAAATAGTATATAAGGAATAGATATGAAATTTTTATTAACTAGATTATTTTCATTGTGTCTATTTGTTAGTGTTTTATTTCCTGCTTTTACTGAATCTAACACAGGGTGGAGTTACATTCAGTCTACAAATCAGACTTTTTACATATTTATATCACCTATGAATTTTGTTGATGCTTTTGGAGTTCAAATGGAAGGTTATGGTGATGGCTCAAATGGGCAAACCTCTTCTGAATCTGATTGTGGATTGAATCCAGAATCATGTGATGTTTTAGGTGCATTTATGTCAAGAGATATTGATGAGATTGCGTGTAGTAATGCTGGTGGATATTTCGTAAATGGTCAATGTGATATTTGTGTTGGATGGTCATATTATAATAGTTATGCTGAATCAAGCAATGGTTCAATCACAACTACATTGCAAATCAATGGATTTGATTCAGGGGGTGATTATGATTATTATTGTCAGGATGGAGAAGCTCCAAAATTAAAATATTTCGATGCTTCTCAAGGAATAATCTATGCTCTTTCTAGTGATTCAGATTTAGGTGGTTTTTTAAATAATAATATTTTCTTGTATTGGCCTGATTGTACTGAAATGTCTGATTGTGATGAATTTCAAGCAATTGCTTCAGAGGATGACCCACTTAGTAATAATCAAAATGAAATACCAAGCGACTTTAAAATTTCCAGTGTTTATCCAAACCCTTTTAATCCATCGGTTAATATTACATTTTCTCTATCTGCCATAGAGCAAGTTAATATCAGTGTTTATGATACTATTGGTAGGCATATTGCTACTTTATTTGATGGATTCAAAGAACACGGAACTCATGAGTTAGTTTGGACTCCAGAAGTTTCAATATCAAGTGGTAATTATATTATAATGATGGAAACGCCAAACAATGTATCTACAAGTAAGGTTACTTATTTAAAGTAATTTATTTGTGATTTGTGTCATTATTTTATCTATAGAAATCTTATAGATTAGTGTGTGAAGAGGAGAAAGAATGAGTTTTAGTGCAGCACTTAAATATACTAATGATAACATTAGGTATTACCTGGCTATATTTGTAATGCTAACTGGTTTTCTTTATTCACAAGACCCACCACCGGGATTTGAATTTGAGATATCAATAAATCAATCCTTCTATTTTTTCCAAAATTCATTTATAGATGGCGAATCTCCAGAAATAGGTCAAGATTGGCTTGGTTCATTTAATGAATATGATGAAACCATGAGTGGTAATTGTATTAATATTGGTGATGATTTAGATGGGAATGAAGATACAATAGAATGCCAAGATGTAAATGGAGACGGAATTCTTTCTACCTCTATTGATGTATGTGTAGGTTCATTTATTTATTCTGGTGAATTTACAACAGTGCCTGTGATGGGTAATGATGGTACTGTATGGACTTCTGGATATATGTATGCTCAAGAATCTTATTTTGATTGTAGCTCAGATGGTATGTATTGTGCTAATCTGTGTAATATAGATGGAAGCATATGTAGTGATTGCAGTCAAAGTGAAAATGAGAATTGTACTACAGATCAATGGCCTGATGAATATAATAATTGGAGCAACTTTGCTCAAAGCGTAGGTGCAAATGGACAGTATGATTTAGGAGAGCCATTTATTGATTCAAATTTTAATGGAGAATATGATGCAGTTGGTGGCATCCCCAAATTCAAATTTTATGATGCATCAGAAAATTTAGTATACGATGCTCAAACATCTGTTTTACCTATTTATCCATTCCAAGATGGAGATGCTCACTATGTTGGAACTATTGAAGTTATTCGAGATTGTAATAATGATTTAGGTGGTGAAGCATTTTTTGATGACTGTAATGAGTGTACTGGAGGTAATACTGGATTAGAGCCAAATTATTCAGATATTGGCTGTGGATGTAACGAACCACTTATAGGTCCATTCTTTGAAGATATTGATGGAGATGGTTTAGGATTTGGTGAAGCACAGTACTTTTGTAGCAATCCAGGAATTGGTTGGTCTGAAAATAATAATGACCCTCATCCATCATGCAGTGTTAATTATTTTGATTGCTCAGACCAGTGTGGCGGTAATGCTCAAATTGATGATTGTGGTATTTGTAGCGGTGGAACAACAGGAAACATACCAAATGAGCAAATTGATTGTAATAATGAATGTTTCGGAACTGCCTTTTATGATGAGTGCGATGAATGTGTTGGTGGATCAACTGGAAATGAGCCCTGTGACTTTGTATCTGAAGCTCCAGAAGAATTTTCATTTAATCAATCAACTCTTCAAGCATTTTATTTTATTATAACAGGTGGGTATAGCAATGGTGATCCATTTTCTACAGAAGATTGGGTTGGAGTATTTAATGGTGATATTTGTGTAGGTCATTATAAATGGGATGGGCCATTTACTACCATTCCTGCAATGGGTGATGAAGGCAGTGAATACACTCAAGGTTATTTGCAATCACAAGATCTGCCAACATTTAAAGTTTACGATGCATCAGCTGGTGAAATTTTTGATATTGATATGAATCAGATTGAAATTGTCCAGCAAGGTGGTGAGGAATATTCTGGGTGGCAAAATTTAGCATACTTTGAAGTGACTAGCTTTATTGCTCAGACACCAGACTGTAATGGAGTTATTGGTGGTGATGCTTTTATTGATGATTGTGGAATATGTAGTGGAGGTAGCACGGATTTACTTCCAAATGCAGACATTGATTGCTCAGGGGTATGCTACGGAGCAGCAATTATTGATAATTGTGGTATCTGTTCTGGAGGTACTACAAATAACATTCCTAATGAAGATGATTTAGGATGTGGTTGCTTCTTAACTGGTCCATCTAATTATTATGCTGATGTAGATAATGATGGATTTGGATTTGGTAATGAACAGCCATTTTGTGAAGATCCAGGAGATGGATGGACATCAAATTCAGATGATTTAGAGCCATTTTGTTATAACCAGTCTATTTTAGATTCTAATGTGGATGAGTGTGGTATTTGTTTTGGTGGGAATGAAGATGTAGATTGTTTAGGTGTTTGTTTTGGTTCTGCTGTATTAGATGATTGTGGAGATTGTAATGGTGATAATAGCTCTTGTCAATCACCATTAGCTGAAAGTGAAAATCTATCAACAAACGAAGATGAAAATATTCTCATCCAACTTTCAGGTTCTGATCCTAATAGTTTAGATTTATCTTATATTATTATTGATTTTCCACTAAATGGTAATTTAGAACCATCTGAAAATGAATCAGAATACATTTACACTCCTAATAGTAATTATAATGGACAAGATAGTTTTACTTATGTAGCATTTAATGGGTCATTCTTCTCGAATATAGCGGAAATTAATTTACAAATTAATCCCATAAATGATGCTCCTAATGCTGAGAATATTATAGTAGATGGTATTGAAGATATTGATATAAATATTGAATTGTTAGGTAATGATATCGATGGTGATGATATTATTTTCAATATACTAGATCAGCCTTTAAATGGAACAATACTATTTGATAATGACGTTATGGTTTATACACCAGATTTAAATTTCAATGGAACCGATCAAATCACCTATGTTACTAATGATGGTCAGTTAGATTCTGAATTGGGATTCATTACTATTTTTATTAACCCAGTAAATGATCCTCCAAATGCTAATGAGGTTGAAGTTATATTTTATGAAGATAATACTATAAGCTTTACATTTGATGTTGAAGATGTAGATAATTCAGATGAAGAACTATCAATCTTTGTACAGGATGAAATCAATTTTGGAATTATTTCAATTAGTTCATTAGAAGCAATAATTTTACCTAACCAAGATATTAATGGAGATTTTTNTTTTACCTATCAAGTATTAGATGGAGAGCTATTTTCAGATCCTTCTACCGTTAGTGTTCAAATATTACCGATAAATGATCCGCCAGAGATTTCTAACATATTAAATCAAGAAATAAACGAGGATGAAGTTTTTTATTATGAAATTTCTGCTAATGATGTTGACAGTCAAAATTTAGTTTTTGATGTAAATGATGTTGAAAATTCTACAATTACAATTGATGGTCAAACTCTAATTATTGAACCGGATAATGATTATAATGGAGAGTTATTAATTGAGGTTTCAGTTAGTGATGATGAGTTTTTGGATTTTACTAATTTTGTTTTAAATATTTTACCTGTTAATGATCCACCTGTAATTTCACCATTTGGAGCTCTTAGTACTTTAGAGGATGAAAGCCTTGTAGTTATTATAGATGCTATTGATATAGATGGTGACGAACTTATCTTTTGGACAAGTGATACAGATAATGCTGAAATTNATTTTGATGAAAATCAAATAACAATAACTCCAGACTTACACTGGAATGGTGAACTTGATTTTCTTTTAAGTGTAACTGATGGAGAATATATTGATAGTCAGATTCTAACTATAGATGTTATACCTGTAAACGATAGCCCAGTCATTTCAACAATTATAAATCAATTTATTAATGAAGATAGTCCCTTTGTATATAATCTAGAAGCTATAGATGTTGATGGTGATGATTTAAGTTTTAGTTTAGATGAAATTAGCAATGCAACATTTACATTAGTTAATAATTCAATTAATCTTTTGCCTGATCAGGATTTTAATGGACAAATTGAGATAAGTGTAAGTGTTTCTGATGGTGAGCTTTCTGATTCAACTATCTTTAGCCTAGATGTATTACCTGTAAATGACCCTCCTATTCTTGAAGATATTGCAGACCAAGAAATTGATGAAAATCAAATATTAGAACTTAATTTTACTTCATTTGATGTAGATGAAGATGTTTTATTTTATGATTATTATATTTTAAGTGGTTATGCTCAGGTAGAGATCTCTAATAATGAAATAGTTATTATGCCAAATGAAAACTGGTTTGGTGAAATTGAAATTACACTAACAGTAACTGATGGTGAGTTCTATGATCAAGATAATTTTGTAGTTCAAGTTATAGAAGTTGATGATCCTCCTACTGCATATGATATTACATCTACAGGTGAAGAGGATCAATTGGTTATAGTGCCTCTTATTGCAACTGACCCTGATACTGAATCTAATCAGCTTACATATTCTATTAATTCAAGTCCATCAAGCGGGACTGCAATAATAGTGGGAAGCAATATTGAATATACATCAAATTNGAACTATAATGGATCAGATCAGTTATCCTATATTGTCAACGATGGAAATTCTAATTCTGAACCAGCACAAATTAATTTAGATATTATACCTATCAACGACCCACCTACTGCTATAGATGCAGAGTATTCAGCATCTAATGGTTATATTGAGTTTGATTTAAATTCAATAGTTAGTGATGTTGATGGTGATGAACTTGAGATTTCATTTATTACTCAAAACTACGGATCAAATACTATTAATACTTTATTCAATGGTGTCATCCAAGATTTAGGTGGTAATATTTTTTCATATACACCACCGTCAGAGGTTGTTTATTTTGACTTTATTCTTTATAAGGCAACTGATGGAGTTTCAGAATCTTCAGTTCAAACACTTTCATTTAATTTATTAGGTAGAGAAATGCCAAGGAATATGGCACCAATTGCTTTTGACCAAGATGTTAGTCTTATAGAAGATCAGATTACTGACATAACATTGATTGGTTTTGATGTTTTAAATTCAATATCTGAAAATGCTTCATTTGAAATTATCTCAAATCCAAGTAATGGTGAGCTATCATCATCATTTTCATTATTAGAAAGTGGATCGAGTAATCTTGTTCAATGGTCGATTGAATATACTCCAAATACAAATTATTTTGGAGAAGATAGCTTCACCTACAAGGTAACAAATCCTGATAATTCAATACCTGAATCTGAATATGGAACTATATATATTAATATCAGTCCACAGAATGATGCTCCGCAAGTTTATACAAATATTTTCGATCAAACACTTCTTGAGGATTCTCAAGGTACTGAGTTATCATTAGATTTATTCTTTTTAGATGTTGATAATGATAATCTTCAATATACTGTAAATCCAACTCGAGAGGATATTGCCTTAATAAATGTTCAAGATAATCTGCTATCTATAAATCCATATTTGAATAAATTTTCTACACCATTTTCTGTTATTTTAACTGCCTCTGATGGTGAATTAGATGTAAGTCAGTCATTTGAAGTTGAAATATTACCGGTTAATGATTCACCAACAGTTGATTCATTGGAGTATAGTTTGAATGAAGATGGGGCTTTAGCGATTGTGCTTAGTGGTGATGATGTTGATTTTGACCCATTATCCTTTTCTTTATCAGAAAATCCTATCAATGGAGAAATTTCTTTTAATGATAATGTGTTAACTTATCAACCATTTGAAGATTTTAATGGTTTTGATGAGTTAAGCTATAAAGCTTTTGATGGAGAGTCATATTCAGATGCTGGTATCATTACTTTGAATATTATTCCTATAAATGATGGACCTGTATTTGAAGAAATATCAGATCAATCAATTAATGAAGATGATATACTTGAATTTACTCTATTAGCGAATGATATAGATGGAGACAATTTAACTTTTGATGTTACTTCAATCGATAATGTAGAGAGTTATAATATTGATGGAAGTACATTAACTATTTCTCCATTGGAGAATATGAATGGTCAGATTTCAGTTCAAGTTGAAGTATCAGATGGATCTCTGATAGATTCAGAAGATTTCATTCTAAATATAATCGCTCAACCTGATGCTCCTGAGTTTATTCAAATTTCAAATCAACAAATTAATGAAGATGAAAATTTAGCGATTTTCTTAACAGCTACTGATGTAGATGGTGACGAGTTATTATTTAATGGGTCTTCTAGTATAGATGGAACAACTATTTCTATTGATGACAATTTAATGATAGTTGATTCTCCTGATAATTTTTATGACGATATGATTATAACAGTTGTAGTTACTGATCAAATTTTTACGGTAGAAAATAGTTTTATTATTACTTATACACCACAGCCAGATGCGCCAGTTTTAGAAGCTATAGGAGATCAAACTATTTTGGAGTCGGAACCATTAGCAATTAATATCTCAGCATTTGATCCTGATGGAGATGAATTAGAGTTATCAGTTAATGCATCAGATGATATTAACTCATCCATAGATGACTTGCAATTAACCTTAGAAGGTGGAGATAATATAAATGGTGATTTTGAAATTATCATATCTGTCACTGATGGGATATTTATAGTTGAGGAATCATTTATTTTAACTATAATTAATGTTAATGACCCTCCAATATCAGTATCGCAGAATATTGAAGTACTAGAAGACAATTCATCAATCATTATATTAGAAGCTACAGATCCTGATTTTGATAGTATTGAATTCTTTATTAATGAAGAGCCTTCAAATGGTACTATAGTTTTAGAAAATGGATTAGCAACATATATTCCTNATAATAATTATAATGGTCAAGATTCATTTTCATTTTATGCGTTTGATGGTGAATTAAACTCAAATATTTCTATTGTATCTATAAATATATCAGCTGTTAATGATGGGCCAATAATTACTTCCTCACCTTTGCTTAATGCTACTGAAGATTTATTATATACATATCAAGTAACAGCGGAAGACCCTGAAAATGATCAAATTAATTTTGAATTAGATACTTATCCAGAAGGAATGTCAATTAATGAAAGTGGATTAATCTCATGGATTCCTGTTGAAGGACAGTTGACTTCAGATGAAGTTGTATTGACAATTTCAGATAATGGAGATGATGGAGCATTACCTTTTACACAGACATTCACAATAGTTGTTGAACCCGTTAATGATACGCCTCTAATTACTTCTAATCCTCCACTTCTCGCTTATGAGGATGAACAATATAACTATCAAATAGAGGTAGAAGATCCAGATTCAGATATTTTCTATTATACATTATTATTTGGGCCAAATAATCTAGAGTTAAGTAATAGTGGATTAATAACTTGGATTCCAANAGAGGGGATAGTGAGCTCAGGTACAGTGGCTTTTGTTGTTTGGGATACAGATACTCCAGAAATGGGTGTTGATTTTCCAGCGATACAAGAATTTGTAATTGAAGTAATTGAAGTTAATGATCCACCAACAATTGTATCTACTCCATCTCCTAGTTCAATAGAAGATATAGAATACTCTTACCAAATAGAAGTTGAAGATATAGATGATGAACTCTTTTATTATGAACTTCTAGAAAACCCTCTAGGAATGGTAATAACTAGCTCAGGATTATTAACTTGGACTCCTACTGAAGGAGTACTTTCATCAGGTCCTATTTCTATTAAGGTTTATGATGGCCAAATAGATGAATCAAATGATATTCTCTATGATGTGCAAAACTTTGCTCTGTCTGTAACTGCTGTAAATGACGCGCCAATAATTACATCTGTTGCTCCTACAAATGCAATCGAAGGAGAGGAATATATATACCAAATAGAGGTAGAAGATCCAGATGATATAGAGTTTACTTATCTATTAATAAATGAGCCTGAAGGTATGAATATTGATTTTGAGACAGGAACTCTAACCTGGATCCCAGATCAAGGTAATATTATTTATCAAAATATCACGTTAAAAGTTCAGGATGGTGGAGAAGACTTTGTGTCGCCCGCAATTGAAATATTTTCTATTCAAGTAGAAGAGGGAAATGATGGTCCTAGTGATTATACTCTCTACTATCATCAAAATAGTACACTTGTAAGTTTTTCATCTATCCCAGAAAATAATTTGGTAGAATCGATTTTCCCTATTGATGAGATTGACTTCTTAGGAATTGTAACTGAAGGTCAAGCTACGTCAGCAAATCCAATCTTAGGGTGGACCGGTAACTTGTTTAGTCTAGAAAGACAACGAGGATATTGGATTAAAGCAGAAGATTTAGCTCAAGGTCAAATAGGATATGATACTTTATCTTATGTTATTTCAGATGCAGTACCAACTTCAATGGATTTAATATATGATATCCATGAAAATGTTAATCTTCTATCTTATGTTGGAATTGATGGACTTGAGATTTCAGAAGCACTTCCGGATAGCATTGAAGATATAACAACAGATATAATTGGTGAGGGAGTAGCAGCATCTAAGAATCCTGTATTAGGGTGGATTGGCTCACTAACACATTTTCATAGAGATAAGGGTTATTGGTTAAGAAATAATATTGATGGTGTTGATGATACTTCTATGTATTTTTCTTGGCATATACCAGACCAAGATGTATTATTTTCATCAGGCGCAGTAAAATCATATAGTTTACCAGAGAAAATTGAAGAATTTTCTTATACACAATCATCTAAACAAGCTTTCTACTTTATCAATAAAATAAAATTAGATGATTATTCTCCAAGTCATAATGACTGGATTATAGCTTATAATAATGATATTATTGTAGGAGCTAGAAAGTGGAATGGAAGATATACTGATATTCCAGCAATGGGGTATGATGGTTCACAGTCAACTATTGGATATTGTAAAAATGGNGACTACCCAACATTTAAACTATATATTGAAAATTCAGGTGAGCTAGTTAATCTAGATTCAGGCAATATTGAGCCATGGGAAGACTTATTAGTATCAAATATAAATCAATTAAATCAAACAGTTCCTNTTCCTGATAATTTTGAGTTTTCATATCCATACCCAAATCCATTTAATCCTAGTACATTAATTAAATTTGCTATACCTGATGCATCATCAGTTAAGATTGAAGCATATGATATTAATGGTAGGCATATTAATACTCTCCTCAATAAAAGATTAGATGCTGGATATCATGATTATACTTGGAAACCTTCTGGTCTTGCTAGTGGAATTTATTTAATTAATGTTCAAGTTGGAGATAATAATCTGACCCATAAAGTCATGTTTGTAAAATAATAGTGAATATTGAAATTGAAAGAAGATTCTTAGTTAATGAATCTAAATTAATTCTTCCTGAAAATAAAAAAATAATCAAACAAGCATATCTGTTTAGTAATTCTGATCAAGCGTTTAGAGTTCGCATAATTGACAATAAGTCATTTATAACATATAAGCATAGAAAATCAAAACTTAATAGCTATGAATTTGAATATTTAATTCCGAAAGATGATGCTGAAAAATTAATTCAATTATCAAATAATCATATAATACATAAAGATAGATATTATGAACCTATGGGAAAGCACATATGGGAAATTGATGTTTTTTATGGTGAAAATAAAGGTTTGGTAATTGCTGAAATTGAACTTGATGATGAGAGAGAACAAATTGAATTACCAGATTGGATAGATCGAGAAATATCTCAAGAAAAAAAATATTTTAATTTTAATCTATCTAAAGATCCATTTTTGAAGTGGTAGTTAAANTTTTTTTTTCTCAATAAAATCATCCATTTTTTTATAGAAATTTTCTAGAGTACCATCATTATTAATAATATAGTCAGCTTTTATTTTCTTTTCAGTTTCCGGCATCTGTAAAGACATTCTATTTTGAATCTGCTCTAAATGTAAATTTTTTCTTTTAAGAGCGCGCTCTAATCTGATTTTTTTTCGAGTTAGAATTAGTAGAGTTGAATTAAACAGGTGTTCAAAGTTAGCTTCAAAAATCATTGCTGCATCTACAACAAATAATTTTTCTTTATTTTGCTTAGCTTCATTGATTGATTTTTCAACTAGTATAAATACTTCTGGCCACATTAATCCATTTAGTATCTTTTGATCTATTTTATTTGAGAATGCTGTTTCAGCTAATTTACTGATACTTAATTTATTTTTTTCGACAACCTTTTGCCCAAATGCATCTATAATTCTATTTTGTAGAATTTTTGTGTGCTTTAGATGTTTTTTTGCTTCTTGATCAGCATTGAATATAACAGCTCCTTTATTCTTTAAATAATTTGAAGCTGTACTTTTACCAGATCCAATTCCTCCAGTTATTCCAAGTATATACATAATAATTAATTTAAATTAATTATTTTTTCTATCTCTTGACTTACATCACTTATATTTAATTCTCCATTTATTCGAGAAACAATATTTTGATTTTTATAGTGGCTTATAAGAGGACTTGTTTCATTATGATATATTTCTAGACGTTTGCGGACTGTTTCTTCTTTATCATCTTCTCTTATTAATAAATCCTCTTGAGTTTCATCGTCCTTACCCTCAATCTTAGGTGGATTATATATTATGTGGTATACTCTACCTGAGGCCATATGTACTCTTCTACCACCCATTCTATCAACTATGTTATCATCTTTAACATCTATAACGATTACTGCATCTAGAGCTTGTTTTAGTTTTTCTAGTAATTTATCTAGCCCAACTGCTTGTGGTATTGTTCTTGGAAAACCATCAAGAATATATCCATTTTTACAGTCTTCATTTTCTAAACGTTCATGCATCATACCCAATATAACCTCATCAGGGACTAGTGCTCCGGAGTTCATATATTCTTTAGCTTTAATACCAAGAGATGTTTGTTTCGTAACATGTTCTCGTAGCATATCACCGGTTGAAATTTGAGGTATATTTAATTTTTCAATTAAAAATTTTGCTTGTGTTCCTTTTCCACCTCCTGGCGGTCCAAGTAATAATATTTTCATAGTCGACCTTTCATTTAAATAAGAATCCCAGCAATACATGCGGTTATCCAAGATGCAATTGCACCACCAATCATCGCTTTAGTTACTAGTTTTGAAATATCTTTTTTCCTATCAGGAGCTATAGAACCAATTCCTCCAAGTTGAATACCTATTGATGCAAAATTAGAAAAGCCACAGAGTGCATAACTAGCAATTACAGCTGTTTTTTCTGACAAACCATTTTCACCGATCATCATATCACTTAGATTTAGGTATGCAATTAACTCTGTTAATACAAGTTTCTGACCTAGTAAACTACCTAGTATATGAGACTCAGACCATGGGGCACCCATTAAATATGCTAAAGGCATAAATATATAACCCAAAAGACTTTCAAGGGATGTCCCAAAAATACTTAATATATAATTTGAAAGTGAAATTAAAGCAACAAAAGCTATGAGCATCGCTGCTATATTTGCAGCTAATTTTAATCCCTCAGTTGCACCGTTCCCAAGAGACTCTAAAACATTTCCTTCTGTGGGTTCATTTAAATTAGATGATAAGCTTATATCATTAGATACAGTTTTATTAGTTTCGGGATACATTATTTTTGCTACAACAAGTGCTGCAGGAGCACTCATAATTGATGCCGCCATTAGATGCCCTGCGATACCAGGAATATTTTCTAGCATTCCAACATATATTGCCATTACCCCACCAGCAACAGTTGCAAATCCACCTGTCATTATTGCCATCAACTCTGAATTTGTCATTTTAGCAATAAATGGTTTTATTACAAGAGGTGCCTCAGTCTGTCCTACAAATATATTAGCTGAAATACTTGTTGTCTCAGGACCACTTGTTTTCATTGTTTTTTGCATCACCAAAGCAACAATTTTAATAACCTTTTGCATAAGCCCTATATGATAAAGGACAGCCATTAAAGCCGAAAAGAATATAACAGTTGGTAGTACAGAAAAAGCAAAGTTAATTACTGCAGGATGCATTTGTCCATCAACAAAAGATGAAAATAAAAATTCACTTCCATCATTTGAAAAGCTTAATAATTTTTTTATTAATTTGTCAAACCATGAAAAAATTGGTTTTCCAAAAGGGGTAACTAAAATAAAAAATCCAAATAGTAGTTGAAGACCTAATCCCCAAAGTACAAGCATATAATCTATTTTTTTTCTATTGTTAGATAGTAAGAATGCTATACTTAATAATGCAATAATACCTAAAATTCCCATTTTTTACTCCTTATGGTTTATGGATGAAAGCACTTTCTGCATCGTGCTTCATATTTATCTGTTTCCCCAACAACAACTAAATCCTTTTCAGCTGAAATTCTTTGTGAAAAACTTGCTGGATCACCACATGAAATACAAATAGCATTAACTTTAGAAACATATTCTGCATCCACTAAAAGTTGATGTATTGGGCCAAACGATTTTCCTGTATAATCTTTATCAAGCCCAGCAATAACTATTCGCTTATCCTCACTTGCAAGTTTATTTGCAATATCTATAATTCCATCATCAAAAAATTGAGCTTCATCTATTCCAAATACATCTGCGTTATCTTTAAGTTTGTATATTTCATCTGAAGATTCAACAATAATTGATTTAATTTTTCTTTTATTATGTGATACAATATAGTCATCACTGTACCTATCATCAGTTTTAGGTTTAAAAATTGCCACTTTTTGTTTTGCATATTGTGCTCTTACTAATCTTCTAATAAGCTCTTCTGTTTTTCCACTAAACATTGGACCACAAATAACTTCTATCCATCCACTATTTTTATGTCTAACCATTAATTTCACTCTTTATCATTGGTAAAAGTTTATTTTTTATTACTTCTATTGCCATTCGATTTTTACCACCATCTTTTACTATAATATCTGCATAATTTATAGTCGGTTCAATAAATTTTTCATGCATTGGTTTTACAGTATTGATATACTGAGAAAAAATAGATTCTATTGAACGATCTCTTTTATTTATATCTCGTTTTGCTCTTCTTAGTATTCTAATATCTGCAGGAGTATCCACATAAACTTTGCAATTAATTAAATTACGAATTCTAGCATCATGAAATGCAAATATTCCTTCAATGATTATTATAGGTTTTGGCTCAACACTTAGAGTTTCATTTAGTCTTTTATGTCGTTTAAAACTATATAAAGGTATATTTGTAGTTTTATTATTTATAAGACTTTGAATATCATTTTTAAGTTCATTGAAATCGATTGAATTGGGGCTATCAAAATTAACATTACATCTTTCTTCATAGCTTATATGAGATAGGTCCTTATAGTAAGAATCTTGAGATATACACACTATATCATTAGAATCACATCTTTCTATTAGCTCTTTTGTGAATCTGGTTTTACCAGAACCCGTACCGCCAGATATTCCAATTATTAATTTATTTTTTTGCATTTATATAAAAGGATGTGGAAGTAATTTAAATGTATTTGTTTCAATATAGTCTTTATTTGGCTTTGCTATTAGAATTGGAATATCACCTGCATATTCAGCGATTACTTGCCGGCATGATCCACAAGGGGCTGCACCATCTTTCGTAACAACAGCAAGTGCTTTAAAATTACTGTATCCCTGAGTAAGTGCTGAAAAAATTGCAACTCTTTCAGCGCATAGAGTTGTTGGATAAGCTTTAGATTCGATATTAAATCCAATTAGTATCTCACCATTATTTGTTAGTAATGATGCTCCAACATTATAGTTACTGTATGGGCAGATTGCATTTTTTTGAGCATTTATAGCACTTTTAATTAATTTTAATTTATCTATCACTTAATATAAAAATTCCCTTTAATTATTTTTTTATTATTACAGTTATCAGTTACAATCAGCTCAATTTGATGGGTGCCAACTTCTAATGCCTCTTTAAATTCATGGAAAATTAGACTTCTATAAGTATTATAATCAACTATAAGCTTTTTTCCATCTAAGTATACCTCAAAGCTATTTTCATCTTTAATACCACATATTTCATCTTTAACTTCATATTGTAAAACTTTAAAATGATCTTGTCTATAGGTCGAGCCTACATTGGGAACTTTCTTCAATATTTCTGGAGCATCATCATCCTTTATTATTGAGTAAATTCCACCTGTCTTAATTTTTGTTTGNATACCTTTTTCATATTTATTATTTCCACTGAATTTCCATTTCTCATTAAAAACATCATATTTAAAAATTCCAATATTTGAGTATTGTTTCTTGTTTTCAAAGATAAGNTTGAACTCATTTTTAAAAGGAATAGACTTAGGTCCAATCAGGAATGGACCATACATATGATTTAATTGCCTTTCAATAACTCTATCATTGTAGGGTTCGATATAGATAAATGAGTCATTATGATTACTCTCATCAAATATTATTTTCTTATTGTTTGGAATTGAATTAAGAGTAATTTGATTATCAATTAATTTAATTGGGAACTCAGGAATTGATACCTTTGAATTAATATTAATTGAAAACTGATTAATTGTTGAATCCTGATATATAATTGATGCTTTTGATAAATCTCTTAATTCAAGTGGGTAGAAAATTTCAGATGTATATTTTGTAGGAGAAAGCTGGTGTAAAGGATATCTATAAAGCTTATTGTCTAGAGTTAGTCCAAGAATAGGTCTTTTGCCTGAAAAATTATTTTCATCAAAAGTAAAGACTGTTCCTCGGGTTTTATCTTTTAACTTAATTTTACCATCTAATATTCTTTCCTTATCATCAATTTTATGAAATTGTGGTGGTCCATAGGTACCATCCTTATAAAATGGTTCAGCAACCAATATATTTACATTTTTATTGGGTTTAGGAATAAAAAATTTAGTTGCATAGATCGTATCAATATCAGGACTTATATATCTAATATTTTCATTAAAGTCATTAGTAAAATAAACATTAAGAAGTTTAAGTCGATCATCATATGATTGAACTATCCATCCTTTTTTGTCATCTATAAAGTCAATTTGTGTATCTTTATTACTTGATGATAAGAGATTAAATAGTATTTCTATGTAATTACCATTATAATCAGATGCTGTTATTTTGCATTCATGATATGATCGGTCATTAAAAATAATTCTCTTAATTGGAATACTTTTTATAAAAGATGAAGGGTGATAGTTGTTTTTTTTATATAAGCTATAAACTTTCTTTCTTCCAGAATTATATTTATGAAAATCACGCTCACAAAACACTTTATGTCCCTCATTGAAATTAGTATGATTGTATTCAGCGTCAAAAAATGTTTCACCATCAATTTCAAGCTTTATACTATATAGTCCAAAATTGAATGGTTGCCCATTAATCTTGTCATAAATTTCAGCAGAAACACCAATCTCTCCAGAAACTGATATAATATTTTCTATTATATATTGATTGTCAGAGATTTTTATTAAATCAAATTCTTTCTCAGCAGGACTACCATTAATAAAACTATTTTTATTCAGGTTATTGAAGATTATTTTTTGAGGAATTGGAGGAAGTGTATCCTCAATAAGATAGTTAGTTAGGAAAGGGTTGAAAGGTTCTCCTTTTTTATTTCTAATCTCAAAATGAATATGAGGACCAGATAAGCTACCTGAGTCTCCTGTAAAACCTATAACATCTCCTTTCTTAACAGGATATTGACCCGGAAGGAAACTATGGTCAATAGAGAAGCAATTACATTTCTCTTGGAGACTATCTATAAAGATTTCTAAAGTTTCGTTGAATTTATCAAGATGTGCATAAACTGACGTATTGCCATCTTTCATTTTAATATATATTACTTTACCATAGCCCAGTGGACTTGTGGCAATTCTAGATACATAACCATCTTCAATTGCATAAATATCTAATCCATTAATTCCATAAGTTCGGATATCAATACCTGTATGGTATCTAAATGGTCGAATATCACCAAAAACAGTTGTTATTGTCTTACTTGCATCCGTAGGCCATAGATAGTCATTGGTTCCCAATGAAATTGAGAGCATCGCAGCAAAGAGGATTATATATCTACAAATAAACATAGATTTTATAGNATGCAAAATAAAGATTCTATAATTAACTTTAGACTAAATTTTATAGTAATTAATAGAGAATATATGAATTTTAAACTACTCAAACTAAACCTTAAAATAGCATGGTTGAAATTTTCTGGTAAAATTGAACTCATAAAGAATAGTAGCAATTTTTCCTTGAATGATTTGGAATCGCCTAAAATTTTAATTATACTTCCAATTGAAAAGGAATTAATAGATAAATCAATACAGTCTATTTCAAAAGTAATGGAATATTATAAAAATAAAGATTCTGATTTTGTAATTATTATAAATAATCATTTAAAACACAAATTGAATTTCTACAATATGAAAACACATAGGTTTGATGTTTCAAAAAAAAATAAAATTAATAATTCTAAAGATATTCTTGATAAAGTATTCTATGATGACTTTGATATTGTTATTGATTTGAATATTAATTTTATTTTTGAGATATCGATGTTTATTCAGCAATTAAAATCAAAGTATAAAATAGGCTTTGTATCAAATTACTCAGATTTTTTCTATAATATTCAACTTCAAACAGATAGAAATAATCCATCATATAAATCTTTGGATTATTTGTTAGGTAAAATATGATTTATACAATTTTTGAATATAATCCAGAAAATTTATTCCCTCTTACGATTAATCACGNAGCCTTTGAAGTAAGATGGGGGGCGTTTAGTATGCTTGATCGAATTCGCAATTCAATCAATAAGGATGATAGTATTATTTTAGTAGTAAGAGATGAATTGAAAGAAATAATTTCTGAANGATACTCAGACTGTTCTGTTAATCCGGATACTATACCTTCTTCAATACTTATACCTGCTCATTTTTCTATAATTAAGAATGGAATAAATAATCGACAAAAGTTATCAAATGATATGAGCCTTAAAGACTTCAATCTATTTAAAGATAAACTACATTTTGAAGATATATATTTATGGGATTTTATTTTTGATACAAAAGATATTTTATCAGCAAATGATACTAAATTTTTTGATATGAAAATTAGTGGCGATTATCATGAATCTTGTATTTTTTTAAATCAAAATAACATTCATATTTCAGATTCAGCTAAAATTTCTGCTGGAGTAATCCTAGATGCATCTGAAGGTCCAATTATTATTGATGAAAATGCATTTATAGATATTGGAGTAATGATTAAAGGAAATACATATATAGGTAAAAATAGTAAAATAAACCCAGGTACCAAACTAAATGGAGAAATTTCAATAGGACCTTATTGCAAAATAGGGGGAGAGGTAGAGGCAACAATTTTTCATGGATACAGCAATAAACAACATGATGGCTATATAGGTCATTCATATATAGGTGAGTGGGTTAACTTAGGAGCTAATACAAATAATAGTGATCTAAAAAATAATTATGGAAAAATAAAATTTGATCTGGGATTCAAAAAAGTAGACTCTAATGAAATGTTTATTGGATCTATGATTGGAGATTTTTCAAAGATTGGTATTTCAACAATGCTAAATACAGGAACTTACATTGGGCTGGGAACTAATGTATTTGGTGGTGACTTTCAAGATAAATTTATTCAATCATTTTCATGGGGTAAAAAAGAAGTTACTGATTTTAAAAAATTCTTATCTACTCTTGAAGTAGTTAAATCAAGAAGGAATAAAAATATTTCAGAAAAAGAGATAAGTCTGTTGGATACTTTGTATAATTATTCAAAATCAAAAAAGTTTTAAAATTTTGTTGACCATTAGATTTTACTAAACTATATTTTTATCCAATACAGCGGAGAAATAATGGAATTTGAAGAAATAATATGTCCCAATTGTGGGTCTACTCTTAGGGCTGAAGATCTTAGGAAAAATCTAAGGTGCTCTGTTTGTAAGGTCAACTTTCACCAAAATAGATATGTAGGTTTTTTAGAATATCTAATGATGAATGGCTATGTTCAAGAGCTCGACTTCTTTGATAAAACTGTTTATGGAGATGAGATTAATCATACCTCTGAGACAGAAGAAGAATTAAGAGATGAAACTAATCCAAATGAGTATGAAGAAAATCGTAATAAGATAAAATATATGGAAAGAACTGAAGATCTTAAAGAAATTACTACTGATGAGGAAGAATTTAGAAAATGGGAAGGTATTGATGAAGATTGGCAGGAATTCAATAGAAAGAATAATGAAAAGGAAGATTAATGAGCATTGAAAAGCCTAAAAACAAACCACAACAAATTAAGATTGAATTCAATGAAGATACTACAAATATAGAATATAGTAACTTTGTAGTTGTTACTCACTCTGCAGCAGAATTTGTTTTAGATTTTATTAGAGTTCTTCCTGGGATGGCAAAGGCAAGAGTGAAATCTAGAGTAATTATGTCCCCAATGCATGTAAAAACACTTATGTTTGCATTGCAAGATAATATTAAAAAGTTTGAGGATAAATTTGGTGAAATTAAAGTTATTAAGAAAGAAGGCCCTAATGAGCCTCAATTTAATTTACCAGATGATATACTGCCAAACTAAAATTTCGTTGTTAGTCTCATAATAACTTGTCTTCCCATCTTTGCACCACCAATCAATTCCCTATGTCTATCATCTAGTATATTCATTGCAGTTATTCCAAATTTGAGATTATCAGTTATTTCATAATTGTAATGTAGGTCAATAATATCATATGGACCTATAGTTCCAGCCCAAGTTCCATCAGCCCAATCATACTTATCAACATGTCTTAGTTTAAATAAAAACGTTCCAAAGTTTTTACTATTATAGCTAGCTGCAAAATTAAATTTAAACTTTGGTGAGTTTATAGGATCAAATCTTTTAGTTAACTCATTATAGTAATCTGTAGAATTAAATATTGTAAAATTAATATCAGCTGTAAATCTTTCAGAAAAAAACTGAGTATATCCAACATCTACTCCAGAATGATACACCTCTCCATAGTTAAGGCTACTTAGAGTAATAATCGGCAGTTTATCAGGGAAACCAAGTTTCCCTGTTTCTTCATCAAGAATTTCGCCTTCATAATATCCACCAATTAAAGTAGAGTACTCATCAATACCTACATCAANCCATCTACCATTTATATTATCAAATGCACCTAAATAGGATAAGGGGCTATTTTCAACCTCTCCTCCAATGACATTGTCCCAAATTTCATCAGGTTGAATTATAGTATAGATGAAGCCACCATTTGGTAAATCACAATTATTTCCATTTTCATTACAAAGAATATCAATATATCCCCATTCTCCTGGATCTTGGAAATTACCATCACCATCTTTGTCATCCTCCCAGCCAAATAATACTGACCAGTCTTGTGGGGCTGAACCTACAATCATTTCATCTAGATGATCGTAGTCAAGATAGTATGTACCACTTGCTTGATTAAGGCCGCAGGGATACGTTAATCCATTAGTGCATTCTATATCATCTTGACTTACATAATATCCATCCATTCCGACTCTTTCCATATAGTCAAAGCCTGACCAATCCATATCATTATCCATTCCATCCCATGCGGTTCCATATGGAGCGTAAGTTCCATCAAGGCTTGAAGATACCAATCCTATTACTTCATCTGTATACCTATCTTTAACTAATGGAGTTATAAAAGTCGCAGGACTAAAGAAATCATTATATTTTGTAAAATATATTTCTGCAGACATTTGACCTTTAATTTTTGGGATGAAAGTGCTTATCCCAAATTCTAAAGTTCTCATACTTTCTGATGTTAAAGGATCTACATCAGAAAGATTTACAGATTCTTGAGGAGTATAGTTTACACCATCATCATAAGCAGAAGGAATAAAAACTATATGATTTAGAGTATCTAATGGAATGTAATCACCTGGATAATCACCATCTCCTGTATTAAAAAATAAAGGAGCCCCTTGAACTCTATTAATATATGGGTCACATGGGTTATTGGGATCAAAAACACAATCATTTAGTCCACTTGAGCCAAGCTTTATAGTGTTACCAGTATAATTACCTTCATTATCTATTTCATGAAAAAATGGATCATTAAGATTTACTGGGAAGCCCCATTCACCATATTCATTAAAATTATCTGCTCTAGCATATGGAGTTCCATCTCTATTCCCTTTAAGAATCATTGTGAAATTTTCACCCCATCTTCCAAAAATAAGGTTTGTATATAATGCATTAATTGTTGGTGTATTATACGCTTTTCCATAGCTCATTCTAAATGTTGTGAATTCATTAACCACACCTTCTAACATTGGATTATATGTCAATCCTGCTTTGGGACCAAATAAAAGGCCTTCCTCTTTAAGTTGATCATGGTAGTCAAGTCTTGCAGATGCAATAAACTCCCATCTCCCACTGAGTAAACCTGTATATTTTGTTGCTTGAGTTTTTGATTGGAAATAAAAACCTAATTCATGTGATTTAATATCACTTATATATTCATCTTCTTCATCAATGCCATAAATGACTTCATCCTCATCTCCATATGACAATCCATCTCCATCATGATCAATTAAATCCCATACATATGATTGACTATCTTCATCATCATCAAAACCATTTGGACCATCATTAAGAACACTTCCATTTGTAAATGGTAACGTATTCATGTAATCTAGACCCCATATTACTTCTGTTGAAAACTTTGGCAATAAAAATGAATTTTGAATTTGAAATCCATAATTTTTTGATTCATCTAATATGATATCCCCACGATTGTAGCCCCTTGTTTGGCCTGCGTCATTTGTATTAATATATGTTTGAAAAAACCAATTCTTAAACCTTGCTCGTAATTGATAATAATTAGTTTCCCATCCGTCNGCTAAATATCTTCCTACACCTGTTACCTGTTGTGTTTTAGTATATGCATAACCTGTCTGAAATGAGAAGTTTAAGTCTTGGCTCGGGTCGTAATCAACTCTAAGTTCTAGCTTATTATTAACAACTTCAAAGTCTGGGTAATCATTGATTCCATCTCCATCTGTATCATAAACAATATCAAGATTAGGATGCCAATCTCCTTGGGTATAATATCCATTTCCATCACGATCAGTAAATGATTCACCTTGATCATATATACCATTATTATTTGCATCAACAAATGATTCAGGTTTAGTTGCCCAATTACCATCTGATGTATCATACTGGCCATCATAGTCACCTTGATCTAGAGCCATAAATCCATTCCCTTCCCCGTAATCTGGAGCAGCAATCATTAGAGGCGTCTCATTCCCTTGACTATCAGTTTCATATAAATATGTTCCCCATATATCTGTTGCATGCTGAGGTGTATTTTGGTTTGAAGCATCAAAGTCCCAGCAATAACCATCTTGTCCACAATCTAAAGTAATGTCATTTTCATTAATTATTTGATCTGGTGGAGGCCATATATCATATGATATATTCCCGCTTACTTCAATTTCATTGAAAATAAAATTTTGATTTTGAATATATGAGTGAAAACTTGGGTCAGGGTTTTGTTCGTAATTAATAAAAATTGATAAGTTAGTTTGACAATTTAAGCTAGGATCGTAGTATTGACTATTTTCATTACATACACCATAACAGTTAAGAATGTTACCATTAGCATCAACTTCTAATTGAGAAGTGCTAATATCTTGTCCATCTCCATACTGTTGAAAAATCCACCCTTCATTTCCAAAAAAGTCAACTCCCCAGTATCCTGGGTAGCAGTCATCTATAACTCCTACATATCCACCATCATCTTCACCTACAATGTGCTCTAAATATGTAAAATTATCATTAAAAATCCAACCAGCTTCAGAATCGTCAACTTGCCAATCTCCATCATCGTCAAACCATGTATCTCCAGCTTGCCATACACCATCACCTTCACCTTCATCTGGACCATCAATAAATATACTATTTCCATCTAAATCGTAAACTGGTATAAAATCACCATTTGAGGTTTCGTAGACAGCATAATGCCCATCACCTTCTGGATCTAATTCTTCATAGTATTTAAAGCCATCGAGTCCATAATCTTCAAATACAGAATTCCCAAAACCATACAATCCAGGCTCACCAACTGATAGAGTGCCATCACCATGCATATCATAATAATAGTCGCCAGGAATCCCATCGCTACCAAAATCCCATTCATAAACATCAAATTCCATATTAAAAGTCTCTTCATTGTATCTAGACCTTCCTCTTAAATCAGTCTCTCCATCCTCGATGTACCACGGATTTAATGATCCATCAACATAATATCTATTCATTCTACCATATCTTATGAGAACCTGTTGATCATCTATTGCATTCGCCCATTGAGATGGTATTTGATTATTTGTATATCTTTCTGTTCCCTCATCAATCATACCATTTCCATTATTATCTACTCCATCAACCCACTCATCCTCTTCACGATCAATATATTCATCAATTTCACCATTAAAGTTATCATATGCACCATCAGAGTCCCAATCTTCCCAATCTTCTAAAGCTTCTTCACCCAAGTCATATTGCCCAGATGTATATCCACTACCTTGAAGATCTTGATACCATTCACCTTCATCCCATTGGTTATTTCCATTGCTATCAAAAAAAGGTTCAGGTCCTTGATGGATAGAATCATTATTTGAATCAATAAAATCAAAAAATCCATTATCATTACTATCAGTAAAGGGCTCTGCATTATCTTCACCATCAGCCCACCAATAATCCTCATCAGTAAGTCCATCACCATCATCATCATAGCCATTATACCAATCCTCACCAGCATATCCATCGCCATCTAAATCACCATGGTTAGGTTCTCCGTCACCAAGCATTATGTAGTAAAGCCCATCTGCTGCATCTGAACTCTCTCCATTCCATCCATTCAAAGACAGAAAGACATTCCCCTTATTTATTTGAATGCCTTGATCAACTGTTTGTATCCACCTTAATCTACTTTCAGTTGCAGGGCTGAGTCCTCCAGTATGACTAGTTACTGATGCATTATTATCTTTACCATCTATCTGTCTACCTGGAAATCCTACCCATGGGTTTCTGTGTGATTTATATTCTTCTTCAGATATATAAGGCCATTCATTTGCGCTAAAATGAGATCCAGATATTTTAAAACTTAAATTATTATTAATTTTTTTAGCATATCGAGCATCGAATTTTTTTAGCTTTCTATCATCCATTGTCCCTGAAAAACTTGCTGATAGACCTTCTGATGTTGCCGGGGGTTTAGATATTATGTTAATAACACCACTATGAGCATTAGCACCATATAAAGCTGTTGCTGGACCTAATACAACTTCAATTTTTTCTATATCACTCTGTGTTGATGGAACTGTACTGAAATTTACAACCCTTAAGGATGGTACATTTGCAGGCCGTCCATCTGTTAACATAAGTAGTCTTGAACTGAAGCTACTATTAAATCCTCTAATTGAAAGGCTGTAATTATTTACTCCACTAGCAGTAAAATCAACACCTTTCATACCCTGCAAGAAACCACCTAGATTTGATGTGGCTGCTTGTTCTATATCTTTGGAGTCTACTGTTTCAATTGTAGCTGGAGCTTCTGTTTTCTTTTCTTCACGCTCTATAAAAGCAGTGACATTTGTTTCTTCTAGCGCTATTTCACTTTCGCTTAGATCTACTTTGTAAATATATTTTTTCTCTTCATTTATAGATATGGATATTTCTTTATTTTTATATCCAATATACATTATTTTGAGTATATAATCATCTAAGGGGATATTTTCAATGAGATATTCTCCATCTATATCAGTACTGCTTCCATAAGAAGTGCCTTCAAGAATCACATTTACTCCAACAAGAGGTTCTTGTGTATTAATATCAGTGACTTTCCCTGTAATTGAAGCGTAAGGGAAAAGTAGTGTTAAGCTAAATACAAAATATAAATAGTATATGCTTTTTGTTGTGAACATTCTAAAATCTATTAAACTATTAACATTAAAACATAATAAAAAAAGCCCTGCTAAATTTTTCATTAACAGGGCTTTTTAGTATTAAATAAAGCTTAAAAAATAATTACTTAATAAGCATGACTTTTTGTGAAACAGTAACATCAGCATTATTAGCTTTAACAATGTACATTCCACTTGAAAGATCACTAGCATTCCAAGTCATATTGTAAACACCAGCATNCATTGGACCATCATGAATCATATCAACAACTTGACCATTTAAGTTGTATACCATCACTGAAACTTCTCCAGCGGTACCAACATTAATATCAAATGAAGTTGATGGATTAAATGGGTTTGGATATGCATCGCCAATTGCAATAGCATTAGGTGTTACTAGATTTGCAGTAATATATCCTTCAGAAGTTGCAGCAATTACTTCTTCAACATTGTAGTCACCAGCAGCAGAGAAAATCTCTTCATTAGGATTTACAACGATTAGAGTAGTTGTGTTACCTTCAGTATGAGACTCAGCTACAAAAGCGTCTTTAGTTAATTCAATGCTAAAGTCACTACCATGAGATAGTGTAATTTGAACTGCACCAACAACTCCATTAGATGACATTACAACACCTTCATCATTTTTAGTAAATGATGCTGAAGTTGCTTCTTGACCTCTTCCGCCCAAAATAGTTTGAACAACTTGAACAACGTCAAGAACATCAACATTACCATCCACATTAACATCTGCAATACATGCAGCATCACCAAGAATTGATGTACCTAGTACATGACCAACGATTGCAACAACATCAAGAACGTCTACAGAACC
Organism: bacterium TMED161; assembly: GCA_002171125.1. Classification (GTDB taxonomy): domain Bacteria; phylum Fidelibacterota; class Marinisomatia; order SCGC-AAA003-L08; family D37C17; genus TMED161. The sequence continues at coordinate 78,901 of NHHK01000025.1, read as the reverse complement.
TGTTCCATCAACGTCACCATTTTGGTTGTCACAACTTAATTGTGTTAATTCACCTAGAACAGAAATAGATGAAACTACAGGAATACATGTTGGAGNAAAGTTCATTACCATTCTTCCGCCATTTTCACTGTATGGAGTCTCTGCGACACCATCATTATCTAAGTCTAAGAATGCAATACTTGCTGGATCAAGGTCTGCACCTGAATCATCAACTAGGAAGTCTGTACTTCCTGTTTGTGCATACATAACTGCGTTCCATGTAAGGAAGTTCCCCCATGGAGCAAGTGATGCATCCATAAGGTATGCAGTGTTTGCTTGATCTGTACCTGGAGCTGAATCAACTCCACCAGCAGAAAGGTCAACACAGCCTTCTGGCAATAATGCTGTTACATCGCCAATAATTGGGTAGTTAAATCCACAAGCTGGATTTGTAAATGTTGAAAGAAGAGATGGGTATCCAAGAATATTATCGTAGTCTGTACCATCACCATCTTCATCTTCTCCAACAACATCACCTAAACCAGTTTCTGCAACTGGACCATCAACGTAATGCCACTCAATATGAAGATCTGGGACTATTCCATAAGCTTGGTTAGATGGAGCAAAAGAAACGTCAACACCATCCATCATATATCCAGCCGTAGTTCCAGGGTGAGGCATTNCAGGGAATCCATGTAATGTTGATGCGCATACTACGCCACCGCAATATCCATGAGCATCTGGAGAGTTTGGATCAAACATACCATCAGCACCCGATTCTACGCATGGGAAGTAGCAACCAACAAATTCATCACCATAAAGCTGAAACTCAGAAGTTACAGGAGTTGGTGTTGCTGGGAAAAATGAAAAGAAAGATGAACCAGATATACTCCATGAACCAGATGTTTGACCTGCATATGGGCTCACATTCGGCTGACCTGTAACCATTGTTTCTTGAATTGTTAAACCAGCATTCAAGTCAGTAGTATATGATAAGTCATCATCTAGTGGTAGAAGCTGAATTGATGTTACACAGTCTTCTGTTTCACTAGCCAATACCTGACTGTTATTTATATATCCTGTTCCATCTTCATTGAATGTTACGTATAGAAAATATTGCATTGCATCCATTTCAGGAAGACCAATTGGGCCAACAATATTTTCAGCGAAGTTATAACCTACTGGAATATTTGAAAGTTCTTGAGTTACACCTAGTCCATATACATCAGAAATAGATATCGAGCTTGAACCATCTGCATTTCCTCCAGTGATACCGAAGTCATTTGCTCTTGTGTAGAATTGATATTCTACTCTTTGTCCTGAAGCACGATATGTTCCTGTAATATCTTGTGCAACTAGTAGGCCGGCACAAAAAATTAGTACCATAGTTATAGATTTATTCATTATTTACTCCTCCATGTTATAAAGTGTTAAATCTAAACTTAGCCGACGTAGTACATCTATGGCGACTAAAATTAGATAAAATTAATTTTGAGAATCATTCTCAGTTAAAACTATCAAAAGCCATTCGCGTTGTGATAAACTAGTGTTTTATATCTTATTTATCAAGAAAAAAATGAGTAGTTATGTATTTTGTGACTCATATCAACTATTTGTAAAATAGCGACGGATAGCCCATAGAATAAGCATGAAGCCCGTTAGTTTTAAGACAATTGAAATTAGCCAATCAGGTTGATGTTTTAATATAGGTATAAGATTAATTAGATTATTTGCAAATTCATACATGAAACTACACTACATATTTTTCCATGAAGGCCCATCGCCTCCTTGCGGAGTAGTCCAGTCAATAATTTGATAAGGGTCCATAATATCACAAGTTTTGCAATGAACACAATTAGAAAAATTAATTTGGAGGCGTTCTTCGCCATCATCAACAATTTCATACACGTTTGCAGGGCAAAAGCTTTGGCAAGGATTTCCATATTCTTCTTTACATTTATCTATACAAATAGATGGATCATTAACATGAAGGTGTGCAACCTGATCTTCATCGTGAGATGTAGCCGAGTAGTACACATCTGTTAGTTTATCTAAAATATATTTACCATCATACTCAATGCCATCATATTTATCAAATGAGGTGGATGGCTTCTCCATATGAATATGCCCATCGTCTGAAGATAATTTATTATAAATTCCAAATCCGCGACCTCCAGTAAATAAGCCAATGCCAGCATTAGCCATACCATATATTAATCCTTTTTCAAAACCTTGATGAAAATTTCTAACCTTATACAGCTCTTTATATGCCCAACTTTCCTTAAAAATAGTATCATAGTTCATGAGCTGTATTTCACTATAATCATTTACATCTAATGCAATTTTAGCTGCCTCAGCTGCAAGCATGCCTGATTTCATTGCAAGATGAATTCCTTTGAGTCTCTGACCATTAAGAAATCCTGCGCTATCTCCAATTAGCATTGCGCCATCAACATAAAGTTTTGGAAGAGAGTAGATACCACCCTCAGGAAGAGTTTTTGAACCATATGCAAGGATCTCTGCGCCTTCTAAAATATTTTTTATCCATGGGTGTGATTTTAATAGCTGGAGTTCATGATGTGGATCGATGTGCGGATTTTTGTAATCAAGGCCAACAACAATGCCTAAATCTAGAATGTTATTTTTCATTGAATACATAAAACCACCACCAAAAAGCGAGTGACCGAGAGGTTCACCTAATGTATGTGCTACGTAACCTTGGGGAAGCTTTTCTTCAGGTAGTTGCCACAGTTCTTTGACACCGATTGCCCAGTTCTGTGGGTTTTTGCCATCCATAAGATTAAATTTGTTAATTAATTGTTTTGTTAGGCTACCCCTGCTGCCTTCTCCAAAGAATGTAACTTTTGCATGGATATCAACACCTGGCTCAAAGTTTGGTTTTTTTTCTCCATTCTTATCAATACCTTGATCTCCAGTTCTAATTCCAATTACAGTATTTTCATTATATAGTATATCAGATCCAGGGAAACCAGCAAAGATATCAATTTCTGCCTCCTCACACTTTTGCTCAAGCCATCTTGTTAGCTTCCCAATTGAGGCTATATAGCAACCATGATGGCTCATTGGCTTTGGTATGAATGGCACAGATAGCTTACTTTTTTTTGTAAGGTAGTACATGTATTCTTTTTTGACTTCATGTTCAAATGGAAAGTCTTCATTGCTAAGGTTAGGGAAGAGCTCATTTAATGATATTGGATCCACCACAGCACCCGATAGAGAATGAGCCCCTACCTCTGATGCCTTTTCAATAATTGCTATTGATAAATCTGGATATTTTTCTTTGGTTAGACTTTTTAAGTGTAATGCTCCCGCTAATGATGCTGGACCAGCACCAACAAAAAGGAAATCGACCTCTAAGATTTCTCTTTGTTCATTATCCATTTATTTCCTTTATAGCAGATGATAGTTTTGGTACAATTTCCATTAAATCGCCAATTATTCCATAGTCTGCAATTTCAAAAATTGGCGCATTTGCATCTTTATTAATAACCATGATACACCCAGAACCTTTCATTCCAACAGAATGTTGAATAGCGCCAGATATACCAAGTGCAAAATACAATTTTGGAGATACGATTTGTCCTGAACTTCCAATTTGAAGAGAATGATTTAGCCAACCCGAATCAACTACTGGTCTTGATGAGGCCAACTGCGCTCCAATTAAATCAGCAAGCTCTTTTGCCATGGGAATATTTTCTTCCTTTGCGATACCTCTTCCAATTGAAACAATGAAGTCAGCAGCAGAAAGGTCAATCGCACCGTCAGTTTCTTTGAATTTTTCCTCATTTATAATTTTATTTTCAACTGAACTTAAATCAACATTCATTTGCTCTGCATTGCATGAACCCTGGTCTAGTGAATCAACTTTATATGCACCAGATTGAAATGAGATGATTGCAGATTTTGATGAAACTGACAAATCAGTATTTATTTTATTTTGATAGAGAGACCGTGTATATGTTATTGTATCATTTATATTCATTCCGACACAATCAGATAAAAATGGGATGTCGAGCCTAGCACTTAGTCTTGGAACCCAATCTCTAGTTTCATAAGTATGACCAAAAATAATNAGATCTGGATTTAATTCGCTGTTAAGCTGATTAAATGTCTCAATATAATGTAGTGGAGAATATTCATTTAAACTATCATGGCTCACATGGATTACGCTATCAATATCATAATCAGATAGTTTGTTGGCTATATCACTGGAAAATGTTACAGCATGAACTTGTGCTGATTTTTCCTTTTTTAATTGTTGCGCAGCCACGAGCGACTCTAAGGATATTGGGTTTATTTTTCCTTCAGCTGATTGTATATATACTAGTATTTTCATATTTTCCTTATTTAGATAGCTTTAATATCATCTTTTAAAACTTTAATTATTCCAGCAACTATTTCATCTGTATCGCCTTCAATATAATGAGTTTCTTTAGATTTCTGAGGTAGATATACATTTTCCAATTTAACATTATCCACATCAGTAATTTCAATTTGAGAACGCTCTAAATTATCCATAGGTTTTCTTTTTGCACCCATAATACCCTTCAGCGATGCATATCTAGGCTTATTTAGTCCAGATTGAATTGATATTGATGCAGGAAGTTCCATTTCAGCCCATTGAAACCATCCACTTTCAAGTTCTTTCTTTACTCTAATTTTTTTATCAAGAATCTCTGTTCCCACTACAAGAGATGCGTGTGTCATATTTAAAAGTTCAGCGATAAGTAGGCCTGTTTGACCATGCCCATCGTCATCTGATTGAAGTCCTGAAAGAATCAAATCAAATGATTCCTTAGATAAGACATTTGCGATAACTTTTGCGGCACTCAGCGGATCATTATAATTTGTATTATCATTTATAAATATTGCCCTATCAGCTCCTTTAGCTAGCGCTTCTTTTAATATTTGAGATGCTGAATTTTTACCTAAAGTACATACGACTACTTCTGAGTCCGGATATGTTTCTTTCATCTGTAGCGCTTCTTCTAGGGCATACGTATCAGGCTCATTAGTGCAAAATGTTAGATTGTCCTCTATGATTCCACTGCCATTAGGGGAAATCTTAATTACAGCATCCTCATTTGGTACTTGCTTTACTAAAACACAAATTTTCATATAAAAATAGCTCCAATAATATATTTTATTTCAATACCGACTAGTTGGTCGGTATTGAAATTTAGAAATAATTTTTTAAATAAAAAAATAATATAATTTCTTAGATTTAAGAAATTATGTCAAAAAAATAAATTGCTGAAAATTTCTTATATATTATTAATTATTTCAATTTCATTTTCAAATAGTATTTTTGATCAAAGTTGTTCTCAAAATCAGAATGAAATAATAAATAATAAAGAGCCTTTTTATGAACAAAAAAAAGATAAATACTACGTATCAAAATATATAAATGAAAGGCCTATCGTAGATGGCATATTAGATGAAAGTGTGTGGGGTGATTTTAATACAAATAATATCAATAACTATATTCATTCATTTATTCAAGAAGAGCCAAATAATATGTCAAAGCCAAGATTTGATACATTGGTTAAAATACTACATGATGAAGATTACATATATATTGCTGCAAGACTATTTGATGCAAACCCTGATAGCATAAAAAGTGTATTATCTAGAAAAGATGATTGGGACCGCGCGTTCTCAGATCAGGCAGATTGGTTTTCCATTGAATTTGACAGTAAGCATGATCATCAATCAGGCTATTTATTTGCAGTAAATGCAGCTGGCATTCAGTCAGATGCCGTATCATTTTTTGATTCAGATTACGATATTGAGTATAATGCTGTTTGGGACTCTAATGTATCTAAAGATGATTATGGATGGATAGTTGAAATGGCAATCCCATTTAAAATGCTAAATATTACTCAAATCGAAAATCCATGGGGTTTAAATATCCATAGATACATTCATAGGAATAATGAGTATAGTTCTTGGAGTGCAATGGAAAGAGGTACTCCTGGCATTGCATCACAATTTGGCCATATTTTTGGATTTAAAGATTATAATGTAAATAGATTTTTAGGAATTAAGCCCTATACATTACTAGGATTTGATAAAGTTAAAAATGTTATGTTAGTAGATGATCAATTATTCAAAGATTCATTAAACTATATTGAATCTTTTGATAATTCTGATTTTCCATTTGGATTAGATGCAAAATTAAGACTTTCTCAATCAAGCTATTTAGATTTGACAATTAATCCAGATTTTGGTCAAGTTGAAATGGATCCAGAGTATATAAATTTATCTTATTACGAAATATATTTACCTGAAAAACGTACTTTTTTTAATGAGTCAATATCAATATTTGAATTACCAATTGAAGTCTTCTACTCAAGGAGAATTGGGTCAGGTAATGACTCTTTAGATAGTAAAATTAATTATGCTTTAAAATACATTGGAAGTTCTGAGTCAGGATGGAATTTGGGTTCAATAGTTGCAGAAACTTCAGATAAGAATACAACAAAAAAATATTTTATTAACAGGATATCTAAAGATATTTTTAATGGAAATAGTATTGTTGGTTTTTTAGCTACAAACATGTTTGATGGACATCAAAACTATTCTTCTGCTTCATTTGACAATATTATTTATTTTAACAATAATCTAATTTTTGATTATCAGTATGTTAAATCAATTAATGACAAAATAAATGGAAATGCTCACAATTTAAATTTTGAATTTGATTCTCCCTATCCATTAACGTTTTTATTTGATATNGAAAGCTACGATAAAAATTTTGATATTAATAAAGTAGGATATAATGAAAGAAATAATATTAAGAAATATAAAGTTTCAATTGGTTTTAAAGACACTGCACCTCGATTAGATTATTTGAGAAAATTTAGATGGGATTTAGCTTATAGGTATTCAGAGAATTTTGAAAATTTAAATTTAAGTAATGCGTACAGTCTAATTGGAAAATATTATTTAAAAAATTATACTAAATTTTCAATTGGCTATATACTTGAGAAAGAGCACTACNATGATTTTTATATGTATGATTATGAATTAGCTGAGAACGGTCCGGCATTTTTAATTCCAGAGTCAAATAGATGGTTAATTCAAATTAGTACAGATACAAAAAAAGATTTATTTTGTAGNTTTTCTTTTGCGTCTAGTTTAAGTGTTTCAAAGGATAGGATGGAGGAATCAATTTTAGATGTGTCAGCTAAACTAAATGATTCAGCTTATCTTAGATTTATGTTTGAGCAAGTAGGATTTAATTCAAGTATTGATTTTTTAGAAACAGTTGAATCTGATGAAGATAATAGTATAAATCATTATATCTTTTCTACTACAACTGGATGGAATAATAGATATTCAATTAGCTATGAAAAATATTTCAAAAAAAATATTAGTATTAAGTTGTTTTCAGAATATTTCATTCATAAAAATGAGTTTGGCGAATACAAAGAGTGGGATAGTAATATGAATAGCTTATCTGAAACTAGTTTTATAAATGGAAATAATGAATATTTACCATTATACACTGAGGGGTCTGTAGCACCAGAATTTTCACTAATAGATGGAGATATTGAGATTGAACAATATTTAAATCCTAATTATTATTTAGGTTTTTATCCAAGGTACAGTAGTATTAATTTTAATTTATCATTCAAGTGGGAGTATGATTCGAATTCTGAGTTTTACATTGTACTTAGAACCTCTAAATCTGTAAATGGCAAAATATTTAAAGATATAGGTAGAATGTTGAGTTATACTTCTGTAGATAGNTGGACTGAAAAATATTTTGATAATTCAATTTATATTAAAATTAATCATTGGTTTGAATTCTAATTATAAATTAACTAGTTTTCTTAAGGAGGAAAGTTGGATACTTTAAGTCATGCTTTGTGGGGAAAAGGCTTATTTGGTTACAGGGGATATGGAAAGTTAGCCATATTATTTGGAACGATGCCAGACCTTTGCTCTTTTGGCATATTAGGTATTATGCAGATTTTTAAAAAAGAATTTTCTCCGGGTCCTCCTAAAATAGAAACTATACCTGATTGGATTATTTTTAACTATGATATTACACATAGTTTTGTAACTGCATTTATATGTATTTATATAGTAAGTAGATATAATAAGAATATAGCATTTGCAATGTTGGCTTGGCCTTTTCACATTTTGCTAGACTTTCCATTCCATTCAAAAGAATATTTTCCAACTAAGCTTTTATATCCATTAACAAATTTTTCTTTTGATGGCATCCCATGGTCAAATCCTGAGGTATGGTTTCCAAATATATCTGGAATAATCATTCTTTTTATTTACAGATTTAAAACTAAGAAGACCAATCATGATTCATGAATTAATGGTATCCAAGGTAAATGATATAATTATTATTATTTTGTTTAAAAATAATAATAAACTAACTTTTAGTGCTTCTAAATTAATGGAGATTTTATGAGTGCATATTTAATATGGTTTTTAATAGGTGCAGTATTTATAATTGCTGAGTTTATAATGCCAACTTTTATAATGTTTTTCTTTGCCATTGGAGCAATTTTAGTTTCTGCTATTACTGTTTTTTCAAATATAACAATAAATTCTCAGATTATTCTGTTTGCCATATTTTCAGTTTTATCCCTATTGTTATTGAGAAGTTATGTAAAAAATATTTTCAGAGGTTTTCAGTTAAGGGGTGAGGATAAGTATTCTCATAATACTAATGATACAGGTGGCTCTATAGCTATTGTAAGTAAGCCTGTAATTGAAAATGGATTTGGTGAAATTAAGTATAAAGGTACCTATTTTAAGGCTCAAGCAGATGCTCATATTCCAAAAGATCAAATGGTTAAAGTAATTGGTAAGGGTGACGAGCAAGGTTCATTTTTGATTGTAGAANAGGTAAATAAATAATTGGAGGTATTTTAAAATGAATGAATTTTCAATAGTAATTTTAATAACAGTCATTTTGATTGTTATCGTTCTATTTAATACAGCTAAGGTTGTTCCTCAAAGACAGGAGTATATTGTTGAGAGATTAGGGAAATTTAGTAGAACTCTAAGTGCTGGCTTACATTTACTGGTGCCCTTTTTAGATGTAGTTAGATATAAAAGAACTTTAAAAGAAGAAGTATTTGAAGTTTCTAAGCAAAACTGTATTACAAAAGATAATGTAGCTCTTGGTATCGATGGAGTATTATATCTTCAAGTAATGAATAGTAAACTTTCCTGTTATGGCATTGATGATTATAGACTTGCTGCTCAAAATCTAGCGCAAACATCTCTTAGATCTGTAATAGGTAAAATGGATTTAGATAAAACATTTGAAGAAAGAGAAACTTTAAATCAAGCTGTAGTTGCAGCTGTTGATGAGGCAGCTCAGAATTGGGGAATTAAAGTATTGAGATACGAAGTAAAAGATATTGAAGTTTCTCCAGATATTATGAATGCAATGGAAAAGCAGATGACAGCAGAACGAGATAAGCGTGCTGCTATTGCCCAATCAGAAGGAGAAAGACAATCTAAAATAAATTTAGCAGAAGGTGAGAAAGAACAATCAATTTTAACTTCCGAAGGACAAAAGCAAGAACTAATCAATAATGCGGAAGGCTTAGCTACAGAAATAAAATTGAAGGCAGANGCTACAGCAGAAGCTATTACTAAAGTAGCGGTAGCTCTAAATCAAGAGGGCGGGGAACAAGCAGCGAATCTAGAAGTAGCTAAACAGTATGTTTCAGAGTTTGGTAATCTCGCTAAAGAAAATAATACATTAATTATTCCAAGTGATGTCAACAATGTATCTTCAATGCTGGCCACTGCAATGTCAGTAATTGATAAGACTAAGAAAAAGTAAACTAGTAATTTCGTCTAGTTTTAAAATGATAAGATTAATAGCTGTATTCTATTTTTTAATTATTATTTAGTAATAAATGATGATTAGCAACATCCACTTTTAGGCGAACACGAAGAAGTCTGTTTAAGATTTGGTTCATCAATGCCACATTTATCCTTATCCAGACAATCTGTTTTTTTATTTGTTAACAAAAAATTAGCTCCATCAAAACTCAGTCCAAACTTTCCAATTGTATTTGATTGATATTCGACTTCGATTTCAAGATTTTCTAATTCAAGTATTTTTTCAGATAAATTTATAATATCTAAAAACTTTTGAGGCGCAAGCCTATGATCAAAGTCATCTGCAGTCCATAGCTGAAAGTTTGCAACCTTATCAGATCTAATTGTTCCACCACAATCAATAAAATTTTTGGTTATAATTCCTACTTCAGTAACATGAAAATGAGCAGGAATGAGATCTCCATTTGGTAATAAAAATTTAACAGATTCAATTTTATTCAGTATTTCTTTAACATCATTTATCTTCATTCTAAAATCCTATCAATTAATATATATTTATTTTTTTTAGTGGGGTTTCTTTAACTTCGCCTCTATTAAGTGCAACCTCATATGCATTCTTGTTTTTATAGAAAGCCACTGCTGTTTTAAATCTATTATTATGGTAATGGATTGCGGCGCCATCTTCAATACAAAAGCAGCTGTCTATTTCGTTAGTTTTTAGAAAATTTTCAACTGATGGTCTCCTATTTACTTCTCCATCATAATGTGGACAGCATACACCTTCTAGAATCCCCATGCAATCTAAAACTCTAAGTCCATCATCCCAGGAGTCTGTAATCCCTTGGTCAAACCAACATATTGCTCCAGCGCTAACTCCTGCCAATATTTTACCATCTTTATATGCTTTTAACAGTAGTTTGTCTAAACGCCATTCTTTAAAAACAGCTAACATACTTTTTGTATTTCCTCCTCCAATATATATTATATCAGAATCATTTATAATAGATTCTAGATTTGGAGTATTTTTGAAAAGGCTTATATGTTTTGCATTGCAATTAAGATTTGAAAAAGCCGTATAAAAATTAACGATGTAGTCACTATTTTCAGCTGAGGCTGTAGGGAAAAAAGTTATATTAGGCTTTTGTGAATCAGATAAGTTTAAAATATAATTCTCAATTACAGGTTTATTGGGATTCCTACCAAAACCACCACCACCAATTGCAACTATATGTCCATCAGTATTCATATTTTAATCCTTTTTTTACCATTTTTAACTCTTTTAAATTTTCAATCTATTAACAACTTTTAAAATGTAGTTTGCAGAGTCTTTAATATCATTTATAGTATTAAATTTTCCTATTCCAATTCTAATTGTTGAATTTATTAATCTATTACTTATTCCCAAAGCGCTTAAGACATGAGAAGGCTCTTGATTTGAAGTAGTACAAGAAGATCCACTAGATACAGCAATTTTACGTAGCCTTTGTATTAATGGCTGTTGCTTTAAGCCGGGGAAACTAATGTTTAAATTCCCAGGGATTCTAATTTTAGAATGACCATTAAGAATGAATTCTGGATATCCATTATTAAGACTCTGGAGCATTAGATCTGTAAGCTGTGAAATCAAGAAAGTATTATCATTTATTTCATTGTAAATAATTTCACAAGCTTTTCCAAAACCTACAATATTATGAACTGGAAGAGTGCCAGGCCTTAATCCGTTTTCATGTCCACCTCCATATGTAATGGCTTTTATTCTATTTTTCATAGTTTTGCTATTTATATATAGAGCACCAATACCTTTAGGACCATATATTTTATGAGCTGATAGTGACATTAAGTCAATATATAAATTCATTAAATCAAATTTAATTTTCCCTAGTGCTTGTGCTGCATCAACGTGTAGAATAATATTGTGTTTTTTGCAAATTCTACTTATTTCAAGTATAGGTTGAATAACACCAATTTCGTTNTTTGCCATCATTATAGATACTAATTTTGTATTTGAGGTTATTGCTTTTTCAAAAATATCCATATCAATCATACCATCTTGTTTAACATTAAGTAAGGTGATATTAATATTATTTATTGAGGCATAATTGAAGATATCGATAACTGATTTATGCTCTGTTTTTAAAGAAATAATATGAGAATCATCACCTTGTAAGTTTATGGATCCAAGTATTGCTAAATTATTTGATTCAGTTGCACCGCTAGTAAAGTAGATTTCATTAGGGGAACAGTTTATTGAATTTGATATTTTTTCCCTTGCAATATTTACTGCTTCGTTTGCGTTCCAACCGAAAGCATGCTCATTACTAGCTGCATTGCCATATTCATAGGTCATATATATTTTCATTTCCTCTAAGACTCTTGGGTCAATCATTGTCGTTGAGTTATTATCTAAATATATGGTATCCAACTTAGTTTTTTTTTGATGTAGGAGTAAATAAGTTTATTGTTGGGATATTTGCTTTAAATGACATTCCAGAAGAGGTTTTCATTTCATACCATCCATTCATAATCCCAAATTCAGTAGGTATAGGACAGAAGCTTGAGTATGAGAATTTTTCATTTTGTTCAATTATTGGCTGTAGCCCTACTACTCCTTTTCCATTAACTATATTCATCACGCCATTGCCATCAGTTATCTCCCAATGTCTATTTAAGAGTTGTATAGAATCATCTAATTTATTCTCAATTTCTATGTTGTATGAGAACATATGTAAAGGCAGAGAAGGGTCTGATTGATTTTCTAGATAAATTATATTTGATATTATTTCGACATTATTCATTATGAAACTTTGATAAAGTTACTTTTAATCTCTGTCATATATCCAATTTTAGTTGCATTACAACTTGAATCTAATAGTTTTGCTTGTAATTCTTCTTCCTTACTTTTTGGTACACTGATAAGAAGTCCACCAGAGGTTTGAGCATCTGCTAAAAGTAATTGTTTTATCTTATCGATATTATCTGAAAATTTTATATGTTTTTCAATAAATGTTAAATTACNTTTGGTTCCTCCTGNAATAATATTATCATATGCAGTTTTTATTGAACCATCAATAAATTTTATTGCATCAAATTTAATATCTGCACATAATTCTGATCCTTTGCACATCTCAAGTAAGTGACCCAATAAACCGTATCCCGTAATATCTGTACAAGCATTCACTCCTACATCAACCATAATTTCAGAGGCTGCCTTGTTAAGTGTAGTCATTATATCTATAGCATCATTAATCATATGTTTGCTTGCAATTCCTTTTTTTATAGCTGTTGATATAACGCCTAGACCTAGAGGTTTAGTTAAAATTAAAGAATCACCTTTTTGAGCAGATGAGTTTTTTATAGGATTGCCATTTGATAATCCCGTAACGACCATACCATATTTAGGTTCTTTATCTTTAATAGAATGTCCACCAAGAATTGGAATTTCTGCTTTGTTCGCAATGTCCATGCCACCTTTTAAAATTTCTGATAAAATATCTAGAGATAGGTCTTCAGATGGGAAGCCTACAATATTTAGGGCAAACTTAGGTATTCCGCCCATAGCATAAATATCAGATAATGAATTTGCTGCAGCAATTTGACCAAATGTATAGGGGTCATCCACAATTGGACTAAAAAAATCTACAGATTGAAGTATGGTATTACCTCCAATATTAAAAGCAGCCGCATCATCAAAAGAGCTAAAATCAATTATTGACTCATTGTTAGATATATTTTTTATATTTCCCAGAACCTGGGAAAGATCTTCAGGAGAAAGTTTACAAGCTCAACCTGCTCCACTACTAAATTGCGTAAGTTTAACATTATCTTTCATAATAATAATTTACTATCGTTAATTAAATTTTCATATTAGGTAAAAAAATTAATATTTTTTTTGGCTACTTGTTCATTATGGGGTAATTTATCAACATAACAAATTTAATTAAACGGATGTCGACACAAAATAAACCAATAGAATCAGTAGATACAGTTGTTATCAGATTCGCTGGGGATTCAGGAGATGGAATGCAATTAACTGGCACCCAATTTTCTGATAATGCAGCAATNTTTGGTAATGATTTGACAACGCTTCCAGATTTTCCTGCTGAGATTCGCGCCCCGGCCGGCTCTCTTTTTGGAGTTAGTTCATTCCAGCTTAAATTTAGTAAGGATGAGGTCCACACACCTGGTGATGATCCAGATGTATTGGTTGCCATGAATCCAGCTGCTTTTAAAGTTCATATTGATGAACTCAAAAAAGGTGGCACCCTAATAATTAATACAGCAAATTTTACACCTAAAAATTTAAAACTTGCTGAATATGAATCTGACCCTTTAGAAGATACAGAAAAACTAAATGANTATAGAGTTATTAAAATTGATATGACTCAGATGGTATACAATGCTCTTGAAGATATGGGCCTACCTTCTAAAATAATGGCAAGATCTACTAATATGTTTGCTTTAGGACTACTTTACTGGTTGTACGATAGAGATATGAGCTCAACTTTAAATCATTTCAAAATAAAGTTTAAAGATAAACCTGAAATCATTGAAGCTAATACTCGAGCAATCAAAGCAGGGTTTTATTTTGGCGATACAATTGAAGCGATAAAAACAACTTATTCGGTTGCAAAAGCAAAGTTTGANAAAGGAACCTATAGAAGTATAATGGGTAACCATGCAACTTCTTTAGGATTAGTTGCGGCAACAAAGAAGTCTGGATTAAATTTATTTTTTGGAGGTTATCCTATAACTCCAGCCAGCGAAATTCTTCATTTTTTATCTGGATATAAAAATTTTGGGATAAAAACATTCCAGGCAGANGATGAAATATCTGGAATTTGCAGTATACTTGGTGCGGCGTTTTGTGGTAACATTGGTGTCACAGCAAGTAGTGGACCTGGTATTGCACTTAAAGGTGAGGCTATGGGGCTTGCATGTATTACGGAGTTACCTGTTGTTATTATTAATGTTCAAAGAGGTGGACCATCTACAGGGTTGCCTACAAAAACAGAACAAGCNGATTTGAATCAAGCAATGTATGGAAGAAATGGAGAGGCGCCCGTAGCAGTTATAGCTGCACAGTCTCCATCTGATTGTTTTAATGCGGCGTTTGAAGCATGTAAAATGGCTTTAGAGTATATGACTCCAGTTGTTTTGCTAACTGATGGTTATATTGCTAACGGATCTGAACCTTGGAAAATACCGTCAGAAAAAGATTTACCTCCTATATCTCCTCCATTTGCAAAAGATGCTGAAAAATTTGCTCCTTATGATCATGAAAATGATAAATTGGCTAGACCTTGGGCTATACCTGGTACTCCGGGAATGGAGCATCGTATTGGAGGTCTTGAAAAATGGGATAAAACTGGCCATGTTAGCTATGATACCGATAACCACAATCATATGGTTAAATTAAGGCAAAAGAAAATTAANATTATTGCAGACTCCTTTGATCCTATAGATGTATTTGGAGATGAAAAAGGAGAACTTTTAGTATTAGGCTGGGGCGGGACATATGGCGCAATAAGGTCTGCTGTACAAAGAGCAAGAAAAGAAAAAAAATCAGTATCTCAGATACATTTGAGGAACTTAAATCCAATGCCAAAAGATCTTAAACAAAAATTGGATGGATTTGATAAAATTTTAGTTCCAGAACTAAATCTTGGTCAACTTAATGCTATCATTCGTTCAAAGTATTTAGTTGATTCTAAAGGATTAAATAAGGTTGAAGGCAAACCTTTCACTCCTTCAGAGATATATAATGAAATTAATAAAATTTTATAAAGGAAAATTAGATGTCTGTCGTGATAGATGATAAGNCAAAATTGAAAAAGAAAGACTTTAGCTCTGATCAAGATAAAAGATGGTGTCCTGGTTGTGGNGACTATGCAATTTTAGCGCAAGTTCAAACAGTNTTCCCAAAACTAGGTATTCCCAAAGAAGATTTCCTNGTTGTATCTGGAATAGGTTGTTCAAGTAGATTCCCTTATTATATGAATACGTATGGTTTTCATACAATTCATGGAAGAGCACCCGCAGTTGCTAGCGGAGCTAAAATTGCAAATCCAAATTTATCTGTTTGGATGATTACTGGGGATGGAGATGCAATGAGTATAGGTGGGAATCATCTCATACATATTCTAAGAAGAAATTTAGATATAAATATTTTAATGTTTAATAATAGAATCTATGGTTTAACAAAAGGTCAATATTCACCTACTTCAGAATTGGGTAAAAAAACAAAGTCGACTCCAATGGGTTCTACTGATTATCCGTTCAATCCACTTTCTTTGGCATTGGGAGCAGGGGCAACCTTTGTTGGAAGAAGNCTCGATAGAGAATCTAAACATCTTGGTGAATTAGTTAAAAATTGTAATGATCATAAAGGGACTTCATTTATAGATATTTATCAAAATTGTAATATTTTTAATGATGGTGCATTTTCAGATTTAACAGATAGAGAGAAAAAAGATGATACTTTGATATCTCTAGTTAATGGAGAGCCCATGCTTTACGGGAAAAATAAGAATAAGGGACTGAGATTGAATGGCTCGCGCATAGAGTCTATTGAAATTGATAAAGATTTCACTATTGATGATGTTTTAATTCATGATACGTCAAATAAATCATTAGCATTTCATTTAAGTGAAATTACACTTGACCCTAATTTGCCTACCCCAATTGGAGTTTTATATCAAGAAGAAAAACCAACATATGATGAGATGATAACTGCTCAAATTGATAAGGCGATTGCAGATAAAGGTGAGGGAGATCTTGACGCATTGCTTCACATGGGGCAGACTTGGGAAGTTTCAGAGTAATTTAGAAGTCAATTTTTCTATCATATCAACTTAAGAGGCAAAAATGCGAAAAGAAAAAGATTCAATGGGCAAGATACTTGTACCTGATGAAGCATATTATGGAGCCCAAACCCAACGTGCTGTAGAAAATTTTCAAATAAGTGATAGAAGAATACCAAAGACACTTATTAGGTCTCTTGGAATAATTAAGAAATCAGCTGCCCTTACTAATTATAAACTCAAAAAAATTAATTTTAAAACAAAGAATGCTATTGTAAAATCCTGCAATGAAATTATTTCCGGCAAGCATGATAATCAATTTGTTGTAGATATTTTTCAGACTGGGTCTGGAACCTCTACAAATATGAATACTAATGAGGTTATTTCAAATAGGGCNAATGAAATCTTAGGTCACAAAATAGGTGAAAAATTTCCAGTTCATCCCAATGACCATGTTAATTTAGGTCAATCTAGTAATGATACTTTTCCGACATCAATAAATATTGCAATATGTCTAGACTTAAAGGAAAAGCTGTATCCTGAGTTAATTGGATTATCTAAATCATTAAGAAAAAAAGTTTCAGAATTTAAAAATATTATTAAAATTGGACGTACACATCTTCAAGATGCAACTCCAATAACATTAGGCCAAGAATTTTCTGGATATTTAAATATGGTAGAGAATTCAATAGATAGAATTAAAGATTCTGAAAAGTATGTTAGAAATTTAGCTCAAGGAGGTACTGCAGTTGGAACTGGAATAAATACACACCCACAGTTTGGGAAATTAGTTTCGCAGGAACTTAGTAAGCACACAGGCATAAAATTCAAAGAAGCAAAAAATCATTTTGAGGCGCAGGCTACTCAGGACTCAGTACTTCAAGTATCTGGCTCTATCAGAGGATTAGCTGTATCCTTATCTAAAATTGCAAATGATATTAGACTTTTAGGTTCAGGACCTAGGGCTGGAATTGGCGAGTTAAATATACCATCGGTACAGCCAGGATCATCAATAATGCCTGGTAAAGTGAATCCAGTTATTTGTGAGTCTTTAATCCAAGTAAGCGCACAAGTTATGGCGAATGATCATGCTGTATGCTTGGGTGCGCAGGGGAGTTTTTTTGAATTAAATGTAATGATGCCAATGATTGCTAGTAACATATTAGAGTCAATTGAAATTATTTCAAATGGTATCAAAATGTTTAATAGAAAATTAATAATAAATTTAGAAGCTAATCAAAATGTATGTAGTGGATATATTGAAGGAAGTTTGGCTATGTGTACTAGTCTTGTTCCAGTTATTGGATATGATAAATCAGCTGAAATTGCATATAAAGCATTTAAGCAAAATAAAACTGTAAGAGAGATTGTTTTGGAGGAAAATATTCTAGAAAAAGAACTAGTAGATAAGCTTCTAGATCACAAGAATATGATTAAATCTAAAAAATAGAATGAATAGAAATAAAAACAGCAGTCTATTGCAATGGGGGAAAGCATTTTTGTATACTTTCCTCTTTTTATTTATGATATCGATTTCCATACTAGCATATATGGTAAATTTATCTTATGATCTACCCACTTTAGATGAATTAAAAAATTTCAACCCTGAACAAATTTCAAAGGTTATTAGTGCAGATGGTCAAGTGCTACATAAACTCCAGGCAGTTAAAAAAAGAGAGGTTGTGAAAATTGGAGAAATACCTCAAGAGTTGATTGACGCTTTGATTGTAATGGAAGATAAAGAGTTTTATAATCATTCAGGATTTAGTGTAAGATCAACTTTAAGAGCAGTTCTCATAAATATCCTAATGATGGAATATAAACAAGGTGCCAGTACTTTAACTCAACAACTTGCTAGGAGCATGTATGAAAAGATAAGTTGGAAAGATCGCTCTATAGTACGAAAAATAAAAGAGCTAATTACTGCATTTAATATTGAGCAAACGTATACAAAGTCTGAAATTTTAGAATTATATCTTAACTCTGTTTTTTTAGGACATGGAAGGTATGGAGTACAATCAGCTGCTCAGCTTTATTTTAAGAAAAATGTTTCTGAATTAAATTTAGATGAATGTGCAATGTTGGTTGGAATGCTTCCTGCACCTAATCTTTATTCTCCTTTTAGAAATCTTAACCTAGCGAACGATAGAAAATACTTAGTTTTAGATGTAATGAAACAAAATGAATTGATTGATTTATATGATTATACATTTTACTATGATAAAAAATTAGAAATAGCTAGTAGGTCAACAGAAAAATTTTCTGGAATTGCTCCNTATTTTAATGAGCACGTAAGAAAAGAGCTGGAAAAAATTGATAGTGAGCTAGGTATAAATATTTACAGAGATGGATTGAAAATTCATACTACTATTGATCCACAGATTCAAAGAATCATAGAAAATTCATTTCAAGAGAATATGAAAAATAATCAAAAAGCATTAAATAATGAATTTATAAATAATCCCTGGAGAATTAAGAAAATAGTAAGTGGAACAGATTATGAAGTAGATGAAGTACTTGAAATATTGAAAAATGATGAGGTTATACCCAGGGAGTTAAGATCTAAATTACTTGTTCAGGGAGCAGTTGTAGCTATTGACCCAACGAGTGGAAATATTTTAGGTATGATTGGCGGTAGACAAGAAGAAGAATATTTAGATTTACATGGATTNAATAGAGCAACTCAGGCTAAGAGACAGCCAGGTTCAATATTTAAACCCTTTATTTATATGACAGCAATTGAAGAAGGAGCTACCCCAAGTACTCAATTATTAAATCAGCCTCTTGTTGTTTTTATAGATGATACGACACAATGGAATCCACAGAATCATGATGGATCTACAGGCTTATTGACAACATTAAGAGANGGATTAAAAAAATCTCTTAATTTGATTTCAGTTAGAGTAGCTCAAGAACTTGTAAAACCAAAGCAAATTGCTCAGAAAGCTAAATCTTTTAATCTGAGCACAAGAATTGCATCTGTGGAATCAATTGCCTTAGGTGTATCAGACGTTATACCAATAGAAATGACATCTGCATATGCAACTATTGCTAATGAGGGAGTATATAACACCCCAATTGCTATTAGTTATATTGAAGACCAGCATGGTAGAGTTATAAAACGTTTTGATTCAGAACAAATGGAAGTAGTTGATGAAAACTTAAATTATATTATGCTATCTATGATGAAGGATGTTATAAACTCTGGAACTGGAGGAAGTATTAGGTGGAGACATAAATTTAAATCACCAATGGCAGGAAAAACAGGTACAACAAATAATAAAACTGATGCCTGGTTTATAGGATTTACACCCCAAATTGCTCTTGGTGTATGGGTTGGGGTCGATGACCCATCCATATCATTAGGTAAAAAACAGTATGGTTCAAAAGCTGCTTTGCCAATTTTTGCAGATGCAATAAAAGAAATATATAATTTAGGTACTTTTTACTCCGGGGCAGATTTAGTTTATATAGATCAAAATTCAAATTGGGTAATGCCAGACGGGGTAGTAGTTGAAAAAGTATGTAATGAAACCTATGAAAAAGCTACAAGGTGGTGCACGTCTATAGATGAAATTTATTTGGATGAAACAAAACCTACTAGTTTATGTAAAAATCATTCTGGTGCTTTAAAGAAAAAAATTAGAAAATAAAAATTTAGAATATTTTATACAAAAAAAAAGAGGATTTCAAAAATCCTCTTTTTTTTTATTGCTAGTTTAAAATCTAAACTATTTAGGAACTACATCTGTAGCAACAGGTCCTCTGTCACTTTCACCAACTTTATAATCAACTTCTTGATTTTCAGCTAATGTTTTATATCCTTCCATTACAATATTGCTCATATGAACGAATAAATCTTGTCCACCTTCCGATGGTGTTATAAATCCATATCCTTTAGCATTGTTGAACCATTTTACAGTTCCTTGTTTTGAATCACTCATTTATTTACTTCCTTTACTTAATTAATGTGTAACTAAGGAACTTACACATAAAAAAAGTTAGAATCCAAATAGTCTTTGGATAAACGTTTTTTTCTCATTTTCTTTTGTTTTATTGCAACATGCCTTTGTCTTTGAATTACATGTAGCTTCAGAAGATGTATTAATATCTTTGTTTAAGTTATATTTGAAAGTAGTACTAGCTTTTAATGTTTCTAAAATATTTGATGCAGAAACTTTTTCATTATCATATGTAATTACAGCTTTTGAATCAATAAAATTCACATCACATGATTGTACTCCCTCAATATTCATAGCAGCTTTATTTACCTTAGGTGCACATCCAGATGCACACGACATTCCTTCCACATTCAACGTTGTAGTAGTAGGTATACAAAATAAAAAAGTTGAAACAATAGTAGTTATAATTATTTTTTTCATTTTCTCACACTCCTTTTTACTATCAGAAATATAATAAAGATTATTTAATTTATTTACTGATATTACATATTGTTAATATATATCATATTAGTCTTTATAGTTTTTCTTTATTAAATTGTTTATAATTGATTTTTAGAATGAAATTATTTTTAAAAAATATTATAGATTCACAAGACACTAAATCAGGTAAATTTTTTGATGTATTTATACAGATTTTAATTATACTATCGTTAGTATCTTTTTCTCTTGAGACTATTCCTAATCTAGATCCACAGATTATTCGACTTTCAAGTTTATTTGAAATAATATCAATAATAATTTTTACAATTGAGTATCTATTAAGAATATATGTTAGTGATAGAAAATTTTCGTATGTATTTAGTTTCTATGGTTTTATTGATTTTGTAGCAATTGCACCATTTTATTTATCTGGAACAATTGATTTGCGATCTCTTAGAGTTGTAAGACTTCTTAGAATATTTAAATTATTTAGATTCAATGAATCATTAACACTACTGAAAAAAGCATTTCTAATTGTTAAGCGTGAAATGATTATTTTTTCCTTCATTGCTATTATGCTTTTATATATTTCTTCAGTTGGTATTTATTTTCTAGAAAACCCAGCTCAACCTGATCAGTTTAGTTCAATTTTTGCATGCATGTGGTGGGCAATTTCGACTATGACTACTGTTGGCTATGGGGATATGGTCCCAGTTACAGTTGGAGGTAAAATTTTTACATCATTAATAAGTTTTATTGGAATAGGCGTTGTTTCTATTCCTACTGCATTATTAGCATCCTCATTAACAGGGTTATTACATATCAATAAAGATGAATTAGATAAGTAATCAATATTGATTAATTAATATTTTAATACCACTGTTTCTGTTAGCACTTCTGGCAATTTCTTTTTCTTCAGCTGTAGCATATTTTTCATCCCATTGTATTAATTTCTTTGCCATCATTTTATGAAATAAGGGTGGTAAAAAAATTGCAATGTATAGCATGCTCAAGTATCCATAAGGCATCATTGGTGCATCTTCATATGTATCTAACTCCCAAAATTTAAGATGCGATTTTTCATGATGGGCTGAATGTCTAGTCACATTGTATAGTAGTAAACTACTCATTACACTATTTGAGTTCCATGAATGTCGTGGATATACGGGTTTATTTTCTTCCCTAACCAATCCATAATGTTCTGTAAAATTAATAACTTCAAGTAGTGACTTTGCAATAAATGCGCAAAGAAGAAAAGTAAACATCCCAATTAATCCTCCAATGCTATAGCAAATACATGTTATGGCCAAACTTCTTAAATAGCCAATTATCATTTTATTTTTTAAACTAAATATACTCTCATTCCTTCTTGACAATCTTCTATATTCAATTTTCCAGCCATCTATATGTTCTTTTATAGATGCTCTTAATATAAATAAATATATACTTTCTCCTCTTTTAGCTGTTGCTGGGTCTATAGGTAAACATACATTTTTATGATGTCCATATACATGCTCAATTGCAAAAGTGCAGTCCCATGAGAGAGAAAGTAACCAATTGCCAAAGAACATATCAACCTTTTCACGCTTTCTATGAGTTAATTCATGTCCAGGTACTGTGCCCATAATTCCTATAAACAAGCTTACAGTAGCAATTAGAAAAATCTTATCTATCAATTTTATTGATTCTCTCATATAAACTAAATCAATATTTAAATATGTGTAGATAGCATCTGAGAACCAATTTGCATTACTATTACCAATTATAAATACAGTATTTAGAATAAAAATTAGAAGAAGGAATAAATTTAAGTATATAGGAAGGTTTATCAACTGTGGATATTTAAATTCATCCATACTTTTATCATGATTTAAAAACATATCTCCTAAAATAATGATAGCTGAAAATGCAATAAAAAAATATGTTGGTGAATAGCTATCAAAGGAGCAAGTATATATTCCAAAGATTAGAAAAAAAGTAGATAAGAAGTATTTAATATATTTAAACATATTTATTTATATGATTGTTCTTTTTTCCAACTATTTAAATTATCAAATGTTGGTTTAATATCCAATGGTATCTCAAGTTTGTTAGCATATAGAAGTATTGTGATATTTCTTTGAGTTTCTTTGTTTAATGTAAATGATAAAGTTTGTTTAATATCATCAATTGTTATTTCATTTAAAGCATCTAAAGTTTCATTATCTCTATTGAAATTATTATTAAATTTATGGGTTAATATATGCCTTCTATCAGTTTCTTGTGATATTGAAGTTGATTTTTCATTAATTGCTTCCCTAGCTGCATTTTTATAAATACTTAACTGTTCGTTTGAAAGATTATCCAAATCATTTATAGCATTAGATAGAAATTTAATTGATCTGTTCTCTACTTCATGAGGGGGATAGCCATCTGACTGTACAATGCAGTACATAGCTGAATAATTATCCCTTGAAAAGGCTCCAGCAGCAACGATATACCCTAATTGTTGGTTCGTTCTAAGCTCCATGTAGTAGGGTTGCCCAACGTAGGTTCTTATTAGCATCGCCATAGCACGGTCTCGTGGGCTATTTTCTCCTATTTTAAAGTATGATACATAAGCAGAATTATTAACCTCTGAACTTATTGTATTAGTTACTTTAGTCCCGTATGGTAAATCTAATCTAGTAGATGTAAAGCAATCTTGTTTATTTATAGATTTATATCCAAATGTATTTCTTAATTTAATAGATAGTTTTTGTACATCTCGTTTTGATATATTCCCATGAGCTGATGCTTCTATGAAAATATTATTAAAAATCAAATCCCAATATTTTTCAACATCATTTATACTTATTGACTCAATTATCGATAACTGCTCAGTAGGGCTATATGCCGTTCCGAAATTTATTAGACTTAAATTTTCTTGAGCTATTTGGTATGCATCATTCAAAGATTTATTTTCTAAGTTTCTTTTGGTAGCATCAATTATAACAGAAAAAATATTTTCATCAATTGATAAGTTCTTTATTGATTTAATAATAACTTTCATTAATTCATCAATAGAACTATTATAACCACTAACTTCTATTTTAATGCCTTCGATATTATGTGATATTTGATACTCTAGGCCTGCTAGTTTAGCTGCAGAATAGATTGTGCTAAGATTTTCATTAATACTTGCAACGTAGAGTTGACCTAGCAGATAATTTTCTAATGACATTAAATTTTCATTTATAAATATATTATAAATTAATTTTGCTTTTGGACGATTGAACTCTAAGTCCCTTGAGTGATAGACCTTCATCCCTTTTATATCATATATAAGTTCAGATATGTTTTTATTATCATTATCCTGAATTATATCAGTAGATGTAGGCATAAATGGATTTTCTATCGGTAGTTTTAACTCTGTTATTATTTCAGGATTTTTAATTCTACTGTAAAGTACTCCATCATTTTCTTCATAACTATATTTGGCTGAATACCATTGCTCTGTATTTGTTGTTTCAATTCCATATCCAGATAAAGTTGCAAGCATGTTTTCTGGCTTAACGTATGATAGTAAATCCATGTAAGCAGTAATATTTTCTTTATTATATATATATTCAACTCTTTCTACTTGATCTATAGGATAAAATGCTAGATTATTTGCCATTTTTACAGCTACTTGGGTACCTTCTCCCTTAGAAGCATATTTTTCTTCTAACTCAGCCAATATTTTTGCTTCATCAAATATGAAGCTTTGATATCCTGCATTTTTTAGCAACTCTATATATGAAAAACAAATTGATAGGACTTCTTCATAATTTTGGAACCCGTCAGATGTTAGCTCAACCCAAAGGTTTAAGCTTCCATAGTCTTCAGTGTTATTTTGCCCCCATGCTCCAACACCCATAGCTAGACCCTTTGATTTCAGTAAATTTTGGAGGCTCCCTTCTCCTTCATAGCCTATTAATCTTGCAATAAGCTGCTCTGGTTTACTTTCATAATATTTGTAAAAAGAGGGAGTAGGAAACTCTAAAACTAATCTTTTTACATCCTTAACAGGCTCAACTTTTAATAATCGTAGAGTATTTTTTTCTTCAAGATAATTTAGTGGATATTTTATTCGATCTTTTTTTGTATTATTTATATCTGAAAAATATTTACGTGCTAATTTTTCAAGTGAATCTAGATCAAGATTACTTAGTATGGAAAGGTTCATCATATTTGAACTATAGTATTTCTTGTAAAAATCCAATAAAACTTTTCTATTAACATTTGAAAGTGTCTCAATTGTACCAATTTCAAAATGATTTGCAGGATGATTTGAATTATATAGATTTCTTTTTACTTGTCTCATTCTCCAATAATCTTGTTCTAAGTTTTTTTGATATTCAGAATGGACAGCATTCATTTCTCTTTCAGTATATTCTTGTTTAAATAATGGTGATATAAAAAATTGTGAGAATCGATCCAGGGCACCTTCAAATGCATCATGATAAACTTCAAAGTGATAGTTTGTATGATCTTCAGCTGTATATGCATTAGAATATCCGCCGTTACTCTTTAGATATGATCCATAATCTTCTACATCTGGGTATTTTTCTGTACCGAGAAACAGCATATGTTCTAAAAAATGAGCTAAACCTTGATATTCTTTAGGATCTGATAATGAACCAACCATTACATTCATACTTGCGGAGGATTTATTGTATTTTTCATCGGATACCAAAATAATTTTGAGATCGTTTTCTAAAATAATTTTTCTATATTCAGGTGCTGCATAGTTAAATCCAATGAAGAGTATTATTAAAATGTATTTTTTCATCAATTTCCTTTTAGTTTAAAATGATATTTATAATTTGAATAATATCAAAAATATCAATATTAGAATCATTATTTATACTGGCTTCGCAACCAATTAAATTTAATTCACTTTGATTTAGAATATATGCTATAATTAGTAAAATATCTTGTACGTCTAAAAAATTATCTTCATTGACATCTCCATTGCCATTAAAATCTTGAATCATAATACAGCTTCCATCTTCCAATTCTGCATTTAAATTATAATTACAAGAATTTTCATTAGTACAGCCTTCAACTATATTTTCGTACCACGCAATTTTGTTGTCACCTCCAGATGCAGATAGGATATCGTTGTCTCCATCATTGTCAATATCTATTGCCATCGCGTTATATGCTATAATGGAATTATTAGATACAATAATTTCACTAAAATTCTGTTCACCATCATTTTCATATAAAGATACTTTATTGTCATCCATTGAAGCTGATATAACATCTATATCATTATCTCCATCCATATCAACTGGAAATACTGAATGAGCATACATTGCATTATTTGATATTATGTACTCAGTGAAGTTCTCGCTCCCATCATTCTCATACCATGCAATTTTGTTATCATCGGAAGATGCTGAAAGAACATCAATATCATGATCTCCATCTACATCTATAGCTTCTACATCCCATGCCATCATTGCATTTGTTGATATTACATGTTCTTCAAATTCTTGGAATCCATTATTCTCATACCATGCAATTTTATTATCTTGATTTGATGCCGATAAAACATCTATATCATTATCCCCATCCAAATCAATGGCATAGACTGAATAAGCATGTGTAGCATTATTTGCAATTAGATGTTGTGTGAAATTTTGATTTCCATCATTTTCAAACCAAAAAACAGAACTATCGAAAAATGAAGCAGAAAGTACATCCATATCACCATCTTGATCAACATCGTGAGCATCAACATACTCTCCAAAAGAGTTAGTTACTATAACATGTTCAGTAAACTGATGGTTTCCTAAATTTTCAAACCAAATAATATTGTTAAAATCCCTAGAGCACCCTATAATGTCGATAAGACCATCACTATTTAAATCAGACGCTAAAACTGAATGCGCATGATTTGCATTAGTAGTTAAGATATGCTCAGTAAAATTTTGACTTCCATTATTTTCATACCATGAAATTTTATCATCAAATCTTGAAGCTGACATAAGATCTATATCTCCATCTCCATCTATGTCAGCTGCATCAACGTAGAATGCATCTAGCGCAAAAAGAGATACAATATGCTCTTCAAATATTTGACCAAACAGCTGACAAGAATTAATCATTATTAGGATGGAGAATATTATATTCATAACAGTTAATCTACAACACAAAGGACTATTTGTAAATAGAGATTCTTTATTATCTTAATTTGCTATTAAATATATATGATAAAATTTATTAATGATATAATATCAAGTATATCGGAATTATTATCATCATTTAAATCAGTATCAGCTCCCAATTGATTTCCAATAACTAAGTTAACTAGTATTATTACATCATTAATATCAATGTTGCTGTCTTGATTGAAATCACCACCAAAAATACATGAATTATCATTGTATACAGCACTAGAATTGTAATTTGTAGCAAATTCATTACTGCATCCATACATTTCATTAACTAAATTTGGTAAGTAAATATTTTGGAAATTATTATAATCTGGAAAATCCAATAGATAGCGAACCACCATATGATGGTCAAGGATTGCATATGATGAATAACTATTACCTGCAAATAAGTTCCAAATATAATGATCATAATACCCATCATAATCAAAATCAGTATCTCCATTTATAATAAGAGGGTTATTATCATAAATTCCTAGGGTTTCATATAAATCGCCCCACTCAATACATTCATAGTCAGAAAAATCTTCAAGATTATAATCAAGAGAAACAATAAATTCTAACTCTGAATTTTGATTGGTATATTCTATTATTGAATCCATCAAACTGACGTATTCATAGCATTGAGGTCACCAGGTTGCATTCATACTTATTAATGTAACTTTATATTCTCCACCATTAGTGAGCCCATTTAGATTTGAAATAGAGAAATTTTCGCCTAATTCATAATGACCATCACTGTGACATACATTAAACTCTATGTTCTGATCATTTAAACTGACTGTATCTCCAACTGAATAAAAGGATCTATGTTGCGGAAAAGAAAAGCTAATAGAAATGAATAGTATTAGGTAAAGGTGCATTTATGATTGTAATATCATATTTACTAGCAATACAACATCTAATATATCTACGTTATTATCAAAATTTAAATCTCCCGAATCAGAGCTTTCTTGTGATAATATCATATTAATTAATAAGATTATATCTTGAATATTAACAATTTCATCTAAATTAATATCACCTAACATAGATTCTTCAGGATAATTTTCTGCAATAACATTTCTAATATAATTTTCAGTAGAAGGAATTAAACCCGCACCAACATTGATTCTTCCAATTTCATTTTGATTTGAATCAATTATTACAAGATCTTTATGGCCACCACTGAAAGCTTCACGAATTATATAATCAGGATAAACATCAACCACAAGAGGCAGATCTGAATTTGCACAAAAGCTTGAATTGAAATTATTTGCCACTGATTGACCAACGCCAATTACAACAATATTTTCATAGCCTTCGTTTCTTAATTCTTCTTGAAAATTGGACAACTGTCCAAAAACTGCAGTTCAGCCGTTTCAGCCTTGACTAGAAAAGTAGTGGAGTGTAATGTAGTCCTCATATTCTGGGAACCATACATCCATACCATATGTTGGAGATGATGAGTTTTTATCTTCCAAAGAGTATTCGAGTTCTTGAGAAAATAAAATTCCTGCAAATAAAAGAGTTGATAATATGATTTTTGAAAATTTCATACAAATATATATTACTAAAAAAAAATATTTTTTGAAAGGAGAAACATTATATTTTTTCTTTTTTAGCCTCTGAAATTCGTTTATTTACATCCAATTCCATTTTTCTCATTCTAAGAGTTAGTGGTGTAATTTCAATCAACTCGTCTTCTGCTATAAATTCTATACATTGATCTAAAGAAAGCTTTCTTGGCGGACGAAGTACAACGGTATTATCTTTTGATGCTGATCTCATGTTTGTTAATTTTTTTTCTCTAATAATGTTTACATCAAGGTCGCCTGTTTTATTTCGTTCTCCTACTATCATACCTTTATAAACTTCAGTCCCAATATCTGAAAATAACTCACCTCTATCAGCCATAGCCTGGGATGCATATTGAGTTACTTTTCCGGGTCTATCTGCAATAATAACACCAGAATTTCGTTGTGGGATTGGTCCAAACCATGGGGCATAGGAGTCAAAAAGCGAGTTGAGTATACCTGATCCTTTTGTATCGGTTAAAAATTCACTTCTAAATCCGATCATCCCTCTAGAGGGCACTTTGAATTCTAAGGTCACCCTACCAAATCCATTATTTTGGAGGTTAACCATTCTGCCTTTTCTTTTGGAGAGTTTCTCTGTAATTATACCTGTATGATCTTCTTCAAGATCTAAAAATATAGATTCGACAGGTTCTAATATTTTTCCATTATCTTCTTTTGTAATAACTCTGGGCTTTGAAACCATAAACTCATAGCCCTCTCTTCTCATAGTTTCAATAAGTACTGCCATTTGAAGCTCTCCTCTTCCACAAACTTCAAACACATCTGTTTCATCTGTCGCATTTACTCTTAGAGATACATTACTTAAAGTTTCTCTATGTAAACGTTCACTAATATTTCGTGATGTCAAAAATTTACCTTCTTTACCAGCAAATGGACCATTATTAACATGAAAGAACATTGATACGGTTGGTTCATCAATTTTTATTCGGGGAAGTGGTACTGGATTTTCATTATCAGAAATGGTATCGCCAATTTTAATATTTTCAACTCCAGCAATTGCAATTATATCTCCCGCCTCTAAACTTTCAACTTTTATTTTTTCCAAACCCTTAAAGGTGTAGCAAGCTGATAACTTTTGATTATGTCTGATATCATCTTCACTGCATATACTATATTGTTTATTTCTAAAAATAGAACCATTATTTAATCTTCCAATCGCTACTTGTCCAACATATGAATCATAATCAATACTGGTAACTAAGAACTGTGTAGTAAAATCATCAGATGCTTCTGGGCCATTAAAGGTTTTTAATATTAGCTTAAATAAAGGAGTTAAATTAGTTGAATCATCTTCAAGGTTATTTTGAGCTATCCCATCTTTTGCATTAGTGTATATTATAGGAAATTCTATTTGATTTTCATTTGCATCCAAATCAATAAATAAATCATATACTTCATTTATAACTTCCTTGATTCTAGCATCTGGCCTATCAATTTTATTAATAACTAATATTACAGGTAAATTTCTATTAAGTGCCTTTTGTAATACGAATCTTGTTTGGGGAAGAGGGCCTTCGCTAGAATCAACAAGTAATAGTACTCCATCTACAAGATTTAAACTTCGCTCAACTTCTCCACCAAAATCTGCGTGTCCTGGAGTGTCAACTATATTAATTTTTATATCATTATATAAAATTGCAGTATTCTTAGCTGCAATTGTAATGCCACGTTCTTTTTCAAGGTCCATTGAGTCCATAACTCTATCTGTAACAGCTTCATGTTCACCAAAAGTTCCACTCTGTTTTAAAAGTCCATCTACTAGAGTTGTTTTACCATGGTCTACATGAGCAATGATTGCAATATTTCTAAATTTGTCTTTTATCATACAATCAATCTACGCAGAAAGGGTATCAGAAAAAAAGGTACTTTTATTGTGAAAAATTGTCGTAGCTAATGCTTATAATATAAATTTTATTATATAGTACAATGTTTTGGAGGACTTATGATTTACTTAATTCAATTATTTTTACTTTTTTCATTTATATTTCCACAATGTAATTATGATAATGAGTCGCTATGTATTAGCAATATAAATGAAGATTGCGAGTGGATTGATGATATTGAAAATGGTTCATGCTCATCTTTAAATGGAGATGAATGTGATTCTACTAATGGTTGTTCATGGGACTATGGTTGTATCCAATGGGGATGGTGGTATAATTGGTGTTACACATATGGATATGAATGTAATGGAGGAACCTATACAATTGACAATAGTTATTGTGAAGAAATAGAAGCAACTCAATGTTCGAGTTTAGATGAAGACTCATGTAATCATCCATCATATGGTGAAGGTTGTAATTGGGTAGAAGATATAACTGAGGGTAGTTGTTATTACGGATTTAATAATTATTCAGATTGTATTGCTAATGGTTGTTCTTGGTATAATCCTGGAACATATGGTTATATGGGATCTCATTGTTATGGAGGAACCTATACAATTGAAAATAGCTATTGTGAAGAATTAGAAAATCAGCAAGGAGATTTAAATGGAGATTCTTCAGTAGATGTACTAGATGTTATACAAACTATTGATTTAATAATTAGTGGGAATTATAACTTTATTGTTGATATAGATCATAATGGAGAAGTGAATATTTTAGATATTATTCAAATTATTGATATAATTATTAACCAGGATTAGCTATATCATTTTATAATCTGCATATTCTAGATATATAACAAGGGTATATCTAGAATTCAGGAAATAATCAGGCCTCTTTCCTCCTTTAAAAATTAAAGAGGCCTGATTAATAGATATTTTAAAAATAAATGATTAACTTCATAAATGAAGATTATTAAAAACATATCATACAAACTTTCTAAGAAGCAATTAGATCAATGCAAAGCTCTAGATGCTATTGATCAAATATCATTTATTAATCAAGCTATATTTGAAGATTCAGGCATTAATCATCAGGAAAGATTAAGTTTTCAATATGAATTATTAAAAATTTCAGAATCAAATAAATCATCATTTAATTCTGCATATATACTAAATCTCATTTCACAAACCAATGCACAGATGGGTGATTTAGAATTGGCATTAGATAACCTTTTAAGTGCTGAAAAGAAATGGCGAGAAATTCTTTCACGTAATAAAAAAGATATTCCTAGTCTAAGCATAAATGGATTGATTCTCTGCTTATCTGATATTGGTAATATTTATATGAAGATGGGTTTGTTTGATGATGCGATGAAATACTTTGAAAGTGGTCAAGAATTTATTGATGATACAGATGATTTATTCGTGCCTTATTTTAAAATACATTTTCACTTATCTGAAATATATGATAAACTAGATTTTTATAAAAAATCTAAACAAATGATTCAAAAATGTATTCAAAGAGTGAAATCATTTAAATTTAATCCTCCCGGTCGAATTTATATTTATTTAGTACCAGCTAATATCAGGTTATCTGAAATCTTTAAAAAAGAAAAAAAGGTACATAAATCAATTGAAACATTAAATAAGACTATAAAGATGTGTGAAAAATTTGATGATGTAATATATAAGCAGCAGATTTTAATGATGTTAGGAGAGCTTCATATAGAAAATCTAAACTATAAAAAAGCTATTAAAGTCCTATCTGAGGCAGAATCAATGCATATTAAAATTGGCGGTGATTCAAATTTAATTAAGATCAGACTTAGTATTTCCGAAATACTAATTAAGGAAGAAAAGTTTTTAGAATCTCTTGAAATATTAAAACAAATTAAGAAAATTGCTGAAAATAATAATTTAAATGTACAGTTGATTCCTATCTATAAAATGCTATCATTGATTCATGAAAATTTAAATCAACAAGATAAAAGCTTTAAATACAATAAAAAGCATTCAAATGTTATTAGTGAATATTATATCAATAAGAATAAAGCACTTATAAATGAAAATAGAAAAATAATTAAAGACTTATCAAGAGCCATTAAAGAAAAACATGAGATTCAAAGTACAAAAGATATTGAAAGTAGCAAAAAATATAAGATCAAAAGTCAAACAGCAAAAACTCTATATAGAATCAGAGAAGGGAATATACTAGAGTCGCTTAAAAATGACATTAGTGTTTTAAAAGAAAATATTGAAAATCATAATCATAAACACATCAATAGTATTTTAAATAAAATTTCATTTTATTTAAGAGATCAATCATCCTGGAAAGATTTTGAAGATATGTTTATTCAGATTCATGAAGATTTTATTGATAATTTAAATTCTATATCTGATCAGCTTTCTCCTAAACAAGTTAGATTTTGTATGTTTATAAAAATGGGTATGGATAAATATGATATATGTAGTTTACAAAACGTTACTATTAGAGCTGTTGAACAACAAAGATATAGAATTAAGAAAATTATAAGCCCTAATGAGGATCTTGATAAAATTATCCAAGAGCTGTAGCACTATTGATAAATTTTGATCCAATCAATTATGAATTCAGAGGAATTAAAATCTTGATCTGGATCGCCTGGCCAAAATCCTCCTATAGCTTGGTTGATAATTAAAAAATAATTCTTATCAAATGGCCATCCAGATTTAAAATGATCTATCTTATCTACTCGNTGATATATTTTATCATCAATAAACCATACTAAAGCATCTTGATTCCATTCTAAACCGAATGTATGAAATTCACTATCTAGATCTTTTATTTCAATATTGCCACCAATTTGAGTATCAGTCATATGATTATACTGTTCAGAATGAATGGTGCCATATACTATATCTTCATTATTAATATGCTCCATGATATCTATTTCACCACATTTGGGCCATCCTTCATCTGAAATAGATTCACTTAAAAGCCATATTGCTGGCCATACACCTTTCGTTTTAGGGACTTTTGCTCTTATTTCAAACCTTCCATACTGCCAGTTTGATTTACCTTGGGTATTTATTCTTCCTGAAGTGTAGTCTGCGTTCTTGTATTTTTCTTTAATAGTTTTAATTACCAAATTATTATTACTTATAGATAAATTTTTTGCTTCATTGGTATATGCTTGAAGTTCATTATTTACCCATCCTGGATCTCTAATCTCTATATTCCACTTATTAGCGTCAAGAATCTCATTGGTGAAGTTTTCTTCCCATACTAGGTTATAGTTTGACTTTAAGATTCCAGATTTTTTATAACTTTTAGATTGATTACTGTCCATACATGAAGTTAGTAAAGTAGTGAAAATAAATATCAATAATATTTTAATATTGTACATTGAAATTATTTTTTAAATGGAAATAAAATGGGTGTATTTTTTTTATACTCATTATAGGCTTTTTCATTTCCCCATTTTTTATCAGCATTTTCTTCAAGAATATTTAATCCACTTACTTTAGTTAAAAGAACATATANAAAAAGGGGTGAAACTAAAGTTATTAGTTGGAAGCCTNCTAGAGTTGGAAATGAAATTATAGTTATTCCAGTCCAAAGCATAATTTCGCCGACATAGTTTGGATGCCTTGAATATGCCCAAAGACCTGATGTTATATAACCATCATTATTTTCTTTCTTAAATTTTCTTTTTTGTCTATCTGATATAACTTCAATAATAAATCCTGATATCCAAAGGAATGACCCTGCAATTATAAAAATTAAATTATCATTTATTTTATTTGAAGATAATGCAGCTATAGCTGGTGAAGCTGTAATAAAAACCCATGCTCCNGACATTGTCCAGACAGTCATGAATTTCAAAAAATTTGTTTTTAGCTCATCGAACCTTTTATCCTTACCGTCTTTTAAAACCCTGTAAAATAAAAATAATCCTAATCTAAGTGTCCACAATCCAATAAAAGCTAAAAGAATCAAGCCACTATAGTTCAAATCTTCTAAGTTTCTATTATAAAAAATATAGGATATCACACTTAAAAATGTGATTGAGCCAGTTATATCAAAAAATCGCTCTGTTTTAAAAATAAAGGAAGGAATAAATACTATGTAGTGAATTAAAAAAGTAATAAGAAAGCAAACAAAGGTTATTGGAATATTATTAGTATCAATCACATTATGAGAACCTGCTAAAGCAATTAAGTATGTTATCACTAAAAGAAAAATTGTTTTGATTAATCCGCTCATCTTTTATGACCTTATTTTATTAGATATTAAACATAGAAGTGGAAATGATATTCCCCAAACTATAGCTATTATTAAAAGTANAAAGTTATCGCTATATAAAATATTGAATTTTATTGCTCCCAAACTATTCCCAGTTGCATATGCTATTGGGCCAGCTACAATACCTAATACGGTTTGAGTAAAGTACTTTTCCATTATATTTTTAAATGCATGGTTTAACGTGGCTGTAAACCCTACCCACATTCCTGTTATCCAGAGAGGAGCTATGAAGTTGATTGAGTCATACATGCCTTCATATGATAGAATATTAAAATTTAAAAGCAAACTATCTACAAAAGTACCAAGTATACCTGCAATCAATAATAGGTAAATTTCTGCTTTTCTGAGATTTTTTGAAATGCTAAAAATATGAATGATGAGATAACCTAAAATTAACAAAGGTCCTAAAAACTTCTGATTATTTACAGCTCCTAATACACATGCCCACCAACAAAGTTTAAATCCAAAAACGTTAAATATGTAGAATATATATTTCATTTTATATCATGAATTACCTTTTCAAATAAAGTCTGATCATAGCCAAAGTCATTTTCAAGTTGATTGAGAATACCTGTATATATTGTTTCATCCATTATGGGTGTTCTTGACATAATCCAGCCTAAACTATTATCTGGATAGCCAACAACCATGTAATTATAATTTTCTTCAAGAATAATTACTTCATATGGAGCACGATAAAAAGGTATGTAGGGTTTAACAATTTGAACTTCCCATCTTGCAGGCTCATCTTTATTTACATACCCTTTTTGCTTTAATGTTTTAACTTCACCATTTTTAATAGCATAGTATGTTACTCCAACAGTGCCATCTGGATTTAGAACGTAGTCATCATATGCGTTCTTGCCATCTTCAAACCAATTAGGTATTATAGATATGACATACCATCTACCCATAAATCGTTCAATATCTAGATTCTTAACAACAGGGTGAGAGAATCCCATAGTTACAATAACTAGTAATACTAAAAGATTTTTAATTTGATTAGAGTTAATAGTGTTTTTAAACATTTTTTGCTTTCTTGAATTAATATTTCAACTCTTAAGCTAAACAAAAATTGTATCACATNCAATAAAAACGTGCAAAACAAGCAATTTTAATCTACCAATATGTACTATTAAATGATAGTTAGTTCAATCTATCCTAATATTATGTTAATAAGTTGNACTATATCTAAGATGTCAACGATATTGTCGCTATTAATATCTGCATTTCCATCATAATCAGATACTAGAATTAAATTAATGGTTAAAATAACATCTTGAACATTAATAAGCTCATCACCATTAACATCTCCAACCATAGAACTAGTACATTCAATATTAGTTAAATATTGAGATGCGCTTGATGGGTAATCTAACAATGCCTCACAAGATGACATATCACCTAGAACATGATATTTTAACCAGTGCAGTGCATATTCTGATACTTCACCACTAGGATAGGCTGCAAATCCATGTCCTGAATTTGCTCCTTCAAACATTATTTTATCAGTTGTAGTTGGCATATTTGCATAGATATCTTGACCTAGCATCCCCTCATAGGCGGTTAATTCATTAACTTCTACTTCGCCTGCAAATATTAAAGATGGTATGGCGTGATCTACAAATTCTGGTACTAAACAAATACAGTAGGTTACTCCATCATAATCATTGCCTGGACACAGGTTGCAATCTTCAAATATTACAGTTGGGTTTAGAGAGATAACTGCCTTTAATGAGCCATCCATCATTGCAGCATCGTGAGAGGCGCCTCCACCCATAGAGTATCCTGATACCGAAAAGCTATTTTCATCAATTAATCCATAAAGAGGTGATTCTGCTCTTGTATTTTCTTGTTTAATCGATTCAATTGCATCAATTAATCCTAGTCCTCTCATATAATGTGAATCATTAATTTCATCATTAGGGCCAATTCTCATAGCGACAAAACCATGNGATGCATAAAATTCAGCCCAAGAAGACATCTCAGAGCTTCCTCCTCCAAATCCAGGTGTTAGCACTATGCTTTTATATGGGGGCTCTCCATCTATTGGATAATAAACAACACCATCTCTATAGTCAGGACCATTTCTAAGTCCCTGTGACTCTGAAATTGTTGAATATTGATAGGGACCATCGCCGCCGCCATCGCCGCCGCCATCACCGCCGCCGCCAAACTCTTGGCATTGTCCGGTTTCATCATTCCATTCACAGTATGTATTCCAATATAAGCAATCAGCTTGATTTAATTCATAACATTCAGCATTTATAAAGCTGAATAATAATATTATAGATGGTATAAATTTATTTAACATTTTGTAATTCCTATTTTTAAAAATTTAACNAATTTATAAATACAATAAAAAATGTCGAAGAACTTTTACATTAAGTTACACTTAGTGGCTAGTTGAGAATTATTTCGATTAATAGAACAATATCAATGACATCTAAACTATTATCTGAGTTTAGGTCACCAAGATCATTAAAATCATTATTTAGAATTTGGCTTACAACTAGAACAACATCTAAAACATCTACACTTCCATCTGTATTTGTATCACCAATAAGAGAGTTAGATTCCATAGAAACTGTGAATGAAATTTGTTCTATATTATTATCATTGTATTTCGAATTCGCAATTAAAATATTTTGATTACTACCAGCCAGATTTCCAATGAAATTATTGTTTTCATAATTTAATGTAATTATATCAAACTCATTGTCAGGATTAATACTCACTAACGATAAGCTAATATCATTTGGAGATTCTGATGTTATATATATATTAGTATCTTCAGATGGCATATCTATAAAAATACTAGCTCCTTTATTTGCTTGAATAGTAAATGAACTATCAATAAATGATTCTGTAGATGATGTACAGTAGAAGCTAGCTTCATCAAAAAATAGGTTAGGGATGGATCGTTCACCTGTAAAGTATCTCCAAATAGAATAGTCTGTATATGCTTCACTCAAGTTTTTTTCACCATAAGATGCATATTCAACTGCATCACTATATATTGGGAATAAGGATACTTGTTCTCCCGAAGCATAATCAATACCATAATCTTCCCATATATATCTAATAATTGAAGAATCACCGATTGACTCTACTAGAAATTTTTGCCATAATGCGCTTCTGTAAGGATAAATTTCAGCTGGATAATCAATATTGTAATGAGGGTATGTTAATGGAGTAACTACATTGCAATTTGCTAACATTAAACGCAGATGCATACTATTCGGATAAATTACATTTTCCATGTAGGTTGCAGTTTGTTCAAACAACCACCCATTGTACATATAATTACCTGGAGAACCTGACACAGAATATCCATATCTAAGCTGTATTGAATGATGAAGCTCATGCGCAACTACGTGCTCATTCCATGAAGGGATAGTTTGATATTCATTTAATAAGGTTGAAATTTTCATAAAACTTGTCATTCCTCCAATGTATGGTTCTACTGGATATGAATTTTCAGGTACAACCATTCCAGCACCATCATTTGATATATAAATATCATAAAGTGAATTACCTCCAAAGTTTATGCAATGATCCGGTGAGCCTTCATCTGTAATAGTATTATCACAATCTGGAGGAGGTATTTCCCATCCATTATTAATATATATTGAAAGAGCAGATTCCGCATGATCTATAATAGACTGTGCATAACTATAGTTTGATTGAAGGTTATACCATTGGCCATTTACATATTGAGAGTCAGTAGATGAAGTAGTGAAATGAATAACAAAATTTTCACTTTCAATAGTTTCATGATTAGTAAATTGATTTCTAATAATCTCTCTATTGTTTTTATCAGCTATACATGAATCTAAATTTGTAAAAGAGTATAAACAGCTTAAGAGTATTACATATATATGAATATTTTTTATCATAATAATCTAATCTACAAAATAATAAAAACTATGGAAAGAGGCTTTATAAGATTTTTATTAGTTGAGAGTGATTGCTCAGTAACTAAATACTTGATTTTGAGGCACTAGCTTTAATTATGAAGGAGGAAAGCTAGTAACTTTTCGACGAAATACAATATATTTAAAACACCCTCAACTAATAAATTCAAATCTAATCTACTAAGCTAATTATTTATTTACATATTTATTTTTGTAACGAATTGTATAAATTTTTTTTTTATTTAAAATTATGTCTAATTTATTTTATAAAATTATATACGCATTTTTTAAGATAAATAGGTTAGGGGCTATGAAAGTAATTACTGAAATAAACAAAATCTTAAAGTTGGATGATGACCAAATACAATTAGTAAAAAGCCATCTAATTAAAGTTACTTTAAGTAAAAATAATCAATTCCTAAAGTCAGATTCTAGAAATGATAAAATTGGATTCATAGAAAGAGGTCTTCTTAGAAGCTATAGCTATGATGATGTAGGTAATGAAATTACGCATGATTTTTTTCAAGAGGGGTCTTTCTTTACAGATTTAAATAGTTATTTTAATAATAGTTTAAGCAAGGTCTTCATTGAGACTTTAGTTGAGTGCGATTTATATGTTTTAAACAGAACATCAATAGATATTCTTAAAAATAAAATTCCAGAGTGGGTTATTTTTGAACAAATATATAGAGCTCAAATATCTATGTGCTTATTAGACTTTCAAAGAAAAATAATTCATTCCAGCTCTAGCGATTCATTTACATTATTTTCTAAATCTTATAATCAAGCTTTTAATTCTGCACCTAAAAAACATATAGCATCTTTCTTGGGTGTATCTCCTTTTACTCTAAGTAGAATTAAAATATAATTGCCTTAAAGCAATATATAAAATCACAGTAAACCATAAATTATTACAGCTTCACATTTCTTAATTTTTTTTAAGCTAAGGATAAAGGTTAATTTGTGATTATATGTATTTTTTTATTTAGTTTTATTTTTTCTTATTCAGATTATATGCCACCTGGATTCGTTGGTGCTCCATCACAAAATTCATGTACATCATGCCATGGTGATGCTGGTATTGATGGTGAGCTAAGAGTTTTGGGCTTACCTGATAATATTATTCCTGGTGAGACATACAGAATTGATGTTCAAATATTAAACCCTTATCCCAATTTTACAAATTGGGGTTTTCAAATTGCTACTTTACTTGATTTGCCTGGTGGTCCACAAGGTGCAAGTTTAGTTCAGGGGGGTACATTGTCTGCTATTGATAATAATACTGTTTTAGAAGTTTTAGATGGAGTTTCGTATATAAGTCATAATGAACAAGGAGTATTTTCTGGTCAGCAAGATTCTGTCATGTGGAGTATGTCATGGACAGCCCCAGAAGAGTACTATGGAGGCATAGCATTTCATGTTTCTGGAGTTTCAGGTAATAANGCATTCGGTAACTTAGGAGATTATGCCTATGTTCAGGAAATTAATAGATACATTACTTATTCATATGACGATTTCAGCTATTNNAACATNGATTATNANAATCAAGTNAANCCNATTTTNAANNNNTNNTGTATTNNNTGTCATAATGNNGAATNTCANTANAATGATAATGGNTTNNTTNTAACTGANGGNNTTGGNAGAACTTCATATGAAAATNTNNTGATTGGTGGNAATANTGGTANTCCAGTNNTNNCANNTANTCCTGAAAGCGAGCTTNNTNTATCAAGTNATTGATCANTCNTATATATCCAAATGATTNTGNTATNTNTNNTATGCCNTATTTTGGNTTANANNTAANCGANCANTNTANNANNATNATNTATAATTGGATNTCNNANGGTGCNAATCCAGAATCNTGTAATAATGGAGATATAAATAATGATGCNGTNACTAATGTGGCTGACATTGTAGCAATTGTTAATTGTATTTTAANTAATAATTGCAATGAAAGTTCATGTGGTGATATCAATGGAGATCAAGTANTTGATATTTTTGATATTATTCAAATAGTAAACGCAGTCTTAGATGAATAATCTACAATTTTACTATAGCAGATGCAATTGATAGCCCTGCTCCAGTACCAACAAACATAATTTTATGTCCTTCTGTAATTAGATTTTTTTCATGGGCTAAACAAAGAGCAAGTGGGGTAGAGGCTGCAACACAGTTACCTGTTTTTTCAACAATATCCATTACTTTGTTTTTTTCAAATCCACCAAACTTTGAATAAGCTTTAACNCCTCGACTTGATGCTTGATGAGGAATCAGTAAATCTATATCATTTTGATNCATTTTATTGCGATTTAAAATATCTGTAATCATTGTATGNACTTTTGGTAANGCAAATCTAAAAACTGAAGGTCCAGACATTGAAAATAGATTATCATCATGANTAGTATCTTTATCTTGAGGATGCTTATTGGTGCCACCACCTCTAACCTCAGTTAGGTGTGCACCTTTTGGCCAAGACTCCATTGCGTAGTCAATTAATCCTGAATTACCATTATCACTTTTTTCGATATAAACAGCAGCAGCAGCGTCTCCAAGTAATGCTGCGCTTTCAGATTCATTAAAATTTCGTCCACGTGTTCCTCTATCTGNCGAGATAATTAGTATTCTTTTATATGAATTAGATTCAACTAATGAGCCCGCTACATTTAATGCAGTAATAAACGATAGACAAGTAGAATGAATACTAAAAGATGGTATTCCCTCATAACCTAATTCTTTTTGAATGAATACAGATGTATCAGGTATAGTTTGTTTTGGAACGCCTGAAGCGTTAATAATTAANTCTGGTGCAAGTTTNGACCCTATGGCTTTTTTTGAGGCAATTGCTCCCATTGCATCCACATCAATTTCAGAAATTCTTCTTTCTTTAACACCAGTTCTCGANATAATCCATTCATTACTTTTATTTATNTTTTTGGATAGCTCTTGAGATGTTTCAATTTTGGGTGGGAGGTAATACCCAAATCCAGTTATCTTAAATTCATATTTCATAAGAAAAATACATTTAGTTAAGTTTAAAGATTTAAAATAATATTAATTAAAATAATTATATCTTGAACGTTATTTGTTTGATCTTGATTTAGGTCGCCAGTTGAAATAAAATTATTTTCTAATATTATATTTATTAGTTGAACTACATCAAGTACATCTATATCATCATCATTATTAATATCACCAGTTGTAGNAATATACTGGCTAAAGAAGTTCCAAATTTCTTGACTAGACTGAATATCCATATTTCCATATGNTCCAGGCCAATCATGCTCTCCATCAACAACCTCATACAACCATACCTCAGAATTATCTAAACAATCAAAATATCTACGATGTATAATATAACTTCCATCATTTGTACTTGTATTAGGTAGAAAAATATTTTCATAGTTTGTACAGCTATTATTACTAGACCAATAATCAATAATATCTGGAATACTTAAATATGCACCCCAACCATCATTGTTCTGCATATCACCATTCCAAAGCGTTACATTGTCATTACTACCATGAATTTCAAAAACTGGAATCGGTAATGTTTCACAAGTACTAAAAATACTTTCTAGCATTGTTCCCGCAACAGGAGCAATTGCCTTAAAAAAATTATTAGTTTGACATGCAAGCATATAAGACATATCACCACCATTTGACATCCCAGTCACAAAAGTATTTTCAGAATTCAATTGATATTGTTCGTGGANATNCATTGCTAATGATGTAATGAAATCTACATCATCTACATTTTGATTTTGATGAAAATCATATCCAACATTCCAAAAATTATANCCANTTCCATCAGATGTNCCCTGTGGNACACATAGTGCAAATCCATTTTCATTTGCCACATCAATCATACCAGAATAATTTAAAATTCCTGCAGCTGATCCACTATAGCCATGAAGAAGAAATACTATTGGCGCATTATCTTCAATACTATTAGGGANATATAAAAAATATTCCCTTATTAGTCCATTATGATTAAACTCTAAAGATTGGATTATATCTGGCTCACAAGTTCCACCTACACAGCCCTCAAATGGAGCTCCACCCGTAGCAATAGTTTCTCCCATAGGATTTGAAAGACTCCAGTATACCTCGGATTGCCAATTCCCACCACCACAGGTAATTTGATTTTCAATGGATAGATCAATACAAAATTCATTAGTTCCCAATGAACCATTCAAGAGAGTTGTACAATCTGAATTTAAACAAAATGTATTACCATTCCATCCATCTCCCCATGAGTCTTGCATAGTTAATGTAACTATAGAGTCTTCACATGGAAATGAAAAATTGATTAGTAAAAATAAAATGATGATTTTCATGTTTCAATATAAAAATAAAATGATATTAGAGCTAGTGATGTTACAAGACTTTACAGGTCAGATTTTATTTGATCATCTTTTTGATTATTAAATTTGAAATCTGCATTAATTTCTACATCACCAATAAAATAGCAAGAACATATTGTAATAATTATACCTAAAATGAGCCCTTTTATTAAATCTATATTCATGAGATTTTTATATTGTAGCGTTCATTTATAAATGAAGTAACTGAATCATAAGATTTATTGTAATTCTCTGAACCTATNTTTTTTATAAAACCTAGATTAGATAGTACATTGTTAACTTCAGATGATGCATTGGTTGTCAAAACTTTAATTCCATTTTTTCTTGCACCAATAATAAGGTCCTCAATTGAGAAAGCCCCAGATAAGTCAATCATTGTTACTTTACTTAGGTCGACAATAAGTAATTCATGTTTTTTTACTCTAGAATAAGTTTGAATCAATTTTTCTATTGTAGCAAAGAATAGGGGGCCATTTGGTTGAAGGACTAAAACGGGTAGCTTGTTAAGCATTTCGTTATTCATTTCTTTAGGACTGTATTGTGAATCTTGAAGGGGTATGATTTTATGCGTGAAGCTTGATTTA
Organism: bacterium TMED161; assembly: GCA_002171125.1. GTDB lineage: Bacteria > Fidelibacterota > Marinisomatia > SCGC-AAA003-L08 > D37C17 > TMED161. The sequence goes on along the minus strand of NHHK01000025.1, from coordinate 35,157 downwards.
ATTATTGATTTTATCTCACTTAAAGATTTTAAAACTGCAAAAATTACTCCTATTGCAACAGCTACCATTAAATCTTCATATACAGTAACAAATAGAACAATGATAAAAACTATTAGATCAGTAGTTGGAAGCTTTTTAATAATAGGCAATATTCTGTAATCCATTATATCAATACCAACCTTAAATAAAATTGCGGCTAAACATGCTGTTGGAATTGCTTCTACTAAAAANCCTAAGCCTAATAGTATCCCAAGTAATGTTAATCCATGAACAATAGATGCTAGTGGAGTTTTTCCACCAAANTTTATATTTGCTACGGTTCTCATTGTTGCAGTTGCAGTGGTAACTCCCCCAANAAGGCCTGCTGCAATATTTGCCATACCTTGACCGAATGTTTCCTTNTCACTGCTATGATGTTCTNCTGTCATATTATCTGCAACTTTACAGCTAAGCAAACTATCCAATATTGCTAGTCCAGCTAATGCAANTGCTGGAATGATAAATTCACTAAATCTTGTTAGGTCTGGAAGATATAAGGAAAAAATCTCAGCTTCTTTTGCTCCACCCATTTTATCTCCTATGTAGGGAATGTTTAATCCCATGACAGAGGCTATACTTGTACCTGCAATCAAAGCTACTAATGGTGAGGGGATGTTTTTTAATAAATCAATTTTTTGTTCTAATCGTGACCAAGAAAATAATATAAACAAAGAAGGCAGGGCAACAAACAGTGCATCTGTATTTGCATTTTTTAAATTTTTTGAAAAATTCTGAATGACGCTATGAATATTCTTTTCTGCCTCTAATCCTAAGAATGCATTGATTTGCGTAAGGATTACAATGACTCCAATCCCGCACATAAATCCAGCAATAACTGAATATGGTGTTAAATGAATAAACCTAGAAATTTTCAATAAAGATATGAAAACTAAAACAAGTCCACTTAGAAAGATAATAGAAAATGCAGCTACTAAATCAGGATTATCAGTAGAGCCAATAACAAACAGACTCATAAATGTTGCAATCTGAGCAGCCTTTGGAGCAGTAGGACCACTTACTCCAACCATACATCCTCCAAAAAGACCTCCAATTATACCACCTGCTATAGCGCCCCAGATTCCTGCTACTGGACCTAATTGAGAAATTTCACCAAATGCAAGAGCCAATGGAAGGGCGATGATAGCAACTGTAATGCCTGATAGAATATCACCCCTAATATTGGTATGCATTGTTTTTACATTGTACCATGGGTTGATTATTACTAAACTGCTATAAATGAATGATATTATATGTTTCATATAATAATTTACAAAAATTGAAAGTTGTTGTGAAAGCAGGTTTGTTATAAAAAAAGAAACTAAATTATTAATATTTATAACAATGACAACTTTTTACATGAGCTCCTTCAACGAATGCTGTACTAATTAAAAATTCCTTAGTTATTTCTGGACCAGTAAATTTAAAATTCCTTTTAAAAATTTTAACCCAATGTTCAATGTCTTTACCTTTTAATTTTTTTAACCATAAATAAAAGGAACCAAAATCTTTTTGAATTTTAATAATCTTATTAGCATTAAATATGATTGCATTTATTTTAAGCCTATTTCTTATTATACCAGCATTACTTAATAGACTTTCAATATCATCATTTGAATACATTGAGACTTTTTTAATGTTAAAGTTTGAGTATGCCTTTTTGATACTATCTTGTTTGTGAAGTATTGTTGTCCAGGATAAACCAGCTTGATTTATTTCGAGAATTAATCTTCCAAATAATTCATTATCATCATGAACTTCTTTGCCATAAAAATTATCATGGTAAATCCTATGCGGGTCATTTGCTTTGAGTTTTGAAACATAATGACAGTAGCTATTAGTTTCTGCTATTTGCATTTAGATTATGACTAGAGGGTTTATTCAAGAATGATATTGATTAATTGGACTACATCAATAATATTAATATCTCCATCCTGATTAATATCTGCTCCAATACCTTGATCAATACCAAGTATAATATTTACTAAAAGCACAACATCAAGTATATTAATAGAATTATCACTATTTATATCACCCAAAATATTATTTTGAACATTGCTTAGTTTTAAAAATCCAAACTCACCATTATCTATTGCTATTATAGCTCCACCATCACTTGTTAAATCAATATCTTCCCCAGCCCAATCATATGCATAGTTAAAGAGATCTAAAGAGGAATATGTTTCATCCCATTCAACTAAACCATCATTATTAAATTTTATTAAATATGCGTTCCATGTGTCAGAGCAGTCATTTCCATTACATTCAGAGTAATTATATTCATCTCCAGTTCCTGCAATAGTAACACAGCCACCATCATTTGTCGCTTTTATTCCCCAAGCCTCATCATGAATGAATTGAGGATTAAAGCCTCTAGGGTTTCCGATTTTTTGTTGCCACACTAGAATTCCATTATTGTCTAGCTTCATTGTATAAGTGTCCCAGTTAGCAGTCCCTGATAATGTGTGACCTGCAAGGAAAATATCACCATTTGTATTAATATCCATACCAAAGCAATGATCATAGTCATTGCCTCCATATGATTGATGCCAAAGTATTTCGCCATCTAATGACATTTTAATAACTTTAAAATCAAAAGCTTCTTCAGAAAGTCCTGAAATTATTAACTCTTGGTTTAAATACTGTACTCTATATGCTTGAGAAATATATGTATTAAGATTTATTGAACTAATTTCGTTTGCATCATTATCTAAAAACATAACAAAGCCTTGACCTTCTGTATAAAATGTATTGTTAGAATCTTGAGCATATACATATCCAACAGCGACAATTCCATTAGGAGTTACAGCAGCATGCTCAAATGCGTCAGTACCACCATTATTAAATGTTTCAGAAAATATTGTTTCACCTGTTTCTTTATTTAACTTAATTAGAGCACTATTTCTATTTAAAGCTCCAGAAATAAGATACCCATCATCAAGCTCAATTGCACTATTACCTAAATTATGTCCACCAATGTTAATTTCCCTGCTCCATAGAAAATCTCCATCTGAATCAGTTTTGACTATATATATTTTAGAATTTGGAAGAAAGTTGCTTTCACCAATTTGTAGAAAACCACCATCTTCACAAGTTAAAATATAGTGGCCATGAGATTCTTCTGCAGACCCATTATAGCCTTGGAACCATTCAATATCAGGACTTGAAAATAGAAAAAGATTTACACATAGTATGAATAATATTTTGTTCATTATATAATCTAAGAAAATAAATGAGTATTAATCATAGAAGTTACAGAATTTTACAAATTGATTATTGTATCAATAATTTCAATTAGGTCTAATACATTTAATGAATCATCAAAATTCATATCGACTAGCTCATTGTACTCACCAAATAAAATTAAGCTGACTACATCTATAGCATCCAATACATTAACACTTGAGTCCATATTTACATCACCATATGAAATACAATCCGAACAACACTGGTCTTCAGGAGGCGAGATATATATTCCACCATCGCAAGGAATTCCGAAGTCTTCAGCACAATCAATAATTATCTCAACCCATTCTCCATCAAAGCACTCCATAGGATTACATGGATTATCTAGGTTAACTTCTCCATCAATACAATTATTTTGATTTTCACAGTTAGGATATCCCTGCCAGGAAGGGGTGCTGGTACCTTCGATTTCAATGCCGTTTTCATCTACACACCAACAATATCCTGTTGAACTCCAGCATTGCATTAATTCCCATTCACATTCTTCGGTACATTGTGGAATGTAGCATCCAATTCCAGCGCATTCATTTTCAGCTATTGCTTCTGCTTCACAACAATCTTGTGCCATCAGCATTGTAAATAAGAAGATCATGATTGTTATGTTTTTTTTCATTTATTAACCAGTGTTATTAAGGGTGATATGTGAAATTTAATATTGGAATGGGTATGCCTTCTTGTAACCATTCTAAAGAACTGCCAGCCCCAATATCAACAGAAAACTTTCTACCAATAAATCTTGTAGAAATAAATAATGGAGAATACTGAATTTCTACATCTGGAAACTTCCAAAATTCAAAAACCAATGCAGTTCGATCAGATAAACGTTCATTGCCAGCAAAAACAATAATTGGGTTTTCCATTAAATCTAAATCTCGTTCATCTCTAAAATAACCCCAGCCTAGACATATAGAATAATGACTAAACAAATCACCTATAGTAGCATTTACAAATGTAATTCCAGTAGCCCAACTTGATTCAAAACTAAAAGGTGCAGTCATATAAAGTGCGCCAGTTGAAAATTGAATTTCATTTTTTTTAGGAAAAGAGTATTTAGCTGATACAATAACTGGTACATATTTTAGAGGCATAAATGGGAACGTAAGTGCGCCAGCTTGTATTGAAATATTTTCTTTAAAGCCTCGATTGTATGATGGGAAGAAAACTTGAAAATCTCTAATATATGAATTACCGTCCCCTATTGGATATGCAGATGGTGCAAATAAATACATACTCTTATTTGGATCTGGTCGGTACAATCCTTCTTCATAACTTGAAAGTTCGATATAATTAACTTCTTTGACACTTGACTTCGGAACATCAATATTTATTCCGCTATTAGTAACTATTCTGTATGAGTTTTCATCTTCCTCAATAAGAGTGCCAATAAATATATTGCCATCTGATGTCGTAATTTCTATGGATTGAATAATATTTGTATCTGATAGAAGTAAATTAAAAAGCAGTATTATACTAAAAAGTATTTTCATTGATTTACTTTCCCTTATTAAATGCTTTCAAAAGCTTGATTTAATAAATCATCAACTTTATCTGCAAGTTCAAAAATTTTATCATTTTCTGTAATTTCCAATAGACTTTTGGCATTAGGGAAAACTACTTTTGTTGTTTTGTCTCCATTATCAATGACTAAAATATTACATGGCATTAAGATTCCAATTAGCTCTTCATCACATAGCGCTTCATGAGCTAGGTTAGGATTGCAGGCACCTAAAATTTTATAGTTTCTATAGTCAAGATTTAACTTTGTTTTAAAAGCATCACGCATGTTTATCTCAGTAAGAACTCCAAAGCCTATGTTGAGCAAAGCATCTTTAACTTTTTCTTCGGCTTTATCAAAATCTAAATTTAAATTTTTTGAATATGAATATTTCACTTCTGAACTTAAGGCTAACTGGAATTTATTTGTATATTTTTATTTTCTATATGATGGAAATAAAAATGGAATAATTAATGAGTTAAATTTGTTTAAAAAATAACTTTATAATTAAAATGTATGCTAGCACCAGGTTCAGGCTTTAGATCTTTAATTCTAGATAAATGATTATAATGCACTTTATCAAAAATATTATTCATTTGAAGTGTTAAGTTGTGAGATTTAAAGCTATAAGTAATCACAAAATCTGTTAGAAAAGATTTTGGAGTAGATGTTTCAAATTCTCCAGTTCTATTTTGAGCATCTATAATTGATAATCTTAATTTATAATTAAGTTTATTTCTTAATAAATCAAATGTCAAAATTTGTTTCATTGGGGATATATAAGATAACGGCATTTCTGTAGTTTTACTATCGCCCTGAACAAAAGAAAGACTATATTTGATATGTATATTATCAAAATAATATTGCCAATCAAACTCATATCCCTTTATTATAACCTCACTCCCTTTAGAACTATATTTGTGAAGCCATCCCATTGCACCGCTACCCCAATCAATATAATCAGCTCCATAACATGGATGTGTTGTCCATGGTTGCCAATCATCTGGGATTTCACAAAGACCATCTTTTGTCATCTCAAAATAGTATGGACTATAATTGTAAAATGTTACTACAGACATGCTCTGTCGATCAGATCTATATCTTATTGAGTTTTCTAAACCATAAATTCTCTCAGATTCTAAATTTGGATTACCTATTTCAAATGCATAAGAAGCTAAATGCGGACCATCAGAAAAAAGTTCTTCCACTCTAGGTGGTCTCATAGTATGCATAAACCAGCTATTAAATTCTATATTATCAACTACTTTTTTTATCCCAAAAGATAAAGAGAGATTATAAAACTCTTTATCTTCAACTAGGCTAATTTTGTTTCCATCTTCATCTTGTATGGGATTTCCTTCACTATCCTTTAAGATTAAATTTGCTGCTTGAGAATCAATATCATATTGTCCTGGATTTACAAGTAATTGCCCCAATCTAAAAGAGCTTTGCAGGTCAATACCTAATTTTTTAAATGTAAATTCATGGAAACCATAAAATGAAGAGCGTTTTTCATGTGTAATTGGCGTTAAATAGAATCCAGCTGGATTAAATTCTCTTTCAGTTAGCTCTAAACCATATAGAGTTTTCTCCCCACTTAATTCTAGTTTATAATTTTTTGTTATTTTAGCTAATGATACATGAAAGTTCCCATCATCAAGGTATTGATTAATGTCATCAGTATTTTCACTATCATTAACCATTTCAATATGCACATAATCAATAAAATTATATTTAAAATTTAATTGACTGAAGTTTTTAAGATTTATATCTCTATGGTAATTCATTTTATAAGAGTTTTTAAGAAGTAAAATATCTATACCATCTTCATGAGCATTTGGGTAGGGAGGGATACCATATGACATATTATAGTTTTCGAGCTCTAAATTTAAATATCCTCTTTTAGAATATTGAGTAAATCCTAGCTTATATATTTCTGTTAATGATTGTGTGTTTTCTAAATTACCTTCGGGACTCTGTTGATTTCCTGTTTCTCTTTGACTTAAGAATAAGTTTAATTGTGAATTTTTGTATGGAATGTATAACATCACATTACCGTATAAGCCGCTATTGTAGGAGTCACTTCCAATTAGAAAATGTTTTCTAAATTTATTAAATCTTACTTTAGGGTCACCTAGCAAGCTTGTATTGACAACCCCACCAATAGCATTTGAGCCATAAACAAGTGATCTCGGACCTCTAATAATTTCTATTTCATTTATCTCAGTCATATCAAGTGCAATTACATGATCAATAGATGATTGAGATAGGTCTCCAGTTTCATCTCCATCTTTTGTTAGTAAAAATCTATCACCAGAGAAGCCTCTTAGTGATGGTTTTGAAGTGACAATTCCAAATGAGTTAATCCCTATGTTTGGTTGATTTGATAATGTTGTAGCAATATTACCTTTTAAATTTTCTCCTAATTCTAATCCTGAGATTTGAATATCTGAAATTTGGTTTGTTTCATTAATATCAGAGTGTATATGAACGGAGGTAAGCTCGATAGATTTAGTCTTTAAAAAAATTTTCCCTAAATCAATTCTCGTATTTATTGAGTTGAGGGGTATCTCCTTATCATCATATCCAATAACTTTAACTATTAGATTTAGTGATAGTGTTTGATCATTTTCATTAGATTCTTGTAGAATTAAATTAAAGTAACCTTCAATATCAGTAGTTGAGCCAATATTTTGATTTTCTACAATAATTTGTGCATTCTGAATTGGCTTATTTGTATCCGCATCAAAAATATATCCTGTAATATTATATGATGAAAATAATAATCCGAAAGGAGTAATTAAATAGATAAAAATTTTAAAAAATTGAACACTGAAATTCATAAATGACATTACTATTAAATAGATTTATAAGGTTAAGGTTCTTTTAAGGGGGTATTAATTTAAAATACCCCCTTAGAAGATTTATTTTATTTCAGCAGTGTTAACTTCTGCGTTGATACCTTTTCAGCACTTACTGCTTGAAGAATATACATGCCACTTGAAAGTTCTGCTCCATTCCAAGTCATATTATATATTCCAGCATCCATATTACCCTCAAAGATAACATCCACTAACTGTCCATTTAAGTTATAGACATTTAATGAAACAAATCCTGGGCTACTTACATTTAGATCAAATGATGTAGATGGATTAAATGGATTAGGATATGCATTGCTGAGTTCAATTGCTCCTGGTTTAGCCCAGCTAGTAGCTATATAGCCCTCAGTAGTAGCCGCAATAATTTCTTCTATTACATAGTCATTATTTGTTGTGAATATATCATTTACAGGATTTACAACAATTAGTGTAGTTCTATTTTTATCTGTATGATATTCAGCTACTAGTGCGTTACCTGTTAACTCAATCTCAAAATTATTGCCATGTGAAAGAGTTATTTGAACGGCTCCAACAATACCATTAGCATTCATTGCAAAAACATTATCTCTTTGAGTAAATTCAGCAGAAGTAGCTTCTTCTCCTCTTTCACCAAGGATAACTGCAACGAGTGCAACGATATCTAGGATATCAATATTACCATCTTGAATATACTCAGCACAGTCATGGTCTGAATCTAAAGGATTATTTCCAACAATAAATCCAACTAACAATACAATATCAGAGACATTTACTGAGCCATCCATATTAGCATCACCATTTACACAATCTTCTTCATGATCATGGTCATCATGGTCGTCATCATCGTGGTCATCATGATTTTCTTCTATTGTAATTGATACAATACTAGGATCAGAAATTTCGAATCCTAATGGGAAGCAAGCTGCTGGATTTTCTTCAGTATACTCAATTTCATTTCCATTTGTATCTAAGAAGTGTACTGTAAGATCCATACTTTGATTTACATGCAACTCTAGAGAGCCAGTAATATAGCCTTGGAACTGACTATATACAACCATACCATCATGCTCAAGAGATATTCCGTCAATATTTAGGTGATCAAAATCTCCACAATCTCCATGCTCATGGCCATCGTGATCATCACTTCCTGCATCTTCACACGCCATTTCATCAGCATGCCATTCACACTCTGAGTGCATACCACAATCAGCTTCAGTTAAGAAGTCTTCGCAGTGTTCTTCTTCATCCACCATCTCATCGCAATTTCCAGCACTTAGACACTCAGTACATGTAGAAATCACTTCATTGATAAAAGCTGTATTATCAGCGTCACAATCAGAAGTACAAGTATCATTTTCCCAACTTGTATAAATTGTACAAACTTCATCTGTTGTTAAGTTTATGATTCCTGAATTCCAATCAGCTAAGGTTTGAATATTTGGACAATCTAAGAAACATTCTGGAGGTCCATCATCACTGTGCTCACCATCGTGACCATCATCACCTTCTTCGTCACCATGAACATCTATATAGATAGGCATTGAAGTATAATCTGCATGTCCATCATGCATAATTGATAAAGTAAAAGTTGTAGCTCCTTCAGATAAACCAGTTACCTCAATAACATTACCAGCTGCTTCATGATCATCATGGTCATCACTTCCTGCATCTTCACACGCCATTTCATCAGCATGCCATTCACACTCTGAATGCATACCACAATCTACTTCATTAGTATACTGTTCACAATCTGCATACATGAAGCCAATTGTAAATAAAAATAAAAATCTTAATAATAATTGCATTTCAAATCCCCTAATTGAAATATTTATCTAAACAATTTAGATAAATAATAATAAAACTATATGTTATTCTAAAAATCAAATCAATGAAAATCATTGATTGTAGAGGTAGTAGGGGGGGCTCTTGATAAAAAAACCTTACTTCTTAAATGTAATATAGAATTAAGAGCGTTTTCAAAAAGTTCGTAGGTTATTTTGGTTATAAATTTTAATTCATTATCTAGTAAAATAAAAGTATTAGAGCTGTCAATAACTATACATTCTTGGCATTCAACATTTTTATTATCATGACAATGACCATGATGATGTAAAAGATGAATGCTTGAAAATAAAGTATTTCCAAGTAGTAGAAATAAAATATTATATGTTATTAAAATCTTCTTCATAAAGCATTCATATAAGTTAACAACATTCCTTAGATTCACATTTGCAATACCAAATGTTATAGAGATGAAACCCTATAAGTGAAAAAGCAGGAATAAATTTTGTGTTCTCTGGAATGTTGAACCATAAAAACTTTACATTTAATACAAGAAAAAGTAACCCTATCCAGCTTGTCCATAAGCCATAATTAATTAATTTATTATTTATTGAATTCGTTGAAAATTTTACAGCTGCAAAAGAAACTAATAAAAAAAAGTAGTCCATCCACTGCCACCATAGAGGTGCAGCCGTACAGCAGGTAGCAGAACAAGTTGCGGCAAAGAAAAAGAATGGAGTAGCCATGCAATGAATCATGCAAAGTCCACTAGATAGGGCGCCAATTGTATCAGATTTTTGTAACGAAATATTTAGCATAAAATTTAAATTTCTAATAATTTATTGTACGGTAATTACCGGGTATTAAATTACATATAAGAAATTGTTTAATGCAACTTAATTGCAGTAGGAAAAATGAGCATTATTAGGAAAACAAAAACAGTAAAATTATTACTTAAAGAGTTCAATAAAAGCAATGAAGCTATTTCAGTTATTGAACTAATAGATAAATTCAATAAAAAAATGGATAAAACTACTGTTTATCGAATTTTGGATCGACTTGAGGATTCTAGAATATTACATTCATTTGTTGATCAAGATGGGCTTAAAAGATATGCAAAGGGAGCTAGTAATACTGACTTTAACAATGAGCCTGAGATACACCCACATTTTTTATGTGAAGATTGTGGTACTTCATCCTGTCTTCCAGTGACAATCCAGATACCAGATATTCCAAACTATACAATTAAAAGCGCAGAACATTTATTGATAGGGCGCTGTAAAGATTGTGTGAGTTGAGCCTGAGTTTGGCTTATAGTTTTAATTTAATCTAGAATTATACTTATTAATTGAATTACATCCAAAATATTTACAACGCCATTATAATCCAAATCACCAGCCTCAGAGAATTCATTGTTTAAAATTATATCTACTAATAAAACTATATCCTGAATATTAAATAAAAAATCTTGATTTAAATCACCAGGTAGATCGGGAATACATTCAATATTTGTTGAAAAATCTGAAGCATCAGCTGGACTTTCAATTAATAATTCACAGTTCGTTGCATCATTTAGAATATATTTTTCTATCATATATAAAGTTTTTAAACCCATCTCTTCATTATTGTATGGACTGCAAACCGTATTATGATTTCCCCATGTTATTTCAAATAATAATTTATCAATATCATTTGGAGTATTGTTGTAGAATACGTTTGTATGAAAGTTATTTGAAGCAACATTATCAAATTGACCACTAAAAAAAATAATAGGAGTATTGTTATTGTATGAATCATTTGAATTTTGAAGCCAGGCAGATAAAGCTACCACAGTTTTAATGGATGTATCTTGCTGCGCTGCTAATTGAGCTCCGCCACCACCCATAGACCAACCACCAACAGCAACATCATTAATATTTAGCATATTGAATAATGGTGAATTTATTCTATCATTCTCAAGCTTTAATGATATTAGTCCATCTAATAAAGCATCAGCTCTCTCATATGGATCATCAAAAATATTGTTTACATTGACAAACATGGTTACTACTCCATGAGAAGCCAAGTATGGCCCCCAATCTTCAATTGATGAAATTGGACTAACAAAGCCTGGCACCATAACAATTATAGGTAAGGGCCCATCAGCATCTATAGGGTAGTAAGCTATTCCACCTGAATATTCAGGACCATTTCTAAGGCCATCTTGTTCTGTAATTGTTTCTACTGTAAAGGGGCCATCTGAAAAAAGTAAATTGATAAAAATAATTATTACACTGAAATTTTTCATGTTCAGTAATCTACGAAATAATCTAATCACTGTAAATAGCCTCTAAAAAAATATATTGAAATATTTTTTAAAAATAAGAATTTAAAATAAGATTCACCCATCCTGCTGATAAACAAATGAGACTTAGTATAAAGGTATATGTTCTAGTTCTTATATTTAAATCTCTTTGATTTTTAAGTCTAGTGAAAAAATGAAGTACTCTAAAAAATACAAATCCCCACGCAAGAATGATATCTGTTTGAGTATAATTATCGAAAATAATATGAAGTACACATAATAAGTAAAATAGTATTGGTACCTCAAACATGTTTTGAAATTGATACCTTGCTGACCATAATTTATCTGGAAAATCTCCTTCATATAAACGAAATTGACTTAGCTTTAGATCTTTATTTTTTAAATGGCCATATGCCATAAACAATAATCTATAGGTTAAAAATATTTTTAAAAAAGCCATTATGCTTAGTGGTAAAATAAAGTCCATATTATTCCTTACTGTTTTCTTGTTTCATTAAATCCTATTGCATCTTTTAATAAATTTTTGCTTTTCATAAAAACACCAGACCCATGACCTATCTCATCACCTGAATAATCATATAATCTTGCTTGTGCCTCAATTTTTTTATCAGATTTAGTTATGACATTCCCAATAGATTTTATTGTTCCTTTTGATACGGGCTTAGTTAGAAAAATGTTAAAACTATATGTAAATAAAAAAACATCTTCAATGTAACTATTTGCAGCTCCCCAAGCTGCATCATCTAGCATTTTAAAGTAAACGGATCCATGTAAACTATTTGCCGAATGATGAAATTTTTTTAATATTTCAATTTGAATTTCACATTTACCAAGCTCTAATTTCATTGTTGGTTTATATAGATTATTTATGGGGGCACTTGTGTAGCCTTTAACTATTTTTTGAAAATGCTTTTTATTCATTTATTTTTAGTTTGAAAAAAAATTATGAGTACCAAATTGATTCTTTTTTACCTTTTTATTTGTTCTAGTATAAAACTCTAATCCTTTCAATACAGAGTCCAGATAATTAGATAGGCTAGGCTTGACAATAATGAAAAAAGGTAAAAAGTTAGTTAATTTAGAGCCGCAATTGTTTAAATAGGGGTAAACTGCTATTGTTAGTTCTAATACATTATCTTTTTCTTTAATTCTCCATGAAACAAATGATTGCTCTTTATCTTTGATGCCAATAAGTAAATCATAGCCTATATTTTCTTCCCAATTTATAAAATTTCTTTCAAGCTTAAGACCATTATGGTAAAGAATTGTATCTGCAGAGTCAATACCGGGCCAATTTGTTATTGGATTTTTTGCACAAAAAGGATGGAAAAGTTCCAAGTTTGAAGGCATAGATATAATGTCCCATAATTCTGACCTAGTACATTTGAATTTTTGAGTTTTACCAACATGCCAATTAAATCTTTTATGTTCATCATGTAATTTCATAAGGCTCTAATTTATAAAATTAAAAATATTCATAAAATTTATGTTACAATGATTTACAGTAATCATAATTTTTATTTTTGTTACATGTAATTATGATTTTTTTAGAACTAGTTGTTATTAGTTTAAAATAATATTTACTAGCTGAACTATATCAAGAATATCTACACCATTGTCAGCATTTAAATCTGCTAAGTATGAATATTCATTATTTAAAACTAGATTTATCGTTAAAACTATATCTTGGATATTAATAAGGTTGTCTGAATTAATATCTCCAGTGATTGAGAATTCATTTTCCTCAGCAAAGTTAAAAATAGCATCCTCAATTTGAATTATTGCGCTATAGTTGCTTGAATTACTCAAAATAACTACACCTAAATTATTTGTAAATGATAGAAACATTTCAGTTAAGCTGCCGAGGTCGCCCCCATTATGTCCAAATAATTGATTATTGTTCTTATAATACCATATCAAACCTTGAGAAGAGCTTACTTGAGGGAAATGTATAGTTTTCATTAGTTCAATTGTCTCTGAATTTAAAATTCTGACCCCTTCATGATATCCATCATTAATAAACAGACGCATAAAATTAGCTAAATTATTTGCTGTTGTCCTTAATTGACCTGAAGGATAGTCAGCATAACCATAATTTTCATATGGAACTAAATTTGATGGAGCACTTCCAGTTCCATCTTCCCCGCAAACTTCATCATAGTCTTCACAGCAATCTCCGTATTCAACACAAGCCATATCACAGAAACAAGGATTAGAGTTATCGTAGACTCCACAACCTATTTCATAGCATGTATCACCATTCCCAGCTGTTACTTGGTATGGAAGTGCTACTTGATCTAAGTTCTCAATTTCAGATAAAAACCAAAACGCGTTATCCATTCCTAATGGAGCAAAAATATTGTCATTACAAAATTGATTGAATGGTTGATTTGAAATTTCCTCAACTAATAGTCCAATTAATGCTGCTCCAATATTACTATAATTATAATTTGTACCTGGTATTGAGTTAGTGAAGTTTGAGTTATCATCATATAATTCACCTCCAGGAATTAAATACTGACTAAGATAGTTGTTTAGTTCTATTTGAGAATCACCATCATAGTAGGGCATGATACTCCAATTATCTTTTATCCCTGAAGTGTGTGATAAAAGCATTTTAAAAGTAATTGGAGTTAATGGATAGTCTGGATGATTTACATTAAAAGGCAAAAAATTATCTATATCATCATCAAGCACAAATAAGTTTTGTTCATGCAGCATCATTAATGCAGTTGCTGTTATAGTTTTTGAAATTGATGATAGAATGAACATCGTATTTTCATCTACTGGAATATTTGCATCTATATTTGCATAGCCGAACTGTTTTTCCCAAACTATATTATTATTTTTAACTACTGAAATTGATAGTCCAGGTATTAGGTTAGATTCAAATATAGATTCAATAAAATCTAACAATTCATCTTCATCTCTGAAATTATTTATTTCTAAAGTATTATTATCATAATTTGTAAAATCATATCGTATTCGATTAGAACTATTTGCTCTATGGATATCAGAGCACAGAATGTTAAAAAATAAAATTATAATAAGATATTTTTTCATAAGTAAATCTATAAATAAAAAAGCCTCAAAAAAAGAGGCTTTATAATTCATGAAGCAAATTTAATGCTATATATCTATGTTAGAACGGTTTTGAAAAATTCTTAAATATAAATCTACAAAATCTATTGTCATATATAATCTCTGCTTACTATCCTCTGAATGAGGGGATCGATGGACTATACCACCCCCTTGATTCCCTTCCCATGCTTCACCTTGTTATAATGGATTAATTAAAAATTTGCTGTAAGGATATTGATGAACTAGGGATTACATTTTCAAGATTCAGTGGATATGTTTGAATAGAATCATAAAATTCATTAACTGAAAAACCAAATGTAGCAATAAAGTAATTTTGCCAATCAGAATTTTTAGCACCTGTTAGCATAAATTCTTCAAAAATCATTTTAAATGCATCTTCTTCTGAGTGGCCTAAATTCATGAGTTCTTTAGCTAGTACAAGAACCATAAATGTAGATGAGGTATAATTAATATCAAGGCTGTTACTAGAATAGTCTTCAAAAATATTTGGATTAGAATAGACACTTTCATCTATTTCGGTGTAAATAAGATCATTTAAAAAATAATTATAGTTATAATAGTTTTGAATATACATTGATTCAAAAGTTGTTGCTGCGCCTTCAATTAACCATTTAATGCTAAAGGTATTTGGGTTGTATCCACCATTAGGCTGATTCATCGCCTCGTTTATACTTAACTGATAAACATGGAAATATTCATGGGCAATAACTGAATAGCGATGCATGTGGTCCCATTCAAACTCCATTTGATTTATTTCAAGAACCATATTAAACCCTTCATCTGCACCACCAATATAGGTTCCACCTTGTATTCCCGGGTATGGATCTTCTACATTACTATTCCATGCATAAACAGTCAATTCATCATAATAATTTTGATATGCTGGAATTAAATCAGAAAGGTTTTCTATGATAATGTAAAATTCAGCTATCCATTCTAGTGGTAGGCTATTATGTATATTATATGTGATGTTAATTGGGTCTAAGCATAGATACTCATCATTATAAAGTATAATATTTATAATTGTGATGATATCAAGTATATCAACATCACCATCATCATTTACATCGGATAAATAATTCGACTCTACATCATCAATAATTTCATTTACTATGATGATTACATCTTGAATATTTATAGTGTAGTCTTCATTTACATCACCAGGACATAGAGGATATATGAGGCTAAAAACTATTAAGGATGCAATTAGTTTATTCATTTTAATAGAGGAATAGGATATTTGATGCTAGTAGTTTGAATTATACATAATCCTACCACTTTCCATACATTGGATTTGGGAACATAAACATATTCTGACCAAAAGTAAAATTATCATCATTAGGGAAGTCATGTTTAGCATCTCCAAAATAGGCGAGAACTTTTAAAGGTCCAACTTCACTAAATCTCCCATCACCATTAATAATTTCACTTCTTCGAACATCTTTTTTATCTTCTTTATTCAGTCTTAATAAAAATATATCATCACTATCAACTATACTTAATTGCTCCATATTTTCAATAGTTGGTATCTTATTTTTATCCATTCTATTACTAAGGAATACAATCCTCACATTAGTTTTTTTAACATTATCTATAAAATCCTTTGCACCTGGAACGAGCTCAGCTTCTTTTTGGTTTACCCATTTAGACCAGCTTTCTGGATTGTAGGATTCACCTTTTTTTGTTAAATCAATTTGATATTTTGAATTATCTAGAACAGTCTCATCTAAATCCATTACAATACAAGAGTTTGAATCTGAATTTTTTAAGACTCTTGATAATTTTCCCCAAGCGGTATTATATATTTGCTCACAAAGAATATCATATTCAGGTGACTTTACAACCCATCTAATATCATTTGGTAGTTTGATATTATCTGAATTTGTATTGCAGCTTAAAATCAAAAATGATAGCATTAATATAATTAGAGTTTTAGATAATATTTTATTCATAATATATTTCCTTACTTTTTATAGAAGTTTTCAATTTATTTATAATGTCAAGCTCTTCTTTTGTGCAGATTTCAACAATTTCTTTCTTAATAGTTTTTGAGTTTTTAACATGTTTTGGTTCATAAGGGCACATGAGACATCCCTCTCCGCAACAGCGACTATTTTTTAGTAACATTAACCTAGATAGCATTATTAAAATATAATTTATATATCAGTAAAATCCATCCAATTATGAATGAGAGTCCTCCAATAGGAGCAATCATGCCCATTTTGACTTTAAAGACTGATAGTTTTTTAAATTTATCATTTTACTAAAATTAATAAATTTTTGTTCCATGGGCATTAACTCTAAATTCAAATAGATCTGATGGGTCAAGGACAATTTCATCAAGATTTAATTTTATACCCTTTTCTTCAGCTAAGTGCATTTTCCATTTTCGCGCTTGATCTTCAGAGAATTCTAATTTGGTAAATACGCCTTGAATATCAGCTTGTTTGCCTTTCGCAGATAGAGGAAATACAATATCACCATCTGTTACTTTTATTCTCAAATTATAATTAGAACTTTTATCATTAATTTTAACCCAGCAACCTCTCATAGGACAAACTTCTATTATTTTGCCTGAAATAAAAACATTCTCATCAAGGTACTTTTCTTCGTTTAAGATAAGTGCATTGATTTTTTGTTTTTCAGAGAGAGTAATTTTTTCACCATAAATCCCATTTGGGTTAGATTTATTTAACAGCTCTTGCTCTGTAGGTGTCGAAAAGCAACCTATGAAAATGACCTGAATTAGAAATGTAATTTTTTTCATATGATAAATTTACAAAATATATAAATCATTCATTAATTAAAAAAGAAAGGGCATTTTCAAACCTAAGAGCCCAATATTTTTCTTCATGAGAATGTCCCTCAAATTTCAAGGAATTAAAATTTATCTCATTAGCTGTTAAAATTTTGTCGATATCTTTTTGAGGAGAACTATAGTATTGATCTAGCCCATCAGTTCCGAAGTCAAAATATAATTTATGGCTATTTAAGTTATCAACATTCATATCAATATATTTTATTAGACCTTCAACTAAGTCTTTGTCTTTTGTTACTTTTTTTCTGAAAGATAATAATAAATAATCAATTGGTTTTATGCCAATCCAATGCACTGAGAAACAACCAGCAAATCCGAATCTTTCAGGATATTCCATGATAGCATTTAATGCAAATAATCCACCCATACTAGATCCCATAATCCCCGTATTATTTTTATTAAGTTTTAGATTATATTTTGTCTCAACGAATGGAAGTAATTCATTAATCAAGAATTTTAAATAATCATATTTTTCAGAATCAATGAATTTTTTATATATGAATGTTTTTATATTCTTATTGAAATATTTTAGTGATTGTTTGGGAAAATATTCACCATACCTGTTTGTATTATCAAAAAAACCAGTTCCAGATTTATTTGCACTATAGACAGCTATTATTACTATGTTATTATTTTTATTATTTCTATTACTAAAAATCTCATCAATATTCCAATCCTGGTTATTCCATGTTATAGACTTATCAAATAACATTTGTCCATCTTGCATAAATATAAAAATAGTTTGACTGTCGATATGTGAATTAATAGGTCTATATATTTCAATTTTTCTTTCACCAATAATATTTGAATTGAATAACAAGTGTTCTATGGCACCATAAGTAACTTTAGAATTTGAGTAAAGAAAAGAAAGCGATACTGATATAATAAAAAAATGTATATTTCTAAAAATCATTTAAGAATTTACAAAACAAAAATCTGTGTATAAATATAAAAGACATCTTATATAAAATTAGTTGTTAAGCTAAAGAGTTTTATTTTTAATCTAGAAAATTATTTAAAATTATATTTACTAACTGGACAATATCTATAACATCTGTATAATTATCATTATTAATATCTGCATCATTAGAAAAATTTCCATCTAGCACTAAACTAACTAATTCAACAACATCAAGAATATTTATTTGTAGATCATTATTTAAATCTCCAACTAAATTATTATCTAGATTATTAAATAAAGGAATTATCTGAAATAATATAGTATTAATTAAATTGAATTCATGGTTCTCAATGGAGCCTGGCCCCCAATCATTTGAGCTTGTAGCAACTACTAAATTATTTTGCTTATCAACGATTAGAAATTGCCCACCAAAACCGTAAGCAATGTAAATGTTTTCATTTTCTGGTTTCCACCATAAATATCCATAATTATCGAAAGGAAGTCCAAAGTTAAAATTTTCAGTATCTATTTGTATAGAAGTCGATTCTTCTACCCAGTTGGTAGATATAACTTGGTTAGTCCCCGATACGCCACTTTGAAGATAAAGTTGTCCTAATTTTGCCATTTGCCTAAGGGTAAGATGTAACCCAGATGATCCATCACTTATGTTGTTATAGCCGTAGTGCCAAAAAGGATTTTCAATACCTAAATGAGGAAATAAGAATATATTTGCAAACTCTATCGGAGTATATCCAGTAGCATTATAAATTAAATGACTATTTATATGACATGCACTATTATTGTAGTAAAACTGATTTGAATATACTAAAGGCATGGCTAATAGATTTTCTGAGCTTTGCATATACCAAAAAGGCCAATAGAATGAATCTTGAAATCCAGAGTTCATCATTAACAAATTTTCAACAGTTATTTCATCGACTATATCTTGATTGCTAAAATATTCATTAATTGATGAATCAATATTTTCTATAAAGTTTAAATCAATAGATATACCAATTAAAGATGATATAAAACTTTTAGTAACTGACCATATATTAAAGGTATCATCTGCTTGTCCACCATTAAAATAACCTTCTTTGACTACTGCTCCATTGTGAATAATTAGAATTCCTTGCATATTATCTAAATTTGAAATTTGATTATCAATTAATAAATCTAGTTCATCATTTAATTCAAAATTTTGATTAATTGACCAATCTAAACTCAAATCAATTTGAGCAAACGATAATCCAATAGTTATTATTAAAACAGTTCTCATAAAAAAAAATAAAATAAAAAAAAGTTATTTTTCAATCAATACTTGTATCTAAATGTATCAATCACAATTTATTTTAAAATTTATTTTTAATATTAAAGTGTGCATAAAAAAGTAAATTAATTAGATAATATTTTAAAATTAATTTTAACTAATAATTGAAATGTATTTAATTTAAAAATTAAATAAAGGAGAATATATGTTTTATAGAGTCACGAAGTTAAGTGTTAAGCCTGGAACAATGAATAATATTGTTGATTATTTGGATACAGTCGAAGACAGATTTACAGAATTCAAAGGAATGGTAAATGTAAATTGTATTCAAGTGAGTGATACCGAAGCATTTGCTTTCTCATGTTGGAATACTATGGAAGAAGCAGAAAATGCTGCAGAGCTACAAAGTGAGTTAATGGGTGGTATGAAAGAATGGTTTGCAGGCCCACCAGAAAGAATGGTTGGTGAATTAGTTTGGAGCTGGTCTCCAGAAAAGGTAGCAGTTTAAATCATAGAAATCAAGTAAGTCTTTTTCAAATAGGCTTACTTGATTTCTAATAACAAAGATTAAAATTTAGATTTATAGCATAAATAGTATTTAATAAAAGTGATAATAAAATTAAAAAATTCATAAAAGTAATCTACAGAACAAAAAAGTCTGTGTAATTTTTTTTAATTCTAAAGAGGATAGAATTAGTTTAGAATTAGCTCTACAAGCATAACAACATCCAGGACATTTACATCACTATCATTATTTAAATCAAAATTTAGATTATCTGAGATTTGTTCATTTAGAATATAATTTACCAGCATAACAATATCATTAACATTGACGTTTCCATCGCTATTAATATCTCCATTAATTAAGCTATAATCGATACGTATAACATTATTTTCCTCATGATTTACATACCATATTTTTTGATTAGAGTCAATTTTAATTCCCATAATATTATTTTGATTTTCAGTATGTATTCGGCCTATTTCATTTGGCGGACTCATTGAAATATCATAAAAAATAATATCACCAGTTGCATAATCACTTACAACTAAACGATCATCATACATATCAATTCCTGAAGGTTTATCTAAACCCTGATCAATGAATATTTCCCAATCAGCATTTTCCATCATAAAATATTCGGCTAAAGATTCTCCATATGGTGTCAAATCATAACTATAGTTACCAGAATTAACATTAAATTTCAAAATTCTTTGATTACCAGTGTCTGCTATATATAAAAACTCTAATTCATCATCTAAAATCATATGACTTGAGATGCCATTTTCTCTAGTAATATCAACCTCGTCATATCTCCACACCATCCCATCTGAATGGTCATGACCGCCAATTTCATGAGGAGTTGCAAAATCATATCTAACAATAGAAGCATGATACCCATCAAAAACCCAATAAACATTTCCAATTCCAGCATATTCTATTCCCATAGAATAGGGACTTTGATGTATCATATCTAAGTGACTACCAAGCAAGGGGCCTTCTTGATTCATTTCAGTGTAAATTGAAAGATCTGAATCCCATAAAGTTGGACCTGAAAAAAAACCATTAATATTATTATTAGCATCTTGACATTCAAGAGTATTTGCAAAAAATCCTTCATTATCAAATACTAGAGCACTAGCTGTATGCATAAAGTGTCTAGAATATGAATCTTTTCTGTACTCAGAAGATTGATTACTTAATCCTGCATCATGAAATATCACTGTACTTCCTCCAGGCTCTAAGCGCCTGGCATGAACTATTTCAGAATTACTTTCTGCTAATATCCATGATGTTTCCTTTGCCCAATCATCTGTATTTATATTAATAATTAATTCAACTTGACCAGCAGCGCAAGAATTATCACAATTATCATCAATTGTAAAAGTGGTAGACTCACTGCTTTCAAAATCTCCTCCTGATGCATAAATATTATCACATGCAGATACTAAGTATGAGCCCTCGCCACTCTCACAGCAAATGCCATCACTATATGAGTCATAAATTGTAAAAACCAATTCTAAATTTTCAGGGACACAAACATTTGTAATATTTTCACTATTATTAGGATATGGGTCTTCACCTTGATTCAAAATCCATAGTTGATTATCAATAGTAGGATGAAAATCTAGATCACGAGCTTTATCAATTCCATCTTGAAAATTTCCTATAACTGTTAAATTGTTATTCCCTATTAGATAATTATCTAATGGATTTTCTGAAAAAATAAATGAAGCTACAATTATAATTGAGGTGTAATAAAGTTTTTGAAAAATCATTTTAGACCTTTATTTAAAAAAAATTGATACTTTAATTTAAAAATTATAAAATCACTATAAAAGAGGCTTTAAAATTTTTGTCTTAATTAGATTAGTTATTTAGAATGAAAGAAACTAATTGGATTATATCCAAAATATCTAAGTCTTGATTATAGTCAAAATCACCATTTACATAAATACAATATTTGTTTGAGGATTCAAGAATTTCACTTACTAACATAATAACATCAAGAATGTTAATTATTTCATCTACATTAATATCCCCCATAGGACCATTCTTGCAAATTGAAAATTCTGTAATTACGGCTCTATGATCAGAGGGCCAGGGATCACAATCATAAACATATGAGGCCAAGGGATATAAGTTTTTGAAATCACCATGTTTGAAGTATATCATATCTATTCGATCATGAATATCCCAACTATCAAAAATATTTTTAGGATATCCAGGAGACCATGTTAATCCTATATTATCATTTACACTTGGATATACTTCTCTATATGAATCATGAAAATCATTATTTAAAAGAAATTCAGAAACTGGCCAATTTACTTCAAATCCAAAATTCTGATTTATATTATCATTTTGCCAATCTAATGATGAAGGAGTATTATGATCGCCAACATAAATGACAGGTAAGTTTGGATTATTTAATGGGTTATTAATTATTTGATTATAAATACCTAGATTCTCTAGATACCTTGTTGATAATTCATTATTAATCACCTCCTCAATGGAGATGCCTTCGTATAAATCGTAAGGCCCATAAGGATAGGCAGTTAAATGAGAAGAGACAAATTTAATTGTATCAGAATTAGAAGCTATTATATCTACTCCAATTCCATACAAATTATAATCATATGTATTAATAATTGGGAATCTAGATATAATTGATATATTTGATTCGCTAGGGGTTGAATATAACTGTTCATATCCTTGATAGTTAGAAAGCAATGTTTTGATTTCAATGATTGAGTTAGGATCAGTCTCTTGAAATCCAATCACATCAATATTTAAACTAGCTATAATCTCTGAAACTCGACTCAAACCTCCAAAGCCATATTGTGCACTGTTCCAAGTATTGAATGTCATCACTTTAAAAACATCATTAAAATCAGGATTATTTAATTCTATACAACTATCTATAATAGAAAAAGAAACAGAGTCTATTAATTCATAATTATTATTGTAAAATAATCGTAATTCATAATTGCCCGTTGGCAATGTTAAAGGAGAAAAACTTACATATCCTGAATCTATAAAATTGTAATTATTTTGCTGTGTTCCATCTGTATATTTCCAATAGAGGATCTCTTCATTAGGGGCATTAGATTCAAAAATACCAATCCAATCACTACCATAGCTGTTAAGACCAGAAAAATAAACCTCAATATGCTCACCCACAAGATATGAATCTTGATTGGAGTATAATTCAATTTCAGAAAATGAAAAACTAATTAAGATTAAAATATTTAAAAATATTTTCATTTATAAATTTAGTTAATGGGAAATCATAAGAAAAGATTCGTTTTTAATTTTATATTTATAATGAAGGTGTAGAGTTTTATATCTAATTCTTTACAGGATAGATATCTATTAATACTTCTATTTTGCTAGTAGCTCACTACCATTAACCACCTCAGTCACTTTCAGGATGCTCATCTAGCTCATCAATTTTCTAGCTATTAACTTTATCCTTAAGATATTCTTCAAACCTGCAATTTCCTTATATAAAAGTAGAGTAGTTTTAGTTTAAAATTATATCTACTAACTGAACAATATCTAAAACATTAACATCCCCATCTTGATTGTAGTCAGCTAAATTATATTGCTCATTAGTATATTCTTGATTACCAATAATAAATGCAACAATAGATACAATATCTAAAACATCAATAGTAGAATCAGTATTTATATCTCCAAGATTCCATTCATAATATTCAATAGCGCCCATATCAGGTGCTTCTCCTTCAAATTCTGATTGATCAATATTTATAATAATTTCATTATCTAATTCTAAGAATGCTATTCCAGTATCAATACATGGAGATATACTTTGCAATCTATAATCTCCAAATGGAGACCACCCCCAACCAAAACCATTACCTTCATCTATTCCTTGACTAGGATTAACAAATAATGGATCTTCAGAAATATTACCTTGGCCTACCCATCCTCCTTTAATATTACTATACAAAATATTTATTCCATTGAAATCATAATCAAAGCCTGATCCAATTTGTAGGTTCTCAGTATCATATAAATTATTCCATACTATAGAGTTTATCATGTTTAAATATGATGAGTCATCCATATTTATAGCTTCAGGGTACATCCCGCCACCATAATTATCTGTCATTGTCACATTATATAAATTTGCATTTGAGTTATTTAATTCAATACCAGTTGAAGTAAAGTATCCATAATTATTTCTAGATATAATAGTATTCATAATATCCAAATCTGATGAAACTGAAGATATTGCACAACCGTAATGCGCACTAATATTAGTATTTATTAATGCTAAATCAGAATTATATATATTAATTCCTGCACCAGATCCCGGGTCATTATGCGCTTGATAAACACCTCCAACTATACTTAAATCAGAAAAAACAATATTTTCGCAATTATTAATTAAGATTAAAGAGTTTGGGGCGATTGTGGAAGAATATTCATAAGGATCAAAGTCAAGCATACCACCATCAAGTATTGTTTGATTCATCCCTGAACCTTTAAGAGTAATATTAGAAAGTAAATTCAAACTATACATTTCTCCTGTTTGATAAGGTGAATAAACCCCTTCGTCTAAGTGTATTGTAATATTGTTTCCTAAGGATGTTGAAAGATTTTCCAATGCATATCTGATAGTTTTTAATGGACTTTCTAAACTCCCATGGGCAGGTGAATCAACACCATTTGGAGCTACCCATAAATCATCATTAAATGAACACTGATTTGCCTGTATGCCTGAATTAAATATTTCTGCTTCTGGTATATTATCAAACCATAGTTTTGTAAACGTCGAATCTGAACAATTAAACACATCAAATAAACTATTTTCAATGTGGATATCACCATTAAAATTTCCACTTGAAAAGGTATTAGCAAATTTAGAAAAATTATTATTATAAAAATTATTTTGGATATTTATCTCTGAAACTTGACAATCAGCTAATTGAGAAAAGTTATTTCCTCCAATATAATTTTCTAATGGATCTGTTTGAAAATAAATTGCACCTCCATACTCAATATCAATACCAAGTGATCCATTATTTATAAAATTATTATAGTTAATAGAAGCATTAGATAGATAAGAATAAATTCCTCCACCTTTTTTCTTATAATATCCATACCACTGAGGACCTTCGGTCATTGTCCCTTTACCATTTTGTATAGTGAATCCAATTATTAAAGGTGAAATACATTCTTCATTAAAAGATCCAACAAAAATACTACTACCGATATAATCAGCTATATCAGCTGAACCAAATGCTCCCATATTAAACTGTGCATATGATCCATCGATAATTGTACTATTAATATTATGATTAATAACTTCAAATTGGTTTGAAGAATCATTATAATCATACCAATTATTTAAATCATCAAAAATAGCTAAACTTGCTAAAGTAATTGTTTTATCGACAATTACATTTTCATAATAAGTGCCAGGATGTACAAGAACTGTATCTCCTATCTGAGCATTATCAACACCATCTTGTATTGTATTAAAATCATAAATTTCTTCACTACCCACATTAATAATCGCCCCATAAGATAAAGATAGTATGATATTTGCAATAAAACTGTATTTCAACATGTATTTAATTCCTTTTATTTTTGTTTTGGAGTAAGCTCTTTTTTGAATTTAGTTTCCTGCTCCTATTTTAAAATCATTTGAAGGTATTCCAATAAAGCATCTAGGGATACCAGGATAATTATCTATCAATACATAATAATATTCATTCCCATCATAATACTCATTGCATTCTCCTAAATCTCCCAGTCCATCTATATATTCATAATCCGCAGTATAAAGACCATCATAATCGCCACATGGTGCACCAATACCATCTCCAGGCCTACTACCAGACTTTATTTGATAACTAGAAGTTTTTGTAGGTTCATAATAAATTGGAAAACCATCAGCTGCATATCCAATTAGAGTCTTCGATGTTAAATTTTCATTTAGGTTTTCTAAGTATAATGATGGGGTCCCATGATAATGATATGCCCCAAATGGTTGAACATGAGCTCTATTGCAATCAATCCCTAAGCCTGCCATTGAAGCTTCCAAATTCCATTCCCAGTTTACATTTGGAGAATCAGTTCCCTCATGAGGCCATGGTTCAGCTGCAACAGGATCTACTTCTATGCCATTTAATAGTATTCCGAAAGAATAATCTATTCCTGCATCACCCAATAAAGGAGTTACTTGGCTTGCTATTGAAGGTGTTAGGTCCAAAATATAGTTATTGTTCTGTGGTGTGATTTGATTTGGGTTTAAAGAACCTGGTCCTGCACCAAAAAGACCAACCAAGTGATTTGGAATATTATTTGAAGTAATTGTTCTTGTATCATTAGAGTTCTCTACATTGCTAAAGTTTGGTGTATATGGTAGTGCTTCTGAGCACTCACCTAAGCTACTATCAATTGAAATGGGATTGGTGCATTCTTCTGAATCATTAGATTCTCCCAATGATGTAGAGTTGTTACCATCACAACTTATAAAGAATAAATATAGAATGATTAATAAATATCTCATAGAAATTTTCCTAAATTAATTAAAACAATCTACAAAATAATAAAGCCTCTAAAAACAGGCTTTATTATTTATTTTGAGGTAATAAATCTTTAGCTTAGGTAGAATTAGTTTAGAATTATATTCACTAATTGAATAACATCTAAGACATCCACATTATCATCTAAATTTATATCTGCTAATAAATTAAACTCGCCATTCAAAATTAAATTAATTACTAATATAACATCTTGAATATTAACTAAAGAATCTTCATTTACATCACCAGCGAAAGATTCTTGATAATGCTCTTGAAGTACACCTCTTATATAATCCTCTTCACTATTACCTAAGCTCAGCAAATCAATATGACCAATATAATTACCATCATAATTTAAAATAACTAAATAATGAGGTTCACCATAAGGCGAAAATTGTTCCCTGATTGGTAAATCAGGATGCGTATCCATTACTAAAGGTAAGTCTGAGTTAGCGCAAAAATTGTTATTAAAATTACTTATATTTGTTTGCCCAACTGCAATAATAACAATATTTTCATAGCCATCATCGTTTCTTAATTCTTCTTGAAAATTGGACAACTGCCCAAATGTTGCTGTTCAGCCAGCTCATCCCTGGGTGGAGAAATAATGCATTGTTATATAATCTAAGTACTCTGGCTCCCATACATTATTACCATAAGTAGGAGAAGTCGAGTTATGATCTTCTAAGGAATACTGATAATTGCAAAATATGAAACTAGTTATTGATAAAATTAATAAATATTTTTTCATATAGTAATTTACAAAATAAATAATCATTTATGTAAGACGCTTTCAAATTTATTATATAATTGGAAGGTTTAGAACCTAAGATAATTAAAATTAAAGTAGATGAATCTATTTTATTGATTTTATTATAAATTACAATATGAAATTTGGAAGAGATATTGAGCATAAGATGAGTATTATAAAAAATGATACTCCTTTAATAGACTTAAGGGCTCCTATTGAATTTAATAAGGGAGCTATGCCCTCAAGTATTAACATACCTATTCTAAACAATGAGCAAAGAGCTAGTGTTGGGATAAAATATAAAAACGAAGGGGGGGGATCTGCTGAAAAATTGGGTTTTAATTTAGTTAAAGATAAAAAAAATGAACTAGTTTCCATGTGGAAAAAATTCATTAAAGAAAATCCAGATACTTATATTTACTGCATGAGAGGAGGCAGGAGATCTCAAATTGCACAACAATGGTTAAATGATGAAGGAATAAATGTCCCTTTTATTAAAGGAGGTTATAAAACTCTTAGACAGTCATGTATTGAAATCCTTAATTCAGTAAACGATGATCAAAAAGAATGGATAATTTTGGCTGGTCGTACTGGAACAGGTAAAACAACTATTCTTAAAGATTTAAACTCAGCAATTGATTTAGAAGGGCATGCTCATCATAGAGGATCTGCTTTTGGAGGATTAGCTGAAGAACAACCAACAGTTATAAATTTTGAAAACAATTTAGCTTCAGAATATATTAAGCATGATAGTAAAATACTATTTCTTGAAGATGAGTGCAGAAGGATAGGTAAACTTTCTATCCCAAATGCATGGTACGAAAAAATGGAAAAAGCTAAGATAGTTACAATCGAGTTAGATATTGAAGAGCGAATTTCAAATATTGCTATGGAATATGTTTACAGGCCTTTAGAAAACGGGCTTTCAAAAAAAAGCTAAATGAGAAACTTCTATCATCTTTATATAAAATACATAAGCGTTTAGGATTAAAACTTTATAATGAGATAAGTAAGAAAATTAAAAGTATTCTAATTGATCAAAATAAAAGTTCTCATGAAGAATGGATAAAAGATTTATTAGTTAACTATTATGACCCAATGTATGATTATCAGTTAGAAGCAAAAAAAGATAGGTCCATATTAAACGGAAGCAAATCTGAAGTAATTAATTATTTAAATGAAATTGAGACTAATCAGTCTTTATAACAGTAAAGTGATTAATTAGTATCATTTGAAACTATAACCTTTGCTCCTAATGCGTTATGGATTAGTTATTTATAATTATGTTAACTAACTGTACTATATCTAATAAATTAACATTTCCATCATTATTCAAATCAGCTTCTAGATGATTTTCATTATTATTTAAAATAAATGATACAATTAATATTATATCTAATACATCTAATGTATTATCATAATTAACATCTCCCAATAAGACATCTTGTACATTTATATTCCAATCATTTCCATTATTATTATCCCAATGGTTTTGTCCATCATTAAATACAAAATTGATTTGTTCTAAATTAGTTGGGATAATAAATGAATATTCCCACCTTCCAGAATATTCATTAAATGTCATTAATGGATCAGGAGAAATAATTTCTGTCCAATTATTATAACCTAAATGGATATAAATAGGCTCTTCTAAATCACCAAAATTAGAATTATAATAAATTGTAAATTCATCATTAATTGTTGGGGTTTCTGGAAACCAATCTACTGAATTTTGGATACTGTTATTCCCATCTCCAACAAAAGTATGTTGTATGGGGCTTTTTTTAATATTTCCAGAATGATCTATGGCTTGAATGAAATAATCTATTAATTTATTTCCTTCTGCTATAACATCATAATCTTGAAAATGTATATAATATTGATCAGCAATATATTCTGGCATTTCAGTAAAATCAATTCCTGGGAAATTATATATATTATCAGCAGGAAAATTACGATAATTCATTGAACTACATATCCAATCACTAACTTCATTGCCCCCCATATATGTTTCATTTTGATAGCTATCTAAGGAATTAACTCCATCGTTATCTATCCTATAACAAAAATCAGCAGATTCAATTCCTGAAACATCATAAATAAATGACCATACCCAAAAATCTTTATTATGTATAACTTGTTGATAATTCCATAATGATCCATAACCTATGCCACCAGGATTATGAGGAAATTGTTGTGGAATCCATATAGTGGGGGGGGTCTGATCATTATCAATTTCACCAATGACTAAATCTGCTTTTTCAACTCCATTGTTACAAGCAATAGTAGGCTTTACTTCCATATCCAAAGCAGAGCCATAGTACATATAACCACTAGTAATAGAAGGAAGGAAATAATGCCATGCTAACTCTGCCAGATTAGCACCATTTGCATCAGGGTTTTGAATGGAAGCAATGTTTAGTTCGCCTTGAATTTTTTCTGCAGTTTCAATTCTATTTTGTGCAGCAGTGATAACTGCCCAATTTCTAGCATCTTCAGACCAACCACTAATAACATCGTACTCTCCATTTGCGTTTATTAGTGGCCAATTCCAATTAATAAAGTCTGGAGATCCAAAATCTCCATCTGCATTTACCCAACTACCATCTTCAACATGTATTATGTCATTTGGATTTAAGGGATAAGTATCTAAATATTCATTAATTACAGTGGGAGTTATTCCATTTGATAAAGCTTCATTTGTAAAATTGGGAACATCTTCCATATAATAAGAATATCCTCCGGAATAAAAGTTGTCACCATCGTGAGCAAATACAATCAACATAGGTTGCTGAGTATCATTTTGATCTTGAATTTGTTGAATGTCATTTATGCCATAACTTTGGGCTCCTTCTTCCCAACTCATTGCCATTGCAACTGGAATTACCTTAATTCTATAAATTTGACCTGTTGCAGGATCTATATGTTGAGCATAATGAGGTTGATACGAAAAGGGATATGCATTTGTTGGTCCGCAACCTCTGCTTATTTGCTTATTAAACCAATTTGATTGATTGCTATTAATTTGATCAGCAGGATTGGGAGGGTCGCACATTTCTCCATGCGATCCAAAATTAATTGGAAAATTTTCAACAGATCTTGATATATGATTATTAGCAACATAAACCCAGTCAATCCCTTCCTCTACAAGTACTTTTATAATTCTTGTTGAAAAGGATAATTCAGGTGGGAAAAACCCCACAGAAATATTTTCATTACCCCAAATATCTGGGTATAAGTGCTTATAAATTTGAATTTCTTTTCGAAGTGTGTTTTCATCGATTAAAGGTGCAATTGGATGATGATAAGGTACTATAACAATATCTAGCTTTGGATTCATCCCAGGAGTCATCCAATTTCTAGATTCAATAAAACTATTGTTCCAATTTGAATAATAACCAAGAGAGTTATTTGACGATAAACTATTTATATTTTCTATTAGACATCCAGTATAACTTATTTGGGCACCAGATTTAGATCCACTCATCAAAGAAATCGAATCTCGAATTCTATATTGATATGCGGCAATTCGATCATCCCATCCAAAAATTTGTTCCAAGTTATTTTGTGGATTTTCAGTTCCATAAATCATGGATTCCCATGCCTTTTGATAAGTACTTCCAAAGTTGCTTTTATCGGGCCAATAAATAGGTTGTTGTAAATGCCAATGATAAGATGTATAAATTTGAGATTGAAGTACTGATATAAATAAAAATACTATTATTTTCATATAGATACCTTTTACCAAAGCAGGATAGATTAGTTAACTATTATATTTTCTATACTTTGTTGAGCCTTTATAAAATCACCCCTAGGTATTTTATTGATAAATTCATCAAAAATATTTGCATTAGCAATCAGCATTTTAGAACCTTTACTCATGCCTATAATATCTTTCGATAAAGTTTTTATTTGATGTGATTTACAGTTTTCTCTTTTGTATACCCAGGATTTCATATCATAGTTTACAAAATAAAAAAGCCTCTATAAAAGAGGCTTTCTAATTTATTGATTAGGTAACAGGATTTGAATTTGTGATTATCTGATCCTAAAGCAGGTGAGTTAGTTTAAAATTATATTTACTAATTGTATTATATCTAATACATCAACTGCATTATCATAGTTGATATCAGCTAATATTTCAAATTGTCCATATAGAATAAAATTAATTACCATGATTATATCTTGTATATTAATCATGTTATCTTGGTTTAAGTCGCCAATTATATACTCAGTTTCTTGACATGAGCTGTTGTCTAACTCATAGTCACCACCATCACAATAATAGTACCCATAACATATCCATGTGTACCATGAACCCCATTGGCTACATTCCCAATTACATTGATTATTTGCATTGCATTCTGTACCATTTGAGTAATTTGAGCAATCGCCATAATCAATATCTTCATGCCATTCACATCCTTCTCCATATAATGGGTGATTACAGGTAATTTGATCTAAATCAGAACATTCAGGGAGTACGATTTCTTCGCAATAGCTATTATCTATTTCAAATTGACCTAAACATTCATTATCAACAAATTGTTGCTGACCATAGCAGTCACAATAACCAAAATAGCAATCCCAATAACATCCATCTTCACTATTGCACATCCCTGAATTTGGATAGTCACAAGAAGCATATGTGATATCCTCGTCCCAGAAACATTCACCTATATAACCAGTGCAAGAGTTTTCAGAGTTATTGAATTGACTGCATTGGACTATTTCTATCTCTTCGATCCATTGACAGTTTGTATTATTGCTACATTGAGATTGATTATAGTCAATACAATTTGCATATATGTTTGTAATTAGTATAAATGATAAATAGAATATTTTTTTCATGTTTAAAATTGTGAAATAAAAATATAAAATTTACTACGACAATCATTCACATAAATGAAAAAGCCTCTTTATGAGAGGCTCTTAAATTAATTGTTAAGATGGTAAGGGCTAAGAAGCAACATATATAAATACTATAAGATGCTGTTAGTCTAAAATCATACCTATGATTTGAACAATATCTATAACATCTACTACGTTATCACTATTAAAATCAGCAATAGGATTGTATTCACTATTATCTATTATAATACCTATTATCAATATTATATCTAAAATATCAATATTATCATCACCATTTAAATCACCTAGAAGGTTTTCAATTGTGCCTCCATCCCAAAATATATCATCAAGAGCAAATTCACATGAAGCGCCATTAGATTCTAAAATTACAAACTCATAGCTTAACATTCTTAAGTCTATCAGTTCTCCCCTTATATCACTTATTGGTATAGAAGCTTGCCCCCAATCACCATTTCTAGTAAGTCCATAGGCTGTCTGATTTGCAGGAAAGTTGACATAAGATTGATTTCCCCATGCATCTATAATTCCTATCTGGAAAGAAATATTTGATGGGATCTTGATTTTAAATTTCAAGTGACCATTTTCAAAATTACTAAGATTAACTGGTTGAATAGACATAATCCCTGCACCGAACCAACCTGCTCCAGTGGTGCTCCAAGATATTCCATTTTCCCCTTCAAAAGGAGGAATCGAGCCATCTGCCAATGTCTGCTCCCAAACATATATGTGTGAATCTACTTCAGGAATTAAATAAGCATCTGCTTGCGTATTATCAGTAAATAGACCTAATGTTTCACCTTGTAGGTGGGGAGGGCCTATTGTGACTTCACCTTGTTCATTCCATTCATATACCTTTATATAATCAATATACATATTAGCTGGCATAGGCATAGTTATAGGAAGTCCATTTCCTCCTATATAATTAGCATCTGTAAATAATCCCCCTACTGCTAAATTTGCTATTAAATAAAAGGGATTTTGAAATTCCTCTGAATCTTCATTGATAATCATAGGCTCTTCATATAAATCATATTCAGCCTCATCATCTATAACTGTAAATCTAATGCTCTCATCATCCCAATATATTCTATACGCAATAAATCTATCATTAAGTGGATTTTCATAATTATAATAAGGTCTACAGTCATCGTCATCTGGGTCCCATGAAATACTAGCTGCACCTGAAGGATTATCTGGAGTTACTGCATCATCAGAATAAAAAATAGCATTAGCTCCAACGACCTGATTAACATTCGAATTATTTAGTCCATTACCACCATTATGCTGATCGTGTAGATCTCTAAAGGATTGTCTTGAACCCATCTCCATCATATCTAATTCACCATTGCGTGGCCATGCATAATTTGAAGTACCTAATAGCCAAACAGCAGGCCAACCACCGAGGTCTAAATTAGGGATTTGAACCCTCGCTTCTATCATGCCATATTTAATAGAAATATTTGATTTTGAAATAACTTTCCCAGAAGTATAGTTTAATGGGTTACCCCATTGATCAGTAATTTCAGGTCCAGATTCATTTCTAGCTATAATATGTAGAGCATTATTGTTTGGATCATTTGGAATTGAAGAAATACTTACATTTTCTTCTTTATAAAATTCTAGTTCTCCATTGCCCCATCCCCACGAGCCATTTCCAGTAATTTTAATCCAATTATCCAAATCATTGAAATTTTCTTCCCAAATGAGTTCTCCAATTTGAGCAAATAATGATGTGATTAATAAAATATTTATTAGAATTTTTTTCATATGTAAAATCCTATTAGTTAAAATTGTGACCATGATTCCAAAGCAGGATGATTAGTTTAAAATTATATTTATTATTTGAACTATGTCTAGCACATCTATTGTACCATCAGAATTTAAATCTGCAGCACTATTATATTCTCCAACCATTACTAAGTTAACAGTTAAAACTACATCTTGAACATTAATTATATAGTCTCCATTAATATCACCAGCAAAAAACTCTTGACATTGCAAGTTTGTATAAAACTGTGTAGCACTACTTGGGATATTTAATAAAGTATCACAATAATCTACATCATCTAATAAATGATAATTTAGCCAATCAATAGCTTTTTCTCCCAATTCCCCTGAACCTGAATATGGATTTAAACCAGTTCCATGATTTCCACCTTCCAATTCAAATAACATTTTACTCGTTGATTCAGGTGTGTAGTTATAGTGAATTGCAGCATCTATATCAGTTGGATTCTCAATATCACCTTCACTAGAAATAATTAATACTGGACTACTATGATTTAAATGCTCTGGAACAAGGCAGTAATAATCATAGGCTGGATTATCGCAGTTTTCATAATCTTGTATAGCTAAACCTGGATTTAATGCAATAACTGCTTTTAAGCTAGAGTCAATAGTTGCTGCATATTGAGCTGCACCTCCACCTATTGACCATCCACTAGTTGCAAAATTATCGATATCCACTTTATTTAAGATGGGAGATTCTATCCTATTATTTTCCTGCTTTAAAACTTCAATTGCATCTAAAAGACTATTAGCTAAATCGCTCATATCATCATTAAAGTAATCATTGATTCCAATAGTCATTGCAATAAACCCATAAGAAGCATAGTATGAACCCCACTGGTGTAATGTTGTTTCAGCAGAAAATGCG
>NHHK01000024.1 GCA_002171125.1 bacterium TMED161 | reverse complement strand
GATGATGTCATAGTGGTTTTTTATTTAACTATAGTGAATTGTACTGCCATGTCTAGTAGTAACGTCACCAGATTTTTCTGGTACAGGGTTTTCTTCGTTAACTCCTAGTTCGCTAACGACAGCTTTAGCAGAGACAAACTTTCCGTCTTCATCTCTTTTTCTACTGGGCTTCTTGGTTGGCATCAGGTTGTCCTCCTTGTAATTGTTGTGCCTGTGCATCAGCTAAACCAGCTTCAGCATTTACTTTAGGATCAAGTAAACGTGAACCTAAAGCAGCAGGTCCAAGACTTTGAATAAGTTGTTGCTGCTGTGCAGCTTCTTGTTCAGCTTGGATCTCCTCTTGTGTTTTTACTAGGTTAGCAGTATCTATCCCGATACTGGTAGCAAGACGTTTGACCGCTTCATCCACATTGACGTACTGTCTCATTACATCTGGTCCTAAAGCTTGAGCTACAGTTCCAATAAATTCAATCAGTTTGTTTCTATCATTACCTCTACCAAGCCCTTGAAGTCCTGTCACTATCTTAGGTTTGACCAGATCATCAGGTAGTTTGGGAACCTTACCTTGTCTTACCAACAAGTGCATCCTACGTTTTAGGTATGGCAGTTGGAACTCTTGAGTCAAGATACTATAAATACCACCAAGACTATTCTCTAGTTCTTGTGCCATAAGATTTATCTCGGCTGCTGTTACTCTTTCTGCATCTCTTTGTACTGACCTAGCCATTAAGAAAGCCATTTCAAGTCTTTGTTCTATTCTTTGTATTGCACTAAAAGCAACAGAGAAGTCTGCACTTTTTCCTACTTGCATTACAGAAATATCAGAAGCTTGTCCTTCTCTCACTGCTCCATTCGGGGCTTTGCTTATAGTTGCTGCCCTTGTAATCCCATTGGGATTTACTAGAAATAAAGTCTTTGCACTAGCAGCAGCACCTTCGATTATTGCTTGCATCAAAGACTCAAGACTAATCAAGTCGCCACGATACTCTTCAACATATCCTCTTCCGTAATCTTCTCCATCCACCCGAATAAACCTGAGAGGAATAAAGGGAGTGACATCTATTTTTGATCTGCCATCTGTATTTGGTATCTTTTCTCCTTTACATTCTTGAAACCAAAAGAAGTCATCATTCATTCTTGTAATAGATGTATATATATCTAAGTCTCCTTTCATCATGTCTGAGTCATAGTTCTCTTTCTTTTTAATTTGTTCTAAAAACTCAAGAGGTAAAGCTTGTGGATGTACTGTCTCTTTTATTAAGATCTCTAATACATTACCTACTTCATCACGCTTACAAACAAACTTAGATAGTGGATAAACTTTCAGTCCTTTATCTGTCAAGTAAAGAAGAACATTACCTGATACAACTAAATGCTTAAGTGCTTCAAACATAGCAACTCTGTCATTAGATATTTCTATCTGATTCATCAAAGCATTTTCTATTGTGCGTAGTCCTTTATCTATTTCACTTTGTAAAGCATCTTGTCCTTGCTTTTTTATTTCGAGATCATCTATTTCTAATTTAAAAAATGCTGTGCTTGGTGGAAGCAAAGTCATTAATAATTTATTTGATAAGCTATTAACACCACGACTACCAGTTGCTTGGAAAGGTGTCTTGATCCTAGCTCTAGTACCAGATGTTTGTTCTGGTATCAAGCTAGGTATCGTAAGCTTAGAAGATTCTTTTGCTTCTCTATCGTAGGTTGATCTACTACTAACAAGTGTTTCATATTTACCTGCTGCTGTTGTACCTTGTGTGGAATATTCCATACTAAACTGGATAATTTAAATCGCTTCCTTGTTGCATTGAATTTGAAAGCAGAGGTATTTGTAAGGATCTTGTACCAAGTCTCCGTCTGCCAGTAAGAGTAGCCAACCCTCTTCGTCTTCTGGCTGCACCTTGTTTTCTTTTCTCACCAACAACAACTCTATCAGCAGTTTGTTCTATAGGAGAATCAACTGGTTCTGGTTCTGGCAATGGTGGTGGGCTAGGTCTTCTTCCGCACATAGTTAAGCTGTCCTTGATTTAGATTTTCTACCTGTAATACCTTTAGAGTATTTGCTCCTTAGTCTAGCAGTTGCCATGTTTTTTGCCTTCTGTCTATTTCTAGCAAGATTAGCTTTTTGTTGTGCAGTTTTATTACCACCTCCACTTCTTGTAAGTTTCTCAGCAGTTGTAAGGTTTGGATCTACATAAGTTCCTTCTTCTTTTTGTCTTTTAATCTTTAAACTTTCTGTTGCTTTCTTAGTATCTTTAGCATCATCAACCCCTGTCTGTGAACCGCTTACAGTAACAGGTCTGTTCTGATATTCACGTTGAGGTGGAGTCATTCTACCTACACTTCCTCCGAGACACATAACTAATTCTCCAAGACTCTGTTAGATAACATGGTTTCTTTTTGTCTTGATTGTTGTTCTATTAAATAGTTAACAACAGACCTTTCCCCTGCACGATACCATACTTCTCTATCTGATAAAGATAGATCTGGATGTCTGTCAGGAAACACACTATCTAAACTGTTTATAAGTTCGTCAGTAATTACTGGTAAATTCACAGAGATAAAAGTGTTATATCTATTTTATATGTTATCCTAATGATAGCAAGGAGTGGTTACCTTGTTGCACAGAAAAATGAAAAAGACTCTAGGTGAGTGGTTCCATCTAGGGTTTTTTTTATGGCTGCCAAAGTTTTACTTCACCTGTGCTGTAGTTGTAATCTCCCTCTCGTAGTATTCTTGTGAGTCTTGCATTGAGAATAGCATCAGCAATACTATAACCTTTCTTTGTATATGTCTCCTGTACCTTAGACCATAGTGCATCTCTAGTATCTGGTGTATTGGCTAGTGTCTTGGAAGCAGTAACCATACCCATACCTTTAAGACCAGCGATACCATCACCTGAGTCACCTGCTAGTGACATCTCAAACCAATGCCTGTCTGCTTTCTTCTCTGTTATATGTAAGATCTCATCTTCTTGTATTAACTTACAAGGTATAGTCTTCATGTCTTTATCTACTGAGACTATGATTGGATTTTTATACTGACCATTGGTAGCCAGCAAACCAAGCACATCATCTCCTTCTAGGTTTGGATAGGCAGCAGATTCATATTCATTCTTAATTCTTTTGATAATACTTTTAAGTGCTAGTGGTTTTCGTTTACCTATCCTATTAAGTTTGTACTCAGGAAATATCTCATGTCGAAATGTAGGGTAAGAAGTAAAGCACATAACTACATCATGCTTGTCTTCTGCTATTTGTTTATATACATCTAACCTGCTTTCAATCAGNTTCATAATATCTCTTTCATCAGAGTGAAGAGTATGTTGCCAATCATTCCATCTTGTATCTACTTCACAAGCACAACAAGAAGAATAGACTAGCCAATCNGCATCAATTAATAAAGTCATAAGTCAGCAAAGTCATTTTCATATACGATTAATCGACCTGTCTTCTGGTCGTATAATAATTTATCTACCTCACCTGTCATCCCTGTATGTCTAGACTTNAGNACCTTTAGCTGTAATCGCTGTCTCTCACTANCATCCCCTGTCTGGTTTCTGGAAGCNGANANNACNACATCANNTANNTGAAGNAGNNNATGNGATCCTCTCAAGTCTGAAGTATCAACCTCCCTGCCNGACTCATGTGANTGTCCTTGTGGTCTNCGTAAGTGNCTGACCAATACAAGAGCTATACCTGTNGCTTCACATAAACTTCTTAGCTTGGTCATTATNANATCTATTGCNTTACGTTCATTGTCTAACTCTAAGACCNGANAAAACTATACTGATGTGGTCAAGGATTACTACCTGCACTCCATCAACTGTTGCCAAGTATCTGATCTGTTCTAGCAGTACATCAGGTTCAAGACTACCNAAATGGTTGTAAAGAAAAAGACTGCGACTTGACGTTAGTTTGTCAAATGCAGTCTTCAGACTAATTTTATCTATGCCATCCTCATCTAAATGCAAAGGCACATTCATGTCAATACCTACCAGACCTTGAAGAGTTCTTTGTACTGATTCTTCTAGTCCTATNTAACCTACCTTCAATCCTCTCTTAAGAAAGTGATGGCAGAACTCCCTGCAAATTGTGGACTTACCTGCCCCACTTGCGGAAGCTACTGTAAAGAGTTGTGATGGAAACAAACCTCTTGTGAAATCATTTAGTTTTGGAAAGGGAAAGTCTGTAACAGCTTTACTTGTTTCTTTAGTAAACAAATCCCAAGCATCAGCAGCATTGATTAAGCAGTCAGGTCTTACTGGTCTAGCCTTCCATAATCTTTCTTGTACTACATCTCCTTCACCTAGTACAAGATGATCGTTAACATCATTACGATCTAACCTAGCTATTGCAACCTTACCTTTGGGTAAGACTTCCATACACTTCTCTGCTGCTTTATTCCCTGCTTCATCATTATCAAAGCATAAGACTATACGACAATAAGTATCTAACCATTTGTAGTTGGCTGCTAAATACTTAGCTGCTGACTGTACTCCTGATGGTATTGATATACAGGGAAACTTGTTACCTTGTATTTGAGATCCACTCATGCAATCAATCTCACCTTCAAAGCAACTAACAAATATAGATCCATTACTGCCATGTTGTCGCCATAAATGCTGACCCCATAGCTGTACATTAGACATCTCACCTATCCAGATAAACTTCTTATCTTGAAAGCGTATATGTTGTGCTACATCTCTACCTTTCTGGTCTTTATATGTAGCAACTTGAACAGGTTGTCCTCTATATTCTGCCTGTCCATATCCAAATAGTTCGCAAGTCTCCTTAGTAATTCCACGTTTAGGTAAAGCTATAGGTGTAACCTTTAATAGTTTTGGATTTGTTTTCTTTAATGGAATGATGTTACTCACTTTCTTTTCTTTAGTTTTGTTTGGGTAGTAGGTGTATTCGCAATCCATAGTGAAGCAATGTTCATGCCCATCATCAAAGACTGCACAGTTTTTCTTGCCACATTCGGGGCAGATCTTTTTATTCTTGTATTGGCTTTTCATTTAGATTGAACTTGGCCACTCATTTAGATTGCAGTTGTGTTCTTTAAGGTTTACATCAACCCATTCTTTGCCAGTAAATACTATCCACATATTTCTGTGGTCATCAAATACTACACAACCTATGTCTGGATTAGGTGGTAAAGGAAAGCTAGGCATACCATTCAGTAGGAATAAATTTATCGCAGTAGAGAAACCCATGTCTCTCACACCATTTGGCATAAGAGATAGAGTTCTTTGCTTTGGTTAGTTTGGTCTTGCTATTTTGAAAACAAAACCTGATGTCTAGTTCGGGTCTAGTCTTCTTAATAACAAGATGTTTTCTTCTGTCCTCAGAGGAAAAATATCCTTTCGTTTCACAATAGAAATCATTAAGGATAAAGTCTGGTCTGTAGCTGTAACTAATTGTGTAGTCAATGCTGATAGTTTCATAAGTAAATTTTATTTTCTTTTTGTGCAAACTGTCGGCAAAAGCAGCTTCAAACTTGCTCTTATATTTAGAAGTCGGCTGCGGTTGCAGTCGCTTTTTCTTCGTAGCTTGACGGCTCTGCTGTCTCGAAGTCACTTGCTCCTCCTCCACCTGTAAATGGAATTATGTTTCTAAAGCAAATACTTAATGGCATACATCTAATACCTACACCATTACCACCTGCGTTATATCCAGAAGCTAGGAAAGATACTTGTCCTTCTGTCTCTGGACTTATCTTCTCCATCTGTAATCTTTCATCCTCATTCATAAGAACTACTTGACCACTTTGTTCTTCAGTCTTATAGAAAGCAACAGGTGTATTGATACCCTTCATGCCTTTATAATTTTTCTTTAGTCTAATAACTAAATCACTCTCCTCAAATGACCAAGGGAAAGATGGTTGTCCTGTCTTGGCACTCTTAGTTAAGCTAAAAGATCTATCAGGAAAAGCAGCTTTCAGTTGACCCTTCCATATCTCTAGTAATCCTTCTAGTTCTTCAATGATATAAGCAGTAGCTTCAACCATCTTGCCTTCTTTGTTCTTCATCATTGAACCTACTGGTATCAATGCTTCTGTCTTCCACTTCTGTTCACCCATATACTCATCAGGTGTTACTAAATAAGAGTAACGAAAGCGAGTTCCTACAGGAGTGACTAACTTAATAGTCTCCGACTTAATGTTGTCCATGTTTTACCTTGGTAATTAACTGGTTAGATCGTCTAAATTAGACGTTCATTTATTGTACCTTAGTTCTCTGTTAAGTAAATATATATGGTGCGTTCAACACATCAGTAATATCAAACTCACCCATGCGTAGTGCCTTGGGTAAATCCTTTGTCTCACTCAGTTGTTGTACTGCTTGATGGTATAGATTATCTAAATTATTATCACTATAAATATCATAGAAACTTTGCTTAACACATTGGATTAAAGTTTCTAATTCACTAGCTGGACTACCATAGCAATCGTGGATAATACAGAATTGATCTAGTCCTTTCTTACTGGCAGCAACCAAACTTAAATGGCAATGTGCAGCGTCAAGACTATGGATATAATTACTAGGAAAACCTTGATGTTGTTTTCTTTTATCTACCTTAGTCTTATCTGTTTCAGCTAGGTTTAAATATATAGTTGAGTTACTAATCTTGCTCTTAATTCTTTTACTCTGATTCACATAATAGTTTTGTTCGATAAGAAAACCTGATGGGCTATGCCAACGTATAGGTTTATTCTCTTTATTAAAGCAACGAGCAATAGTAGCTAAGTGTTTTAAAAGCAAAGGACTCTCAGGGGTTACAGACTTTACAGAATGTTCAATCATGTGAGCTAGGTAAAAATTGTTCTGAAAATTTTTTGCCATTGAAATGTTTTCGTTTACAAAATATTTTTCTATGTAGTTAGCTATCCCGAATGTCGTTGAGTTATAGGGAACCATAAGCACAGGTTTCTTTATAAACTTTCTGGTTAACTTGTCCTTTACCTCAAGCCATTCTTTAGCTTCTGGTTTATCATCCTTCTCTAATTCTATTAGTAAAACTTCTAAGATTTGTGCATATAAATCTTGTGGTTTATTTACATTCTGCAAGTTAACTTTATTAGCTAGATGTTGGTTGCCTGTAAGACCTGCTATATGTTGATAGCCATTGTTAGTACCATCAAGACAGCAGACATGATGAGACACATAACCCCACCCATCTCTTTGATACTCAGCCCACTCTTTACACCACCCCAAAAATTGCCAAGGCTCTTTTGCTTTACCCCATATATCTACATGAGCAATAGGGTCATCATATATTTGTAAAGCTAAATCAGTACCAGCAATATAAGCCCACTCTAATCTTTCCTCGTAGGATTCTTTGTTAAGACCCCAATGATTAGCACCTGCTATAGCCAACCAGTTCAGTTGTTTCTTGTTATTAATAGCAGCACCCTTATGAAATATATGTAGCCCTCTAGCTATGTCATTACCTTGTGGATGAAAGTGTGCAGTAACAGGGTACATCCTTCCTGTCCAATCAAATTGATATACATGAAAGAACTTTTCATCAGTATATTTTTGTGCTGTATCTATCATTGAAAGTATTTGATAGCGTTTGCTTTTATTGTGTGCGTTCATATCATGTATAAGAGAAGCTAAGTATCTCCATTCCTTTCTGCTATCTGGATTAGTGTCTATATCTAATGGCTTTGTAGGCAGTTCAGCTAGTTCCCTATCAATCAATGAACCTACTTCTATCCTTTCTTCCCAACAATACACAAGAATTTCAAGCACAAATTTGTTTACAGTCCAAGCAGTTTGACTCGCCAGAGTTAACGCTTTCAGACTTGTTGATAAGTTTTCTTCTTGTAATCTCTTTATCGAGTCTCGATCAGTCGTCTTGATTGCTCTAGTCTGTAGTCTCTTTGTATAATAACCACCATCATTAATAGAAGTCCAAGGTCTAGGCATATCGAAGCATGGTTGTAGTAGTGGGTAAGCAGCTATACGATTAGACCTGCCTTTCCTTATGTACTCCATAAAGACTTCAGTAAAAATAATATGTGAGACTGTAGTATTCTTAATCCTTTTATT
Source organism: bacterium TMED161 (assembly GCA_002171125.1). Lineage (GTDB taxonomy): Bacteria > Fidelibacterota > Marinisomatia > SCGC-AAA003-L08 > D37C17 > TMED161. Next base: position 11 of record NHHK01000024.1, on the reverse strand, counting down.
TATTATCTTGA
>NHHK01000023.1 GCA_002171125.1 bacterium TMED161 | reverse complement strand
ATCAGCTCTAAGGAAAACATCTAATCTATTCTCATACTCATCTAATAGTTCAAGTAATAATATATCAAGGTCAACATTTGATACTTTATGATTTAAAGGAACATTAAATAAGGCATTATAAGAATCTTCATTTTCAATAATTTGCAAAAATTTCAACTCTTTTTGCTTGAGGTTCAAATCACTAATCTCATTTATCTTAACTTTAAGAGTTAAATCCTCATCAATATTAATGCTATTTAAATAATTAATTTTATCTGGGTTACTGATAAAATTTATAATTAAAGATTTTGCTATATCAATATTTGATGTTCCTGAATTAGTAATATAATTTGGAAATTCATAAACAAAGCTAGGAGAATAAAAATCATCTTTGAATTTAAAAATACCAAATATGATAAATGCAGATAAAATCAGACATGCTATAAGCATTGAAAAAAACGAAGGCTTGGTACTATTGGTATTTTGATTTTTAAAAACATTACTATCTCTAATATCATTAGAATCTAAATCACCAAATATTAAATCATTTTTTTCCTTCTTCTGATCTATCTTAGCTTTAGAAATGATCTTTTGCAAACCAGTTTTATTCATTAAATCAATATCAAACACTTAAATCTCCAAACATAATTCCTAATTCACAAAAAGATAAACGGTTTACTGTCTCTGTGACATTTGTACTTAAAGACTTATGATTCTTGTGATTAAATAGATCTAGCAAAATAATATCATTATATTTTCTATTTACTAGATTTTTAATCAGTTTGCTTTGGCCACTAGATTGATATAAAAATACCTTATCAATTTTTGAAAGTGACTTGCGAGCTTTTACTAATTGCTCAACAGTAACAACCACATCATCTATAGATGACTTATCTCCAAATACTTTAATTGGATTAATTTTATTTTTGACTATGTTGAACCTACCATATAAAGAAAATAAACCATCATTCATATAAATTATTTCTATTGAAGATGAGGTTATAAATCTAATAATAGCATACTTACTTAGCGACTGAGCTTTAAAGACTGAGGAGGCTAATTTCTGTGCTGAAAAAATTCCCAGTCCAATGCTATCAATCTTAAAGCCTAATTTATCTACTGAATGAATAATTTTCTCTTTTAATTTACTATCTACATGAACTCCCAAATATCGATCATCACGTAACCCCATTGGATAATAATAGCTATCTAAGTTTTCTATATCTGAAAAACCTGAAATACTTCCATGGAAATCCAATGAATCTAAATCATCACAAAAAATTTGATTAAATAAACAAAATTGAGTATCAAGAATTAATGAAATAGAATTTTCATTTCTTATATTTTCATTTTTAATAATATCTTTTAAAGAGTTAGAAATTGTTCCATTAAGATCTAAATATTTATAACTCCCATGATGGGTTACACATAAATCATTATTACTCAACTTAGAAGTTCTTAAAAAATTAGCTTTATTTTTATAAATGGAAATTCCTAGCATATACTATTCTTCACCTGCCCAGCTTTGTACCCCAGATCTAATATATCCATGATCTCCAGGATTGTATTCAAAAAAGTAATATTGGGTTTCTATATTACTCTCATCAACTGGTGATTTGACAATAAAAATGTTTTCTCCACTATTTTGTTGTTCAAGAGCTAAAATATAATCTTTTTTAGAAAGAGGACAAGTTAAAAGATCTGTATTTAAGTGGAATTTTTTTCTTAGATAGTTGTTTTTGACCTCTTCTCTTGCACTAATTTCTATTTTACCTGGTATTGTATCTTTAACAACCCTGTAAAATCTTTTTTGTTCAAATGACAATAAATCATCATACTCTTCTTCTGTTATTGTTGAATCTCTTTCAGATAGTAATGACGTATTGGCTGGATTAAATCTGTATAAGTTCATTCTCTTTTTTATATCAGATGAATTAACATAATTTGTATCTAATAATGTTTTAGTAGAATCGCTATATTCAAGTGTCCAATATAATGTATCAACTATAGTTTTCCTTATTTGCTCAGCAATACTAAATGTTGTATCAGCTCTATAGTCAAAACCTTTATTTATAGATACATTAAAAATTTTATCATTTAATATAATTTGCTGTTCTCCAAAAAATAAAGAATCAGCGAAGGCTGAATCAATAGCAGCTTCAACTAATTCAAACATGTGTGGCCCATTAATAGTGTAATTTCCAGTTATTTCTTTATAAAATTCTGAGGCATTTGATATTGTACGCATTCTAAATCTACTTTCATCTCTATCAAACTTTTCTTGAATCCAAATTTGATTGGGGATATATACAATTAAAAGTAAAATTATTATAGCAAATACAAATAGCCAATCTAATACAGCAATTCTAGTTGTAAATTTAATTTTATTCCAATTTTCAAAAATGCTCAAAATATACTTTATCCTTATAGTTTAACTTATAAAATACTAATCTTTAATTTTTTTACATAGAACTTCATTTCCAAGCTCATTTGAGAGTTCATCTAGTATCGATCTCATCTTATTAGATAATCTACTTGGAGTATTTAAGTTGATTCTGACAAATTGATCGCCATTTCGAGTTGAATTAACATAAGGTAAGCCTTTTCCTTTCAATCTAAGCAATTCACCAGACAAAGTACCTGCTGGAACCTTCATTTTTATATCACCTGATAATGTTGGAATTTGAATCTCTCCACCATTTATTAGCTGATGATAATTAACAAAGCAATCGATATAAACATCTTGCCCATCTCTGGAGAATAATTTATGCTCTTTCTCTTCGAAGTATACAATTAAATCACCATCAGCAATACCAGCGATTGCTTGATTACCTTCTCCTTTTAGAGGAATATAATTACCATTTGATACTCCACTTGGAACTTTCACTTTTATTGTTGCAGATTTTTTTTCTAAGCCACCCGTATATCCAAGGCCATTACAGTTCAGACATTTTTGAACATTAACAATTTGCCCCAAAAAAGATCTTTGAACTTTTCTAACTTCACCAGTTCCATTGCATACATTACATTTTACAGGCTCTTTACCAGTTCGTTCGAGCCTTTTAATCTTAACTGTCTTGCTAGTACCAGTAAACATCTCTTCCATGGTTAATGATAAAGATATTTTCAAATGATCAGCTTGACGTCGTCTTGTTTGTCCACTTCCAAAAATATCAGAAAATCCTCCCCCAAAGATATCACCGAATGAACTGAAGATATCTTCAAAGTCCATTCCTCCCATATTACTATTTCCCATATTTTGAAATTGGTTGTGGCCAAATCTATCATATTGAGCTTTCTTGTTTTCATCAGATAAAATCGAATAAGCTTCTGCTGCTTCTTTAAATTTAGATTCTGACTCTTTATTGCCGGGATTTTTATCAGGATGGTGCTTCATTGCAATTCGCCTGTAAGCTCTTTTAATATCAGATGAAGAGCTACTTTTATCCACTCCTAGTATATCATAGTAATCTCTCATTAATTCTTACCCTTACTCACTACTACTTTTGAATGTCTAATGATTTTATCATGATATAAATATCCTTTTTCGTATTCTTCTATAACTTTTCCTTCTTCAGCCGTTGACTCCTGCTGCAATAAGGCTTCATGATAAACTGGGTTAAAATCTTCTTTCAAAGCTTCAATTTTTGTTATTGAATTCTTTGACAAAAAGTTTTGAACTTTTGAGTTAATCATATTAATTGCTTCAACTACTGAATCAGTATTTACATCATCTTTATGATTTATAGTTCTATCAATATCATCAAAAATAGGTAATAGATCCTTAATCAAATTTAATCCATCATATTTTCTTGAGTTTTCTCTTTCAAGAATAGTTCTCTTTTGATAATTATCAAATTCAGCTAATAATTTTATATTTTTAGTTTTCTGATCTTCTAATTTCAACTCTAAATCTTTAATTAAAATTAGATTTTTATCATCTTTCTTGTTATTTGTATTTTTTTTTGTCTTTTTAATAGACTTAGTATTTTTTTTTGCGTTCATAATTACTCCATTATGATAAATATTTAGAAACTGCTCTTTTACTACCAATTAATCCAAATATTATACCTAATCCTAAATTTAATAAAATTATTAGCTGAAAATTATAATCATTTACAATGACTAATGGAACAAAAATATATTCTAGTAGAATTTTTAAAAAGTATAACGAAGCTATTGACATGGAAGCTCCAAGTAAACCTTGCATAATGCCTTCAATTAAGAATGGCACTCTAATAAATAAATTGGTAGCACCCAATAAACTTAAAATATTTATACTTTCTTTTTTTGAATGAATCATTAATCTTGTTGTATTTGATACTAAAATGATTGATATAATTACAATTGCAATACCAATTATTGAGAATGTTGTCATTAGTTTATTAATAATATTTTCAAATCGAATTAAAATTTCCTTATCATATTTAACAATATCAACTGAATTAATTTTTTTTAAATTTTTAGAAATCATTAATAGCGAATCAAGGTTTCGATTATTTTGGGAAATATTAAATTGGGCACTATATGGAAGCGGATTTTCTCCTAATAAATCTTCAATATTTGAGCTAAAGTATGTTTTAAATTTTTCAGCTGATTTCTTTTTATTTATAAACTCACCATTTTTAATTGATGGTAGTAATAAAATTTCATTAAACGACTTTTCAGCATTCTCCAATGATATTGATTCATTAAAAAAAACATTTAATTCATAATCTTTTGTAACTGTGTTCGTGTAATTGATAAAAAGGAAGTAGCTAAAAAAGGATATGGTGATGACAAACAATGAAATCCCAATAGTAATACAAGATAATAATGCAGGAGTCCATGCATAGAAGAAACCTCTAAAACTCTCAGCTATTATAAATTTAATTTTAGATATCATGAATAATCTGTTTACCTTGATCTATTTCAATAAATCGCTTTTGTCGAGGTCTAATTAGAGGGAAATTATGTGTTGACATTAAAATTGCAGTGCCTACAGAATTTGAAAGCTCTTCAAGTAAATCTATTATTTCATCTGCGACAATTGGGTCAAGATTACCTGTAGGCTCATCAGCTAAAATTAAATCCGGTGCTTTAACTAATGCTCTTGCTATTGATACTCTTTGCCTTTCTCCTCCACTCAATTTACTAGGTTGACTATTATGTTTATCTAATATGCCAACTCTTTCGAGCATCTCAGAAACTTTTTTCTTTATAAGATTACTCTTTTGTCCAGCAATTTGTAGAGGAAGTGCAACATTATCATAAACAGTTCGGTCTTCGAGTAACTTATAGTCTTGGAAAATCATACCTATATTTCTTCTTAGTTTAGGCACTTGACGCTTTCTTATTTTTGAAAGATTTTTACCATTATATAAAATTTTACCCTTATTTATAAAAACATCCATATAAATACTTCTTAATATCGTAGATTTTCCTGACCCAGTAGGACCCATCAAGAAAACAAATTCACTGTTATCTAATTCAAATGAGATATCAAATATTCCAACACCATTTTTATATGTCGCTGATACATTATCGAATACTATTATTTTATCTGATAAGTTTTTCATTATAAAGTCAGATAAATAAAGGTTAGGTATAAAATAAATAAAAGGAATCCGTGGGTACGATTCATTCTATTATTTAAAAGTAAAAGTAAAAGTAAAAGTAATGCAGATATAATCATAAATATAGATGGATAAAAAATACCTAAAAGAGTAACATAGATATCACTAATTATTAGTGAACTTCCTAAAACTAGAAATATATTAATTATATTTGAACCAATAATATTTCCAATAACAAAATCAGGTTCACCTTTTCTAACTGCTACAATTGAAGTTACAAGCTCAGGAACACTAGTGCCGAATGCAACTAAAGATACTGAGATAACTATTTTAGGAACATTGAAAAAGCTAGCAATTTGAATTGATGAATTTATAAAAAGATGTGATCCATAACCCAAAACAATAGAACCTAAAATAATATATAGTATATAAAGAAACTTAAAATCTTCCTTAGATATACTTGAGTCAAAATCATTGTCTTTTGTATTTTTAAATTGACTTATCATATAAATACAAAATAAAAACAACAATATAAAACCGGGTATATAACTTAACTCTTGAGTCAAAATCATTATTAATAAACAACATGTTGCAATTAATAAGTATATTGAGCCTTGTTTTAAGGATGAAAAATTAATATCTAAAGGCTTGATAATAACAATGACACCAAGCACTAAAAGAATATTAGCAATATTTGATCCGACAATATTACCCAAAACTATTGCCCCCTCACCTCTTGAAATGGCTATAATACTTACAACTAATTCAGGTAAACTTGTTCCAAATGCAATTACTGTAAGCCCAATTACAATAGGCGAAATATTTAAACTACGAGCAATTAGTGTAGAATTATCAATTAATAATGAAGAACCATAAAAAATTAATACTGAGCCTAATATGAATAAAAGAAAATCCATTAATTATATAATCCTTTGGAGTTTATATATTTTAGGACACTTTGATCTAGTATTCCAGATATTTCATTAATATTAAATATATTTTTTCTTACAAAAGAAGATGATGCATCTACATTAATAAGCTTTGTGTGCTTAAAACTAATATTATTATCTATAATTTGATCGCCCGGCCTTGACACTACCTGCAAGGTAACTGAATTGAGAATATTTTCATAATCTTTCCATAGACAAAATTTATTAAACTGATCTGCTCCTATAATTAAATGAATTTGATAATTCAAGTATATGCATTTTAAATATTTAATTGTATCAATTGTGTATGATATTTTTTTATGAATTTCATAATCTATTATGGATAATTTCTCATTATCTGGAAACATCAATTGAAGCATTTCTTTTCTTTGTAAAAATGATGCGATAGGACCAGCATCTTTTAATGGAGATTTATATGATGGGCAAACAATAAAAATGTCTGATTTACCAATGAAATGATTAATTATTTCTTTATGACCTAAGTGAGGAGGGTCAAAAGAACCTCCGAAGAAATAAAGATCCATTATAGCCTCACATTATTTATATAATCTTATCTTATTTTTAATCCAAGAACTCGCATCATTATAATGAAATAATATTTCTTCTGCTTCTTTTTTAATAGAATCATCTTGAAATTTATTTTTATTTATTTCATAATATTTTTTGGCATCATCAGCTTTGTCTTGGAGCATGTAGAAAAAAATTATTGATACACGCGCTTTATCTGAAAATTGCGTGTCATAATAATTTTCTACAACATCATTAAAATATATAATGGCAGAATCATACTCTTTAAGTTTAAGATATAGACGACCTGTTTCATAAACTTTCTGTGCTTTTCTTTCTCTTAATATAAGAAGCATGTCTTCGGCTTCAGAAATAAAGGTTGAATTTGGGAATTCATCAATGAAATATTGGAACTTCATAAAAGCAAATTCATTATTTTCCTGATCTCTACTATATGTTGTTGCTAAATTAAAATAACTTTTACAAATTTTAAACTTTACATATTCAACTTTGACTAAATCAGATGAGTATTGCATAAATTTCTCATAACTACTTATAGCTTCATTATATTGTTCAAGTTCAAAATTAGACTCTCCTTGATAAAATCGAGCTTCTACTGCTAATTCTGAACCTCTGTCATTTAAAATAATTGAATTAAATTCATCAAGTGAACGTGTGTATTTTTTAGATTCAAATAAGGATATTCCCTTATCCATTTTTTCCATCAATTCATTATCTTCACTTGCAATATTAATATCTGAATTCAGAGAACAAGAAATAAAAATTGGAATGATGATAAATAAAATTTTTCTTAAGTTAATCATAGCTTTACTGATAACCTTACCTGAAAACCAATTGGAATATTATACGTTTTTTTTTCATAAATAGTTGATGAATTGAGCTTGATATTTCCACCAAATTTACGTGCTAATACAAAAGCATCCAACATACTTATAAAGTGATTAAAATAGATTGCGGTTAGAGCAGCTTCACCTATGTCAGAAAAGCTTTCTGCCCTTTCATATGAATCAATATATTTATTTTTCTTAGGACTTAAAGCAATTTGATAGCTTTGATCCGTTGTTTCTTCTATAATATTATCAATGTCACCATCTTCCCAACCTGAAAAAAACTCATTATATTTTCCAATGTTTTCATAAAAATGTTGATCATTAATTATACTTATATTATGCTTCTCATAGATATCTTCACCATCTTGAATATCATTTAGAAGTGTTGTATAAATATTGCTAAAATCACTATCAGTGGTCCTCTTTAACTCTCCATTATAGTAAAATTGAACATAATGGCTACTTTCACCAATTTGAGTATAGCTACCTTGATCATCCTCCCAAATATATGAATAATCTGTTCCATTAAAGTCATCATAGCAATTTATCCAACTAGCAAAATCCCAATTTTGATCAGCAAATGCTTTATACATTTTTTTTTGATCATTATGCTTATTTTTGAAATTCAAATGCATACCTAATGAAATAACTTCAATACCAAAAAAAATAAAAGCTTTATTTCTTTGATTAAGAATATTTGTTTTTTTGTATAATTGATATTGGCCCAAGCCTGGGACAAGTAACGAAAAAAATGGATATTTAATTGGTATAGGGTCTATTATCTCTTGATTTGGATATTTGTCTGAAAAATATAACCTATCTTGATTTGCAGCTTGGCAAATTAAAAAAGAACTTAAAAGTATGGTTATAAATACAATCATTCCATGAACTCAAATAGAAATTTAACATAATGCTTATTTGATCCATCATTTACAAATGGTCTATGAACCTCATACGATAGCGCAAAAGGAAAAGAATAAAACGAAGAGCCGTTTAGCCTAAACTCAATACCATTTGAATGATAGAATGTTCCACATTCACCTTGACTACATTTTTGAGCAATACCCGACTGTAGAATATAATTTATTGATGCGTTTTGGATTATAAGGTTTAAAAACGCATAACTCTTTTCTAAAAAAATAGGTATTCTTATGGTATTTGTAAATAGATATAATTCAGTACCTGAAATTTTTCTATCATAAAAAGTATATCCCCGTAAACCTGTTAAGCCTCCACCAAAATAATAAAAGAAATCATCAATATTTTTATTTGAAACATATCCTAAATCAAATTTTTGATTTAAAGCAATTCGTCTTGATTTAATAATTGAAGTATTATTTTTTAAACTAGCATTAAATCTATACGTATCATGATTTGAAAAAACTAAACTAAGCGTACCATAATCTTCACTTACCTCAAATGATGGATCAAATTGATTTCTTTCTAAAGATAAATCAGCCTTAATTTCNTATCCATTNTGCGGAATCATATTAAATGCATATCGATAAGAATAATTNTTNAANATATAACCCAATGTAAACTTATGTCCTCTAAAATAGTCATAGGTNAANTCAAATAAATATGAATTTTGCACCTCATTATTATGANAGATTTGAGTAAANCCCTGTGAGTGAGCNGTATATTTNGAATAGTTNTAATTTAAACTAATATTTTGTCCTTTATANGATACCTTGGAACCTAAATCAGCTGAAAACATTATATANGTATCATCNGATTTAAATTTAANATTNTCATACACNTGNCCANCNATTGANGTCGGGCTATCCTGCCTACTAAGATTTCTNGTAACCCAATAAAAGTTTGCATATAATGTTGGNTAGTATNTTTTTAGTTCAAATAATAAAAAAACATCAAGATCTTTNACNGAATTNCTNGANGCNCCNCCAAATAAGAAGTATTTACTNANAGGATCNGTNGCATAAAAATANAAACCAGGTTTTATCGTTCCATAATCAAATAAAATTCTTGGNAAAATAAANGGTTTAGACAATTCTTGNTCATATTTTTNTTCTTTCCATNGATTATTTCCTNNNGCANAATTTTTCATACTATTTAGAGCAAANNTAGAATAATTAGGNTCTAAAGATGTATCNCCTTNNGANANATTNANAATTGCAATTTTATACTTACCATTATCATANAAGCTATATAAAANTTTATCTTCCAATAANGATGGCATAAAAGCGCCTCCAGATACATCAGTAATGGATGATAGTTGATTTCCATTTGATACATATAANTTATAAATTCCATTTNAATCAGATGAATAAACCAATANACTATNATTANAAGAAGGATCTCTTTCATCCCANATATNTTGNCTATTAGCCTTGAGACTTTTATCTTNATAATTTAAAANNTATANGTCTCTTCCATGGTCACGATNTAANANATCNAAAATAATATCNNTATTTTTATAGCATANNGAAAATATTTTCTCNCCATTNGTNAGATTTGTTATCTNTTTGAANTCAATNGAATCTAGAGANTCAGGATTAAAATCTGCTTCATATATATTTGANGTNCCATCTNATATNCCNACTGCNGCNATTTTATNNCCACNTTNATTNATTANNGGAGANGTTAATCGCATATCNACNGNNAGNCTTNNAGGCTTATTTTTTTNNCCNATAGTNTTATTAGCATATAAATCATAAAACCTTGATCCTTGTTTATTNGGTTTAGATCTTTTGCTATACACTAAGGTTGAATCATTAATCCAANCTGGNGCNGANAANANACCTGAATCTATNTTCTTTGATGANGAATCAGAAAAANTATAAACNTATAAATCTGTTTGCCCAAAGTAATCNTTTTCTNNATTNGANAAATANGCAAATTGATCATTTGCNGGTGACCATGTAGGATGAATNTTTACTGTTCCATNANCAATAAGAANNNTNCCTNTAACATTATCTCTNCNTTTAAATGATTTATAATTATTTGANGTTGNATCATACCAATCAGANTATATTTGATCAATNGGTATATCTGTAGCTTTTTTAACTGCACTTGNAAATGAATANTTNATNGGACTNGAGATNNNATCAGTAATTGTTTTAAATATTGAATAACCAAATCGNTCAGTTANATATGAAGCTATTGAGTATCCTTGNTTATATATTTTTTCNTTACCAATTCCTTTNTTACCNAAACTACTTATCTGATCTATTGAAAATACTTTATCATAAATGAATGAATCTCTTAAAATCATATCTCTATGCGTATCCCAAATATCATAATTTGCATTATTAAACATATGCTGAGCTACTCCTTCNGCAAACCATGGNGGNATAGTTANAGATGGGATTGCATATGATGTTATAGCATTTGGGTATCCATATAAAACATCTTTACGTTTTTCATCTTCATACCCCATTGANTGNAAATACATNGCAGGGAAATGACGATCATATTTTAANGANGNTCCAAGTTGTATNATATGAACAAATTCATGAGTNATAACATTTTTTATCCAATCATGACTACCCCTTAAATCAAAATCTANTGGATTTGACCAAATCTCAATTTTATTATCNAAGAAAAATGCTGANCCATTAGAAAAATCATCTGTNTCACGAATTATAATATGNGTTTTACNATCNGGNTAAAAATCATATAAATNAGTGACNGGCAAATAAACAAANTCTGCAATTTCTAATGCAGCTACNGCTGTTCTCTTTGTNCCATTNTGATAGTGCACNAGAAAATGCTCAGATTCNAGAGTATTCCAATCTAATTCAGGATGGTTTACATTTGANANAATAAATGANNNTANAGNAATTANAAATANAATTTGGATTAANTTATTCATCAANAACTAAAACCTTNATAATCTTGGAATCTTTCTGTTCNTTNTTTNAGNATGAAGTTAAATTAGCAATATAAACTCCNNGANTATATNANCTNANATCTAAATTAATTTCATTATATTGATTCTNATGAATTGAATGAAGNTTTATATCTTCAATAAGNAATCCTGACGAAGTATAAATTTTTAATNTTNCACTACTAGCTGAATNTAAAAAGNATCTAAAAGTNGTATAATCAGTTNNAGGGTTAGGATAGTTNTAAAATTCAGATATAGTAGTTTTNGTNTCTGNNTCANCTTGATTNTGAATTGAANNNGGNTTNACATGAGGNAGATTATTTGATANACCACCAGGATTTAACCAATAACCATTGAAAATATCTCTTTGATTAAAAAGNAGGCTCCTATTGCCATCAACTAANTTAATATAGTTTCCCCAATTNGGNACCAAATGTAAAGGTGTAATTGAATCAGAAGGAATTGAATTNACAATAATACCATTATTTGATAAAATATGAATCANCTCACCTTCTCTAACTATAATTTCAGGAAAAATATCATCAACGATATCAGCAATTATTATATTTTCAAAAAAATNTCCTTTTATGGGGAAATTATTACAACNAATNCCATTAGCTTCATANCATTCAATNGATTCNTTNTCAATNAANATTAATANCTCATCAAAACCATCTAAATCTATATCACCNACNGCAACTTTATNATANNACCAATNTTCATNCCANCTTGNATAANTTANNANAGANNCNGTNNTNNCAAAATANCCNTTTGGNATATAATTANTAAGNCTNACACAATCATTNTNAGTNAAATCNTAGTAANNATNATCTAANCATGATTGTATATTGAATTCATCATCAATNACTGAAAAATAATTTTCTTCATAAAGACTTTCTAAGCCANTAGGNATGGTTNCATTAGAAAATACTCTTTGNAATTCACTTGCATCATGATTATNAATNATAATATATCCTNAGNTATCNTTANANNTTCCTGAACCTACNACNTCAAAATNAAGAGAATCTGAAATCANTTCTGGAATGAANAGATCTTGCTCAAAGAGTGGATAAAATTCTATTCTNGAGGAGTTATTNGTATATTTTATATCATAAAGATTAATGNAAGATCTTANACCTAAATTATTTCTTGATGANGGTAAGGTATTTGAATTAAAACTCAATNTATTTTGTGTAGGATTAACAAAAAAATAAGCTTCATTATCAGGGAACCATAAATCCCACTTCCATCCTAAGCTAGGATTAGCAATCGGNTAAAGGTAATTTTCAGATCCAATATCTTGNGCTCCATCNGCTTCAACAATTTTAACGGTTCTCTGATTTANGTTNTCATTTAGATTTTCNAAATTTGATTCATCNATATGCCAAATTGCNAGACCACTTNCAGGNAAACCATAATCATAGTTATTTGAGCATANAATNACATTNGTTTCATTATCTANTGTTAANNGAAANTTTTCATTNCATTCNNNANCATATGAGATNACTCCNTCNATNAATAATAATTTNTCAAATATNGATACANCAGNGTCAGGTANNAATANNCCATTNAANCTNTCTGCATATTGAATGTCTTCAAATGATAAATTATCTATAATTTTATTATCAATATTCTCAATAAGATAGTATTCTGAATTTGAAATGTTTAGTCTAAATAATGTACTATCATTTTGATTTNCAAAACCTNAATATCTCTTATTGATTGATATAGGAGANTTATTTGAAAAATCATTTATAATTGCTTGATTCCAACCAGCTTGTATTCTNGACCANGGATTAGGTGGTGCAGGGATAACTCCTCTCAAATTAAAAGAACCTACGTCCATTAATCCAAATTGTCCAATTCCGGTTTGTCCGCTATTTCTATTAAACATTTCAGAAAGGCCAAATTCATAACCTAATANGNAAGAAAAAAGACCAGTCATGCCAATTTGAGCATCACATAAAAAATTTTCTGAACATCCATAAATATCTTCAATCGTTTCATAATATATAAGATTTAATCCNTCTGGNAGTAAAATCCCTTTATCAATATTATTTTGTTTCATCCATGAAGATTCTGGAACCAACCCAAGCATAGTTTCCTCAATATATCCACTTCTAATATCATAATTAGCNGGATCAAGATAACCCTCAAATGTATAGTCNTCTCCAACACCTGCGTGGAACATTACTATAAGAATATCATTAATTTCTNTNCCTNTAGAATNNATATGATCTTCAATTTCATCCGATGCNAATTCTAGACCATCTGAGTAAAGTAANGCTATACTCTGNTCTGGTTCATTATAATTTGATAATTCAGAATATTCAGCCATTTTTCTATCTAATTGATAAACACTATCAATAACATGATATTCAAAAGAAGAGATATTATTATAGGAAGTATTNAAATAATAATTTTTTACGGCTTCTATTTGNCTTTCAAAATATGAACTATTGTGAGGNGGTGGATCAATTAAAAAACCTGAACATCTTGAATCTTGACTATTAAAACAANTTACCAGTGAATCTATATTTGAATNTTTGAGAAAAGTACCATTTCCAGTAGTTCTAGGATCATCTACTATTTCTGGTTCAAATTCAACCATTATNCCAATTATATATACTGAATTACTTTGTCTTTCTATATCGGTTGAATTTAGAATTGGTANCAGGTTTGACGAAAAAACTATACCCGAACTTATTATTGATAAAAGTATATATATAAACTTAGAGTTCAATTGGAGTTAGATCCATACTAATTGAGAAGAACATTGTATTAGCTCTCGCATGTCCTTCATCTCCAGCNGTATANCCAAAATCAAATGCGTATTGACCAAATNTAATTCCTGCCCCAAAAGTAGGATTCATTATTTTACCTTCTCTATCATNTATATATCCTGCCCTAAGAACAAAATTATCAGTATACCAATATTCAAGTCCAACATTAGCTATCAATTCTTTTAGTTCATCAGAAAATGAGTAGTCATCTTTTGATCCTACCTCTTTTTTACCATTTTGATTATTTTTNGAGTAACCTCTATCAAATCCACCATTTTGATTAATATCAACCCATGGTTCTGCNGAAGTATGAGAAGCATCACCATTCCAATCAACAAAAGATTCACCCTCGTTNTANANTTTATCACCAGGATTTATTGCTACTATATCTTGACCATCAGTTTCGACTAATACCATNGCTCCTGGNNTTGAATTATAATAAANCCAATATTGATTATTACCTTGACTATTACCNATTAACATATANTTATAATCTTCAATATCNAATGAATATCCTTCAAAAATTATATTACCTTGNTCATCATNAAAAGGTTCACCAACATCCCATTGNTTNTTAGAATTTAAATCTGAAAAATTTCCACCAGGCATACTTTGAATTTGNACAANGCCACTNCCTTCATCATAAAAAGGTTCTGCAGGATTCCAAATTCCATCTGAATTNAGATCATTAAANTCATCAGNNTGATCTAAAAANTTAAGNTCTGTNAACCAATTNTATCCATTATAGTAATATCCACTTTGACTACAAAGNCCTCCATTNCANCCAGATGGATTAAATAATGGATCATCAAGATCTTGAGTATATCCAGGNATNGTNAGATTTTGATCNACATATTCCANNCCACCATCAAAAGCTCTAAATCCACCATTNACTTGNTCGTANCCTCCAATNATTCTATCNCCATCATAATCTCTGTTNTATTTGTAATACCANTCATCAAGCCAGCATGTTACAACAGCTTTATACCATGGGTCAGANTANCCCTCTTCTTTAGTNCCTAAATCAATTATACCATNATTATCCCAATCCATTGAAGCATATTTTGCNACAAGAAGTCTATTTATATCAAAAATTAAACCNACTTTNTTATAATCATTTANAATGAACTGTTTATANAGACCAAGTCTTAAATTCGTAGGAGCAGGATCTGCTTGTTCATTATCTATNAAATCNATTTCTTGTCCTATNTTAGATATAGACATCCCNAAGTTAAAGATTCCATCTTCAGGCTTTGAGAATTGCTTTAAATAACCTAAATCAAANGCAAAATCAGTTGAATATGGCTTACCACTNTCTGAGCCAGTTGCNGTATTTGCTAGCTTTTGATGAAAAACTTTAAAGTTTAANCCTATTGAAGAAGATGATGTNAATTTTGCTCCATAGCTTGCTGATGCAGCCCACATCATACTTTTNAATGTTTCAGTTGGATTACCAAACTCATCCATTCCTTGNTGNTCACCTAAATTTAAATAAATTAAGTGNCCACCAANAGTACCATAACCAATAGGTTGCTTGAATGCTAAAAACTCATAATANAAATCNTCCGCAAGATTAGGAAGCCAGTTAACATGCATGCCCGAGAATCCTGATCTGNTNTGNAAACCNAAGCCTGCTGGATTATAGTATGAAGCATAAGANTCNTCTACNTTNGCAACTTGNGCTTCNCCTGTACCTGCAGCTGATGCCCCTGGGGCTATTAATAAGAAAATAGCACCAGCTTCTCCNACTGCAAAAACATGNGATACNAANAATATTAATGATATAATTTTATTTTTCATCTTAACCTCTTTAAAAAAAAACCGAGCATAAACAATAGTNGCTCGGTTAGTTATNAGNAATTGTTANTGGATATAAATATAAAAAAACNAACTATGTAAAAATTAATATCCTATAACAATTCTACCTATATATATCTCCTTGTAAATCTATTTTATTTTTTTCTATCATATTCAAATACTAGCCTTAAATAGATAAGTTCCATTATTTTTTCTTTTTTTCTTCTTTTTTAATATCTTTTTCTGCTTGACGAGTTGCTTTATAATATTTATANAAGTATTCAGATTTATTATCTTCAAAGTCATCTACCAAATCGCTAAACCCTTTAATTANATTATTAATATTATCAGAAAGCTCAGAAGTAGATAATANCTTGCCAATACTTCCTTTTCCATTTTCAATATTTTTAACTATCTTATTTAAACTTGCAATAGAACTATTTAAANTGTTACCACTCTCNTTATAGCTTTTTAATACNTTTTGACTTTCAATNGTCANCTCGTTNATTCCATCNATTGTTGAAATTAGNTTATCTTCAGAAGTAAGTNTTTTTAGNTTTTTACTTGTNGCATTTAAATTTTCAAAAAATTCACTAATGTTTTTTCTATCATCATTGGATATTAANATATTTTNCATATCNCCTTCAACAATTTCACNAACACCTTTTANNATACTATCTAACTGNGAACTTATTGACTCAACNTTAGAAAGNGTNTGTTTAATTTCATNTTTNTNNNTNTCATCTAAAATAGCTCNAAGGTTTCTAGAAAATGCTGCTAAATCATTNGTAATNGGCTGAATATCTGGNATAGCATCTCCNAANCCAACTTCTCTTTTNCCATCAATTACTTCACCATTAGATATNCTACTTTTNGTATTTANNCCTGGTTTTATNGAAATNAATCTTGCACCCATTAANCCATCACTCTTTACTTCAATTTGTGAATCNATTGGNATATTNAANGCAAANCTCTGATCAATTCCTACTTCAACNGCNACCCNACTACCCATTATNCTCGTTGCTCTAACTTTTCCAATCCTTTTTCCAAGCATATTAACATCATCGCCTTCATTTANACCTTGTACATTATCAAACATTACAGTAAAAGCGACGCTTGGCTGATTTAGTGAAATATCTTGAAGATACATCAANCCAAATACAAAAATNACAAANGAGGTTGTAATTGTTANTCCAATCCAAAACAATCTTGATAANTTCATATTATTACCTATTTATCCTTTGTAAGTNCTATCACCATTTAAGAANGCAACNACAGTAGGGTCATTACTATTAAGAAAAGTANCNGTANTTCCATCAAATTGTATTNTTCNATTATNTAGCATTATTACCCTTTCTGATACATCTCTNACTGTCTTCATCTCATGAGTAACTACAACTGAAGTCACATTNCCCTTNCTNTGAAAATTATTTATCAACCTATTTATGCTATCTGTCATAATAGGATCAAGGCCAGTTGTAGGCTCNTCATATAACATATATTCAGGANTTAAAGCTATNGCTCTTGCTATNCCAACTCNTTTTTTCATTCCACCNGATAGCTCTGATGGCATTTTATCCTGAGTATTTTCCATATTGACTTCTAATAAACTATTAGAAATTNTTTCATTTATTTCAAATCTATCACAATTTGTTAACTTCTGCAAAGCTAAACCTATATTTTCTCCAACTGTCATTGAATCAAATAATGCNCCAAATTGAAANANCATNCCAAATTTTGAACGTAATTTTTGAAGTTTTTTAAAAGAAATTTTATTNATGTCTTNATCATCTATAGTTATAGANCCATNATCTGGTGNAAGTAAGCCTATAATACTNTTNAGAAGAACGCTTTTNCCAATTCCACTTTGACCTATAATTGCAATTTTATCACCGNNATTAATNGTAAANGACAAATTATCTAAAATAACTTTATCACTGAANGATTTAGAAATATTATTAATAGATATCATAAAAGTANNGCAGCTAGTAAATAGTTTAGTATTACAATAGTTATNCAGGAGACTACNACAGTTTGCGTTGTTGATTTACCAACACCNTCNGCNCCTCCAGTTGTATAATATCCAAAATAACATGCAATNGATGTAATTGCTATNCCAAAANANAATGCTTTNATAANACCAAATATTGCATACCATGGAACAAACCAATCTCTTAAACCATANACATAATCATAGGAGGATATACCNATTGATGTCGTAGCAGCAAAAAATCCTCCNAGCAATCCAAATAAGTCTGCAATTACNACCATAACTGGAAACATTATTGCTCCNGATATTANTCGAGGCATAATNAGAAATGATACTGGATCAAAAGATAGTGTTTCAAGAGCATCTATTTGCTCACTNACACGCATNGTTCCAATTTCTGCCGCAATACTAGCACCTACNCTTCCAGTCATTACTAGTGCTGTAATCATTGGNCTNAANTCCATTANAACNGAAACGCAAACTATTCCACCTACATAAGAATCAGGAATNAAACCTGACTCCAGNTGGTAAGCTGTTTGTACAGATGTTACCATNCCAGAGAATAAACCTGTAACTACAACAATTGGCANAGCAGATATNCCAAGTTTAATNATATGTTCNGGCAAAAATCCTATATANAAATGCCAAGTTGTAAAAGATCTTAAAGTCTTANTCATTAAATCAAAGTATCTACCTATATGCTCAAATAAGGATATTATATATATAAANGGCTNTANNATTATATTTTTCATTTAGCTAGATAANTCATCAATTTGAGANTTNAACTCGCCTAANTCTTCAAATTCTCTNTATACTGAAGCAAACCTAATAAATGCAACCTTNTCAATATTNTTAAGCTCATTCATTACAAANTCTCCAATTTGCCTNGATGATATTTCAACATTATTNAAATTGTTTANCATTTCTTCAANCTTCATCATTGATTCTTGGATAACNTTTTCAGANATAGGTCTTTTAGTNCATGAAATNCGAATACTNTTCTCNAGCTTAANTCTATCATATTCTTGCCTNACNCCATTTTTCTTAATTATAATCTTTTTAGCAAAAACATATTCATANGTTGTAAACCTANAACTACANGATTCACAAACTCTTCTNCTTCTTATTGTATAACCTTTTTCTGTAACTCTTGAATCGATAACTCTAGTNCTCATGCTATCACATTTAGANCACTTCATGTTCGNATTCCTTNTGTAGNGGNAAANTTGATGTCAATTCACTCACTTCAATTGCAATTTTATNAAGANTAGCATCATCATCTATNTTTCGTATGGCTTTGTCAATCATTANAGAAATNNAATTCATNTCAGTCTCTTTCATNCCTCTTGTAGTAAGCGCTGGTGTTCCAATTCGAATACCACTGGTAATAAGTGGACTCTTTTTATCAAATGGAACCATATTTTTATTAGTCGTGATNCCAGCNCTTTCTAGTCTCNTNTCAACATATTTACCAGTTAGATTTTTATTTGANAAATCAATTAGAACAATATGTGTATCTGTNCCNCCAGAAANTATTTTATAATCAAGCTCAATTAATTTTGATGAAATAAACTTAGCATTACTAACTACTTGTTCGCANTAGTCTTTAAATGATGAATCTAANGCCTCTTTAAATGCAACTGCTTTAGCNCATATAATATGCATAAGAGGGCCTCCTTGAATACCTGGCATTACATTTGTATCAATTAACTCAGACACCATTTTTGTTCGTCCACTTTTAGGNGCTACAATCCCCCATTGATTCTCAAAATCTTTGCCCATTAGAATTATTCCTCCTCTAGGNCCTCTTANTGTTTTNTGAGTTGTAGATGTAACAACNTCACAATATGGCCATGGNGNAGGATGTACTCCGGATGCAATTAATCCNGATGGNTGTGCNACATCTGCCATTANATAAGCATTTATAGATTTTGCAATTTCACTAAATTGCTCAAANTCAATNAAACGAGGATACGCTGANCCTCCACATATAATAAGTTTTGGCTTATGNTCTTTCGCTAATTTACTNATTTGNCTAAAATCAACACGTCCAGAGTCTTTATCTACTTGATATGAAACAAAGTTATAACTTTTNCCNGAAAAATTAACTTTNCTACCATGNGTAAGATGACCTCCATGNGAAAGATCAAGNCCCATAACCGTATCTCCATGTTCTAAAAATGTATGAAATACTGCCATATTAGCNTGAGANCCAGAATGNGGNTGTACATTNGCATATTNACAATTAAATAATTTCTTCAAACGATNTCGNGCAATATCNTCGACNTTATCNACTNTTTCNCAACCACCNTAATATCTATTTCCNGGGTAACCTTCTGCATANTTATTAGTTAGNACACTCCCAGCTGCTTCCATTACAGCATCACTTGCAAAATTTTCAGATGCNATCATTTCTAAAGTAGACTTTTGTCTATTATGTTCNGCTTCAATNAGCTCTAAAATTTCATTATCATTTTCACTTATTTTNTGATATTTCATAATTCTATTTTTTCAATCCTATTTTGATGTCTTCCTNCCTCAAACTCAGTATCTAAAAATTTANTAATNATACTAAACATTTCAGCAATAGGTGTAATTCTNGCACCNAATGCAATAATGTTTGCATNATTATGTTTTCTAGACATCTCAGCATGNAATTCAGATGTGCATAATGCGGCTCTAATACCTTTATGTCTATTNGCTGCAATNGAAATACCTATTCCTGAACCACAAATTAGTATACCAAAATNATAATTATTATTTTGTATCTNTTTTGCTACTAANCTTGCATAATCCGGATANTCAACTGAATCATTACTAAAACAGCCAAAATCTTTTACTAAAAAATTTTTATTTTCTAANTATGTTATNAAANTATTTTTTTCATCAAATGCTGCATGATCACAACCAATAGCTATCTTCATTTTTTCTTTACCTTTGTTGAAATAAATGAGTAACAATCCTTTANAGAATCTTCTANTTTATCATTTTGACAANTAGGACAGACCTCATTTACTCCTGATGCATATTGCGCCCAATCACTTGGAGTCGTTATATAATAATTATCTTTTTCAAGTTCATTAACTCTCAATTGAGCATTGTAATTTTTAAGTTCATATGCTTTCTTATAATCTTTTAATGCAATCTCGTAAACAATTTTATCCCAAAAGCTAATA
This sequence comes from bacterium TMED161, assembly GCA_002171125.1. Taxonomy (GTDB): domain Bacteria; phylum Fidelibacterota; class Marinisomatia; order SCGC-AAA003-L08; family D37C17; genus TMED161. Next base: position 41,351 of record NHHK01000023.1, on the reverse strand, counting down.
CTTTGNTCCTGACAACTTCTNCCAAGGTAAAAAAGTACTTCTGCNTTTTGAAAAACTGCTTCNCCTNTTCCTTCTTGATTAGGATTNGANTCCGCTGATTCAANAGCTTNCTTTGCCCATTTAAATGCATCTTTAAAGTTAGAATCTTCGANAAGTATTTTTGATATGTTTACAGCATATTTANAATCACTCGNNACATCATANAATCTTTCATATGTAGANATAGCTTCANTNTANTCAAACTCAGTTTCTTGNGCTGCNGCTTTCATTTCNAAAATACCNATATTGCNATTATCATANAACANCATCTCATCAGCATANTCAATAATACTATACCAATCTTCTTGATCNCTTAAAGCTTTAAGNTAAAAAAGTCCATACTGCATATTACTTTTATCAGCTTCCCATCTTTCTAAATCAACTTCTGAAGTTTCAAGCCCTTGAAATTGATAAGCTCTTTTCTTCTCACTGATTGCTTTTTTATATTTTTTTGGAGTAATACATACATAATCNTCATCCTTATTGATATCAGAATCAGAACTACAAATTTCAAAATCAAGCCATANATCTAAAACTTCCACTTGTTCATCATATCTTTCNTGNTTGCNGTACAAAGAGCTTAACTTTTCNAGTGCTCTTTGATTATTTGGATAAAGTTCNGATACTTCTTCAAGATAATAAAGCTGATCATCGACATTATTTGTTCTTTGAGCAATATAAGCACCTAATTCTAGTAAAACTTCAGTTTCACCATTAATATCCATACCAGCNCTTAANGCCCAGAANGCACTATCTGCTTTCTCNGTAGATANCTCTATAAAAGATCTTGAAAGNTTATAATAATTAACACGATTTTCNGAAAGGTCACAACTTANATCCATCATATATGTATTNCAATATATACAACGTCTATAATTTTTTTCTTTCCANTAATCAGATTGCCAACTAGAATACTGCATACACTCCTNNGTATCTTCAGCAGATAAAATACTTNATTTAGAGTTTATTTGATTTGANCNNTCTAATCCTGATGNANNATTTGTTGCACAACTAAATAAAACCATACAAATAAATAATAAATAATAATTAATTGTTTTCATTNNTNTTATCTCCTAGANCTNGTAAACCATTTTTCACCAATATTGATTGATAAACTTCCTTTTACATAATTTTGTTCTTCAAAATTTGGAGNTGCAATACGGCCAAACTTNATTCCTAAATCAACTAAATGNGAATAGTCATTAAGTGTAACACCTAATCCAANAGTTAAGGCCATGTCAGTTCCATCATTTTCTACAAAANTATAATTTCTATAATAACCACCAATTCTAAGATTTATACTATTAAAAAAACTAGACCTTGAATTTTCATATCTCTTATAGAAACCTAAATGATATGANTCTGATTTAGGCTGNTTATTATTTAAAATACTAATATCTTGTTGATTAAGAGAAAAATTCTCAAATAAGTCTTCATAATGTAGCTCGAATATGATACCCATATCATTTAAATTATATTGATACCCAAAAGATATATCATTTATTCTNCTAAACATNTTTGAAGGAAAAGATTTANANTCAATATCGTCTTCAATTTCTTCAGAAAAATCTGGATCATAAGTAAGAAGATCATCACCTGAATTCAACTGAAGAAAACTATAATCTTGCAAGAAATATCTATCATATGGATCAGAAATCTCATATAAATCATAATATTTTTTTAAGTTTATATTTATTGGNCCCATCATAGTAAATGACATTCCAAAGGTGTGGTCATTCAGAGTACTNTTTAAATCACATTGAATTGAAAAGCCAGAGAACTGATTTAATATTATTTGAGAGGTTGAATCTTGGTCTATATATTCAAAATTAGATTGATCATTCATANAAGAAAAAGATGAACTAAGAGTTGAAATGATTATCTTATTTGTTTTTAATTGATTACCAAATAAGCTATTAAATTTTAAACCTAAGGAACTATTCTTATTAATCTTAGACGAAAAAGCTGCATATAAATTAGAAATACCTCCATAAAAANGATATTCAGATCTCGAACTAAGAGGAGAATCTATAAAGTCAGATNTNCTTTGACCAATGATAACTCCACTTTCTTCTATTAANTTAATATTTGATCTAGTATAAGGAGCTAGGCCAAGCAAAATAGTTTTATTCTTTGAAACTGGAAAAGAAAATGAAAAAAATGACATATTTATATCTTTATTATTATAACCATCTATATTTGAATAAAAATTAGATGAAAAAGATAATCTAGTTAAGTCAGAGCGCCATAGAGAAGCNATAGATGTCNCACTAAACTTATTNTTNCGATCTGANAAAAAATAGCTATCACCCAAACCAATTTCCATAGCATTAAATCCATGAAATCTTTCTCCTGTACCATGNAGCTCCAANGAACTTGAAAAAAGTGGATAAAACTGTATTATNAGTATTAAAATGATCAATTTCATCGCGAGTAGAAAACCTCAAGCTTTGGAGATAAATCTTCATTATTCTTATGCATTACTAATCTGGAGCGATTATCATAAACTCCATCTANATGAAAAACTATGCTATCAGAAAAACTGAGCTCACTATCAATATAGTCTTGTATTACACTTGAAAATGGAACTAAAATTTCATCATTACTGCTTGCAGAAACGCTCGTTAAAAACTTATTATTATCTCCTATTTCTACCCACAAATTAATTTGATTTTCAAAAAAATCATAATTAGAATTTTCATGTATAACATTAAATCCAAGGGTAGTATAGCTTTCATTTATATGAATTCCAGGATTAGATTCAATGAAATCATTTAATCCATTAAAAAATAGTGAAAAGCGTATACCATTTAAATAATCTAAAACTAGTGTAGTATCAGAATTAAAGTCATAGTTAACGAAAGTATTTTCATAATCAGAAATATCCTCAATAATTTCATGCTGCTCTATTTTTCTTACAATTTCATCTTTATGGACTAATTCAGTAGCTTCAATTACATACGGAGAATGATTAAGCCTAAACTGCAAGGCTTTAAAAGGAGTGTTTGCTATTAACTCCAAAATAATTTTAGTATCACTTATACTTTTAATATCAAAAACTATATCCTTCGTAAAATCTAAATTATTTGATATCTCTGTCATATTTTGTCCAATTGTATAAGAAATAGTCTGCGGAGCAGAATATGATAGCAAATGATCAGGAGACAATGCTTCAAGGCTATCTGGCAGTTGATCATAACCCCAATCATAATAGAATTCATCCATAGATTGATTTGAGTCATATTGATTATTGCCTTCGACTCCTTCTCCTTCATCCCATATCTCATTACCCTGAGTGCCATCTTCATCTTCAGTATCACAATCTAAATCAGATCCACAATCAAGCCAATTATCATTATTGGGATCAATATTATAATCATCTGAAATATCACCATCATTACATATCCCATCTTCGCCGCAATCATATTCATCGGGAAAGTTTTCACCAATATCAAATTTATCATTTCCTTCTGTACCATTTGGATTGTAACCTGGTTCGTTAATAGTAAAAAGTGAATCAGATAGGCCTGTATCCTGAAAAGGTTCTCCAAAATCATAAATAAGATTATTTTCTGTATTTAAATCATCAATACAGTCAAAACAATTACTTTCTTCTGATTCTGGTACACCATCAATACCCCAATCATTGAATGGTTCACCTATATCATATTGACCATTTCCTTCTGTGCCTTCACCTTGCTCCCACTGCCCATTACCCTCAGTACCAATAAGGTTACCAGCATTCCAATTATCATTTGATGGATCAGGATTATTTTCTAAGTCAAAACCAATTTCATCCTCATCGCATAATCCATCTGAACCGCAATCGTGCCAATCATCATTCCCAGGATCGATTAAATAATTATCTTCATTGGGATCAGCCCCATCTTGGTATTCTGGATTATTTTCATCTAAACATGTTGGATTACCTTGTTCATTTAGGCCGCCCTCTTTTTCATCTGGACATCCATCAACCCCAATATCTACAATTTGTGGGAATTCCTCACCAGGATCATGTTGACTATTTCCCTCTGTCCCCATATAATTATAAACAATATTTACTTCTGGAATATCATTACAAGCTTCTGGGTCTCCAATGAAATCACATAGACATCCATTATCTAAACCAGATTCATATAAATCTGGACAGAAATCATAACCTAAATCAATAAACGCCTCGGTACTATCACCAGAAATATTGAAAACACCATTACCCTCAACTCCACTTGGGGAATTGTCTTGAGCTGGGTCACTATTGTCTGCAACTACTATAATGCTGTCTAAGATAAAATCAATTGTTGAAATTGAATCTTGAATTTCGCTGTTAATATTAATTCCAAGTTCAATTTCATATGTACTAGGATTAAAAATAGAATTAGTCAACGACAAGTCTTCAAAAAATATATTCTGACTATTAATTGTATCAGACAATCCATCTGGCATATTATTTAGTAAGAATACTTTTGAATGAGTACTTAAAGTATCATTAGAAACATAAAAGATATCTTCGAGGCTAGAGTTCAGCAAAGCTGAACTAATGGTAAACCTATCTTTGTAATCAATAATTTGATTGAATTCATTATATGAAAAAGAAAGTGATGGCCTATAGGCATCAGAAATTCCTGAAGAATATTGTGATGATGTGAACTCCAAGCATTGAAAGCTATGTGAAAGATCAGGTGTATACGAAATTACAATAAAATATTGTTCACTAGATTCACACCAATTATTATTAAAAGGTAGCTCTAGCCTGATAGTATAATCCTCAATTTCTATATAAGAATCATCAAAAGGTATCATATTTGATGGTAGGCTAATATTCGTATAAAGATCTAAGCTATCTTCATCCCAATTATCAATTACTCCAAAGCCTCCAGAGAAATTTAATGATGTATTGTCAAATAGGATTAGACTATCTTCACTAATTAATTCATCAAAAGACCTTAGAATAATTTTTAAACTATCTAAAGAATGAATAGTTGAATCTGAAGCAGAAACTGAATCAATCATACAATATTTACTTGATGATAATGCTTCGGTATCAATTCTTAAAATTATTTTACTATTGACTTCTCCAATATTGCCTGAATAAAGACGATAGCTACTACCAGTACCTGAATTGTAATCCTGGAATGTATGAGACTCTGACGGAATAATATCGAATGACTGCATGAAAAATGAATTACTATCTGCGAATGAATTATCTACGGAAACAGGATCATTTTCGCATGAGAAAATAAGCAGCAGAGAAATCAATAATAATAGTTGATTTATTTTAGTTTTTAAACCAAGCATACTTTTACAACTATATTTTCCTTAGTAGTGTTTCAATTTTTTTTGAAACATCTGACCATTTTGATTTTTCAGGAACTGTTAGATACATAGTCTTTGTTTTCTTATGCGCATTAAAAAGATTTTTATGTTTTTTGAATTGCTTCGAAAGATTTTTTTTCTCATCATCAACAATTACTAAATAATCACTATGCAAAATTGCTTGCTCAAGATTATCTATTTCAGATGAGCCCTCATCGAGTCCTACATATTTATATGATTCACTTGAGTAAACTCTATTTTCATCTATACTATGAAGAAAGAAAACAGTTTTTATGTTTTTGTAGTACTCATCATTCTTGTAAATCTTTTTTAACAATATTGGCAACATAGACATCTGCCAATCATTGCATACAATAATATCGGGTTGCCAGAATAATCTTTTTATTGTCTCTAAAGCAACTTTACAAAAGAATGAAAATTTCAAGTCATTATCTTTATAGAATCTTCCATTTTTTGATTTATACAGAAGCTCCATTAATGGTTTAAAGTGCTTTTCACTTTCAGTAAAATATATTTGCACTCTTGAATTTGGAATAAAGGCTGATTTCAAATTAACAGAATCTTCACCTGAATCAAATTCTATCAACATATCTCTTAATCTAATTACTTCTCTTAGAATATATTTTCGTTCACTTATATATCCATACTTTGGCTGATTAAGTCTAATATCAAAATCTTCAATGTCATGAAGTCTAGAACATGCTTTTTGTGAGAACTCTGAAAGAGAGTATGTATTAGAAAATGGATCAACTTCAGATGATAGATAGTATATTTTCTTGGACATTTTATTTGTTTCCTTCAATGAATTTTTTTGATTTGCTAATTAGGTCTAGATTATTGGGGTATTCTTCAATTATATAATTAAAATGCTTAAAGGCTAAATCATTGTTTCCAAGATTAATAAATGATAATGCAATCTTATAATCTGCATCAGCAGCCTTATTTCCATCACCTAGGTTAGATACTTTTTCATATTCATTTATTGCTAAATTAAATTTTTTTTGTAAATAATAGATTTGACCAATCCAAAATTGTGCATTATCAGCCAAGGCATCTTTATTATCATTTTTTACTAAGTCATCAAATGCTTTTAAACTTTCGTCGTAATCTTTATTCATATAAAGTTCAATAGCTCGATCATAATATTCTTTGTAATTAACAATAGTATATTGGGATTCTTGTTCGTCAAAAGGATCTAAATCTTGACTAATACTAGTTGCAATTGAGCTAAGATTTGTCAAGTTATCAATATTTTGGTTCAAATCCTCAATCTGAGATTCAATTATAACTAAATCATTTAGTAAATTGAAATATAGACTATCAGAGTAAAAAATTTTATCTTCAATGATGTTCAATTTACTCTGAATGCGAATTAATGAATTTATTATATCTTGATCTGAAGATATTGAGCCAACTTCTAATTGACCATCTATTTTCATTGAATCTCTCAAGATGGTAATTTGACTAGTATTCGAATCAATTTTATCTTTAAGAATTGAAAACCTCTTATCATATTCAGTAAAATTATAATCTTTAGCAATACTTGATTCTTCATTTTCTAAATATGAAGTCTTAATAGATTCTATTTCTTTTTTATTTTCCTGAAGTTGTGATTTTATGTCATCAGAGACCGTAGTATCTGTCACATAACAACCCAGGGCCGTTAGAACAAAAAGAAGAAGACATTTATTTCGTATAAAAAGAAAATATCCCATTGGGCATAATTTACAAAATTTATAATATAAAAAGAATCTAATTAAAGGTCGTTGTTTACAATATTATTAATAATTGCAATCATAATAAAACATGACAGCATAAAAGAACCACCGTAACTTATAAATGGAAATGGTAATCCAATTACTGGGAATAGGCCTGAGACCATACTCATATTAACAATAATATGAAAAAATAGAATTGAACAAAAACCAACTAAACATAAAGAATAAAACTTATTAAAAAGTCGCTGAGCATAATCAATCACAAAATACAAAAATACTAAAAAAGTAATAACTATTGTAATTATTAAGAATAGCCCCATCTCTTCTGAAATGACAGATAAAATAAAATCAGAGTCTTTAATTGGAAGAAATCTTAAGTATGATTGAGTTCCCTCGCCTAAGCCTTTACCTAAAAAACCTCCAGACCCTATTGCAACCTTTGATTGAAATGCCTGATAGCCTATACCCATTAGATTTGAATTTTCTGGATTAAAAATACTTTGCATGAAATCAATTATTCTTCCCTTATGATATTCTTTAAGTAAATATGTCCAGGCATAAGCATTAAACAAGCCAAATACGATATTTATAATGAAATTTAGAATAATTGTAACAAGTCTGAATTTATGATATACAAGAATGAAAATTAAAAAAACCATCCATAGATAGTATGCCAATAAATTCATTGCTGCAAGCATACTTACAATAGGAAACAAATAAAGGGACAAAATTTCAAATTTGACTCCAGACCAATATAGCATCGGTAGTATTGGTAGCAAGTACATTAAACCTGTACCATAGTCTGGTTGCTTAAAAATAAGCAATAATGGTAATAAGCAAATTATAAAACTAAAAATAATTAACTGATTGTCTTTAAATGTATCTTTATAGTCTGATATAAACCTTGCTAAAACAAAAATGATTATAATTTTTCCAAATTCTGAGGGCTGAAACTGAAAAGAGCCAATCAAAATCCATCTTGTTGAATTATTTATTGCAGGCATGAATAGTGTTGTGGTAATTAATAAAAGTAAAATTAAGTATAGAGTATATGCATGTTCATAAAAGACCTGATTTCTAATAAATTGAAAAAAAATAAATATAAGCAGACCGCAAAATAACCAAACAAACTGCTTATAGAATACTGAGTGCTCACCAAGGGTATCAATACTAGTACTTTTTAGTGCAATCAAGCCAATTACACATAAAAATAGAATAGGTACCATAATTCTAAAATTTATTCTAATGATATTATTTAATCTAAAAATATTTATTAATGAATCCATATTAGTCTTGATTCTCTACAAAATGTTCAAAAAAATCATGAGCCATATTTGAAGCTATGCTAGCACCGCTACCCCCATTTTCAATGAGCACAACAACTGACATTTTATTTAAAGTTTTTTTAGATGTCACATAACCTGCAAACCAAGAATGATCTTCACCTTGAGGGTTTTGAGCTGTACCAGTTTTTCCTCTGACGATAGCATCAGAATTTAAAAGATCTGCATTTTTACCCGTACCTTCTTTTACTGCTTTATAAATTGCATTATCTAAAAATGTCCATATCCATGGAGACAATTCAATATCTTTTCTAGTAACATTATCTTTATTTTTAATTAAATGCGGAGAATAGACATGACCTTTATTTGCTATGAAATTAATTAAATTAACAACCTGCAGTGGTGTTGCCAAAACTTCTCCCTGACCAATGCCCATATTTGCTTTTGCTCCACCTACTGCCCAATTAGTGTGTAATACACCTAATTCATCTCTAAATCTATATTTTTTATTCATATACTTTCTCGTTGGAATAAGACCTTTTTTCTCATTTGGCAGGTCAATGCCAACTAAATCTCCAAAATTAAATTCTTTAGAAATTTGAGCTAATTCATCGAAGGATAGTTTTTCTACTGCTTCGTAAAAATAAACATTACATGAATTAATTAAAGCATCTTTCAAATTGAGTTCTCCATGCCCTTCTGTATTCCAACATTTTTTTACAACATCTTTGGTAATTTGATAATCACCATCACATTTATACTTTACTTTCTCTTTACCAGATTTCAAAATCAAACTAGCTGTAACCAATTTAAAAACTGAACCAGGAGGATACTGACCACTAATTGGTCTATTAAGTAATGGATTATTGGGATCACTATTCCACGCATCCCAAATATCTTGTGGGACTGGACCTCTATTAAAAGGTTTTAAGTCAAAATCTGGGGAACTGGCAAATGCTAAAATTTCTCCATTAGTTGGATTCATACAAATAATTGCTCCAACGCTATCCCTTAAAAAATTTTCAGCAATTCTTTGAAGATTTATATCTATACTTGTTAATAATGATGGACCATTTATTACATCCTTACCATCTTTATTGTTAAACACTCCCTGATCTACACCTCTATAATCAATTAATCTGTACTGTGCGCCATTCGTTCCTCGAAGATATGATTCGTAGCTTTTTTCTAAACCACTAAATCCATACACATCTCCATAAGAGTATTGAAAAAGTGTATCCTGCTTATTAAGGGTAATTTTACGCTCATTATCAACTAATCTCACATAACCAAGAACATGAGATAAGTTTACATCTGAAACATGTGTCCTTGCAGGTATCTCAGAAAAAATTACCCCTGGAAGATCTATTATATGCTCCTTCAGCATTACCATATCATTGAAATCAACAAATCGTTTAGCAATAAATGGATGAAATTTTTCAATTCCTTTATTTTTACTATATATTTTTTTTGTTAACTCATCCTTATTTATACCAATTATTGAGTCAATTAATGCAAAGTTGAATTTTTGATAAATTTCTTTGCTTCTCCTATCAATGATATCTATAGGCATTATCTCAAAATTATAATTATAAATATTATCTACGAGAGGAATTGAGTCCCTATCATATATTATACCTCTAGGTGCTTTAATTTCTATTGCTCGTAAACTATTGTTACCTGCTAATTTTTTATATTTATTATAGTCAATAACTTGAAGTTCAAAGAATCTAAATAATATTGGAAGAAATATAATTACTGCGGAATAGAATAAGGCTTTTTTTCTAAAATAAGTATTCAATCTATTTAATAATCTTATTGTCAATTAGAATGAATCTATTTACAACTAATAAAAGAATAAGCATAAAAATTGATTCAAGTATTGACGATTTAAAAGTAAATGCTATAGAACTAAGACTTCTATCAAACATCATATAGCATGCAAATATATAATGAATTTGAAAAATAAGGAATAAATAGCCTAATTTAATTTTATTATTCCAGACTCTATCATATTTCGATAATATTCCAAGCATAAATCCAGCTATAGTTTTTGAAAATGAAAATAAACCTATAAGATTACTTTGTGATATAAGGTCTTGGAACAGGCCAAAAACAAATCCAATAATAATTACATGATATCGCTCATATAGCAATGAAAGATAAACCAAATATATCAGAATTAAATCAGGAAATAGCATTATATCTTTGGATATAATATAGCTAGGTATATAAAACTGAGCGATTAGCAAGATAAGTATTATATAAATTTGTCTTAAAATCCTAATATCTATCATAGTACAACAAATACATGATTAAAGTTAATAAGGTCAGCCAAAATTTGAACTTCGATATCTTGAAATGGGCTATCATTATTTTTATTTATCTCAACTACTTTTGCCACTGGAATAGAGCTTGGATATATAGTAGAAACCCCAGAAGTATATACAATATCACCTACCTCAACGTTAGCAGTTTTTCTTACTCCATAAATAATTCCAAGCCCTTTATGTGTTGCTTTAAATTCTCCTACAACCATATCACTTCCAACTCTAACTGATATGATAAAGTTCTTATCAGTAATTAATTGTACTTTTGATGCACGATCAGAAGAGACTTCTACTTTACCAATGAGACCATTAATATCTACTACTGGCAAATTAGATTCTACTCCATCCTTCATTCCTAAATTAATTGTAATTGTTCTCATTAAATAAGAATAGTTATCATTAACAACTTTTGCAATCTTCAAAGACCAGGGTTGTTCATCATAAAAATCTAATAAATTTTTTAATACAGAGTTTTCATGCTCATAATGAATTAGTTCTGAGTTAAGCATATTCATTTGAACCAGCTTTTGTTTTAGTATCTCATTATCTTTTCTTATTGTCATTAAATTTGAATAATAAGTTTGCGGATAAGTTACTATTGAAATAAAATCAGCTATTTCAGCTTTAACACTGTAAACAACTGTTGATTTTGAGGAAAAATATAGTAAAAGTGATAGAAACAAACAGAGAAATAAAATTATAACATCTCTATTTAGATATTTTATCAAGGTTGTATTAAAACGTTTTGAAATTTTTTCAAGCTATCTAAGACTATGCCAGTACCTTTAACAACTGAATAGCATGGATCTTCAGCTACATGAACTGGTAATCCTGTTTTATTTTTAATATGCTCATCGAGTCCTTTGAGCTGGGCGCCACCACCTGTCATAATAATACCAAAATCAATTAAATCTGATGCATGTTCTGGAGGAGTTTTATCTAAAGCTCTTTTGATTGCTGCTGTTATCTGATAAACTGTTTCTGACAATGCTTGTCTTATTTCATCTGATGAGACTTGTACTGTTTTGGGTATTCCAGTGATCAAATCCAACCCTTTAACTGCTATAGATTTACCTGAAGTTCTAACTGCAGAACCAACTGTACATTTAATTTCTTCTGCTGTTCTCTCACCAATCGCCAATTTATGATGATCTTTAAACCACTGGACTATAGATTCAGTCTGTTCATCACCAGCAGTATTAATAGTTTCAAGGGCCCCAATTCCGTTTAATGAAATTACTGCAATTTCAGTTGTACCACCACCAATATCCACAACCATACTCCCGACAGGTCCATTAACATCAATACCAATACCTATCGCTGCAGCCATAGGTTCTTCAATTAAGTATACTTCACTTGCGTTTGCATGTTCTGCAGATTCTTTAACAGCTCTTTGCTCAACATCAGTTCTTCCTGATGGAATGCAAATAACAATTCTAGGCCTGGCTATCCTACTCATATTTAATTTTCTTATAAAGCCTCTTATCATAGCATCTGCCATTTTATAATCAGCTATAACTCCATCTCTAAGGGGTCTAACTGTTTCTATACCTTTATGAGTACGACCAAGCATTGCCTTAGCTTCTTTACCTACAGCAATAATTTTATTAGTTATTTTATCTCTTGCAACAATGGATGGCTCATTTAATACCACCTCTTGGTTTTTCATCCATATCAAAGTATTTGCAGTTCCTAAATCAATTGCAATATCCCCTGAAAGCATTTTTCTAATTGATGACATTGAGTAATTTGACATAATTTACACCTTAATGATAGAAGTGTCTAGCTTTAGTAAACAACATTGATAATCCTAAATCATCCGCGACATCTATAGCATCAGAATCTTTTATTGAACCACCAGGTTGAATTATTGATTTTATGCCTGCTTTAGCAGCAATCTCAATACAATCCGGGAAAGGGAAAAAAGCATCTGAAGCCATAATTGCTCCTTCTAAACTTAAACCAGTTTCTGAGATTTTCCTAATAGCATTTTTGACAGAATCTACCCTCGACATTTGTCCTGCTCCTGCAGCAAGAACTTGATTATCATTTGCAAAAACTATAGCATTTGACTTTACATATTTAACTAATTTCCAACCTAACTCTAATGCATTGATTTCATTTGATGCAGGTTTCAATTTTGTAACGACATCACAATTGTTAATATCAAATGATAGTTGATCTCTATCTTGCAATAAATAGCCCCCTAATGCATTTTTAATCATTTTATTTGAAAGTTTAAATCCTTTTGAAGTTTTTATTAATCTCAAATTCTTTTTTGATTTAAAGACTTCTAAACTTTGATCATCAAAATCTGGTGCAACAATACATTCTAAAAATGGCTTAACTAATATCGCTGCAAGCTCTTGGTCAACCGTTGAATTAAAACCTACAATACCTCCAAAATAACTTACTGGGTCAGAGCTAACCGCGCGTTTAAAAGCCTCAATAGTATTGCCTCCAATAGCAAAACCACATGGGTTTGCATGTTTTATAATACTACAAGATATTTGATCAAACTCATTAACAATAGAAATAGCGGATTCAATATCTGTATAATTATTATATGAAAGTTGCTTTCCCTGAAGTTGAATCCAAGAATTGTTATTATCTTTTGACGTATAAAAAGCAGCTTTCTGATGAGGATTTTCTCCATATCTTAGCTCATCTTTTTTAATGGCATTAATTGTTATTTTATCAGGAAGCTCTTCATTTGTATATGACATTAAATAATTAGAGATTTGCATATCATATTGAGTTGTAATTTTAAATATTTTAGCCGCATACTCTAGTCTATGATCAATTGATATCTGGCCACTTGAATCATCAAATTTACTTATAAAATCTTCATAATCACTAGAATCATACAATGGAATAACACTATCATGATTTTTTGCTGCAGCTCTTAACATAGAAGGACCACCTATATCGATAAATTCAATTGCTTTATTTATTGGTAATTTTTTTTCAATTGCCTGTTCTACAAATGGATATAGATTAACAACAACTAAGTCAATTGCAAACGCATCCATTTCTGATAGATCGGACATATGAGAATCATTTTTTCTATCTGCCAAGATTCCACCAAAAACCTTTGGATGAAGTGTTTTAACTCTACCATCCATTATAGATCCAAAACCAGTTAAATCTGAAACAGATGTTACTGGAATATCATTTTTCTCAAGTAAACTTTTTGTACCTCCAGTAGATAGTATTTCAAAACCTCTTTCAATTAAAGATTTTGAAAATTCTACAATTCCAGTTTTATCCCACACACTTATTAATGCTTTTTTATTCATTTTCATCCTTATTTATTAATTGATTTATTATTCTTGAGTACAATTTATGTTCATAGCTTAAAACTCTTTTTGATAAAGATTCTGCAGTATCATCTTTATATACCTCAATAGGTTCTTCATGTATAGTTAGACCTTTATCATATTCTTCATTAACATAATGAATCGTTACAGCTGTTGATTTGACTTTGCTGCTTATTACAGCATTATGAACATTCATTCCATAAAAGCCCTTACCTCCAAACTCTGGGAGTTTTCCTGGGTGAATATTTATAATTTTATTATTAAATACTTCAACAACTTCTTTTGGAATTAGTTTCATATATCCTGCTAAAATAATTAAATCTGGTTTACATGAGAGTAACCGATCATTTAAACTTTTTATATATGCTAATCTATTAGGATGTGTTTTTTTATTAACTATAAAAGTGTTAATTGAATTTTTTTTTGCAAATGATACTGAATCTGAATTAGAATTATTTGATACTAAAAGTTCAATCTTTGCATTCTCTATTTTTTGCTCTTTAATGTTATTATATATAGCTTTAAAATTTGAACCACTCCCTGATGCAAAAACAACTAATCTCTTCATTATAATTCTAATTGACTAACTGTCTGTATCTCAGTTAAGGATTTAAGTTCATTAATTTTAGCTTTATCTAATTTTTCATCAACCTTTATTATTGAATATGCGGATTTATTTTTTATCTCTCTGCTCAAAATATAACTAGCAATGTTGATATTATTATTTCCTAAAAAGGTTCCAACTTTTCCAATAACTCCAGGAATATCTTCATTCATAATAAATAACATTACACCTTCAGGAAATACATCAATTTTATATCCCATTATATTTACTATACGAGGGTGATTTTCAGCAAAAACACTACCTCCTATAGAATACTTACCAGTAGGAGTTGTGACTGTTGCCATAATTAGATTTGAATAGCTAATTTTCTCAGATGAGTAAGAATGAGATATCGATATCCCTCTTTCTTCTGCTACAGAAATAGCATTGATAAAATTAATTCTATTATCCGTGACTTTATTAAAAAGCCCCTTTAAAAATGAAATTGTAATAGGCTTTACCTCATCAATTGATCCATAACATTCTATTTTTACTGAACTTACTGATTTAAATATTAACTGAGATAAAATTACACCTAACTTTTCACTCATATCTAAATAAGGTTCAATTTGCCTTAATATAGACATGTCAGCAATTGGAATATTAAGTACATTTGACATCTTTTGATTTAGCAAATAATCTTTAACTTGTTCACATATACCTTTTGAAACTCCTTCTTTCGCCTCAACTGTAGATGCACCGAGATGAGGAGTAATTAATAAATTTTTGGTTGATAAAAACGGATGATCATTGTCTATCGGCTCTTTAACAAAAACATCTATCGCGGCTCCAGCAATTATACCCTCATTCAAAGCTACACTTAAATCTTTTTCATTGATTATGCCACCTCTAGCAACATTAATAATTCTAGATGATGGCTTCATCATTTTCAAGCGATTTATATCAAATAAATCCCTTGTCGCATCTATAAGAGGTACATGTACAGTAATAAAATCACTTTCAGTGGTAAGATAATCGATATCAACAATTTTGATTGTATCTGGATCAAACATTTCTTGATTAACAAAGGGATCATGACCTATTACATTCATATCATATGACAATGCACGCTTCATAACTTCTCTGCCTATTTTACCTAATCCAACAATACCAATAGTTTTATCTTTTAACTCATTGCCAACTAACTGATGTCTATTCCACTCTCCTTTCATTAATCCGAGGTGACCTTCATGAACATTTCTTGAAAGTGCTGATAGTAAAGACATTGTATGCTCAGCTGCAGATATTGTATTGCCATCAGGAAGATTCATAACGACCACTCCTGATGATGTAGCCGCATTAATATCAATATTATCTACTCCAACACCAGCTCTTCCTATAATTGATAATGATTTTGCTTCCTCAATATGTTTCTTTGAAATATTTGTTCCACTTCTTATAATCCATCCATTAATAGTTGGTAACAATGCTTCTAATTCATCATTTGATATAGAGGGTCTATATATTATCTCAAGATTTTCATCTTCAAGTATTTTTAATCCATTATCTGAAATGGGATCTGTAATTAAAATTTTATGCATTCATTGCCTTTTCAAATTCATGCAAGTATTCTTGCAAATCTTCCATAAAAATATTTCCCATATGAGCTATTCTAAATGCTTTTCCTCTAAGTTTCCCATAGCCTCTATCCATCCGAAAGCCTTTTTCTAGTAACTTGTTATATATTTTATCAATATCCCAATTCTGAATATTTTTTATACATGTTATTGTATTAGACCTACATCCTTCTTCAGCAAAAAATGTTTGACCTTTTTCTTTTGCCCATGACATGGTATAATCTTTCATTTCAATATGTCTTTTCCATCTTTGATCAAGACCTTCGTCTTCAATTAAATCTAAAATATGCTTCAATCCAAATAGATGAGGTATTGATGGAGTTGAAGGAGTTTGAAATTTATTATAATATTTTTCATAGACCTTTAAATCTAAAAAATATCCTTTATTTTTAATCGATTCAGACTTTTTTGAAATTTTTTCAGATACAGAGCATATTGAAAATCCTGCAGGCAGCCCCCATGCTTTTTGAGTTGAGGATAACATGAAATCTATTCCAAGCTTATCTACCTCCACCTTAATACCAGCCATAGAACTTACTGCATCAACGAGCCAAATCACATCTGGATACTTAGATGATAATAAATTAGAGATATCTTCTAAATCACTCATTGTTCCTGTTGAGGTTTCATTGTGAACCATAGCCAGTACATTATATTCACCAGTTGAAAGCTGTCTATCGATATCATCTACTTTTACACCATTGCCCCATTCGTATTCTATAATTTTATTTTTGTATCCACAAGCTTGAGAAACTTTTACCCATTTAGAGCTAAACGCACCATTATCACAATGTAGCACTCCTTTATCAACGCTATTACGCAAACCCATTTCCCATAAACCAGTTGCTGCATGTGATATTAAGTAAATGTTATTTTCAGTATATAGCACCTTTTGAATACCTTTAATGATATATTTAATTAAATTAGATATTTCTTCAGTTCTATGTCCAATTTGAGGCGTAGCAAGAGCCTCCATGACACTTTTGGGTACATGAGTAGGACCAGGAATGAATAGCTTTGGAAAAGAATTCATTATAAAATTTTATTATTTGCACACATATGAAGAGTAATAAATTAAGTATTAAATTATCTATGTCAAATATTAAATTTCTTTAAATGAACAACGATAAAATATTAAGAATAAATGAAATCTTCAAAAGCATCCAAGGAGAGTCAACTGCGATGGGTATGCCATGTGCTTTTGTACGACTCACGTACTGTAATCTTCGATGTAGCTATTGTGATACAGAGTATTCTTTCCATGAAGGCAACGACATGAAAATAATTGATATAATTGAAGAAGTTAAATCTATGAATACAAATTTAGTTGAAATTACTGGTGGTGAACCAATGCTTCAAAAAAATGTAATTCCTCTAATGAAGGAATTTTTAAACAATGATTTTGAAGTTATGCTTGAGACATGCGGGGCTATTTCACTGAAAGATGTCCCTAAAAAAGTTAAAAAAATTGTTGATTTCAAATGTCCATCAAGTAATATGAAAGATAAAAATTTATGGTCAATTATTGATGAGCTTTCACCTCATGATGAAATTAAATTTGTGATTGGTGATAGAGCCGACTATAAGTGGACATTAAATAAAATCAATCAATACAATTTAGATTCAAAATGGACCATTCTATTCTCACCTGTTTTTGATAAATTAAAACTTGATCAACTTGCAAATTGGATTCTTGAAGACAACTTAAATGTTAGGTTGCAACTACAAATGCATAAATACATTTGGGATCCTGAGATGCGTGCAGTCTAAACTAACTACATTATTTACAAGACTATATTATTTACAAGTAAATATTCATTATACCTTTGATAGTTTTTCAATGATATCTAAATTTTGATATACTTTTTGAGAATGATTCTCATTTATAAATGCATATTTTTTTTATTATATTAATCTTTAATCTTTTTTACGCTAATGAATTTATTATTATAAGCGGTACCGTCCTTGACAATAAAAATGATCCAATTGCTAACGTAACAATAGAATCTAAAGACGGAAACTTTACAAGGACAAATAAAGAAGGATATTTCATGATTTCTGTGGATACTGTTGGGCCACAAGATATTACTTTCAAACATATTTCTTATAAAAATAAAACTATAAACCTAGATTCAAGAACTAAAGATTTAAAGATTATAGTTTTAGAGCAAAAAATTTTAACCAATGATGAAATAGTTATAACATCAAGGCGTAAAGAAACTAAAATTAAAGATTCGCCTATTCTCATTCATATAATAAATGAAAACGAAATCAAAGAAACAACCTATTCAAATGTTGAAGAGCTAATTGAGTTTGCTATGCCAAATATACAAGCAGTTAATGATAATCATGGAATGCAAAATATTAAAATTCAGGGATTAAATAGTAAATATATAATGTTTTTAGTTGATGGCAGAAAAATTACATCAGAGTTCGCAGGCAATATAGACTTCTCAAGCTTTAATGTAAATAATATTGATAGAATTGAAATTGTTAGAGGTGGATTATCAACAGTATATGGCTCAGGAGCTATGGGAGGAGTCGTTAATATAATTACTAAAAATACAAATAGTCCTATGTGGTTAAGCTATAATTCATTCTATGATTCTCCAAAACAAGTTTCAAACGCAATAAATACAGGATTTAATAAAAAATCATTAACCTATTCTTTAAACTTGGTTTATAAAAGTTCAAAAGGATATGATCTTACAGAAAGTGACTCTTCTCAATATGAAAACCAATTACCTATCACTAAAACACAGGAAAAGTTTCAATCTTTAAATTTAGAAAATAATATAAAATACACTTTTAACGAATCATCATTTTTTAAACTCTACTATAAAAAATATCGAAAGCACATAAAAAAGTATGAAGCATGGCAAACAAATACTTATCTTCATTCTGAATTACCAAAATTCCATCAAGAAGTTTTATCCCTAGAATATTCTAAAATAATTAATTCTAAATCATCAGTCTCACTATCGCATCAGATTGAAAATCACAGAAAATCATTTTACTTCCCTTATTATTATTCTTCACAGCCTTCACAGACAAATGTAAATCCAGAATTTAATGGAAAAACAATACTATGGAGTAAACCAAAAACTAATAATACTTCAGTAATATATAATTCGGTTTATAATAATCATTCTATCCTTACAGGAATTGAGTATTTAAACCAATCTTATTCTAGTTATAATATTTATTCAAATAATGATTCATTGCAAATAAGATCTATTTTTGATGTAGATAAAAGTAAATCTAGTAAAGATATATCTTTTTTTATTTTAGATAACTATAAATCTAGAAATTTTCCTGAAATTGATTTTGGTATCAGAATAAATCATAATTCAAAAGATAATTTTAAACTCTCACCTTCTTTTTCATTAAAAAACTCCATAAGAAATTATATTTACAGACTTAACTACAGTAAAAGCTATAGATCGCCCTCTTTAAAAGAACTTTATTATAGTTTTGGTGATCATGCAGGATTTCCGATAATCGGTAATGATCAACTTAAGCCATCTACCTCTTCATATTATAGCTTTTCAATAGAATCCTTAAAAAGAAGAAGCAACTCTTTAGAATTCTATTTCAATAATGTCACTAACATGATTGCAAATAGATTCGAAGAGTTTAGTGATTCAGATCCGACTATAGTATATCGATATCATAATTATAAAAATGTAAATCTATATGGCTTACATTTAAATATTTTATTTTTCCCAACAGATAAAACAGAGTTTAGATCAACTTACTCTTACACAGACTCAAATAGTGAGTATGATGACATTCAAGATGGAATAAGTAAGCATTCCGTAAATCTAGAATTCAAATATAAAATAAATGAGTTATCAAGAATAATTTTTTCAACTAAATACAATAGCAATAAAACCATTGATGTGAGCCTTGAAGATGCAAACAACCAGCGAACAGAAATAATACTACCCCAATACTATATTGTAAATCTATCCTATTTTAAAAGTTTTAATTCTAAAAATTATATTAAATTTGGAGTGAAAAATCTTTTTGACTATATTGATGAAAATCCTTCAGCCCCTGATTTTTTAGCAAGCTATGACCCTGGAAGAAGATTTTACATTAGTCTAAATTTTAGTTTATACAAAAATAAAAATGAATAGAACTCTAAGTATATTACTTTTTTTCATTGCAATGTCATGTAGTACTGATGAAAATATTATTAATTCTAATACAACTCCTATTGGAAATGAAGAACAAATCAATGCTACAAGTTATTCAAATTGGAAATATTTTCGTTTTACAGATAGCACACTCCAAGAAATAATATTTTTTATTGGAGACCCTAGTGATAATCTATCTTGGGATATCGCATTCCAAAGGAATCATATTAAAACAAATAGTGGTCCTTCAGGAATTGGGAATGCTGGCGCATACATTGATTCTTCGTTAACATGGAATGCGACAAATTTTAATAATTTTAATGAAAATGTTAGTAGTTATATTTTTAAACAGGATACCCTTGTTGAAACTTTTTATAATCTTACTACACATACTTTCTCAGAAGGATCAACTAATCCTGTATTAGAAACATGGGCTGTAATTGATACTTTAAATAACTACACTATGAATATTTCAAACAATAAGTTCATTGTAAGAACGAGAAATGGTGAAAAATATTATAAGTTTTGGGTATACGATTACTACAATGAAACAAATCAGAGTGGAAATATTTCTCTGATATTTGACTCTATAAACTAAATATCTTTACGATAAAATAATATTGACAACCTGTACAATATCTAAGATATTAAGGATATCATCAGAATTGACATCTCCTGCCTGAAACTCTAAATCTGAAGGACTAGTACTTTCAAGTACAAAGTTAACTAAAAGAACAATATCTAAAACATCAACATTGGCATCAAAATTTAAATCACCTGAGAGTATTGGCTCAGATTCAACATATGAATACAAAATAAAACTATCAATGAAAGCTGCATCGTCACAATTTGTATTAGTACAATCTGTTGATCCACCACCACCATCTTTGCTATATGTCCAAGACAATGTATATTCTCCTGGATTTAAAGAGGTACTATAATTTATCCAAGGACTTTGCCCATTAGCGTCAGGTTGATATTGACCAATTTGTTGACCATTTATAGAGAAAGTTAATCCATCATAAAAGTTACTTCCAGAGGGACTGTATTCTGATGATACTCTATATGAAAACTCTAGAGTACTCAGTGTAGTTGCAAGTAGTGTTAATGATGCTGAAGACTCTTGATTGTCTCCAATAGCACCTGATCGAAATGAGCTAAATCCAGAATTAGAAATATCTGAAGTACTATACCAATCTGAATTCCCTGATAAATTCCATTCACTTAGATCTTGGTTATTTTCAAAATCGTATACAATTACTGGTTCAGGTACTCCAACTATAAGACTGGTTGTAGATGTCGATTGTGAGCCATCAGGTAATGTCATAACTAAAGTTATCTCCATTTCGGAGCCTGAAGGGACAAATGGAGATATAGAAAATTCATTAATACCATCTAAATTGATAAATGACCTAGGATCAAGATCTGAAATTTCAATATTGGGATCCAAGAAATCAATACCTGGAGTAGCTAAAAATTCTAAATTAATATTACCATTTGTTGATGATAAGCCAGTATTAGCTAATGATATGTCTATTGAATAAGAATCATCAGAGGTATATGGACCAGCCTCAACGTTTACAATTGATGAAACTAAAGCACCAGCATAAAGAGCAGTTCTAATATTTGGATATAAATTTTCTTCAGCAAGTGGGACAATTCTATTTGTAGGCGGCCAAAATCCATCACTTGAATTACCTACCTCAGGAGTATATGCAAAAATACCATGTTCGCCATACATCCAATCACACGCCTCACCATTTACAGGATACAATATATCTGGTCCAGTTCCCCATACATAATTATTGTATTGGGTCATATCTTGAGCATATTCAATAAATGTACTTAAATCATCTTCATCCATATTATTTTCATACGAATATCCAAAAGGATATATCAACAGATTACTATAACTATGGTAATTCATTGCAATCTTAAAATCTCTTTGTTCAACAAAGTTTTTTACAGCTTGTGTTTCTGATTCTGAGAATGCACTTGTTCCTCTATAAGTTTCGCTACATGGATTAGAGCTAGAGCCTTGATCATCCAATCCCCACATATAGCCATAATTTCTATTTGGATCAATTCCATCAGCTGACCCATTACATGTTTCACGCATATTTTTTCTCTGCATACCACCACCATTAGGCGCAATAGAGCGATTATATTCATAACCATCAGGATTTATAATTGGTACAAACCACAACTCACGATTATCAATTATATTTCTAGCCTCATCATTTATATCATAATTTTCAAGAAGCCAATATATATAATAATATAAATTCATAAAACTCATCGGCTCTCTTGAATGATGCATGCCGGTGAATAGAACTTCAGGCTCATCTTCATCTAAATTTGGATTATTACTAATTTTAATCGCCCATATATCTCGTCCTTCAAAAGTTTGCCCTAAAGAAAATTTTTGAGAAACAAATTGAGGGTATTCATCGTGGATATCATCTAATCGTTGAATAGCCTCATCAAGAGTGTAGTAACCACCCATTGACCCAAGGCCAAATTCTCTTGTATAGTTTGATGTCAATCTACTCTCATAATGTCTTTGAAGATCATTGTGCATTACAAGGTATTCATAACCTAAATTATTTAAAATAGATAAATCTTTAGTCGAAATTGCAAATTCAATATAATCACCTTTTATATAATCAGCATGATCAAACTCTATACCACTATACTGAAAGAGAGAAATATCATCATCAGATACATTGTCTACTCTAATTTGCTGATAAATTTCATTTGAGAACGAAAAACTTATAATACTTATATATATTAATCTTAATATCATTTTATTATCCTGTTATTTGATTTACTAAAGAGATGACATCTAAAATATTTAAGATACCATCATCATTGGAGTCCCCAATTTGGATTTGAGTGCTAGATGCTTCAACTGCACCTAAAACAAAATTAACTAAAAGTACTACATCTAAGACATCAATTGACTCATCCATATTTACATCTCCATCAGCATAGGATGTATAATTTAAATCTGGTATACCCTTAACCCTACAATGAAGTGCATCTGTAGATTGCCATGAACCAGTAAAGCCAATAATTTCATGGTCAGGCATAGCTGCCTGATAAACCTCTAATGCATCATCATCCCATTGACTATTCATAATTGGAACGAATACTTTATCGTTCAATATCAAAGAATTTGTATATGGTTGATCATTGGGAGTATAAACTCGAAAGACTTCCCATGCAGATCCAGAAGCTGTAAGTGTATTTTCAAAATAATTTGCGACTTCTTCTATATCATTATATTGAGGATGAGATGTGGGTACTTCTCTAATTAACATTCTAGAAGAAGATAAATATTTACCCCAGCAATCAATATGGTCAATATATTCATCGTTCGGATCAGCGACTACATGATATGTATCAATTCCATAATAATCGTACATAATATTATCAACATAAGCACATGGAGAAAGGGGAACACTTGATTGGT
Source organism: bacterium TMED161 (assembly GCA_002171125.1). GTDB lineage: Bacteria > Fidelibacterota > Marinisomatia > SCGC-AAA003-L08 > D37C17 > TMED161. The sequence goes on along the minus strand of NHHK01000023.1, from coordinate 17,529 downwards.
CATTAGTACCACATTGACTATTTTCTGTATATGCTATTTGAGTTGCAGCAGCAATACCATTTCCATCAGTCATATAATTACCACCAGTAGAAACAACATCCGATGAAAAATATGGAACATCTAAATGTTGTGAGACTTTATATGGAGCAGCATTATCATTTGGACGAGGTCGATTATAAGTAAAATCTACGATACCTATATCACCATTCCCATCAACTACCCACCATGGTCCATAATCACGAGTCCAATAAGAATCTGTTGAACCAACAATAAATTCAACATTATTCATATTCACACCTGCGTTATTCATGGAATTATAAGCAGAGTTTTGTTGATTAGATGATACTAAACAATAAACAACTACATCCTCAGCCATTTCCCTAATCAAGGACGTTGATATACCAAAAGGGTACCTTATAAGGACACCCTGCATAGGTTCATATTCTGCAATATTTCTAACAGGTGCTTGTGGTGGATCTGTTCTATATCCCATTTCATCGATTAAGTGTCTATTATCCCATTCCTCGGGCGTAAATCCTATAGGTAATTCAACGACATCTGTATCAGAACAAATAGACAAAGCTAATAATAAACTCAGGACTATATAATTAACCATTTTTCTCCTCATAATATCTATAAATTAATATATTCAATAACTTAAATTGATAATTTATCTGTAACAGTATGTTTTAAAAATTCTTAACATTCTAGACATGTACCAAAGCAAGCATTAACAATAATTGCATCAGAATTTTCAATTAATAAATTTCTATATTCATTATCAATACAATCTTGTTCTTCTAATTGTTCTTCAATATACATCCATGAATCAACACATCCTACACCTTCAACCCATTCTAAGTTTAATGTTTCACATGAAGATTGGTCTACTAAATTAGTATTAATTGAATTTGGTACCTGCATTGAAAAACTATATTCATATATATTAGAAGTAAATGAATTTATACATTCTACTATTTCATTATTGGTAATAGTAAAAGTTTCATTAACTAAATCTGTGCAAGGCAATAATGGAGTAAGAGTCCTATCAACTTCAAATACACCATTACTAATTGAAGACATCTCAAATAAATGCTTATCTTGACCCTGAAAGCCTCCATTTAAAAAGATTTTATAAGAATTTTGAACATAATTACTATTTACTTTAAAAGTAACATTTATACTTTGTGAATCTATCATTAGAATTTCTTGTAATGCTTGATTGTAATCTTCTATTTCTAGGAATAATTGAGCTCTTAGTAGATGCAAAGTATTTGAATTTATATCTTCTGTGCTATATGTAAACAAGTAATTTGGATCATTTGAAATTACAAGTTCAGAATAATTCAATGCATTATTAACAAATTCTTCAGTAGTTCCAATTAACATGTAAGGGTCAAACTCATTATATAAAGATAATGAACTATAAGTAAAAGCTAATCCAGCATTAAGATCTAATATTAAATTTTCTCGAAAGGGTTCTTGGCCAACATAGCTATCAACTTCATCAATCACCTCAAAAAACCAGTCTTTTGATTGACTCCGCAAATTGAATCTATTTGAAAAAGAGACAGAGTCAATTCCTGTAATATTCTTTGCTTGAAATAAAGTTGAGAACCCTAAACCCAAATATGCTTCAGAGTAATAAGAAATCAAAGAAGGATCAATATCTAAAACATCAAGGAAGAATTCCTGAGATTTAACATAATCTCCTAGTATAAAATTATTCCACCCCTCTGTAATCAATCCATTATAATCTAGTGGTCCAGATTCTTCTCCAAGTTCATCACATGAAAAGAAAAGTAATAACAATATATATATATATAATCTCATTATTTTAATTTCATAACCTTCTTATATATTTGAGATTTTCCAAGATTCGCTTGAATGAAATAAATACCTGACCCAACTTGCTCTCCATTAATATTTGTTCCATCCCATATCATATCATAATAACCAGACATATTTTGACCTTCATATAAGATTTTAACTTCTCGACCAAGAAGATCTAAAATTTTTATGGAGACATTTTCAAAATCATTTTCAATATAGTAAAAAATATTTGTACTGGGATTAAATGGATTCGGATAGTTCCCAACAAGTTCGACACCTTGAGGGATTTCGAATTCAGCATCAGGATTATAAAACAATGCATACTTACCCAAAGTGTTTGTTTTTGCTAAAACAACTCCTCTGTCTGCATTAGTAGTTATATCATTTTCTAATTCACCATTTTCATTTAAAGTAAAGATTTTAAATTTCCAAAATTTTAAATCTAATAAGTTTGTTGGAATTTCAATTGCGATATCTAAAGGTTCAATTATTTCCATATTAATAGAACTAACATCATAAATTTGAGAGACTTGTTGAAAACTAGGTTTTTGATCAAAGAAGTCTGGAATATTTAATTCTTTGATTAATATTGAAGCATCACTGGCTATATCATACTCATTAAATCTCATCATAAATGTTTCAGTGGGTGAAAAAATACTTTTACCTACCTCTGCTATTATCTCATTATATGCAATAGAAACAGAACTCAACGTTCCATTCCCAACCGCATCCCAAGACTCAACATCGATTTCTATAGCGCCAAGACCTGGGAATAATTCAGTTATTCCATAAATATTATCGCTATTATTAACTGGAAAATTATGAGATGTAGTTTCTGAATTATAAGTTATAAAAAGTTCACTCTTCCATTCATCGATTTGCTCATCAAATGTAACATAAATATTCATAAACTCAGGAGACATCTGGTCTTGCAAAATATTTATTGAACCTTTAGGAGGAATCAAATCAATATAAAAATCTGTTTTTGCATTTTCTCCAAGAGTTATATAGGAAGGGTCAAGATTTAATTCATCACACCATAAATTATTAGCACCAACTCTCCACGAATATTCTGTACTGCCTGATAAATCTAAAAACTGTCGTGATGTGTCACTTAAGGATAATTCTCTAGAAAAAACTCCACATGAATCATAGTAGTTTAACTCTGACTTATAATTAAAGAAAGGCTTACTTAAATCAACACTAATCTGGTTTTCTTCAATTGACTCAGCAACAACAAATACTTTTTGAGTGATATTGTCAACCAACTCTAAACGATAGTACAAATTCAAATTATTGTTTGGATCTTGACTAAAATCTTGATCTAAATCGATATCATAGGCTTCTTCCCACTCAAACAACAAACTATCTGATAGGACTTCTTCATTAGATGGAACTCTTCTATACGGCAATCTAAAATACATGTCATCAAAAAACTCAATACAATTACTTTCGATGCAATTCAAATTACATTCCTCAATTGTTGAATACGTAACTAAGGTCGATTCGCAACTATATAAATATTTTTTATAGAAATTTGAAATTATGCATTCATTTATTTCATAATCATATTGGCCTTGTTCAAGATTGTCATTTAAGCATAAATCAATTTCATTTAATGACCATTCATAGCTGTTAACATTAGTATTAAAAATTGGCTCATTACCAATATCAAACGGATTTGGGGGGTCATTTTGCTCAGTGACATGAACGCTAAGCAATAAAGTATCATTTGTTTCATCGTTTATAAAATAAAGACCATCATATCCATTCCAATTTGGAGATACATACTCTAGAATTATAGGTTGAGAATAATATAGTTGACTATCCTCATTTATTCCTGTTTCACTTGGATAATCTTCACTTGTATAAAATTGAATATTTGATTGATCTGCGTTGATAGGGCTAACATCCCAAAAAACCGAATCTGCATACAAGTATTCATCAGGATTATCATTTATCTGTGGGTCCCAGTCTGCATCATAATAATAAATTTTAATTTCACTTACAAAATCTAATGCCCCAGTATCTTCAATAAACTTTAATGGCTCACCTTGATTATCACCTACACCTATAGATTGAAAAATTGCTGGATCATCCACTTGATTAACTGCTAAATCAAAATATGCGGTATCTGATAAAAATTCTTGATCTTTTAATACAACCATTACTTCTGTATTAGCGACATTATAATCAGGGTTAATTAAATTAATAACTAATAAACTATCTTGTTCTAGAGTTTGAAAAAATATATCATTTAACTGAAGATCAAAAGAAATTTGAGTATTATCATTATCAACATCATAAATGATGAAACTTGAGTTCTCATTAGTTTCATCTTCTAAATTTGAAGAATATGTGAAATTTAAATATAGAGATTCCCCTTCATTCGTTTCTTGATTACTAATTAGTCCTATTTGAGGAGCATCATTAATAGGAGATAGATAAACCCGGGTGAAAGAAGAATCGCTCAAATTATACGAAATATCTCCATCGTTAGCTATTGTTGTAATATCAAAATACGTATCATAATCTTGTACTGGCCTGATTGCTAAAGTATCTAAATAATATTGACTTGCAGTACATGTTTCACTAGCCGCACAGGCGCAATATTTAGTACCATCTTTATAATTAGTATTCTGTTCTAAAAATTCAATGTCACAAACTGCATAATAAGGAATTAACCCGCAGGCTTTGGTTGTATCTACTTGCCAATCATTAGTAAGTGTTGGAGAAGCGCAATAACCATCCTCAATATAATAATTTTCTCCTTCCCAAAGTTCAACAAAAGAAAGTGAAGTTGAATCTTCATCATTAATAATAAAATTTGATTGATTATTTAAACTATAAAAATTATTAGGTAATTCACTATTTGAAAGCTCACTATCAATGAAATATATAGTATTATCTTCAAATATATTGATATCAAATTGGACAGAAATTTGAGGAGGAAAGTTGCAGTCTCCTACATTAATATTAACTTCAGCAATATTACTAATAGATAAAACATCACCATTCTCATCTAAATCTTTTACAATAAACTCAAATTTATCTCCACATCTATATCCAGCCTCAGGAGTATATAACACATTAGCATTATACGCATCTATTGGAAATACATCTCCAATAATACCATGCTCGGGAAATTGCACTATTTCAAACACTAAAGAATCAGAATCTATATCAATTCCCTGTAATGGAATGTATAACGAAGAATCCTCAGGTGTTTCTATATATTCTGAAACCGCAATAGGTGAATCATTAACAGGATTAACAATAAATGTAATAGGCTCATCTAATGAATAATTTTGCTCAATCATGTTAGAATCCAATACTGTAAAATTAAGTATAAATTCTCCATTTATATCATCTAAGCTTGTAAGTAATAAATCATTACCAATAATTTGATAATCAAATATAGATAAATCATTTGCATTATCATCTAAATAGAATACGAGCTCTTCACCATCGACATCTTCAAAAATTGTGTATAAATTTATATATGTGGAGTCAAAATCTTCATTAAGGAAATCTAATGTATCCATACCAAAAATCAAATTAGGGTCATCATTAGTTCCCTGAACTGGAATTGAGAATGTAAAGACATTTGATGTATCCCCAAAATCTAGTAGTTGTATTCCCAGATCTAAATTTCCAAAGAAATTTTCTGTTAAAGTAATTGTATTATTTGAAAAAGAATAATTAGGACTTTCTTGAGCAGAAATTAAAATATTTTCACATTCATTTATATCACACTCACCATTTAAATTCAAATCTCCCTCAACATCATAAAAAGTGACATCGTCTATAAATAAAGGGAAAGAAGTATCTTCAATTACTCCATTTTGAATAAGCTCTTCATCATCAAATGAAAGTATTAATGGTACATCATTAACTGGCTCAATGAACATATCAATATAAAGAGTATCACTTAAATTATTTATTTCATTAAGATCATCTATTTGAAATTCTACTGTTATTGTTTCATTTGAATAATTCTGTTCAAGTACTAACATATCTAAATCAGGATTACAATCATCACACAAACTATCGCATTCAAGAAGTGTACTATAGTAAAGATCATTTGTATTGCAGATATATCCAGTGTGATAATTTTCTCCATTATTTATAATAATATTAAAATTATCAGATGAGTATGGATTAGTTATTGAACACCCAGTATCTGGATTAAATAAACAGTCATCTTCATCCTCAAATAAACCTTGATTTGCCCAATCAGTATAATTAAATGAAATCAATGTATCAACATCTTCTCTTATAACCCATTCAGTATCATTCAAAAATTGTTGAAGATCATTATTGCCAAGTGGATTAACATTTGGCGCTTGATTATAATTTTTAATACTCAATTCAAGTGAAGAAAGACCATAAGTCATAGGATCATCTCCAATCGGACAAGCCGGATCCCAAGGCTCTAATTCATCCCATGAGCCATTAGAGTTCAAATCATTAAACATATACAGGTTCCTAGGATGGCAGCTTAGAGGATCCCATACAGACAATAGAAAATTTAAGATTAACGGATAGTTATTATTCGATATATCTCCACTAATAATTTCGCCTGTTAAACTCGTTGAATCTAAAATTGAAATTTCATTATCATCATTTAAAAGTGTCCAAAGTATACCAAGATCACTATCTACGTGATCCTCATCTACAGCAGAACCGAATAAAAAACGAGAATCTATACCATCTATTGAATCTAACTCAGCTGTTGACTCAAAAACTTCTTGTGTTCCTAGTGTTATTGCAGTAGGAACAGAGTTAGGCGCAGAAATAACTATACTAAAATCTAATGTATCAGATTCATTATAGCTATCTGTAGCAATAAGATTAAATGTCGATGTTCCTAAATTTAAAGTTTGCAGGGAAGATGTTAAATTCCATTCATCATCATACCAAGTAGATGTAAATGGATCTTCATCCGGATCATAAGAAGTGTTATAGCTGTTTAAAGATACTACTTGTGAGCAATCTGTTTCCTCATTTGGGACGCAAGAAAAATATACTACCTGATAAGGATCAAACTGAACAACAGGAGGCGAATTTGGCTCAGGTAAAACATTAACTATAAATGTTGTATCATCGATAGCTTCATAAGGATCTTTAACAATTAATTTATATTGATGCTCTCCAAGAACTGAATCGATAGTACTATAATTTATTGATTCAACAGTATGGATAAAAGAATTAGATATTGATTGAAGTTCTCCTGAAAGTATGGTTTGCCATTCATAATATACCAAATCATCTCCATCTGGGTCAAAAGAATCACTAGCATTTAAGACAAAGGACTCAGACTGAAATGTTTCAGGATCTCCATCATGAAGTATTGTAATTTCTAGATTAGGAGCAGATGCTACGGGATTTAAATTTTGTTCAGATACAACTGTTACACTAACAGTATCTAAATCTACCAAACCATAAGGATCTATTGCTGTTAACTCAAATTGATACTGTTTATCATTAGAACCAAAAGAGTTGCTTGTATTAAATGCTGGATTTGAGCTTTCTGAATTATTTATTATAATATTATCAGGGCCACCTATATAATTCCAGCTGTAACTGAGGACATCATCATCATCATCACTAGATTGCTCTCCTGAAAGAGAAACAGTTACATTTGATGAACTTATATCACCATCATGAGGTACAGTAATAAAAAAATCATCGCCAGCATTAGCATTAGGTCCAATATTTGGCTCAGTAATTGAAATTAAAATATTATCTTGGTACTCATTTCCTTGAAGATCAGTAGCTATTAATGTTACCTGATGTAAACCATATTCCATAGATACTGTCTCTGTAGAATTCGAAAAAGGACCATAATTGCTAAAATCATCAATCCAAAGATAATCTGAAATTTGTTCTGTACACGTAGAGGCAGATGCATCTAGAACTACATCCATAAATCCACCTGGAGCACCATCTTGAGGGTCATGTGGAAGTAATAAATCTTGATTGTTAATTTGTAATTCAATTGTAGCATTACCAGTTAGATGAAGGTTCCACTCACCAACTGAGTGTCCAGGATATCCAGAAATCCTCACATAATACGTTGCAGGTTCTAAAGTATTTCCACTCTCTTGCTCCACTTGAGATGGAATTAGAAGTACTGAATGATTATCTTCACCTATTAAGTCTTGACCAGAGGATGAGCATATTAACTCAGAAGTATCATCTGGGTCATCATTCCACCAAGTTGCTCCTGTAGGAATTCCAGTATCAATTGACCAGGGTTCAAATAGATCGCATGCATTTTCACCAATTTCTGAATCTTTATAGACTTCAAGGATAGTATCCAAGTACTCTATTCCATCATCTGTATTTTCAGCATACGAGCCACAAGTTGATAGTAATATATTTTGGAATTCGCATGTAGTTGTGAAAGAAATCCAATAATCATCACCATCCGAAGAAAAGTTTCCAGATAAGATAGTTCCGGAATTTATTAAACCATAATTTTCAGCAGTATCACAAGTATTTGCATACATAAATGAAAAAAGATAAATAGTAAAAACTAATATTTTGAAATTTTTTATCATTTAAAGTCTTTTTTTATAATATAGTTAATCATATTAATAACACGATGTAACACGATGTAAAAACAAAAAACATGACATCAGATAATAATACTAAAAATTATACATTAATGGGAGTAAAAAAAGACTATATTTTTGGTAATTATTGCTTAAGGCGAGCTGATATACCTTGAATAGTATCCTCAAATTTATCAACCTCATGTTTTATGTTGAATAAATCATCAATTTTATGAAATAAATCAAAAGGATATTCATCCTCATCAAAATCCATAAGAAAATTAGATTCAAGCTTCAACTGAAAATCTCTAACAATTTCTTTCTTAGCAATATTAGTTCTCATATAATTTAATTGAAATTTAATTTGACCATTTGTCGTAATATGGAAAAGAGGAACCATGCCAAAATCATCTGATTTACATTTGTATACCATAGTACCACAATCCTTACCTCTTCCCCAGGATATAGTATCAGCAGAATCATCTGCAAAATTAACTAAATCAATGAGAATGTTTGAAATATGAGGATAGCAAGAATCTTTTGCTTTTTCAATAAATGTATTTTTATCCCACTTTGGCATCTATAACTCCCCCTAATTAAAGTAACTTAAATGGTTTCATTTAAAGTATTATAATTTATGAACTAATTAAAAAAATAAAAAATAAATAGATTTAACTAAATTTTGACTTAATTCTATCAGTTATATGATTTAAAGTAAGCCCAAAATGTTCAGCTACTTCAGCCCCTGGTGCTGACTCCCCATAAGAGTCTATTCCAATATTTAATGCATTAGATTGGCTGTTACCAGTATATCTCTCCCATCCAATTGTGATTCCTGCTTCTATTGAAATTTTGATACTAGAGTCGTGAACAATTTCATTTTTATAGGATTCTGACTGCATTTCAAACAGTTCCCAGCAGCCAAAATTGACAACTCTAATATTAAAATATTCCCTTAATTTTTCTTTTACATCTAATGCCAAAGAAACTTCTGAACCTGAAGCAAATAAACTCATCTTAGGACCTTTATTTTCATAGTCACTAATTACATAGGCTCCTTTTTCAAAATTATCATAACTTGCATATTTCTCTCTATCTAAAACTGGAAGATTTTGCCTTGTTAATAAAATTATTGAAGCTAAATCACTATAACTAAAAGCTAATTTTGCTGCAATCGATACTTCATTCGCATCAGCAGGCCGAAATACCATTAGATTTGGAATTGTTCTACATGCCATTAGATGTTCAATAGGCTGATGAGTTGGACCATCTTCTCCAACATATATAGAGTCATGAGTATATTCAGATACCACTGGAAGATTTTGCAGTGCACGCATTCTTAATGCAGGTCTTTCATAGTCTGAAAATGCAAAAAAGGTAGCGCCAAATACTTTTAAACCTCCATGTTGGGCAATTCCATTATTTATTGCACCCATTGGAAACTCTCTTACTCCATATGCGAAGTTTCTTCCTGATTTATTTGTTCTACTAAAATCTTTAACTCTTTTTGCAAAACCTTCTGTTACATTTGATGGTTCGAGATCTGCTGATCCCCCCACTAGAAAATCAAAGGAATCACAAATACTATCAAGAATTGGACCCCATGCTTTGCGGGTTGCTAAATTTTCATCAGAATTAAATTTTGGAAATTCAACAGATGACAAATCACCTTTTTGAGATTTTTTCCAATCAATACGGAAAGCATCATCTGTATTTAATTTCTCTTCTAAATTTTTTCGCCATGAGGCAACTTCTTGCCTTGCATAATCATATGATTCTCTAAAATTAGAAATGACATCATCCGACAAATAATAGAATTTTTCTGGATCTAAATTCATTTTTTCTTTTGTAGCAGAAATTTCTTCTGTGGGTAGTGGAGCTCCATGAGTATTATGATCACCTTCCATAGTAGCGCACCCTGGAGCTATAACATTATGACCAATTATAATTGAAGGTTTGTCAATTTCCATCTGAGCAATCCTAATCGCAGAACGTATTTGCTCTCTGTCTTGGCCGTCAACTTCTTGAACATGCCATCCATTAGATTCATAAAACATTCTATAATCTGTGGAGTCAGACCTATCAACTTTACCAGAAATTTGAGCCTTATTTGCATCATAGTAAGCAATTAATCTATTTAGACCCCAATGCCCCGCAATCGCTACTGCGCCTTGCGCTACTGGCTCTTGGATATCTCCATCGCTATGAAGCAAATAAGTATAATGATCAATAACATCTTCTCCAAACCTTTCTCTTAGAATAGATTCAGAAACTGCCATACCAACAGCATTAGCTACTCCTTGACCAAGAGGACCTGTTGTACATTCAACACCAGGTGTCAATCCCATTTCAGGATGACCTGGAGTCTTTGATCCAAGTTGTCTAAACTTTTTTAGATCATCAATTTTTAACCAACCAACCAGGCACAAAATTGAATAAAGAAGAGCAGATTCATGGCCTGGCGATAATACGAATCTATCACGATCAAACCATAAACTATCTTCAGGGTCATACTTTAGAAAATCATTATATAAGACATATGTAAAATCTAGTGAGGAAAAGGGACCGCCAGTGTGACCAGAATTAGCACCTCTTACAGTATCCATTATAAGTGCTTTTAACTGATTTATCGACTTTTGGTCTATATCTAGTTTAGTCATCAAATCTTCAGTCATTTGACAACCAAGAAAAAATAGGAAGCAAAAGAACTCCATGTTATAAGTAATTTAAAAATATCCGCAAGATAAACTTACAAAGATATAATTATAAAAACTATTTGAAAAATTGTTATAATTTATGTTTGAATAAATTTTTATTAAATTAAATCATATATGAACTCATTAATTATTGTATTTATTTCATTCTTTCTTTTTGCTTTAGGATACATATTCTACAGTAAGTATATATCAGCAAAAATATTCAATTTAAATGATAAGAATATTACTCCAGCGCACAAACAAAGAGATGAGCTTGATTTTATTCCATCTAAAAAACATATCTTATTTGGACATCATTTTACCTCTATTGCTGGCGCCGCACCGATCATAGGACCTTGCATTGCAGTTTACTGGGGATGGCTACCAGCAATTTTATGGATTATTATCGGTACAGTTTTTATGGGAGCAGTGCATGATTTTGGAGCTTTAGTACTAAGTCTAAAAGAAAAAGGCAGATCTATAGCTGATATATCATCAAATGTTATTAATAAAAGAGTTAGAGTGATGTTTTTGATTTTCGTTATGTCTCTAACATGGCTAGTTTTAGCAGTATTTGCAAATGCAATATCTATATTATTTTCAAAATTTCCAACAGCAGTTCTTCCAATTAATATTGAAATCCTAATTGCTATAATTATGGGATATATTATATATAAAAAAGATGTAAACTCATTCTTTCCATCATTAGCTGCGCTAATAATACTCTATATATTTGTCTGGATTGGATCAACAAATCCAATAAAGCTTGAATCCATTGGCATATTAAATGAGGATGTACAACATAGCTGGATTATTATATTATTTTTTTACTCTGCTATTGCAAGCTTACTTCCTGTATGGATACTACTTCAGCCAAGAGATTACATCAATAGTCATCAGCTTATAGTAGGATTAATTTTAATTTTCTCATCAATCGTAATTATACAACCTGAGGTGATTGCACCCGCATTAACAAATATTGATAATGGACCACCAATCATTCCGTTTCTATTTGTTACTATTGCATGTGGAGCAATAAGTGGTTTTCATGGATTAGTTTCATCTGGCACTACTTCAAAACAAATTGATCATATGACTGATTCTAGAATGATTGGATATGGAGCTACATTAGGTGAAGGAACTTTAGCTATTGCTGCTACCATTGCTGCAATTGCTGGTCTTTCTTTTGTAACAACAGAGTGTTATCCATGGTCATGTAATTTTGCAACAGCTAAACAAGGAGCATTACCAACTTTCATAAATGGTAGTTCTGCTCTTATTGAAAAAATTGGCTTTTCAGTCCATGTAGCGCAAACCTTAATAGTGGTCCTTGTGGTTTCATTTGCTGCTACCACATTAGATTCGGCAACTAGGATTCAGAGATATATAATTACTGAATTTGGAGAGGCTATAAACTTCAACTTCATTAAAAACAAATTCATTGCAACACTAATATCTATCATTCCTGCATATCTAATAGCTTCAAATGATAATCTTAGAAATGATTTATGGACAACATTTGGAGCTAGCAATCAAATGTTAGCATCTTTAACGCTTATGGTTTTAAGTATTTATTTATTTAAAAAGAAAAAAAATATTCTTCCATTTGCTATTCCCATGTTAATAGTGATGCTTATAACATTTAGCGCTCTTATTATTAAATTAAGTTCTTCACCTAATACCTTTATTCTAACTATTAACTCTGTTTTAATCTTTCTATTCCTATGGATGATTATTGAAGGTATCATTCACTGTACAAAGATTATAATTAAACGTAAATGAATAAAAAATCTGGGATATACATACACTTTCCATTTTGTAATGTTAAATGTGGATATTGTGATTTTTACTCCATTGTAAATAGAAAGGAATCTATACCAGATTTTATTAAATCTATAGTTAAAGAAATAGGTTTGTATTTTAACTCGAATAATTCAAACAATCTTAAATTTGATACTATATTTCTTGGAGGTGGAACACCTTCTCTAATTGAGCCACATTATATTGAAAAAATATTTAAAGCTTTATCTAATCATATTGATTTCTCAATAATAAAAGAAATTACAATAGAAGCAAATCCAGGAGAAACATCTAAAGATTATTTGAATGGTTATAAAGAAATTGGAATAAACAGAGTATCTTTTGGTTTTCAATCACTTGATGATAAGTTATTAAAATTTTTAGATAGACTACATTCGGCAAAACAATGTATAGTAGCATTTGAAGAAGCACGAAAAGCTGGTTTTGAAAATATAAATACAGATATGATATTTAATATTCCAGGACAAAGTTTAGATATTTTATCTGAAAATTTAAAATCTGTCATCAAATTACAGCCTGATCATATTTCATCTTATTCACTTACCGTTGAAAAAGGAACAATGCTTTATAACAATGTTTCAAAAGGAAAAGTTGTAATGCCTGATGAAGAGCTAGATTATAATATGTATGAAATGACCTCTTCAATTATGTCAAATAATAAATATTCTCAATATGAAGCATCAAATTATGCAAAAATAAACAAAGAATGTCTTCATAATTTACATTATTGGGATCTTGATCCCTATATAGCGTTTGGCCCATCTGCGCATGGATATGATGGTAAAAAAAGATGGTGGAATCATCGGTCCCTTGGTTTGTATTTATCAATACTTAAAAAAAATAAACTTCCCATTAAAAATACTGAAATATTATCAAGTAAAAATAAATTTAATGAAATTATTATGAATGGGCTTCGTACTTCTAAAGGAATTAATATAGAAAAACTAAATAGAATAACAACATTAATTAACTTAGAAAAAAAAATAAAAAAATGGCCTCAACTAGTTATGGAAGATAAATACTTAAAGTTAAAAGATAATGATTTTATGCTATTAGATGAAATAACAGCAGATCTATTTATTGTATAAATTAAAAGTGCTCTTATCAATTAATTCAAAGAGCACTTTAGATTATTAGTTTAGTATATTTTTTACTTGAGTAACATTAACTTCTGTGTACTTGTATATGAATTTGATATTGCTTTAACAATATACATTCCACTAGGCAAATCAGCTGCGTTCCATGTTAATGTAGTATATCCACTAGAAAGCAATCCATTATGAAGTACATCTACTTGCTGACCCATTAAATTATAAACACTAACATTTACATTAGATTCTACAGGCACATGAAGTCTCATTGTAGTACTAGGGTTAAATGGATTTGGATATGCCGCATCTAGAGCAAACATTGATGGAGTTGATACAGATATTTGATCAGATGAATTTGCAACAATCATATCCACAATGGTATAGTCACCAGATGCAGTAAATAGATAATCTGAATATGGAGCTGCGATAATTAATGTTGTTGATTTATCTTTAGTAAGATACCTTGATACAAGAGCATCTTCTGTAAGGTCAATTGAAAAATNACTNTNNTGNGATAGNNTCATTTGAACACCACCAATATATCCATCAGAAGATAATNANACTTCACCATTATTATCTATTAATGANGCNCTGGTTGCATCTTGAGCNTGATTATCTAAAATCATACCAATTAAAATNATAACATCTAATATAGAAACATCATTATCACCATTNAAGTCNGCAATTTGAAGGTTTATATTTTCAACATCAAAAATCATATTGATCATAACAATAATATCTTGAACATTTAAAGAGCTNTCACCNTTAGTATCTCCCATTAANCCATAAGAGGTAANACANACTTGNTTTGANCCATATGATTGNCCNGAATCATACATTGCNGTNACATANTAGCAATATTCTGTTGAAGNCANTANATCTNNATCATTATAAAATGTTGAACNTGNAGAGCCAATAAAATCATCATCTCTAAAAATATTATANCCTGTAATCTCTCTNTCTCTAATAGTTTCAAAAACACTTGAGTTAAATTCTTGAATATTTCTACTAGCATTATCTGTTTGGTAGTCNTCATAATCAATTTCTCTACCTAGACATTCCTGATACTCTCCTTCACAAATAGAATCCCAATTAAAATCACAACAGTATGGATCAATNTCAATCACATAAGCATAACAATCATCACTATATGGGGCTTCAGCATCACATTCAAATAATACAGGCTCATCCCAAGCNAATTCAATATATCCTTGATATGAAACAGCGTCTANACTTTCAGGAGTTGCAAGAGTTGCATCAAATGGTAGACCAATAGAAATNGTGTATATAAATTCAACTGGATCNGGACATCCATTAATCATCTGTTCACACCAATNGGTACTTAACTCACTAGCACCCCAGAATATAGATATTGTTCCTGTTGCTCCTAATGGAGTATCTNAGGCNGCTTGCAGACTAAAAGTCCATTCATATGTCATTTCAGAGTCAATGCCATAAAACCATGCAGTGCTNTCCATATNAACTTCAATATATTCACTATTTGAAACTATAAATGCACCTGGATACCAACCAAATGAGCCTGAACCTAAATTAGCAAGATCAACTGTTAATAATGCATTNTCACCAGGATCAANTACACCATTTTGATCTTCATCTATCAAAACTGGATTCAAAACTTGAAAATCTGTTGCACTAATTTCTATTGANAAACTACTATTCCANTGCTCATCATCTCCAGTCTCNTAATGTACATTAAAATGTGCCATGTGNCCATCAGGGACATCTCCAAATATAGATAAACTTATGGGGTCAGCAGTNTTCACAATATCATTTACAGTNGCGTATGCAATCATNGATGATCCATTTAAAATTTCTANATATTGNTCATCTGTTGAGACCTCAACGGAAATAGCATTAACATTAGATGTACCAACATTTTCAGTTAGTATATTAATTTCAATATCTTCACCAAATGATATATTATTATCTAATGAAGATTCGCTTACAACTTCATATCCAGTTGAAATTAGATATGCACCATCNGGAGANATTACATTAATTTCTGTTTCATATGTGTATGTGTTAAATGAGCTAATTACAAGATTTAGAGTCNCAGGAATCATTTCCATANCATCAAGAGATAATACGGCAACACCATCNTGTATNTAGTTTGAGGCTATAAGCTCATTTNCACTTGATAGNGCAACTAAGCCTTCATCAACACCAACATCAACTACAAATTCAGTCTGTCCAATTAAAATTACATCATCATGAGTAGGANATAAATTTGATGGTACATCTGTTCTTATAATTACAGATGGGTCACCAAANGTTGTCCAGTGNTTAGTTTCATTAATCCCGGANGATCCTTGAGCTTCATTCATATNCATACAGCCNTTAACTACTATACCACCAAAAGATCTGGATATATGTTNCTCATAAGACTCTGTAAGTATTGCATTCATTCCCCATTGCCCATGCATAGGAGGCTCCCATGATTGAGAAATTGTAGAACCTAAGTGAGCAATTGCTCCTGTAGGATTNCCCTCATCATCAGTAGATCTTAACCANGCTTCTGTAAAACATTCTCCATAATTATTAAACTCACCAGGATTACATCCAACNGTAAAAACAAAAGGAAGTTTACCTGCATTTACCAAACCATTTACATCATTAACTCCAAGAGGTGCACCATTGCCCCATCCAGTAGGNCCNGCATGTCCAGTATAATTTATTACACCAACTCCTGANTTAATTAAATTTACCGCATCACTCACTGAACCNGATGGATCGTATATGCCATTAAAATTTTCATAGGTATAATCTTCTAATAGTGTATTCCAAAGAAAATCNTTGAATTCATNATCAGAATANCCACCATATCCAGGACCTTGATTAGAAGCTATTCCTAAAGCAGAATTAAAGTGTTCANTGTATATAGGAGATTGTTCATAGGATAATGTTCTCTCAATTTGTGTAAGAAGTTCAGANGGATTNTTTGCAGAAAATCGACCAACNATAACTTCTGCAAAAGAATCATTNCCCGATATAAATCCATAAGATGGATCTGATGCTGCNCCATTAACAATTGGTGTTGGTATTTGNGCAATNTCTCCNACAAGNAGTAGATANGTAAGTCCATTNTCATANTAATANTTNTCTACAAANCTCTCTATCGCAGANGANCTACTACCTATCGATGATACATTAACCATCTCAGTAGGAATNCCCTTACGATTCTTCCAATCTACAAGNGGCTGCATNTCNTCCATNAANTCACCATANCTAATAATNANCATATTNCCTTCATCAACNATGTAGTNAAATCGAGTNTCNNTAGCATAGTTCAAAAATANATCTTNATAAATNTTATTATATTCTCTTGATAGTGAACGTTTTNATTCGCTNCGATANANCGCATTCTCACCANCNGTACCTACCGTAGTTACTTTAACTTCAATATCTGAATATACACGCAATGTNTTTGTCTGAGGATTATACTGAAGTGGATATATCACAACAGCTTGACCTCTTAAATCTCTTAGGATATAAGGAGCTCTAAGCTCT
>NHHK01000022.1 GCA_002171125.1 bacterium TMED161 | reverse complement strand
CAGCACAATTAGATGATTGCGGTGAATGTAACGGACCAGGTGCAGATTATGAATGCTGGGATGGTTCTGTAGTTTGTGATTCATCTGATTGTCCTGATGAAGTATCACAACCTGTATATTTTACTAATTTACCAAATGCTACAGGTGAAAGTTCATTAATCATAATTCAAGATATTTTAGGATTAGAAGTTGGAGATGAAATTGGATTATTTGATTCCAATGGAGTCTTAGATAGTTGTATTCCTGAAGAAGGATGTACAAACCCAGAATACGGTGAAACCCTAGTTGCTTCAGGAGTTTGGACTGGAGAGCAACTTGAATTAGTTGCAGTTATGTCTATAGATCTTTCTGATTTTAATGGTCCTGTATTAAATGGGGCTGTTGATGGAAATGATATAGTAATAAAGGTATGGGATGCGAGTCTTGACTATGAACATTCTAGTGAACCAAATTATACTCAGGGTAATGGAACATATGGTCAAATTCTTACTGTTGTAGATGTATTAGATGCATATGTTTATGGATGTACAGATCCAGAGGCATTAAACTTTAATGAATACGCTAATATGGATGATGGTAGCTGTGATTATACAATTGAACAAAATATTGATTTATTATCATATCAATTAAATAATATTTCATTTAATGTAAATCTTTGGAATTCATATGATTTTGAAGATGCTTTATCATCAGTAGATGTATTATTGGCTTACAATGATATGGATGAATATTATGTCCCAGAGTTTGGAATAAATCAGGTATCTCCTGAAATAAGTCAAGGTTACTATGTATTTATTAGTGGAGCTGATGGTGCAACATTAACAGTTGAAGAAGAAGCTGTTGATCTTAATACCCCATTAAGTTTACAGCCATATATGATGAATAATATTAGTTATTTCCCATTTGAGAATAGAAGTTCAGAAGATGTATTCTCTGGAATCCCAATCCTATTAGTTTCAAATGATCAAGGTCAATATTATGTACCTTCATTAGGAGTAAATAGTATTGATGCTGCTGGTGGAATGACAGCTGGAGAAGGATACTCTGTATTCCTTTCTGGGGGTGATGAGCAAATACTTGTATATGGAGAAGAAAGTTTAAATCGTTCGAGTTTAGAAATTGATGATTTATATTTAGAATCCCAAACCAGAGCATATAGTGATTTAGTGGTACCCACAGGGATATCATATCCAGTTATTATTACCGATATTGGTGGTGATGTATCTGTAGGTGATGAGCTTGTAGCATATGCAGATGGTCAGGTTGTTGGAGCCACTAGAATCGTAGATCTTTCATCCCCAGTAGTAATATCCGCATGGGGAGGATATCACGAGTTTGGTATAGATCTTGAAGGATATGATGTTGGTGATGCAATCGATCTTCGATTATTTAGTAATCAGACCGGTGAAGAGATGAAGGTGGAGATGAGTTTAGATAATACTGAATACGGAATTGGCGTACTAACCTCAGGTACAATTGAGGTAATGGATATGCTTGCAGTTCCTGAGGAGTATAACTTAACTCAGAATTATCCAAATCCATTTAACCCATCGACAACAATATCATTTAGTATTCCGTCAGAAGGATTTGTACAGGTGAATATATATGATATTACTGGACGATTAATTACGGGACTTGTAAACGGTAATTTAAGTGCAGGTTATCATGATGTGATCTGGGATGGTACTGATATGTTTGGTTCGAATGTTTCAGCGGGATTATACATATATAGCCTACAGGCTGAAGGTGTATCATTAACACGTAAAATGGTATTAATGAAGTAGTTATATATTTTAATTACTAATAAAATAAATAAAAGCGGGGTTTATATAAACCCCGCTTTTTGTTTATATCTAAATCTAAATTGATTACTTTTATTAAATTAAAATAATTAAATTTANACTTCTTCAATCTANATGAAAATTGTCGCTAAAAAACTATAAAATTACAATATCTTANGATGGAACTANCCTTCATGGTTGGCAAGTCCAGAAAAATGNTCGNACTGTCCAAGGCGATATTGAAAATGCATTAGAAAAAATATTTAATCAAAAAATTAATTTAATTGGTGCAGGTAGAACGGATTCAGGAGTTCATGCNTTAGGTCAAGTTGCAAACTTTAAAGTATCAACATCNATGACATCNNATGAGTTNAAAAATGCTCTNAATGGTAACCTNGGAAGAGATATTTTTATANTTAATTGNAATNAAGTAAGNATTGATTTNCATTCTCGTTTCNCNGCTGTANANCGNGAATATATATATAAAATTCAAACAAANTTTNCTCCGATNTCTAGAAATTTNANTTGGAGTTTAGATTCTAANTTNNTTGATATTAATATTNTAAATGAATGTTCAAAATTAGTAATNGGNGANCATGATTTTTCTCAATTATCCAAAAANAATGNTGAGATNGAAAATAAAAATTGTNATNTATATAGTTCNAAATGGNTAGTAGNNGATTCATCNTTNAATTATATAATTTCTGCAAATCGGTTTTTNCATCATATGGTTAGATATCTTGTTGGNGTAATGATNGAAGTATCAAAAAAAAATCTATTATCTATTGATGATTTTGAATCAATGTTAAATGCGAATGAAAGAAAGTTTATTTTTAAAGCCCCNTCNAAAGGTTTGTATTTAAATAGGATTTNATATGAGTAAAATTTTAAGNTTNANTTTTATNTTTTTTATTATTTCATGCANNGAAANNAAANTTTCTTTAGAAAATCAANTTATTAATTCAATANAAAAAGTTTCTCCTNCTGTGGTTAGTGTNAGCACAGAATCTACNNCAAAAGANAATGAATTTCGTTTTGGNTCNGGATTGATTATAAGTAATGANGGTTATATTATAACAAACTCTCATGTAATTGAATCTGGAGAANTAGNAAANATNNATGTNACATTGTATGGTGGNAAAAAANATTNATGNCAAATTATAGGNATTGATAANCTAACTGATATTGCACTTTTAAAAATAAATGAAATTAATNTAAACTTCACAAAANTAAATCCTTCAATTGAAGTTNANAGAGGNCAATTTGTNGCTGCATTGGGTAATCCNCATAATTTATTTTCAATTTCNAAAGAACCTACAGCAACTATTGGGATTATTAGTGGAAAAAATGTTAATTTTGGACTAAGAAAATCAGGCCATGTTTATCAAAATATGATTCAAACTGATGCAACNATAAATCGAGGAAATAGNGGTGGTCCTCTTATTAATTCTTNTGGAGAAGTTNTTGGAATTAATACNTTTATTGTATCTGAAAAAAATAGNTCTTTAGGGTTTGGNTTTTCTATTCCTATTNATAGAGTAGTTGATGTTGTTGANGANTTNAAAGAAAAAGGAGTTGTTGANAGGGATTGGTTTACAGGTATTTCANTAAGAGAAATTAATAAAAAATATAAAGATTTTTTAAAAATTAAGGTAAATGATGGTGTTATNGTTACNGANGTTGAGAAAAAATCACCNGGATCAGATGCTGGCATACTTTTAAAAGATATTATNTNTAANGTNAATGATAAAATTGTNAATTCAGCATTAGATATTCAACAGGNATTAGATGAAGGTTATTTTAAAACAAATGATGAAGTTGATTTANTTATAGTTAGAGGTNAAAATTTTATNGATACTAAATTAAAACTAATAGATCCATATAATAAAAAGGNTTANAAGAAATGATAGAAAGATATCAAACTCCTGATATGAAAAGAATTTGGTCTGACCAAAATAAATATGAAACATGGTTAAAAGTTGAACTCGCTGTTACAGAGGTNTTGGTTGAAGATGGANTTGTNCCNNGAGATTCTTNTGAAGTAATAAAATCTAAAGCNGATTTTTCTGTNGNAAGAACATTAGAGATNGAAGAAACAACAAATCATGATGTAATNGCNTTTTTGACAAANCTAGCAGAAAATATAGGNCCNGATTCNAGGTANATTCATATGGGTATGACCTCTTCTGATTTATTGGATACATCAATGGCGTTGCAATGTAAGGAAGCTGGNGAGATAATTCTTGAAAAATTAAAAGTNTTTAAGTCTTGTTTNAGNGATAAGGCAAAAGAGCACANGANCACTTTNCAAATAGGNAGATCTCATGGAGTTCATGCTGANCCAATTACATTTGGNCTNAAATTAGCNATGTGGAGNGAGGAANTTCAAAGNAATATTGAAAGATGGGAATTAGCATTAGANACTATTTCAACAGGAATGATTTCTGGTGCAGTNGGNACATANCA
Source organism: bacterium TMED161 (assembly GCA_002171125.1). Taxonomy (GTDB): domain Bacteria; phylum Fidelibacterota; class Marinisomatia; order SCGC-AAA003-L08; family D37C17; genus TMED161. The sequence continues at coordinate 9,648 of NHHK01000022.1, read as the reverse complement.
ACATCTTGATCCAGNAGTTGANACTAGGGTNTGTGAAAGATTAGGNNTAAAAGNTGCNTCTGTNTCNAATCAGGTNATTCAAAGAGATAGNCATGCATTTTATCTAAATATGCTTTCTATGATTGGAGCNACTATTGAAAAAATTGCTATAGAAATAAGACANATGCAAAGAACAGAGGTNNTNGAGGCTGAAGAATTCTTNTCAAAAGGGCAAAAAGGNTCNTCAGCAATGCCACANAAACGAAATCCTATTCTCACAGAAAGATTGACNGGATTTGCTAGNCTATTGAGAGGAAATGCTCATACAGCAATGGAAAATNTAGCNCTTTGGCATGAGAGAGATATNTCTCATTCATCGATAGAGCGTGTAATATTNCCTGACTCTACTACTATTGTTGATTATATGTTAANTAAAACAANAAATTTAATGAATAATCTTNTAGTTTATCCTGAAAACATGCAAAANAATATAGACTTAACCAATGGNCTTATATTTAGTCAAGAGGTTTTACTNTTATTAATAAAGAANGGTTTGACNAGAGAAAAAGCATATGAAATTGTACANAGGAATGCAATGAGAGTTTGGANNGAAAAAATAGACTTNAATAATCTTTTAAAGAGCGATAAAGAAATAATGGAACATGTTAATGANGATGANCTTGATAAATTGTTTGATATATCTAAAATTCTAATAAANATNAATAAAGTATATGAAAGGTTGGGCATATAATGAGTTATATAAAAGATCAGTTAANACACACACTTAAATCATTCAATGTTAATTTNGGGGATGAAAATTANTCTGGNAAGGTTAGGGANAANTTTTATTTAGATGACAAAATTGTTATGGTTACAACAGATAGAGTATCTGCATTTGATCATATTTTAGGTACAATTCCATTTAAAGGAGAAATACTTACACAAATTGCAAAGTTCTGGTTTGAAAAAACTAAACATATTGCNCCTAANCATTATATAGATGACCCTGATCCTCAAGTACTTCTAACNAAAAGAGCAAAAACATTNCCTATTGAAATAATNGTNAGAGGNTACATNACTGGAAGTTTATGGAGGGATTATGAAAAAGGAATTNATGANCAATATGGNTTTAAAATACCAGAAGGNATGANAAAAAATCAAAAATTTGATNCTCCTATTCTNACTCCAACAACAAAAGCAGATTATGGNGAGCANGATGAGCCAATNAGTAANGAAGAAATANTTGCAGGATTGGTTGATAAAGATATNTATGAAAAAGCNGAAAAATATGCAATGGAGTTATTTGCAGAAGGTCAAAAATGGGCTCAAGAGCGCGGACTTATCNTNGTTGATACAAAATATGAGTTTGGAATGATTGATGGTGAATTAAATGTNATTGANGAAATTCACACNCCAGATTCNAGTAGATANTGGATGGNTNAAGAATATCAAGANAGATATGATANGGGNGAAAATCAANTNATGNTAGATAAGGAAAATNTTAGNCANTGGTTNATAGAAAAAGGNTTTTCTGGTGAAGGAACTCCTCCAGAATTATCTGAANATATAAGAGTACTTCTTTCNGAAAAGTATATGGAATTNTATAAAGTTCTTNTTGGAGATGANTANAATCCTAGCCTAGGANATGTNAATACTAGAATTNTAAATAATTTAACTNATGAAGGTTTGCTTAAGGAGAATGTAAATGAAGGCTAAAGTTTATATTAGTTATAAAGAAGGTATTTTAGATCCTCAGGGNAAAACTGTTGGAGGNGCTTTAGATTCAATGGGTATTCAAGGTNTTNANGATTTAAGAATTGGAAAGTATATTGAGATTGATTTNGGTNATATTTCTAAGNANAAAGCANAAGAAATNACAGATGAATCATGNAGGAAGTTGTTAGCAAATCCAAATACTGAAACNTATCATTTTGAATTGGAGGATTGATTANAATGAAATTTGCTATTATAGTTTTCCCTGGATCTAATTGCGATCACGATGCNTATAAAGTNATTGAAAATATTGATGGAGCAACTCCAGANTTNGTTTGGCATAAAGAAAATGATCTTTCTAGGTTTGANTCTATTATTNTNCCAGGNGGNTTTTCATATGGTGATTATCTTNGAGCTGGAGCTATTGCAAAATTTTCNCCNATNATGAATGCTATTATTTCTGCTTCTNAANCAGGNAAAAGNATAATAGGTATATGNAATGGATTTCAAATTTTAATTGAGGCNGGTTTACTACCTGGNGCATTAATTAATAATAATGGTGTTAANTTTAAAAGTAAGNANGTATCATTNCANNCAGAAAANTTTGATACTATTTTTACAAATAAAATACCNAAAGATAAAAAAATGTTNATGCCAATAGCNCATAGNCAAGGNAATTATNTAGCTGANAAAGAAANATTNGANNNAATTTCTGATAATGGNCAAATAGCATTTACATACNCTNCTGATGCTGGAGGNAATCCNAATGGTTCNTGTNNAGATATTGCTGGAATATTTAATAAAAATAAAAATATNTTAGGAATGATGCCTCANCCNGAACGAGCATCAGATANATTGCTGGGNTCANNTGATGGNGNATTAATATTTCANTCAATGNTNGAAAATANTAATTAAATGGNNGNAAATAATAAAAGNCCAGTANTAGTNNTTTTTTTAATTTTATTTTTTGGATGNATNNTNGGTACAGCCTTNAGTCAATTATTAGGTNCANTTTTNCCTGANGGNGTNGTAAAAGATTTTTTTCTTAANTCAACTGAGATTGGATGGGGAAATTCAGATGAATGGATTGATTTAAATATAATAAAATTTAAAACTGGCTTTTATATTANTGTNAGTGTTATTAGTTTGATAGGAATGATGATTTCCTGGTATTTTCTTAGATATTTCAGATAACTATTTAATAAAGGAGAATTCNAATGGGACCAATTGGACTACCAGAAATAATAATAATACTNGTAATTGTATTATTGCTATTTGGAGGAAAAAAATTNCCTGAANTAGCTAAAGGGCTAGGTAAGGGATTAAGAGAATTTAAAAATGCATCGAGAGATATAAAAAAAGAAGTTGATGATGCAGTAAAAGATGNTGATGATACAATAAAGTAGAAATTNCTATTATGATATCAANTGATATTCTCAATAAAAAGATTGATGATTTTCTATTAAGAAAAGAGAAAACTGATAACTTGAATTGTGTCACGCAAGATCTNTCTCAAAGAGCTAAGGAAAAAATAAGTTCANTATCTATAGGTGAANACTCATCTGCATTATTAGGNAAATTATTTTCTATAAAAGATAATATAAATATCAAAGATTATCCAACTACATGCGCTTCAGAGATTTTAAGAAATCATAAATCATTGTACGATGCAACAGCAGTATCTCGAATAGATAATAGTGGTGGTTTAATTGTCGCAAAGACTAATTTAGATGAATTTGGAATGGGATCATCAAATGAATTTTCAATTTATGGACCATGTAAAAATCCTATTAATACTGATTATGTTCCAGGAGGTTCAAGCGGTGGATCTGCAGCGTCAGTAGCTTCAGGATTAGTTGATGTCTCTCTGGGTAGTGATACTGGGGGGTCGGTAAGGCAGCCTGCTTCTTTTTGTGGCATTTATGGACTAAAACCAACTTATGGAAGAGTTTCTAGGTATGGGTTAACTGCTTTTGCCTCTTCTTTTGATCAAATTGGAATACTATCAAGGACAATAGATGATTTAATCAATACTTTTGAATGTATTTCAGGTTACGATAAATATGATAACACCTCATCCACTAATAAGATAAATAAATTTGATTATTGTGAGAAATCAACTAAAGACTATACAATTGGTATCCCAAAAGAATTTATGTTAGAATCTATCGATGCAAGCGTTAAGAATAAAATGGATGAAATGATAAAATATTTGAAAAAAAATAATTTTAAAATCAAAGAAATTAGTATTCCATTAACCGATAAAAGTATAGGTGCATATTATGTGCTTACTACTGCTGAGGCTTCATCTAATTTATCTAGATATGATGGAGTAATTTATGGTGACAGGGTTGATGCTTCAGATATTAATAATATGTATAAAAATACCCGAACAAAAAGTTTTGGAGAAGAAGTAAAAAGAAGGATTATATTAGGAACATTTATTCTTTCTTCTGGCTATTATGATTCATATTATAGTCAAGCATTGAAAGTTAGAAGGTTAATTAAAAATCAGTTTGTTGATGCTTTTGAAGATGTTGATTTAATTTTAACTCCTACATCACCTTCTCCTGCATTTAAAATTGGAGAAAAGATAAAAGACCCAGTTAATATGTATTTGTCTGATATTTTTACGGTTCCAATGAGTTTAGCGGGAGTCCCAGCCATGAATGTTCCGTTTGGGAAAAATATAGAAGGCTTACCTATAGGTGTACAGTTCGTTTCAAATTATTTTGAAGAAAATAAAATTTTCAGTATAGCTAAGTTTATTAATAACAATATATAAAGAATTAAATAAGGAATTATTTATGTCTGGACACAGTAAATGGTCAACCATAAAAAGAAAAAAAGGTGCTGCAGATGCAAAAAGAGGTGCAATATTTACTAGGCTTTCTAAGGATATTTCTCTTGCAGCTAAAGATGGTGGCGGAGATATTGATATGAATCCAGCATTAAGATTAGCTGTAAAAAAAGCAAAAGCATCAAATATGCCCTCAGCTAACATAGAAAAAGCTATCAAAAAAGGCACAGGTGATTTACCAGGAGTAAAATATGAAAACTATATTTACGAAGGGTATGGACCATCAGGAGTTGCTATAATGATGGAAGTTATGACTGATAATAAAAATAGAACTGTTCCAGAAATTCGACATATTATGTCCAAAAATGGGGGGAATTTAGGTGAGTCAGGTTGTGTTAATTGGATGTTTGAGAAAAAAGGGACAATAACAATTAATAAAAGCAATTCAATATCAGAAGAAGAATTGATGGATGTTTCTATTGAAATAGAAGCAGAAGATTTTATTGTTGAGGAAGACTATTATGAAATAACAACTCAACCTGAAAATTTCAATAAAGCCGTAGAATATTTAGATAAAAAAGAATATGAATATGAAGGTGAATTAGGACTCATTCCAACAAATATGGTTAAAGTTTCAGAGAATGATGCAAATTCAATCGTTAAATTGCTTGAATTGCTTGAAGATAGTGAGGATGTTCAGAAGATTTATTCAAATTTTGAGGTTGAATAGTTAATTGAAAATATTAGGAATAGACCCTGGGCTAGTTAATACTGGATTTGGGATTGTATCCTATAAAAAAGCTATAGAAGCTATAGACTATGGAACTATTAGCCCTGATAAACATTTATCATTGAGTGCTCGTTTGCATACTATTTATTCTGATACGAAAGTACTTATTGAAAAATATTCTCCAGACTGTTTATCTATTGAAGAAGTTTTTTATAGTAATAATGTAAAGACAACAATGAAATTAGGCCAAGCTCGTGGAGCAGCTCTAATTGCAGCAGCAGATTTTAACTTAGCAGTTTATGAATACTCTGCTAGAAAAATTAAATTATCTTTAACTGGAAATGGAAGATCGACAAAAGAACAGGTTCAATTTATGGTTGAGAATAGATTAAATATTAAGCTTGGAGATATAAAAAATGATGCTTCAGATGCTTTAGCAGCAGCCCTTTGCCATGAACAACAATTTAGGTATAATGATTTATGATTACTTTTTTAAGAGGAAAAATAAGTTTTTTAAATGAAAATTCTATAGAGCTAGATGTTTCTGGTGTTGGCTATAAATGTATAGTTTCTTTAAACACAAGTAAATTCTATTCAGATAAAGTTAATGATGAAATTATGATTTTAACGTATCATCATATAAATGAAACAACTCAAGCTTTGTTTGGTTTTTTTGAAAAAGAAGAAAAAGATATGTTTGAACTGCTAATTAGTGTATCTGGAGTTGGACCTAAAACTGCTATTCAGTTTTTTTCTTCGGCTTCTGCATATGATATAAGCAGTTATATTAAGTCAGGTGAAGTTAAAGCGTTAACTTCAATTCCGGGTATAGGCCCAAAAACTGCAAAACGTATTATAGTAGATATAAAAGAAAAAATAACTTCTATTTCAGATGATGATATCCCAAATGAAGAAGTAGTATCTGAAAATTCAAACTATAAGGATGCTATTGATGCTCTACTTGTACTTGGTTACTCAAGAAAAGATATAATTAATTGTATTAATCAACTTACTTCAGAATTCAAATCGATAGAAACACCAGAATTAATAAAAAAGGTACTAAATCAAATTGGAAAATAAAGATAATACTATACTTAAGACCTCACTCTATGATCAACATGTTAACTTAAATGCAAAAATGGTGGACTTTGCAAATTATTTAATGCCAATTAATTATGATAAAGGAATTAAATATGAGTATGAGAGAGTAAGGGGTGATGTTGGGATTTTCGATGTTTCGCATATGGGTATCTTTAAAATTTGTGGAGTTAGCGCTGCTATGTATCTAGATAGAGTGTTATCCAATGATATTAGTAGTCTTAATCATGGTGAAGCAATATATACATTACTTTGTAATGATAAGGGAGGGGTTATTGATGATTTAATAGCATATAGAATTAAAGATGAATATATTCTAATAGTTAATGCCTCAAATAAAACGAAAGATTTTGATTGGCTTTGTAATCATAAAGATGATAATGTTCAAATTAATGATATATCTGATAGCACATCATTATTAGCAGTTCAAGGTCCCAATAGTAGAGATAAACTTCAAGAAATATTTAACCTACAATTAAGTGATTTGAATTTTTATCAATGTAAAGAAATTCAAATCAATAATGAGTCTTTTTTTATTGCAAGAACAGGATATACGGGTGAATTGGGATTTGAAATACTCGGAAAAAGTGAGGCTATAAATAGCATTTGGGATTTAATGATAAATTCTAATATAAGTCCTGCAGGTCTTGCGGTTAGAGATGTACTCAGAATAGAAATGGGATACTGTCTATATGGACATGAAATTTCTGAGAATATCAATCCACTTGACGCAAGTTTAAATTGGATTATAAAAAAAGATAGAGATTTCATTGGGTCTAATTTTATTTTCAATAAGCTTACACAAAATAATAAACTTATTTTTATAAAAATGCTTGATAGGGGTATCCCTAGAGAAGGATTTGAATTATTTCAGGGAAATCAAAAAATTGGTGAAATAACCAGCGGTACATTTTCTTATAATTTGGGTAAAGGTGTTGGAATTGCTTCTATAAATAAAGATATAGATAATTATAGTGATATAACTATAGATATTCGAGGGAAGAAATATAAAGTTTTAGGTTCAAATCGTTCATTTTTAAATAATAGGTCTCTAAGGAAGTAAATGAAAAAATATCAAAAAGAGATAATAGGTATATACTTAATTTTTATAGCAGTATTCATGCTTTTAAGTCTCTTTGATTATAGTATTATAGATAATGATAATAATTTTATGGGGCCAGCAGGGTCCTACATATCCAGTCTACTAATTTCATTTATTGGAATAGGTGCATTTGTAATACCACTAGTTTTTTCCATAATAGGTTACTTTTACTTTACCAATAAATCAAGATTATCAAAAAATATATTAGGGTATTTATATTATTTTTTATCTATTTCAATTTGGGCTCCTATGTTGTTATCATATTACTCAAACTTAGGTTCTAATGTTATTTTAGCTCATTATTCGGGCTTTATTGGTAATCTTGTAGTTTCGTTATTTATAAGTAAGATAGGAATTGTACCTTCAGGGCTTATTCTCTTTTTATCATTTTTAATCATACATATGATATTTTTTGATTTTTCAATATATGATTTAATATTAAAAATCAATGAACGATTAAAATCATTTTATTTATTAGTAATGAATAAAATAAAAAATATTTATAATGAAAAAATAAAGAATGCAGCTAATCCCATAGAAGAAAATACTGAAATTTCTTATAATGAGGATATGCAAGCTAGTGAAGATCATGAGACCAATATAGATACTAGTAATTTAGAAGAAATAAATTCGGAATCTGATTCAATGGAAAATTATATAGAAGATAAAGAAATTGAATTTAATAATGAAAGTTCAGATTTAAATCATGAAACTATTGACCCTAATATTCATATTGAGGAGGAAGTTAAGGAAGAAGAAGTTGATATAGACCTTGAGGAAGAAAGGAAAAAGAAATACTTCAGCTATACGCTGCCAACAGGAAATCTTTTAAATGATCCAATTGAAGTTGGATCAAAATATACAGAATCAGAGTTACATCAGAAAGCAGATGAGCTTATATATGCACTTGAAACTTTTGGAGTTAAAGGTAAGGTAAGAAGAATTAACCAAGGACCAGTGATTACCTTATTTGAAATTGAACCAGATGAAGGTGTAAGGGTAAATAAATTTACAAATCTTTCTGATGATCTTTCAAGGGTAATGAAAGCGAGTAAAGTTAGGGTTATCGCTCCAATTCCTGGTACAAGATTTGTTGGAATTGAGGTACCCAATGATTCTCCTGCAATTGTTTATTTGAAAAATATTATTAGCTCAGAAGAATATAATAATTTAGAATCAAAAATGACAATTGCTCTAGGAAAAACAACTTCTGGGAAATCATTTTCATTTGAATTAAATAAAATGCCACATTTATTAGTAGCAGGTGCAACTGGCTCTGGTAAATCTGTATGTATTAATGCTATAATTACTTCAATTTTATATAAGGCAAAACCGGATGAGGTTAAATTTATTTTAATTGATCCTAAAAAAGTTGAGCTCTCATCATATAACGCTTTAAAAGATTATCATCTAATTACCACACCAAAATTAGATGAAGATGTAATAACAAAAACTGAGAATTCAACAGGTGTTCTTGAATCTGCAATTACTGAAATGGAAAGACGTTTTCAAATTTTCTCTGAGGTCAAAGTTAGAAATATCGATGAGTATCATAAAAAGTGTTTAAATAATAGTGATCTAGAAAAAGTTCCGTACATAGTCATTATCATTGATGAATTAGCAGACTTAATGATGACATCAGGTAGGGCAATAGAAGACCCAATAACTCGACTTGCCCAAAAGGCAAGAGCTATTGGAATCCATTTAATTGTTGCAACACAGAGACCTTCTGTAGATGTTATTACAGGGTTAATTAAATCAAATTTTCCTGCAAGAATTGCATTTCAGGTTAGTTCAAAAATAGATTCTCGAACTATTATTGACCAAGGTGGGGCAGAAACACTACTAGGTAATGGAGATATGCTATTTTTACCACCTGGAGCAGCCACCCCTGTTAGGCTTCATGGTGCATATATAAATTTAGAAGAGATAGAATCTATTTTAAGTCATATTACTTCACAACCTTCTCCTGAAGAATTATTTTTACCAGAAATAAAAGTTAAATCTGAAAATGATAATTTTAATATAGATGATAGAGATGAGTTGCTTTTAGATGCTGCAAAGTTAGTTATTCAGCATCAACAAGCATCAGTTTCTTTGTTACAAAGAAAATTTAGAATTGGATATAGTAGGGCTGGTAGAATTGTGGATGAACTTGAAGCTATGGGGATTATTAGCGGATATAGTGGAAGTAAGGCTCGTGATGTTTTAGTTGATGAATCATAT
>NHHK01000021.1 GCA_002171125.1 bacterium TMED161 | reverse complement strand
ATTTGAATAACAAAATTATAGCAAAGAAAGAAATTTTTCTGAAAATGCCAACATTCCTCATATGTATTCATATCTACTTTATGCATTGATTGGATAGAGGGTACTAAATATCTATATAAATAAAATCCAAATTTTGATTTAAATCTTCTAAATTTTTCATCAAAATAGTTATTAGAAAATAAATTGGCTGGTGAGGATAGCTCCCAATATCGCAACCCATGAGTATCAAAATTATTTATAATTAAATTATGTAAATTTGTTGTTCCACTTCTAGGAAGTCCAATAACAAAGATTGGCGATTTCAAATTTTCAACTTTACTATTAATTGACTTGTGAAGCTTTACTCCTTCAGATAATGACTTAGATGATAAAATAGAGTGCAATCTCCTACCTAATGGTGTAAATAAATCACTATTAATATGATTTACATATTTTTCTGTAATTATATCAATATTTTTACTTTGTTTAAAATTTAATAATTTGATTTGACGTAAGATTTTATGCGAAAATTTTTGCTTATTGATGTGAGAAAAATATGGTAATGATAATAAGGAGTTAAATAATTGAAGATCTAATCTAGAATACTTCAAAACTTATTTTGTTTTAACAGATAATGTTAATGTGAATTTCGCAACTACTTCATCTGAAATAGATGGGACTGTTGCAGTAACAAGAACAGGTAAATTTACTCTTTGATTTGTTTTTAATGAATTATCTATTAATTCTTTGATTTCTTCTCCCATATCACATGTAAATACAACATCATTCATTGATCGTCTATAAAAATCAGCATGAAAGTCCTTAAATATTAAGGAAATAGATTTTTTATGTTTTTGAAGATAATGAAAGGCAAAATATCCTGAAGCTAAATCAGCTCCCACAGCAAGAGCACCTAAATACATTGAACCCAAATGATTTTTAACACGTCGATTTAGTTTAATTTTGAATTGTACTTTTTGATTAGTTAAAAGAATAATTTTAGGTCTACAATAAAAAAGAAGAGGTATTTTCCAGAAAGAAATAATACACAAATAAAAATTTAGTCTCTGTATGTTTGTTAACATTTATATCTTTATTATTTATTTTATTTATTATCATAATCTATAACCTAAATAGCTTATGGCAAATAAGTTTGAACGTTAAAAGGCTTGATTTTAGATTTTTTCTTATCTTTCTTAGTATTAATTTTACTATAATCCGCAACCTCATATGAATTTATGTACAATGTTTCTTGACCGAGACCCATTAAAACATAAGACCCATTAGAATAATCAATATCATTTTCAGTTAAAATAACGTTATGATAATGATCAGCCTTACAATGCAAAGGACAGGCATATTTATGATTCTTTTCAACCTTAACATTATACACATTCCCATCGACGGTTTCTAGCTCATAATATTTAGGACTCTGGTATTGTGAGAATTTACCTATACCAATAGTAATTAAAATCGTCATAATCATTTCTGGAATATTCATTTTAGCCTCCTAACTGTTTGCGAAATATTTATAAGCATACAAATATTGCTTTGTTGATAAATAACAAAACTCACCTAAATAATGTGAAATTTTTTCACAATCTTTAAAATCATCATCATGCAATAATATAAATTCGATATATAGCTTTCCCTCACTTTGACCTATTCTATTGAATTTATATTTTCCCATTCCACATTTAGTCTGGATTACCATTAATGGCTTTTCTTTACAAAGAGCATTTAGGTAATTAGATGTAGAGCCTTGCTTTTTGATATCATTAACTTTCATTTGAGATAACTTTTGAGTATTCATTTTTTAGCTCCTTTTGTTTGCCTACATTATTTTAACTATCTAAAAATAAAAAAAATGTGATTAGGGACATTATTTTTAGTTCATGTGACGTAGGTCAATTTTCTATAAAAACATATTCTTATGTGAGCTGCATCTATTTTTTAATAAAAAAATAAAAATAGATTAAGTATGAGTATGAAAGGAGATTACGATGTCAAAAGAAAAAGCAAAAGATTTATCAAATGTAGCATGGTTGAATTTAGTTTTAGGTATATATAATATTTACCTATTTACTGTTGGGCAATTAGCATTTAATTTAATAGTTGGGACTCTCAATGTTGGTATATGGACTTTTTTTAGAAATCCTGAAACTTTATTGTATATTGCTTCAAATTTCAAGCAAACAGGTAAAAAAAATTAATCTTTTTTATATTTTTTTAATGCTTGTTTTCTTTCATTCGTATCTAAAGTTTGAATGTATTCTCTGAATTCAATATTCAATGAAGATTTAATATCCATGTTAAACCCCTCATTTATACATGTCTTTGAGGCTTTAATTGAATGCTTAGAAGAAGATAGAAATGAGCTCATCATTTTTTCACCTTTTTCAATTAAATTATCGATATTGCAAACTTCATCAATCAATCCAATTTTAAGTGCATAATCAGAGTTAATCTTTTCGCCTGAATAAATAATTTTTTTAGCTGCTTGAATTCCTACAATCCGAGGNAAAAGTTGAGTCCCTCCAGCNCCAGGGATNATTCCTAATCTTGATTCAGGTAAGGCAAAAAAGGCATTATCTGAAGCAATTCTAAAATCACANGAAAGTGCCAACTCTAGACCTCCTCCCATACAAGCNCCATTTATTAAACAGATTGTTGGAAANGGCAAATCNTATATGCNTGAAAAAAAAGATTTTAATGTATATACTGTATTTATTGACTCACCATCNGTCATGAGAGANCGTTCTTTTAAATCAGCACCTGCACAGAAATGNTCTAATGAAGAATTGAACAAAAGACCACGCGTAGATTCATCATTGGATATCTCTTGGATAAGCAATGAAAGTTCTGATACGAAATTTAAAGAAAGAGCATTAACTGGAGAATTTTCAAGTGTAACAATGTAAATATTATTGTTTTTTGTTAAAGATATCATTTTTCTAAATCTGGTATATTGTAAATATATTTACTAAAAATATCTGGAACTTCTATNTCCATCAATAGAAGTAATTGAGCATGNGTCTTNCCTTGAGCNTCATGAAGAAGACTNTCACTNCCCCCNCCTTCCAAACTTCCCTTAATTATAAAATTAAGAGATAATAAGTTNGGTAACTCATATCGTACAACTTCAGACTTTGCAATACCTTTTAAATGATTTTTAACTTTGTTAGGTGTAATTTTCTCAACAGCCCAATGATAGACTTCTTCTGATTCAAAAGCTATACCAATATTTGAGCTATCACCCTTATCTCCTGATCTTGCACATGCTATATCTAATANTTTAATTTTCACTAGTACATCCTAANATTAGTTTTAACTATATCTTTTGAAATTAAAGTNGGCCAGTATGAAATTACTTCTTGAACCTTAGGTCTACCACCTGCAAATCCTGTAATTCCTGGAGGGCCATTAGTAATAAGTGGAGCTATCTCTTTAGCAAAACGTTCTATCTTACCTTTTACTTTATCTTTGACAGAAATTGAAACTGTTATTTCATTAGAGCTGTCATTAACTGGCAATGATTCAGCTGAACAGGAATTATATCCAACATAATCAATTTTGTAATCATCAAAAATAACACCATTACTTTTTAAGCGATCAATTATAACTTTTCCAATCTTTGTGGCCTTTTCTTTTGCATAGGGAGCTGTCACAGTTAGTTTTCCGTTAGCTTTATAGCCAGAAATATAATTCACCGCAACTTTATAAGTATCAGTTGGTGCCATTCCCTTAACATTTGATACAGAAACCATATTATTATTACTATCTTCTAAATTTATTGATGTAAAATCTACTGTAACATCTGGAGATAAATATCTTCTTGGATCACCCATTTCATATAAAAGTTGTTCAGTGACTGTAAGTTTATTAATTAATCCACCGCTTTTAGGATCCTTATGGATATCAAAAAGAGCATTATCTGAAATNGATACAATTGGGTAGCCAATATCAANAAAACTNTCTACCTCCCACCACCTCGTATAATTACCACCAGTACATTGAGCACCACATTCTAAAATATGGCCAGCTACAGTAGCTGCTGCTATTTTATTATAATCCTTTTTGTCCCAATCGAATTCATGTAAACAAGGCCCTACAACTAGTCCAGGGTCTGTAATTCTTCCACCTAATACGATATTGGGGTTATGCTTCAGTGCCTCTGCTACAACAAAGCTATCGATATAGATATTTGCTGAGCATATTTTATCTCTGATCTGTGAAATATCTTTACCATTATCAAGATTATCAAAATTTATACCGCTATCAATATANTCATCAATCTTATCAATTATATTATCACCTTCAACAACAGCTATCTTTAGCTCATCATTAGTTTTACTTTTTATTCTTTCAGCGCAAGCATACGGATTTACGCCACCTGCATTTGTAATAATTTTTATATTATTTTCTAAAATTTGATTTACTGAGACTGATGCAAATTCAACAAAATCATATGCATACCCTCTATCTGAATCTTTATGATATTGTTTTTGCATTATTGCCATTGTNACCTCAGCCAAATAGTCTAATGTTAAATAATCTAGATTCTTATTATTAATTAGTTTTTTTGGAGCTTCNACAGAATCGCCCCAAAATCCTTGTCCATTTGCAATATTAATAGTTTTTTTCATTTAAACCTGCATCGCTCCATATGTAGCTTTTTTAATTTCACCCTCATTCTTAACAATATCAAGAGATTCAATTATAATTTTTCTAGTATCAAGAGGATTTATAATTTCATCTATCCATAATCTTGCAGCAGCATATCTAGGATCAGATTGCTTNGCGTATTTATCTTTGATTTGATTATATATCTTNTCCTTATCTTCTTCTGAAGCATTATTCATTTTTGAAAGTTTTATTGTAGATAANGTTTTNGCNGCTGAATCACCTCCCATTACTGCTATTTTTGCTGAAGGCCATGCATATAAAAATCNAGGTCCATATGCCCTACCTGACATGGCGTAATTACCAGCTCCATAACTTCCTCCTAGAATTATAGATATCTTAGGAACTGTACTATTTGATATAACATTAACTAATTTTGCACCATCCTTTGCAATNCCACCCCATTCTGCATCTTTACCAACCATAAAACCATTTACGTCATGTAAAAATAGTAAGGGAACTTTATCTTGATTGCAATTCATGATAAATCTAGCAGCTTTATCTGCGGAATCTGAATATATTACTCCGCCCATTTGAATTTCATTTAATTTTGTTTTTACATTATTTTTTTGATTTGCAATAATACCAATGTTATATCCACCTATTTTTGCTGTACCGCAAATCAATGTTTTACCATAATCTTTTTTATATTCNACAAATTTACTTTTATCAACAATTCTTGAAATAAGTTCTAAAGNATTATAAGATGATGGCTTATCTGGAGAAAAAAGACTAATAATATCATTAATTTCATAGTCTGGTTCATAGGACTCACTTTTTTCAATTACACTATTTTTTTTAAAATTTATATGGGCTAGAATACTTTTAATTCTATCTAGTCCAGATATATCATCATCCTCATTGTAATCTGCAGTACCACTAATTGAGCTATGAGTTACAGCCCCTCCCANAGTCTCTGCATCAATATTTTGACCAATTGCAGCTTTTACTAGTGCTGGTCCAGCTAAGAACATATTGCCACCTTTAACTATTATATATTTATCACACATAACAGGTAAATATGCACCACCTGCCACGCACGGTCCCATAACACATGCGATTTGCGTTATACCTTTNGCAGACATCCTTGCATTATTGTAAAATATCTTTCCAAAATGCCCTTCATCAGGAAANACTTGATCTTGAAGAGGCAAAAATACACCAGCCGAATCAACTAGATACACTATAGGTAAATTATTTTCTATTGCAATTTGCTGAGCGCGCAAAGTCTTTTTTAATGTTACCTCAAAGTAAGCACCAGCTTTAACAGTTGCATCATTTGCTACAATAACACATTTTTTATTATTTATATCACCTATGCCAACTATTACTCCAGCTGCACTAATGTTACCATACTCCTCGTACATATCATATGCGGCAAATCGACCTATCTCATTAAAAAATGAACCTTTATCGATTAAATATTTCACTCTTTCACGAGCTGTCATTTTCCCTTTAGAGTGTTGCTTTTCAATTGCAAGCTCACCACCACAGCGATAAATGTTATTAACATTATCATTTATTTCATTTATTAAATCAATAAATCTAGATTCATTCTCGGATGCAGTAGAGCTATTCCAAGTATCTTTTGGTGTACCTATTTTATCATTTGAAGCTTTATTCACTCTCTGTCCAGGATCCAATTTTGTCATATTTAAATTTTCTTTGTTCAATTAATACATCTTTTTCTATTTTATTAAGATTAGAAAGATTATTAACAATACTTTCTTTTAAATTTTTTGCTGATTCTTTTAAATTTCTATGAGCTCCTCCAATTGGCTCTTTAATAATTTCATCAGCTATACCCATTTCATATAAATCAATCGAAGTAACTTTCATAGACTCTGCTGCTTTTTCAGACATTGCAGAATCTCTATACAATATTGAAGCGCATCCCTCTGGTGAAATCACTGAATACCAGGTATTTTCCATACATAAAATTTTATCTGTTAACCCAATTGCCAAAGCGCCTCCTGAAGCTCCTTCTCCAATGACAACAGATATTGTAGGTACCCTAAGAGACGACATTTCAAAAAGATTGTTGGCAATAGCTTCTGCTTGGCCTCTTTCTTCAGCTCCAATCCCTGGATATGCTCCTGGAGTATCAATCAGTGTAATAATTGGAAAATTGAATTTTTCAGCTAGTTTCATGACTCTCAACGCTTTTCTATAGCCTTCAGGTCTAGGCATGCCAAAATTTCTAGTTAATTTCTGTTTAGTACCCTTGCCTTTTTCTTGCCCAATTATAGCTACTTTTAAATGATCGATTTGAGCTATACCAGAAATGATTGCTTTGTCATCACTAAAATTTCTATCTCCATGCAACTCAAACCAATAACCTGTTATTTCATTTATATAATCTATTGAATGAGGTCTATCTGGATGTCTTGACAACTGAACTTTCTGCCATCTAGTTAAATTCGAATATATATCGATTGATTTGTCTTTTAGCTCTTTTTCTAAATCATTAATCTTTAATGATACATCTAATCCAGTTTTAATTGATGTTGATTCTAGATCATCAATTTGAGATTGAATTTCAATGAGGGGTTTTTCAAAATCAAAAATATATTTTACGCTCATTTGCCTGATATCGTCCTAAAAATTATTTCTATATCTAAAAATATAGAATAGTTTTCCATATAATAGAAATCATATTTCGTTTTATTTGTCATCCTATTGTTTGAGTTCACTATATGTAGTCCAGTTAATCCCGGTAATAAAAATAAACTTTTCTCATCACTTTCATTGAAAGACAATTCTGTTCCTACAAAGCTAATATGACCACGTAAAATTAGCCATAAATAAGGTAATTTCTGTATTAATTTACTCTTAGAGGCATAATTATAAGTATCAATTACTTCGCTACCACAAAATAGTCGCCTATGATTTAAAGTATACAATGAATAGTATATATGAAATGGGATCGTAATTAAAATCAAAAGTAGTGAAAAAATAAAGTCAAATAACCTTTTTACAAACCTATGTTTAATATCCAAATACGGTAGTTCCAACTTAATCAAAGACACATCGTCAATAAACTCAATAAGCCCCTTGCTTAGAAGTATATTGCCGTCACTTGGAAGTATTTTAATAATAACAGATCTTCCAGAAACTTTTGATAGCAAATTAAATATATTCAATTCATTAGCATCAGATTCATTAATAATAATTTCATCAATATTAAAATTTTGAATAGAATCTGGGATTGAATCAATGTTACCTAAATAATCATTTTCGACATCTTTCTTACTTATATCAAAATAACCTACAATATTTTTATAAATATTATTTTGATTTTGAATTTTAGCAATCAAATCAATCATAGAATTAGAAGTACCAACAAATGCAACTCGCTGAAAAAAGACATCTACAATTTTTGGTGATTTTAAAATTTTATAACTTGAAAAAAATGAAAGTATATATCTCCATAGCATTGAATAAACAAAGGTTTGAAAAAATATGAGAAATAAAATTGCTCGTGAATAAGCTATAGAATTAAAAAAGTATATTATTGTTGAGGAAATAAAAAAAACCAAAATATTGACCAATGCTATTTCTTTATCAATAGAAAAGCCTTTGCGATATATTTTAAATATTGATGCTACGCAAATCCATATTAAAAAATAGCTTATTAATAAAGGCAAGTGCTTAATAAAGTATAAATTTTCAAAGTGTTCGTAATAAATAATATACCAACCAGGAATAGCTATTAAATATGCTGTTGAGATTGATAGGAAATCAAAAAATGATTGAAGAATTAAACGAAAATTAATTTTTAAAGTTTCAACTATTTGCTTCAATTTATACGCAAGTTTCAAAAAAGGACGTAATAACCTTAATCCCATATATGATGGGCCTTGTTTTTTATAAAACTCTAATAGTGAGTCAAAAAAAACATCATCTATGTTAAATGATGCTGTTTTCATACTCTCACCTCTATAATGAATTGTTTCAGCTTTACCATTATAAAAAACTTCCTTACCTGATTTTTGAGTTTCTCTACAAAAATCAGTTTCTTCGAAAAATAAAAAATATCTTTCATCGAAGCCCCCTACGTCATTAAAGTGATTTTTGCTAAACATCATACATGCCCCACTTACAGCATCCACTGGATGAGAAGTATTGCTTGATTTATATGTATAATTATATTTCCCAAATAGTTTTGTTCTAGGAAATAAGTAGCTTAATCCTGTGATATGAAAAAATGAAGTTAGAAAAGATGGAAAAGCTCTTCGACTAGAAAGTTGAAATTTTCCATTACAATCTAATATTTTTCC
>NHHK01000020.1 GCA_002171125.1 bacterium TMED161 | reverse complement strand
TTCACTCATTTAGGCATAGCTTCGGCATGCGAAGGATTATTGAGCTTAATGGAAATATTTCTCAATTAAGAGATGAGATGGGACATAGCTCTGTAAATGTAACAGAGATTTATTCTAAGGCTAATCCGAAAAGATTATTAGTAGATTTCCCATCTTTAAAAAGATATATAAATATTAACAATAAATACATTATGGATACAGATGTTATGGATACAGAGTTAGATTTCAGCAAGCGCAATAGAGAAGATATTAACTAAAAAACACCTGACTGGGGGTCAGGGGGTCGCCAGTTCAAATCTGGCCGTTCCGACTCTCATTAACAAGAAATCCTTTCTAAAAGATGTTCTTTTTTTTATATTTTCATTTTGTAAAAATCAAACGACTATTAATAAATTTCATTTCATGGTTCGCTATATAAACACGATAATTGTTATTATGATATCCTCTGTATCAATATATCCTCAAAACTGTATTGAGGGGAATTGCATTAATGGATACGGACATATTGAATACCCTTTAGGTGATAATTATAAGGGATCATTTAAAAATAGTTTAATGCACGGAGAAGGTATATATACATTCTCAGATGGTAGTAAGTACACAGGTATGTTTAGCAATAATTATATCCACGGTTATGGTGAGGTTCGATTTATAAATGGCGCTACCTATAAAGGTGCTTTCAGGAATAGCTTTATGCATGGAGATGGAACGCTATACTATCCAAATGGAAGTAGGTATATTGGAGTTTTTAAAAATGATTTAATGCATGGCCNTGGCTCTATTGACTGGATCGATGGATTCGTCCTAAAAGGTAAGTGGGAGAATAATCAATTCAATAAAGCACCAGATTAAATAATTTTATTCTTTTTGATTTTTAATATCATCTATTTCTTTTTGAATTTTTTCCCAATTTCCCATCTGTTTATTTAGTCTTTCATTAAGGATGTTATAATCATCATAATTAATATCTGGGACTTTACCTTTATTTCCTTTTTGATTCAGCATTTCATTAAATAATTTGATTTCTTCTTCAATGTTTTCAATTTCTTGCTCAATCTTCAAACTATCCTTATTTAATTTTCTTAATTTACTATCCAGTTTCTTTTTTATTTTATATTTATCAACTTTTTTCTCTTTTTGTTTAATTGGGATATCAATTTCAACTGTTTTTTCTTTTAAGTAGGTATCAATATCTCCAGGATATTCTTTTATTTTATTTTCAGTAAACTCAATAACTCGATCAGTTAAACCACTTAAAAAATCTCTATCGTGAGAAACGACAATTAAAGTTCCAGTATATTGAATGAGTGCTTGTTTTAGAATCTCCTTCGCAAATACATCTAAATGATTAGTAGGTTCATCAAGTATTATAACATTACTCTGAGATAGTAGCAGTCCACATAAAGAAAGTCTTGCTTTTTCACCNCCTGAAAGAACTTTTATTTTTTTATATATCTCATCTCCAGAAAATAGGAAAGCACCAAGTAACCCTCTTAATTGTGTAGATGTTTTATTTGATTGAATACTCTCAACATATTCTATAATTTCAATATTTGGATCTAATAAATCATTTTGATTCTGAGCAAAGTAACTTACGGCCACCTTTGGTCCAATTTTTACCTTACCTTCAAAATCTATTTCTCCATTGATAATTTTTGTTAGAGTTGTTTTACCGCATCCATTTTTACCCACAAATGCGATTCTATCACCATTGTATATATCTAGATTTAGATTATTAATAACTTTCTTTTCATCATATGACTTATTTAGAGAATCAGACTTAAAAATAATCTTACCGCATTGCATAGGCTCAGGAAATTGAAAGCTTAACTTAGAGACATCTAAATTATCAATTTCAATTTTCTCCATCTTTTTTAATCTTCTAATAAGAGTTTGCGCAAACGCAGCTTTATTTTTTTTATACCTAAATTTCGAAATTAATGTGGTTGCTTGTTTTATGTACTTATCCTGATTCTTTTTTTCTCTAATTTGACGTTCTATTTCCTGTTCTCTGTGAATTGTGTATCTTGAATAATTACCGTTAAAGTCTTTAATTGTTTTATTTGATATGTCTAGTATCCTATTTACATTTTTATTTAAGAAGTTTATATCATGTGAAACTAGTATAATTGAGCATTTTGTCGATTTGAGAAATTTTTCTAACCATAAAATAGCTGGTAGGTCTAAGTGGTTTGTAGGTTCATCTAACAAGATAATATCAGGNTCTTCTATTAAAATTCTTGATAATTCAGCTCTCATTTTCCAACCACCTGAGAATGTATTTAGTTGTTTATTGAATTCAATATCTGTAAATCCTAATCCTTTCATAATTTTCTCAGACATTATCTCTCTTCTTAAAACATTTACTCCTTCTATTTCTTGATAAACATTATCAATTTGTTCAAACAAAACGTGTTGATCTTTTTCTTCTATTGCATGATTAAGTTGCTCATTTAATCTATTGAGTTTATCTTCAAGCGATTGAATTTTATTATTGCTTCCCATTGCATAATCTTTAAGAGTCATTTGCGAATTCAAAGCTAAGTCTTGTGGTAGGTAAGATATTTTAAGATTATTTTCTAGATGAATNTTTCCAGATGATAATTCTTCTTGTTTTGCTAAAATTTTAAGTAACGTTGTTTTCCCTGATCCATTATTACCAATCAATCCTATTCTGTCATTTTTCTTAATCATTAGTGAAATATTTCTAAAAAGAAACTGACCTCCATAATCAATTGATATGTTATTTAACTTTATCATAAAAGAATTTAATAAATATATAATCTAATTCTAGATATGAAATAATCTATAAAAATTAAAAATAAATCCATTATAGCATTTATATTATATAAACCTTTATATAGATGATTTTTATTTATATAATTACCCATGCAATCTTTTGATATTTATGGATTTAACGATAAAATACTTAAATCCATNAAAGAACTAAAATTTATAATTCCAACTCCTATACAGAATGATGTTATTCCAGATATCTTAATTTCAGAGCGCGATATAATAGCTACAGCTCAAACTGGTACTGGAAAAACAGCAGCCTTTGGATTGCCTTTAATAGAACATTCAAATAATAAAACAAAAAATATTGAATCTGTTATTTTATGTCCTACAAGAGAACTCTGCCTTCAAATTACCAAAGATTTAGATTCCTANTCAAAATATTTAAAAAACCATAAAATTATCCCTCTTTATGGTGGAACTAGAGTAAGTGATCAAATTAAGAGTCTAAAGAAAAATCCAAAAATTATTGTATGCACTCCTGGAAGGCTCAATGATTTAATAAAAAGAAATCGCATAAATCTTAGCTTTGTTAAACATTTTGTGCTTGATGAGGCGGATGAAATGCTATCAATGGGCTTTAAAGCTGAAATTGATAGTATTTTAGACCAAATTCCGCCCAATAGAAGAATATACCTATTTTCAGCTACATTGTCTAAAAAAGTGAAGAATGTAACAAAAAAATACATGAATAATCCTCTGATGATTTCAACTTCGACTGTAAATAAGGCTGCAGATAATGTTAGACATGTTTTCTACTTTAGTACAATAAAGAATAGATATCAGATAATTAAAAACATTATAGATATAAATAAAAACATATATACAATAGTTTTTTGTCGGACTCGAAGAGAAACTACTGAAATATCTGACAAGCTTATAAGGGACGGTTATAGAACAAACGTTTTAAATGGTGACCTTTCTCAATCTGAAAGAGATAGAGTAATGAAACAATTTAGAGAAAAAAATATTAATATTTTAGTAGCTACTGATGTAGCCTCTAGAGGTATTGATGTTGACAATTTATCTCATATTATAAATTATAATTTACCTGATGATCCTGAAGTATATGTTCATAGAAGTGGAAGAACAGGNAGAGCNGGGAAATTTGGTCTTTCAATTGTTCTTATTTCTAAAAAAGANCAGCGAAAAATAAGAGAAATTGAGAAATTATCTAAAATATCATTTAAAGAAGAAAAAGCACCTACTGAATCAAAAATTCTTGAATCTAAAATCAACGTATTTACAGATAAAATTGTAGATGCTGAGCTCCCATCTAATAAAGAAATAGAAACATTTAGTTATCTATACTCAAAGCTTGATTCATTTACAAAAAATGAAGTTATTGGTAAATTTATTACTCTTAGTAAGGGTAGTAGTTTTTCAATAGATACCATAAACAAAAATCAGAAAAGTAATTTACATCCAAAAGATACAAAATCAGGCAACACTGTAAAACTATCAATAAACGTGGGCGGAGCCAATAAAATTAATCCGGAGACCATTATAAGATTAGTTAATAAGACCACAAGGTCTAGGGATACTAGGATTGGTAAAATTGATATAAATAAAAATCACAGTACGTTTGAGGTAGATTTATCAATGGTTGACAAAATAATTTCTAAAATGAATAATATACGACATGGTGGAAAAAAAATTCTTGTCACTGTTAGTGCGTCAGATTCCAAAGCAAAACAATCAATAAAAAAAAGAAAAAATAAAAAGAGCAAGAAGAAGAAAAGAAATAGAAATAGAAAGTCTTAACTTCTAGTTCTTTCATTTTTCATATTTATAATTGGAATTTATTAATTAGGATGAGACGATTAAGATTATACCAATAAATGATATTATAATGCCGAATATTTTTTTATTTGAAATTTTCTCTTTAAGAATAAGCCAGCTACAAATAAATATCATTATATTTGAAGTTTGAGCAAGTAGAGAAAATAAGGTGACATTATTTGATTCTATCTTCATCCCAGCTGTCCAGAAAAATATAGCAATCACTGAAATCATTAAAGATCCTACAGTTGCAAAATAAATACTTTTAGTTGGCAAAGTGAAAAATGTTTTTAATTCTATTTTTGATGTTTTGGTTATCATAAGTAAACAACATTGAAAAATTATAGCAGGAATGAAACGAATTAGGATAATACACATGATATTTAAGGTTGTTCCTGTATTTAAAAAAATTGCACTATTAGTTAAGTTCGCAGATAAGCCCATAAGCATAAACGCAGAAAGAGCTAAAGCAATATTTTGAAACTTTGCATTTTTGTAATCATTTTTTTCCCATGAAGATAGAATTATGGCTGAAATTATAAGTATGAAACCTAAAATTTCTAAATTTGCTGGTGGCCATTTTTGCGCGGGGAAAAAAGAGGGGAAAAAAAGGTTTAGAATTAATGCAAACATAAGAACAAACATGGACAGTGAAGATGCTATTACAGAAATTAAATTTGACCCAATGAGGGAAAGAGATCGAATGTAAATTTGATCAGCTAATCCAGACCCTAGTATACCACTTAAGATTATTAAAAAAATACTTTCATAANTTATAATCCAAAATATCTCAGAAGTGAAAAAACTTGAGACTAGAAGAATTANAGATAGAAATGCAAAACCTAATAAGTTCTTATAAAGATTAAATATATTTGGATTTAATTTATGTTTTGATAGAACTATGGAGATTGTACCGGAAGCCCAAGAGATAGCACTCAAGAATGCAAATAAATAACCCATTAAAATCCCCAATTAGTTAACTTTGTAATATATATCACAAAATTGTCAATAAAAATATCTTATATTAAATNTATATGTTCTTAAGAAAATTCAATCTAAAGGAGAAACTATGAGTAATATATTTAAAATAACTTTAACAGGCGTATTTGCTATCTCTATGATTTTTTCAGCTGTTGGTGATCCTAAAGCTAAACAGGGCAAAAAAACTCAGTCTGATGGCGGCAATTTTTCTTACATGACTGTTGCTAAAGAGCTTTCNAAGTTACCTAAAGGTGTTATATCAGTTAAAGAGAAAAAAGTAGTTAGCGATTTTATATTAGGAAAATCTCAAAATATCAGAGATTTATCTCATTTAGAATCTGCATTTAAAAAGCACCCTTGTTTTGTTCAGAAAAACAAAAAAGGTAAAAACCTAACCATGTTTCCAAAACCTGGCAGTAAACCACACTGGTTTGCACTTGATTGCAATGGAAGTAAAGGCAAAGGTAAGGGCAAACTTAAAACAAAACCAGGCGGACTCAATAAAAAGTATTCAGGTTCAAATAAATAAGTTTTCTCTAATCATCTAAATAATAATACTAAAAAGCGCTAGACCTTTCTAGCGCTTTTTATTTTATATAAATATATATAATATAGATTTTAACTTTTTGTATATTATAAAATGAATTTATTATATAGATACATTATCATCGCATTGGCTTCTTCTATTATTATTGCTACTGAAAACAAAAATATTGAATGTAGGCCATTATCAATGAGTTATATTCGGACTAATGAAGCAATTGCTTTAATGAATGGAATGGGATACAATGTTATTGAATTTAATAAGCCCGATACTCTAAATAATTTCATTCCAACGGATTCTTTAACAAAATTCCCTGCAATTATAACATTTCCCACATTGAATAATGGTTTTTTAGATCCTTTCAATACAGGAGCTGGTGATGAATATTATGATTCTGATTCCCAGTTTGATTTTAGTTCTTATCTTGGTGGTTCATCATTCCCTGAATTGCTTTCATCTAGTCCATTGGAACAGTTACTTATTTGCTATGATGAGGCTAATATTGAACCCTACTTTACTCTAATAGAGTATATTAAAAATTATATTGATGTACCTGCCAAGCAAATAATGATAGATGCTATGGTGATAGAGATTAATAGCTCAGAGTTGGAATCTCTAGAGTATGATTTATCAAAAGGTGATACCTCTACTTTTAGCTTAGTAAACTCTATTAATAATTTAACATTTAGTATGGGTGATAATGGAATTTATACAGAAGCTGGACAAACAATATTAGATGAAATTGATTTGCAATTAAAAGCTATTATTCAGAATAATTCTACTGAAATATTGTCAAAACCCTCTGTTTTAGTTCTAGATGGTAGGCAAGCAAGAATTCAAGTAGGGGAACAAATTCCCATATCAAAGCTACCAATGTCAAATGCTCAGGATTTATTTGTTGTTCCTGATGTNGAGTATTTACCAGTTGGGATTACTCTAAACATTAGACCACGAATAAGTAATGATAATAAATATGTTACCATGCAGGTTGAAACTATAATTTCCGAAGTAGCTGGTGGTTATTCAAACTCACAATCCTCAGTCATCGATGCCCCTATAATTAATAATAGAAAAATTGAATCTTTTGTTAGATTAGCAAATAATACACCTTTTATTGTAGGTGGGTTAATAAGTAATAANCAATCTGATGGTAAATCAAGAATTCCTCTATTGAGTAAAATTCCAATAATTGGAAATCTATTTAAACAAAAATCATCTACTCAAGATAATAGAGAAGTAATTATTGTTATTACTCCGCATGTTATTGAAGATAATTATTCAGAATTCAGTAAGGTAGTCCCTCAAGATTCAGAAATTTTTAATTCATTTGGTTCAATTTTATTTTCGAACTCATATCGATTAAAAGAATCAGATATCTTTGATCTTAACTTCATCACAGAAAGNGATAAAGTTTTAAATCTTAGACAGGTTCTCGAATCTGATAGAAAGTTTTCTGATGATAAATATGCTAAAAGCATAAAATCTGGCTTTATACCTGGTGAAGATATATTGGTTCGTAGAATGATTTATGAAATTATTAGGAAGAGTAATTACTTTTCTTATATAAACTCAGAAAATATTATCTTTTTCAATCAAGATGGTGGAATTGAACGCCTAAAAGACTACGATAATATTTTTACCAAAAAAGGCAACTCTTTGCTTGTCTCATTAATTGAAGATAATGACCAGTCATCATTTACTAGGCCATTTCTTGAAACTCAGTTTATTGATACTCAAAGTAATTATCTTCTTTCCCTAAGAAAATATAATGAATCTAGGAAGTCTATATTACTAAGTGATTCTAAGCATAGACGCATATTGCTAGAATCGATAATTTTAAAGCATCTTCTAGAAATGAATGAAGATTTAGAGCTTTCATTGTCAACATTTAGACGTGGCCTTGAAATTCAATTTCCAAATCCTACTGTATTTGAGGATAATTTTCATTTAATTGATGCAGATATTATTTCTTATTATTATGAGATATATGATTACTATAATGTTTTTGAAAGTAAGTTCGAAGATGTTTATAACGACTATATTGATTAATTTTTATTGGATCTAGTACTAACTAATTTCTAGCAGCTCATCCCACCTCGTCGTATATCTAGGTGACATATTATTTGATTGNTTAGATTTTTTTATTCCCGAACTAAGAACCTGAATCGTATTTCTGCCCATTGAACAATTGATAGTATCAATACTTTTGTCTAGTTTTCTTCGATCTTTTTTAGAATCAAATAGATTAGTTTGTACTCTGTTGCTAGGGACTATATCACCTATAAACACTTTTGATTTGCTGTAATTAATATTTTCTTTATATATACTCTTTAGCAAATTCATAGATNTTTTTATTAATTCAATAGTATTGTTTGTAGGAGTATCTATTATAGCAGATCTTGAAAGATATAGATATTCTTGCTTGTAATCATGCGGACTTGTTCTGATTGAAACTCCTATGAAACCTGCACATGACTTTTGNTCTCTAAGTTTTTTTGCACATCTAGATACATTTCTACTTATGTGCNTTGATATTTTTTCATAATTATCTGTTTTGTTAGAAAATGTCCTTGAAGAGGATATGTTCTTCTTGCTTCTGGGGTATTTATCAATGCTAAAACATTTTTCACCTTTTAATTCTCTTAATAGCTGGAGTCCTGTTATAGACATATTCTTTTTAACCCAACCTTCATTTAATTGTATAAAATCATATGCGCTATAAATGTTGTAGTGACTTAGCATTTTAGCCCTTTTATATCCAATTCCCCAGACTTTTGATATTGGAAACTTCTTAAGTATGCTAATTTCATAATTTTTGCTATTTAGAGCAAAAAATCCACTATTAGAATATTTTTTTGCTATGTGGTTTGCAATTTTAGCTAATGTTTTTGTTCGTGCAACTCCTATGGAGATTGGAATTCCCGTAGACTTTTTTATTTTAGTTATTAAATTTCCTGCAACTAGATGTCTTTGATCTATGCCGGAGAAATCAATAAAAGCTTCATCGACACTATAAATTTCTATCGATGGAGAAAATTGTGAAAGAAGGCTCATTACTCTTGAGGACATATCTCCATATAAAGCAAAATTAGTGGAAAATAATTGAACATCATACTTAGAGATTAAATCTTTTATTTTAAAAACGGGTTCACCCATTTTTATCCCAATTTTTTTCGCTTCATCACTTCTAGATATAATACATCCATCATTATTTGATAAAACAACTATAGGTTTATTTTTTAATGAAGGATTAAAAACCCTTTCACATGATACATAAAAATTATTGCAGTCTGCGAGTGCTATCATCTGTTTTTATGTATTGTATGTGTTACAACACCCCATACTTCAAAATCAATTACATCATTGATAATTATATCGGGATAGTTTGCTGAACTATTTTCAGCTCTTAAGAATACTTGTTTATTATTTACGAGGTATCTTTTTACTGTAAATTCACCATTTAATGCTGCTACTACTATATCACCACTTTTGGCTTCTAGGGATTTATCTACAACAAGTAGATCTTCATCATTAATACCAGCATCTTCCATAGAATGTCCCTTTGCTACGATGAAAAATGTAGAGGCAGGGCTTTTAACAAGGTATTTATGTAAATTCAAGTCAGTATCTAGATAGTCATCAGCAGGAGAAGGGAAGCCCGCAGATACACCGCTCTCATAGATATGAATCTTTTTTAAATCATTATTATCGATAGAATAAAACGTGAGTTTTTCTTTTTTTGTATTCATATTCATACTAGAATTTAAGCTTTTTTATAATTATAAGATAGATTATACTAATATGAATTAATTACTTAAACTTCATAAGTTTAGGCATGTCCTTAGATACAGCTATATTGATTCCTTCATATAATTCGAATAAGCAGCTAGATCAATTAATTAAAAAAATTAAAGATAAACTAAACAATCAAATAATAGTTGTAGATGATGGATCTCCCAATCCAATTAAAATCAATTATAATGATATATCTTTAATACAGAATGAAGATAATATGGGGAAGGGGTTATCACTACAAAGAGGATTCCAGTTTGCAAGACAGAAAGGATTTAAAAATGTAATTACTATGGATTCTGATCTGCAGCATGATCCAGATGAACTAAGCTTATTTTTAGACGTTCAGGATGATGTTGATTTTGTTCTAGGTTATCGAGAAAGAGATGCTAGTATGCCTGTTTCTAGAAAATTTTCAAATTGGATAACCTCAAGAATTATTTCAAGTTTAACGAAAATCACAATAAAAGATAGTCAGTGTGGCTACAGAAGATATTCACTGTCTGCTATTGAAAATTTTAATTATTTAGAAACAGGCTTTCAGTATGAATCTGAGATATTGATAAAAGCAATAAATGAAAAATCAATAGTAGAGCAGGTTAAAGTATCAACGATTTACGATAAAAATAATAAATCTTATATCAAACATTTCTCAGATACTATTAAATTCATACGGTTAATTATTAATTCAATAATGAGAAAATAATGGAACTTACATTACATCCTTTTATACAGAATATTTTAAATAGTGCATCNAATGAGCTNTTTCAATGNCTATTATTATTTGTTTTTTCANTNATGCCAGTAACTGAATGTAGATTGACTATACCATTTGGAATATTAGTATTTGGCTTACCCTGGTATNTTGTGCTGCCAATTTGCGTTTTATCTAATGCATTGATAGGAGTCTTCCTTGTTCTAGCATTAGATAAATTGATTATTATTTTTTCTAAAGTGAAAATTTTAAAGACTATCATTGATAAGCTGATTNTATCATCNAAAGGTAAGTATAAAAAATATAATAGGTTTAAAAGCAGNGGCCTTTTATTATTCGTTGGTATTCCTTTTCCTGGTACTGGTGCTTGGACAGGTGCNTTAATTTCCTATGTAATTGGCCTTCATAAGGGATTATCAATGATTTCTATTGTCCAAGGTGTTATTTTAAGTGGCATAATAATGACAATCCTTTCTCTATCAGGTAAAGCAATTATTCTATAATGTTTATATTTGTTTTTATTTCGATCACTTTACTTTTNGGTTACAATAATAATCAGATAATGGAAAGCATTTTTGAANCTGANGGGTGGGAAGAANTTTCTATTAAATCAGATTCTTTGACNGTCTACAAAAAACATATCAAAGGAGTTGATATTCCNATATTTAAAGCAACAGCTTTGACTCACATTGACATGGATGGNATNTTAGAAGCAATTCTTGATGCAGATGGACAGGATGAGTTTTTAGAAAATAGTCATCTAGTTGAATCAACTTTAATTAATTATTCTATAAAAGACACAACATTCCTTTATCANATTCTAGATCTTCCTATTATTTCAAACAGGCATTATATTACAAAAAATTATACTGATACTGTCTCNGGNTCACACTTTAGACTAAATTGGATGATTGACTCNGAACAAAACTATAGGCTTTTNAAAGATATTATTAATGAAAAAAATCAGCAATATAATGATCCNATTTTTGTAGAAAATGGATTAGGTTCATGGGAAGTTAAGGCTCTGAGCTATGACTTGACAGANGTTTCGTATTATGTCCTGATTGATCCNGGNGGATGGATCCCCGATTATTTGATAACATATGGNAATAAATCNCTTGGGCCNGGAACAGTATTNCTTATGCTNGAAGANGGTANNNAAAGAGGNTATGATACTACTATAAGATCATCTTATTTATTTTGCATCAGAGATAATTATAGTCCAATCTTATTTACTAAGACCGATACAAATGATTATCTTGTAATGAACAATAATGAAATTCAAGAATATCTATTAAATAATGATATAAAGAACTTAGAGAAATGGATGCCATCAGCATCTGATGCTGATTGTTCAAATGGAATATGCTTAAATAGAATATATAGAATTGAATTTGAACATAAAAAAAATGAAAGCTTAAAGCCATTACTTGATAGGTTGTCGAATATTCCAAGTATTTTATATGTTGAAGAAGAAGTATCAAGAAATAGAACATTAAAAAGATAAAGTAAGTACTGTTTTGAGCATTTATATTTCTTTAACTTACTCTATCTAAAAACAACTACATATGTATGATCATAAAAATATAGAAAAAAAGTGGCAAAAACGCTGGAAAAACAATCCTTCTTCATCGTTTAAAATCACTGATAAAGGTGAGAAGTACTACTCTTTAACGATGTTTAGTTATCCTTCAGGGAGTAATCTCCACGTTGGTCATTGGTATAATTATGGACCTGCTGATACAATCTCAAGATTCAAGAAGATGCAGGGATATAATGTTTTTCAACCTCAAGGTTTTGATGCTTTTGGTCTTCCGGCTGAAAATTATGCAATAAAAAATAATATTCATCCAGCTATTAGTACTAAAAAAAATATAGATACAATGAGAATTCAACTAGATAGAATAGGGGCGATGTATCATTGGGATAATATAGTCACGACTTGCAATGAAGATTATTATAAATGGACGCAATGGCTATTCTTAGAACTATATAAAAATAAATTAGCATACCAGAAAGAGGCGATGGTTAATTGGGACCCCATTGACCAAACTGTACTTGCGAATGAGCAAGTACTGAGCGATGGAACTTCTGATCGTTCTGGAGCTAAAGTTATTCAAAAACCTCTTAAACAATGGTTCTTTAAAATCACAGAATACGCAAATGAACTATTAAATTTTGACAATATAGATTGGCCTCAAAAAACAATATCTATGCAAAAACACTGGATTGGTAGAAGCGAAGGTTCGATTGTTCGTTTTGACATTAAAGGCTTAGAGGATGTCATCGATGTGTTTACTACTAGGCCTGATACGCTTTTCGGAGCTAGCTATCTTGTTATCGCACCAGACCATCCTTTGGTTGATGTTATAACTACTGATAATTATAAATCTCAAATCTCCATCTATAGGAAAGATTCAATTGCAAAAAATGAAATGCAAAGAACAGAGCTTAATAAAGATAAAAGTGGTGTCTTTACTGGTTCTCATGCTATTAATCCAATTAATGGAAAGAAAATACCAATATGGGTTGGAGATTATGTCTTGTTGACTTATGGGACAGGTGCTATTATGGCAGTCCCTGGTCACGATGAAAGAGATTACGAATTTGCAAAAAAATATTCACTTAATATTATACAAGTTGTTGATGGTGACAATGTTAAGCTTGATGAGGAAGCTTATACTGAAGATGGAATAGCTATTAACTCAGGGTTTCTTGATGGCCTATCTACTTCAGATGCTAAATCTAAAATGATTAAATATCTTGAAGATGAGAATTATGGTAAGAGAAAAATTAATTTTAAGCTTAAAGATTGGCTAATATCCAGGCAAAGATATTGGGGGACACCAATACCAATTGTGTATGACCCTGATGGAATACCACATCCAATACCAGAAAAACATTTACCTTGGACTCTTCCAGATGATGTAGAGTACAAACCAAAGGGTACATCCCCATTGGGTACATCAAAAGAACTAATTGAAAGAACTGAAAAAATATTTGGAGTTGGATGGAGGCCAGAAATTGATACGATGGATACATTTGTATGCTCATCATGGTACTATCTTCGTTATCCTGATAATTTAAATAAAAATAAACCCTTTGATCAGAGCAAAGTTAATGAAATTCTTCCTGTTGATATGTATATTGGTGGGGCTGAGCATGCAACTATGCATCTACTTTACTCAAGGTTTATAACTAAAGCTCTAAGAGATTTAGGTTATTTAAAATTCGATGAACCTTTCAAACGTCTCTTTCATCAAGGTACAATCACAAAAGATGGTACTAAAATGTCTAAGTCGAAAGGAAATACAGTATCTCCAGATGAATTTATTGAACAGTATGGCTCAGATACCTTTAGGTGCTATTTGATGTTTATGGGGCCTTATGACGAAGGTGGAGATTGGAATGATAAGGGTATTACTGGAATATTTAGATTTTTAACAAAAATCATAAATATATGCAATAAAGAAGATGGTGAATCTTTAGAAAAAGATCAAAAGATTATCCATAAAACCATAAAATCAGTAACAGAAGATTTAGAAAAAATTAAATTTAATACGTCCCTAAGTAAAATGATGGAATGTATGAATGAAATAAGTTCAAGTAACACTTTAAGTAAAAATGATAAAAATACTATAATAAAATTAATTGCACCATTTGCGCCTCATCTTTCTGAAGAGCTGTGGGAAGAAAATGGAAATAGGAATTCCGTTTTTAATGAAGATTGGCCAAAACATGATGAAGGCAGACTTGTAGATAGCTCAATGACAATCGCCATACAAGTCAATGGAAAACTTCGTGGCAGTCTTGAAGTAAATGCTGATACTGGTAAAGATGATATTATTCAGGATTCAAAAAATGTAGAAAATGTAAAAAAATTTATAGATGGAATGAATATAGTAAAAGAAATATATGTTCCTAATAAATTAGTAAATTTGGTAGTAAAGTAAAAAATTATAAAGGAGATAGAATAGTATGAGTAACCCGCTTTTAGAAAAGTTTGATCAGCCATTTGGTACAATTCCATTTAACGAAATTAAAACTGATGACTTCNTCTCAGCCTTAGATGCAGCGATTGAAGAAGCTAAATCTGAAATTGACGCAATTGCTAACAATCCTGAGGATCCAACATTTGATAATACTATTTTAGCTCAAGAGCTTTCTGGTAAAAAACTTGGAAGAGTTGCTACAACTTACTTCCACCTTTTTGGATCTGAATCAGATCAAGATTTTCAAAATTTAGCAGGAGAAATTAGTCCTAAATTAGCAAAATTTGGGAATGACATAAATCTTAATAAGGATTTATTTAAAAGAGTTGAAGAAGTATATATAAATCAATTTAATACATTAAATGATGAGGATGCGAGACTTACCGAGCTAAGCTACAAGGGTTTCGTGAGAAATGGGGCAAAACTAAGCGATGAAGATAAAGATAAAATTAGAAGTTTAGACGAAGAAATGTCGACATTGTCACCTCAATTTTCAAACAATAGCTTAAATGCTACAAATTCATACGAGCTATGGTTAAATGAAAATGATTTAGATGGATTACCTCAAATGATTAAAGATGGCGCTAAAATGGCAGCAAAATCTAAAGGAAGAGAAGATGATTGGCTATTTACTCTTCAGTTTCCAAGTTATTATCCATTTATGAAATTTTCTAATCGCAGGGATTTGAGGCAGGAGCTAATGACAGCCTCCGTAACTAAATGCAATGGAGGAGAATTCGATAATACTGAAATTTGTAAAAGAATAGCAAAATTAAAGCATGAAAGAGCAATGTTATTAGGATATGATAACTTTGCTGATTACGTATTAGAGAAGAGAATGGCTGAAAATCAAACAAATATCTATAATTTACTTGATAATTTATATGAAGCTTGTTTTGAACCGGCAAAAGAAGACCTTAGACAAATTAAAGAGATAGCCAAAGAAATAGATGATCTTGATGATATCAAGCCATGGGATACTGTTTATTATGCTGAAAAATTAAAGCAAAAACTATATGATTTCAATGAAGACTCACTGAGACCTTATTTTAAGTCTGAGAATGTTGTTAATGGAGTTTTTGAGATTGCCAAGAGAATGTATGGATTGGATTTTGTTAAACTTGATAACATTCAAACTTGGCATGAAGATGTTAATGTATATGAAGTTAAAGATGAAGATGGTTCTCATGTAGGAATACTTTACGAAGATTTATTCCCAAGAGAAACAAAGAGATCTGGCGCTTGGATGAATGAGTTGAGGTCACAAGGTATGCAAGGTGGGGAAGTTAAAAGACCGCATGTTACCTTTAGCTGTAATTTGACAAAGCCAACTGATACCAGTCCTTCTTTGCTAACATTCGCTGAAGTTACTACTATTTTTCACGAGTTTGGTCACTGTCTTCATGGACTTTTATCAAATAGAAAGTATACATCAGTAGGGGGTACGTCGGTTTTTTGGGATTTTGTTGAACTTCCATCTCAAATAATGGAAAATTGGGTAGGTGAAAAGGAGGCTTTATCTCTATTTGCCCATCACTATGAAACTGGAGAGGTTATCCCAGATGAGCTTTTAGATAAAATTAAGGATTCAAAGAATTTCATGTCTGGAACAATGTGCTTGAGACAATTGTCATTAGGTTATTTAGATATGGCATGGTTTGGTAAAGACAATAATGTTGAGAATGTTGAAGAATTTGAGTGGAATGCAGTCAAGAAAACAGCATTAATGGACAAAATGCCTGGGTCTTCAATTTCTTGCAGTCTTGGACATATTTTTGCAGGTGGTTACTCTGCTGGATATTATTCTTATAAATGGGCTGAAGTTTTAGAGGCTGATGCTTTTGAGAAATTTAAAGAAGATGGACTTTTTAATAGGGAGACAGCACAATCTTTTAGAGATAATATCCTATCTCAAGGCAACATGAAACATCCTATGGAACTATATAAATCTTTTAGAGGAAGAGAGCCAAAAGTCGAAGCTCTACTAAAAAGGGATGGGTTAATGGCTGAAAATGAGGCTTAGTGAAAGAGTATTAACATTATTCATAGTTTTTTGCTTGGTACTNTTATACTTAGGTTTAAGTAGAACTACTTACAATACTGTAGATATTTCCGATGCACTAAAGAAGGTTAAGTCAAAACTTAAGCCAAACCAAGAGCTGATTACCTTTAAGAGCAAAAATCCATTTAATTTTAAAGATATAATTAAAAATCTTGATATAGTTTCAGATCAGGATGTTTATGGAATAATTACGTATCCAGAAGTTGATAAAGCTAAATATCCAGCTATTATTGGAGTGGCTGGCAGCTTAGGATGGGGGGAGCATCATCTGGATTACTTAAGAAGATATAGAGAAGTAGGTATTGCTACAGTTGAACTCCATAGCTTTAAAAGTAGAAATGTTGCATCGACTGTTGGAGAGCAAGTGTCAGCTACTATACCAATGATTGTGCATGATTCTTACATGTTGCTAGCTACTCTTGCAAATAATCCAAAAATAGAGCAAGAAAGCATAGGAATTACAGGATGGAGTCTTGGAGGAGGTGTTGCATTGTTCTCTGGTTGGAAGAAAATTAAAGATTTAATATCACCAGACTATGAATTTGCAGCTCATTTACCAGTATATCCACCATGCATAACAAATGTAGATAACTTAGAATTTGTTAAAAATCCAATTTATATATTAATGGGTGAATTAGATAATTGGGTACCTGCTGAGCCTTGCGTCGAATTTATAGAAAATTTAAAATTTAAGGGACATGATAATGCGAGTATTACAGTATTTCCAAATTCCCATCATTCATATGATCGTAATTCTGATTTAAAAGTTATAGATACAGGTTATTCCTTAACTGATTGTAGATTAGTTCTAGAGTCAGATGGAACAGTCAAAACCAAAGACTATGGTTTTCCATTATCAAATTCCTTCATGCAGAAATTAGGTCTTTATTTGTGCGCAGATAAAGGGCCTACAATGGGTGGAAACAAAGATGCTCGTATAAAATCAAAAGATTATGCAGTTGATTTCTTTATCAAGCACCTTCTTGGTGAATAGTAATCATAAGTTAACATATTATATGTTATCAGAAACATCTATATAATAAATTATTGTTTCTTCTTATTGCTCTTTACGTGTTCAAGTATATAATTGGAAACTTCATCGAATGATTCTTGTACAAGCCAGTGACCTGAATCTATTTTTTTTAAGGTGTAAGGTGCATCTACATATTTTTCAGTATTTTCAACTGCAATTTGTCCAACAGCCATATCATTAATCCCAGATATCATAAGGGTAGAAACATTAATTTTACCTATTTGTTNATCATTTTTAGCCAGATTAGCTCTGTACCAGTTAAGGGATGCTTTTAAGGTGTTTCTTTGTCTAAATACTCGCATNTAGTCATTTATTTCATCCTTTGAGCTATCCGTCCATATTTTTTTTAGATTCANNTATCCAAATATTTTAAAATAAATCTCTGGTAAAAATAATATCTTAAAGAATGATATATAGCTGCTTTTCTTTTTTTGAATTTTATCATGCTCCATAGCATTTATAAATGCGTCCATATGAGGAACTGATAGTGCGCTCCATGAAAGAAGTCTATTNGGATACTTAGATGCTATATACCAACCAACTGCAGAGCCCCAGTCATGGCCAACTAAATGAAAGCTTTCAAATCCAAACACATCAGCGATATCCACAATATCTTTCGCAAGAAGATCTATCTTGTAGGAATCAATACCCTTTGGTTTTGCTTTTGGACTATATCCTCTTTGATCAGGGGCCACAACTTTAAAGTTGCTGTTATCAAGTAATTTTATTAAATCTTTCCACATTCTAGATGTTTCCGGGAAACCATGTAATAGTATAATTGGATCACCATCATTATTAATTCCCGCTACTCTAGCAGAAAATGTAAAATTATCTACAATAATATTGGCGAAATCTTCCTGATCGGTGCTATAGATATTTATATTTTCTGAGATTGAAAAAGATAAGGATAGNAATATAGAGATTGTTAGGATATATAATTTCATTTTATGTTTAGTCGATGGATCATATTCTTAATTTTTTATTTTTAAAATATCTTCTATAGCTTCCTTTATATCTTCTAATTGATAATATTTTATAGTATCAATATTTTTAGAACCAGAGATCATTGCAGAGAGTTTTTTATCGGATTCTCGATAAAGACATATAATCTTTTTTTCTGCTTCAATTGCTCTTCCAATTTCATAACCTACTCCGAGGCTAGGGTTTGTTACTTCCGCTACCATTAAATCTGATTCTAATAACCATTTGATATCTCTATCATGAATCTGCTTATCGGAAAGCGCAGACTCCCCCATTGAATTTAAATCCTTTTTACCAACATGCTCTGTAAGCACCTCTCCATATCCTTGCAAAAATTCTATTATTTGAGAATAAATCTCAGCATCATTTCTTCCTCCTCGTATTGAGCCTGCAAAGTATATTTTCATCCTTTAAAGATCCTTAAAGATATTTTTGCCTAAAACTACGGATGTTGTCAATACGCCAGAACCTAAAGCACCAGCGAGACCAACCGTTAAGATATCTTGACCGGTTAGGTATAAATTNTTAATAGGGGTTTTGGGTTTAAGCCATTTTTGTCTAAATCTATTTGGGTCATGCTCAATTCCATATAGCTCTCCAAGCTCATAATTTGCTAGATTTCTAGTTGTTAGTGGAGTCGATAGCTCGTAATATGAAATCTGGTCTTTTAGGTTTGGGCAATGTTTGTAGACCTCTTTAATTATTCTTTTTGATAAATCTTCTTTGTAGGCTTCGTAAGATTCTCCTCTTTTCTTCCATGGAAGCTCTGCCCACTTTTCATAATGCATAAAAGCAGATGGTACAATAACCTCCATTGTTGCTTTATTCGGATGATTTTTATCCCAATCGGGATCTTTTGATGAGGCAAATGACATATAGAGAACTGGAAAGTCATTTTCTTGGTCATCATTAAACTTTTTTACGTTTGTATCATGGTNATAGGATGGATATACCCATAAGTTCGTATCTTTAATTCCAAGCTGCTCTGCACTTTTATCAAACCCAATATACAAACATGCATGTCCAGAGGATGGCTTTACCTCTTTCATATTAGATTGATAGTTTTGCAAACTTTTATCATCCCTTAAAAATTTCGTTAATGTATTTGCAACACCCGCACTACTAATAACAATATCAGACGAAATCTTATTACCATCCTCTAAGATAACTCCCTTAGATTTTCCATTTTCAGTCCAAATTTTATCGACTCCGCAGTTCTTGGCTATCTCTCCTCCATTTTTCTTGATTACAGGAACTATTGTCTCAGCAATCATTCGGGAACCCCCAACAGGATAGTTAGCGCCATCAAAATAATGATTCGCTATCATACAGTGCATAACAAAGCTACTTTCTTTCGGAGGCATACCATAATCACCCCACTGCCCTGTAAGGACTGAAATAAGCTCATTGGTTGAAATAATCTCTGATAATGCCTCATATGTCGTTTTATTTGAAAAATTTAGAAATTTACGCGTTAAAAAGGGTCTAAGGACGCTTTCAGATAATCCTGATAGTGCTTTTGCAGAAAAATACTTCAACGAGCTTTTGCTAACTTCTGTTACGAGCTTGATATATTCATCGATTTCATTAGCATTATCTGGGAAGTATGACTTTATGGTCTCAATAAACTTCTTTTTTGGTGCAATTAAATCATAGCTTTTATCTGGGAATATAATTCGGTCATAATTATCGCTCATTTTATGCCATTGAAGATTATTATCTGAAATCTTATCAAAAACTTTTCTTGGAAATGATTTTTTATTATGGACTGCCCCAATGTAATGAATGCCAACATCCCACTCAAACCCTTGCCTTTTAAATGTATGGGTATAGCCACCAATTTTAAAGTGTTTCTCTAAAATTAGAACCTTTTTACCTTCCATAGATAAAAAAGCCCCACAGGTAAGACCTGATATCCCAGATCCTATGATAATAACATCGTAATTGTCTTTATTTGGTTTCATCGAAGATTATGTATCGCAATTTTACAGTGCTGTAAAATACTAAAAAAATTAAACTTATGGGATANAATTAGTCTAGCTTTGAAAGAAAGTTCTTAGCATTTTGGATATGCTTTTCTTTTGTCTCAGGTTTCATTCGATTAAATAGATGACACATCATTGATAATCTCGGGTTTGAACTAAAGAAATCAGATTGGTTATTTATGAAATTCCAATAAAGACCATCCCATACATCAGTCCATTCTCCATTTTTGTAGTTACTCATTTTTTTGATGTAATTAGAGCTGCTTATATAGGGCTTGGTTGCAAAAGTGCCTCCATCGGAGAATTGACTCATGCCATACACATTTGGTACCATCACCCAATCATAAGCATCAATAAATAACTCCATAAACCATTTATATACTTCATCAGGGNCAAACTCACACAACAGCATAAAATTGCCCAGAACCATTAATCTCTCAATATGATGGGAGTATCCATATTTAATAGTTTTCTTGATTGAATCATCTACCGGGTCAATTCCGGTATCTCCTGTGTAGAATGATGAAGGAATTTTACGTTTAAAAGACCAAAAATTCTCAGTTCTGCTAAATGAGCCTTTTGCTATATACATTCCTCGAATAAACTCTCTCCATCCTATTATTTGTCGTATGAAACCTTCAAGAGAATTAATAGGAATATCATTCTCATTGCTAAATTCTAATGTTTTATCAATTATTGACNTTGGTGTAATCAGACCCGAATTAAGCATAGGTGTTAATACGCTGTGGTTTAAAAATACTTGATTACTTTCAATAGCATCCTCATAATCGCCAAATTTTTCAAATCTCTGAACTAAAAAGTTATCAAGCCATTGTTCTGCACCTGTAAAATCATTAGGGTAGTATTGAGTAGTAGATAAATCTCCGTAATTATCTGAGAGGTATTTATTTGTATACTCAATTGCTTCAGACCAATAACTATCATTTTTAGGGAAATTTATATGTGGTGGCTTCTCATCATTTGGATACTTTTTTCTGTTATCGGAATCAAATGAATATTTGCCACCTANTGGGTTATCATCACTATCCATAAGTATATTGAGACTTTTTCTTTGCTGTTTATAGAAGACTGCATGNNAATAATTTTTTTTATCATTTCTAAAAAAAGTGCTTAAATCCTGATTTGTATTAATGAATAAGGGATTGCTAGAAATATTGATATTTATATTTTTTTTATGATTATTTATACGCTTTAATAACCAATCATCGACGGGATCATATATATTAATATTAGTAATCTGATTATCTAGATTGTCTAAAAAAGTTCTAATATCAGATGATTTATCGAAACTGTGAATGTATTCAACATTAAAATCTTTTGTTTTTAGATAATCATAATATTTTCGCATCGATGATCGATGATATGCAATTTTTTGTTTATGAAACTTATAATGTTTAAAAAATAAATGCTCCTCAATTAGAAAGATTTTCTTTACATCTTTATTGAGAATAGGACTATCTTTAAAAAGTTGATTTGGGAATACTATAGTAATTGAATGATTGCTAGTTTCCATATAAATACTCTCTTGATCTAATCCAAATTCTACCCACCATTGAAATTCCTATAAATGCCACAAAATAGTGCATGCAGGTAAAAAATACAGCTGAATCAATACTATAATTTTCTATCACATATCCAGTAACAAGCGAGCTAGTAACAACCATTACTCTCGAATATATGCCAAGAACAGTTTGAACTCTTCCCATTATCTTGTTATTTATGTTCTCCATAAGAATCGTTCTAGTGATTACCCTGCTTGCATTGATATTTATGCCTAAGATAAAGAAGAATAGTGAAGCCAGGTAAATGTTTGGCATTATAGATGAAAAATAGAGTGATATAAGACCTAATAAATAGCAGCCCTGAAGTACAGTCCTTCGGGAGTAATTCTTCGTTAAATAGCCAACAATAATTATAGATAAGAAAGCTCCAATCCCATACATTCCATCTAAAACGCCATACCCCCAGCTTCCCTTATCAAATATTTCGATAGATATTGAGATTGTTAGGACAGAAAGTGCACCCCATATCGCTACATCAGATAAAATTGTTGTGGTTGATAGCATCGTAATATCAGCTCTTTCTTTTAAATATTTAACTCCTTTAAATAGAGAGTTTATTATATTCTTACTTACTTCTTTCTTTATCTTACTTTTGAAAGGTGCAAATGATATAAAAATTGCTGAAATGAGATAGGTTGCTACATTTATCCAAAGAGCAACAAAAGGGCTGTAAAAATGGACAATAAAACCACCAATCCCAGCCCCTAGAATTGAGCCAATTTGATAGCTGGCTGATAAAAGTTTGTTTGCATCAAAGTATTCTTTCTCAGATACTATCTCTTGAGTAAATGCTTGCGAAGTTGACCAAAACAGAGAATTTCCAATACCCATAAAGAAAACTACAGGGTATAAGTAGATTAACTTGAATTCATTAAATTGTAGAAATATTAAGAATGAAGAGATGGTAATTATTCGAAAAATATCTAAAAATACCATTAGCCACTTTCTATTCGTTTTGTCAATAATATAGCCTGTAAAGAAAGATATGATAAGACCAGGAAGTGTTGCTGAGGCCATAATTTTACCGAGTGCAAATTCTGAGCCTGTTTCACTCAAAACAAGCCAACTTACTGCGATAAGATTAAATCCAAATCCAACTAAAGAGGTAATATTTCCTAAGAAGAAAAGTAAAAATGTTGGTTTTTTAAGAATAGAAAGCAAATTACTTTAAGTCCATTATTTCTAATACCGCATCACCTTCTAATTTCTCACCACTTGGAAGCTCAAGGTTTACAGTGCTTTTGTATCTAGTGTAATATGGATCGATTTTTGAAAATTTAAAAAATAATGGAATAAATGGCGTGTTTGAAACTTCAAATAAAGCAAGATTCTCAATTACTTCATATCCATCAATCTCGATAAAATAATTATCCTTAGTTAGTAGTTTAAAATTAGAAAAAAAGCTCTCATTATTTTTTCTATACACATCGGTAATAAGGTTTTCATTGGCTGTAAATATACCATTTTGCCCAAAGTTTTCATAAATGACACCAGAACTATCACCTACAAAAATTCCTGGAATTGAATAGCCTCCCCTGTTATCTGATGTATTTAGTTGAAAGCCAATGATGGTATAGTCTTCAACAGTGCCTCTAAACCATACCCAATCATCAAATAGTCTTTGAAGTGGTATATTGCCCCAGTTATGGTCATGATAACCATCACCTTTAATCTCCCTGATGTTATCATTATAAGTAAGTGTACCTGATACATGACCATTTGGGACAGCTGCTAACCATGCAAAATAATCATCCCCTGCTGAAATTATTCCATCTTGAGGCCTGTATGATGGTACTGTTGATGAGAGATTAATATCAAAACCAAATCCATCAAAATCTTCAGGGCTAATTTTAACTTTATAATTTTTCAAATCTCCTTCGAAGATATTATCATTATACTTTAGATTACATCTTGATTTTTCAATAAAAACGTCTTTTTTTTTGAAGAACTTAATTTTTTTGTAGCT
This sequence comes from bacterium TMED161, assembly GCA_002171125.1. GTDB lineage: Bacteria > Fidelibacterota > Marinisomatia > SCGC-AAA003-L08 > D37C17 > TMED161. Next base: position 194,937 of record NHHK01000020.1, on the reverse strand, counting down.
AGTTCCATCTGGATGATTATAATTAACGCCAATATAAAAAATATCTTTGAAAGCCTTTAATGTCCAGAAATACGCAACTATAACAGCTCCATCATCAAGTTTTGAATCAAAATACCACCATTCATATTCACCGTTATTTGAATTTGTTCGAAGACCATCCTCCCAAACATCAACAATATCACCTAAATTGTCAGCTTGTATTTTAGGATCAAAATTATCATAATCTTTGATGCCTAAATAAAAAGTACTACATCCATTTAGAGTAAGTAGTAAAAAGGTTAAAATAAAAATTTTCAAAGTATCTCCTGTTAGTTTAGTTTTTTTAGTGATTTATATTGAATTTTATCTGATTTTCTGCTAATTCTACTCGTTACTCTTTTCCTCCACATTTTAAAAGAGGACCTTTTGATATTATTTCTCATAATTTTTATAACATCTTTTTCTAGAATATTATATTGGAATTTTATAGCTCTAAATGGGACTTCATCTTCCCATGCTAATGCTATTATTCTATCAATGTCACTTGAGGTTAAATTTTTCATTTTATATTTATCCATTGATTTGCTCCGCAGTTAGACGACCACTTTTTATAGCTCCGTCAATAGAAGGTTCGGTATTCCAATCTCCACAAAAATAATGATTATCTTTTGATTTTATTTTTATGAATTTAGATGGAAGAGAATAAGGTAGTGTATAGCTTTTTATAATTTTAGAATCCTCTTCTCTGATATTTGTAATCATGTTGAATTCTTTAAATAATTCTTTATCACTCTTACTCACATCCAATGTTGATGCTGAATAAAGAGATTGTCCATATTTGGAATATGATTTTGATACATTAGATAAACATTGAATAGAGTTCAGGGCTAGGTCTTTATTTGGAATTAGCAAAATAGATTTTCCCAATTTTTTGATAGCAGATGAAATGTATATTGTCTTGTTTTTAAAATATTCGCTTTGGTAATTAGTTTTTAAGAGCTTGTTAATATTTCTTATTGGAATAGCAAATATTAGAATATCATATTCATGCTCTTCTCCAGATTCAAAAAACAGTTTATTGCTATTAATTTTTACAACCTTCTTGTTATACCTTACATTTAAATTGCTATTATCAATTAAAGTCTCAGACAGCTTTGACATTCCATTTTTGGGTAAGCTAGCTTTACCATAAGCAAACTTCTTGAATATTTTATGGAAAAATCTTGAATCATTTGATAATGACTTATTAAGAAAAATTCCTTTAAAGAATGGTTCAAAAAAATAATATTTTGATTGTTTTGAAAAAATACTGTTAAAAAGACTTGATGTATTAGATGAATTAGAGGTATTTCGAAATAAGATTTTTAATATGCTTTTTATATCTTTTATGTTCACAATCTTAAGGAAATCTGAAATAATAAATTTAAATGGATGACGAATAGGATTATAGAGCTTATAAATTTTATCATTATTGTAGATTAATGATCCTGAATCAAAATAACGAAGATCTAATTTGTCATATATCCTTAGATTCTCAACCTCTTCATAATTGTTTAATAGTACTTGAAATCCAACATCGCAAATATAATCATCTATATAGTCTGACCTTGCTCTTCCTCCTGAACTTGAGCTTGATTCAAATATTTTAATGTTATATTTATTTTTATCTAAATAATGAGCACATGAAAGACCTGATAAACCTGATCCAATGATGACAACATTTTTCATGCTTAAAATCCTATTAAGTTAAGAATATAATAAATTATTGCTGTTAGAACGATACTTCCTAAAAAACAGAAAATAATTACAGAATTAAAAATTAAAAATTCTAAAATTTTTCGATTTCTAAGGTTGTAATTCTCTTTCATAGGTTTAAGGATGAAATTATTGCTAAGAATGAACATTAAAACAAAAGTTGATGATATGAAAACTAAGTTTAGACCAGCGAGTATCATTATTCTATTATAAAAGAAAAGTTGTTTTTTGATAATATTGCATCATAAGGCAGATTGTTCTTTTCAATAAGCTTATATATTTCGATTGGAATTTCACCAGATAGATTATTATTAGAAAGATTCATATACCATATTCGTTTTAATTCTCCCATTTCATCTGGTATTGATCCAGTAAGTGAGTTATTGCTTAAGTCTAGATTTCTAAGGTTTTCTAATAAAGAAAGAGACGATGGAATTGCACCGGTCAGATTATTAGATTTTAGAATTAGGGTATTTAAATTCTTGAGTTTCCCAAATTGAGATGAAATATTTCCTGATATATTGTTAAATGATAAATCTAAAAATGATAAGTCGGGAAAATCGTATATAAAATCAGGTATTCTTTGAATTTTATTTTTACATCTAACCCTTAAATAATTCAAACGTTTAAAGAATTTTAATTCTGTGGGGAATTTATCATCTTCCAAGAAAATTGATAATGACTGAGGTTCTTCTGTATTATAATTTTTATTATATAGTTTCACTATGCTCATATAATATATCGAAATGTTAGATTTACCCTTTCTTCTAATACTTTAGTTCTTTTTGGTAATGAATGATTATAATTGTCTTGAGTTGGATGCATCATGTATAATGCGCTACCATTTTGTAGCGTAATATTCTTCTTTAATTTATCTTGCTTCGACTTGAAAATAAAATCTCTTGAAGCTCCAAAGCTAATTGAGCAAATATTAATCATATCTCCCAACTTTTTTTCATTATCTGAATGATATCCATGCCAATTGGTTCCATTTTTATATCTGTTAAGAAGAACACTGTTAAACTTTACATCAAAATAGCTTTCTGTTTTTAATTTAATAGAATTTATAAAAGTTGGATATTCTAATGATTGATGTCTTATTCCTGAATATGAGTAATTTACATCTGGATCAGAAAAGTAGGCAGTTAGTCTGGGAAGATTAATCGATTTTCCATAAATATTTATTTGCTCCTGTTTCCAATCCACTTCATTTAACAATAAATCAAGATAATTGTTTGATTCATCATGGCTATAAAAATTTTCAACATATGAAAATTTTAATCCTCTATAATTATAAATTATATTATTTAAACTCGAGTTTTTCAATGTGTTCGTTTAATTTTAATTAAACTTAATTTTTCTAGAAACAACATAGAAATATATCCAAAATCAACTTCAAACCACTTATGAGCAAAGTTAGATTTAGTTGGATATTTATGGTGATTATTTTGATATAGTTCTCCTGACATTAGTATGTCTACTGGAAAGGTGTTTGTTGAACAATCTCCAGTATCTATAAAATTTCGATATCCATGTTTATGCCCAAACCAATTCACTATAAAACCGTGAATTGGTCCCATAAGAGCATGAATAGGAATTAGTAAAAAGAACCATAGATTTGGAGCATAATAATAATAAAATACTATATAAGAAGTTAAAAATATAAACCTTATCAAATATGTATCTGCAATTTTTTCAACTCTATCCCATGATGGTAACTTAAAAGAGGTTATGTTTTTCTTTTTTAGCAATATTGATCCTTCATTATAGTTTTTTAGGGTTTCAAGCATAAATGAAAAATAATTTGAATGTTTCACTGGAGTATGTGGGTCTTTATCTGTATCAGCAAACTCATGATGCTTATTGTGAAGTATTGCATATAATGAAGGTTTTAAAAATGAAGTTCCTTGCGCTAAAATAGTTAATAAGAAAAAAGATTTTTCCATTAATGAGCTCATGGTGAACATTTGATGAGATGCGTATCTGTGTAAAAAGATAGTTTGAACAAAAAGAGATAAATACCAATGTGATATAAAAAATATAATAATTTCAGTCATAATTTACTTCCCAAATAAATAGTGAGAAACTCCCCACTCAGTTCCATTTTTTAAGCCAAACATTTCACCGCAAGCCATGAAGAATATTCGCCAACGATAAAACCATAATTTTGAATCATCACCATATGTCTTTGCAAACAACGAAAGAATTTCCTCTTTGTTGAAATCCATATTTTCAAGCCATGCATATGATGTTTTCATATAGTGTAGACCTGAAATTTTCCAATCTTTTAATATTACTAAGTCATCATTAAAATGTGAAAAAAGGTCATGAGATGGCATTATACCTCCAGAAAAAAACTCTCTAGCCATCCAATCTCCTGGCCCATTGTCTTCATATGGATAAACTAGATTCTTATGAGAAAAAATATGTACAAATAACTTACCATCATCATTTAAGAATGTTCCAATTTTATGGAGTAACTTCTTATAATTTCTCATATGCTCAAACATTTCAATCGATACCACCCTATCAAATTTCTTATCTATAGTAAAATCATTCATATCGCACGTTATAACTTCAATATTATTAATATTTAATTTTTTGCATTTATCCTGAATGAATTTCCTTTGGTCATTTGAATTGCTTACAGCAGTAATATTGGTATTTTTAAATTTTTGAGCTAAATAAAAGGTAAAAGAGCCCCAGCCACACCCAAGTTCTAGAATTTCATGATTATCAGCAATATCCGCATGTTTTGAGCTTAATTCGAGCATATCTTTTTCTGATTGATTGAGACTCTCACATTCATCTTTCCAAAAACCGCTACTGTACTTGAGGTTTTCACCTAAAACCAATTCAAAAAAATATGGAGGAAGTTCATAATGTTGTTCATTTGCCTTTTCAGGTACTAGAGCTATTGGACTATCTTTAAGAATGTCTATCCACTTTTCTCTATTCTTTTTTATACCCTCATTTCCAATTTCCTTTGCCTGGGTTAGTCTTTCATTACAAAGCCTCTTAATGCCAACTTTAATCATAGAGTCTGGCAAATATCCATTTTCTGCCATTTTAATTAATTGATTTAACATTATATTTTTAATCCTTCTTTTTTATTAAAGATAAATTGGTAATCTCCAATATTTTTTTCTAAAAATCCTGCTTCGCAGTAAACTAAATAAAAATCCCAAAGTCTAATAAAATTTTCCGAGAAACCTAATTCCTTTATCTCTTCTTTACTTGAGTGGAAATTTTCTCTCCATAGATTCAATGTTTTTGCATAATGAAGTGTTATGTCTTCCAGATCTTGTAAAATTAAATCAGTATGATTTTTAAGAGAATTCATTATTTGAGATATAGATATTAAGCATGCTCCAGGAAATATATATTTATTTATAAAATCTACCGAGTTTTTATAGATATCAAAGTTTTGATCATTATATGTTATTCCTTGAAGAGCAAAAATACCATTGTCTTTAAGAAGGCTTGATACTTTGCTCATATAAGTTGAAATATTATCATGTCCAACGGCTTCAATCATTTCAATAGACACTATTTTATCATAGCTTCCTTCTAAGTGTCTGTAATCCTTTTTTATTAGATTAATTTTATTAGAAAGATTATGTTCCCGAATCTTGCTTAAGGCATAATTATATTGTGAATCTGAAATTGTAGTTGTTGTAATAGAGCAGCCATATTTTTTTGCAGCATGCAATGAGAAGCTTCCCCACCCTGTACCAATTTCAAGTAAGTGATCATTTTTATTTAAGTTGATTTTTCGACATATCCTATCGAGCTTTTCTAATGAAGCATCTTCAAGTGATGTGTTTTTATTATTGAATATTGCACATGAATATGTCATCGTTGAATCTAGCCATAATTTATAAAAGTCATTACTCAAGTCATAATGTGCTGAAATATTCCTTTTACTTCCCATAACTGAGTTTCTTCTGGTAAAGTGTATAAACTTATTTACGGGGTTTAAGAGTTTTGCAAAACCCGATTCGAATGAGGTCATTAATTTTTTGTTTTTAGTAAGAATTCTAATTAAAATAACTATTTCATCACATTTCCATAAACCTAGTGAATATGCTTCTGCGGCACCATTTAATCCACCTGAACCTATCAAGGTAAAAAAGTCATCAGATGAAATCTTTACATATGCTTTTTCGTTACTTTTTTTGTCACCAAAAGATTGAATCTTATCATTCACATCAATTTCTATATAACCATTCTTAATATAATCTAGTTTTCTAAAAAACATTTTTTTAAAAAAATTATTAAGATAGCCGCTTTGTTTTTTTTCTAAATCATTTGCAATGTTATTTACATCAAATTTCTTATTCACTTTAATTTTTCCTCTTTGTATTTAGGGTGGTCATAAAAAGTAGCACCTTTCACCCAAAGTTTTAGTGCTTGCGCGTGAATCCTAAAAAAGACCATTAGGGTTATTAGTGGATATCTCATGCTGCATATAAATAGATTCTTTTTTGTCAAATTAACTCTTTTTTTCAAGGATAAAGTTGCATCAAAAATCTTATTTGAATCCTTAAAATTCTGCATGTGTACTGAAATAGATTTATCAGGAATAGAAAAATTCCAATTATAGTCATGATCCATTCCCCAAAAAGGTGAAACGTGGAATTCTTTTTTATGATTTTGATTGAAATTTTTATTTTTTTTATTGGTAATAAAATAGCAATGTCTTTCATTCCATGGGGTATTTGTAACTTCAGCCATAATCATCTTCAACTCAGTATCTTTTTTATTATAGCAATAATAAAAAGAAACAGGATTAAAACAATATCCAAAATATCTTAAATGAGTAAGCAAGCGAATTGGGCCATTAATTTCTATGCCAGTTTTATTTTTAATTGTATTTCTTACGCTCTGATCTAAGGATTTACTTTTTTCTCCATGATAATCACTGCGAAAATAAGATGCGATTGCAAATTTCTTAGTACTAAAAAAATATGAATCATTAAAAAAATTTTCAATTTTATTTAAATCAAAAAAAACCATAAATGTATTATAATTAAAAATGTTTAAAAAAGGGGCAAACCTTCTGTGTCTTATTGAACCTTTGTAAATAAAATTATCCATCTAAACCCATATTGAAGTGATTACAGACATCAAGAGCGCTATTCACACCATCTTCATGAAATCCATAACCCCAGTATGCACCTGTGAAGAAAGTGTTATTTTTTCCATTAATTAGGCTCCTTTTTGATTGAGCGTTAAGAGAGGACTTAGAAAATAACGGATGGGAATAGTTTATTCTTTTAATTATTTTATTTTTTTCAATTAATCCAGGATCATTTATAGTAACACAAAAAACATCCTTAGATTTTAAGCTTTGTAAAATGTTCATATTGTAAGTGAGTATAACTTTATTGCTTTTCTTTGTAGATAAATAATTCCAACTTGACCATGCTTTTTTCCTATTTGGTAGAATGCNTGTATCAGTATGAATAGTTGCGATATTATCTTGATATTTAATATCACCAAGTATGTTTTTTTCATTTGATGATGCATCTTTTAATAATCTTAAAGCCTGATCGCTGTGACAAGCAAAAATGACTTTATCAAAATGTTTTTCATCCTTCTCNTCTAAATTAACCCTTACGTTATTTTTATCTCTGGTTACCTGTTTTACCCTATGGTTTAAATAAATCTTGGCATCATTTTTTTTAAGTTCTTTATAAATCTTTTTCACATACTGTAATGAGCCATTTTTTATAACTTTCCACTGAGGTCTATTTTTTACATCTAGTAAACCGTGATTTTTAAAAAATTGTATAAAGAATTTGGCTGGCATATCCTTCATAGTATCAGGATCAGTAGACCAGATTGCAGAACCCATTGGAATAATATATTTATCTATAAGACTTTCAGGGATTTTATTGATTTTAAGGTAATCAATTAATTTTATTTTAATATCTACATTACCTAAATCATTTAAGGCTATTTTGTTGAATTTTAATATATTATAAATGAATACATAGAAAGTCACGTTAAGAAAATTTGTTTTTTTTGCGAATAATGAGCTGATTGAATTTCCAGAATACTCAAAATCATTATCATTTGTATAGCTAAACCCCATAGATGTATTCTGTGTTTCAACATTAAGNAATTTCATCAAACTNATAAAATTAGGATATGTATTTTCATTGTAAACAATGAAGCCAGAATCAACATTTAAAGTACCATTAACATCTTTTAATTTGTGCGTATGGACATGTCCACCTAGGTATGAATTTTTTTCAAATATTGTAATATTATGTTTTCTAGATAGAATCAATGATGTAACGAGACCGGAAACTCCAGACCCTATTATTGCTATATCCATTTTTTCTTTGTTTGACATATTCAAATTTAGATCTTTTTATATTATATTCAAAATAAAACGTGCATAACGTGCATANATAGNTTAATAAAAAAAGGGGTGATTTAACACCCCTTTTATTCTGGATAGATGTAGAGTCATCTATACAAACACTTTAGCTTAATGATTATAAATCAGAAATTAAACTAATACTCCAGAAGTATAACCAATGCAATTAGTGTATAAATTCAATTGATTACCCCCTTTCATAAATTTGGTTATTTGTTTACAAACAAATTTAAACAGCAAATATTTTAAATAAAATTAAATGTACAAACTGTTACACTAAATCTTATTTGGTAGTGAAGTCCTTCCTATATATTCATGNCGTTCAGACTTATTTAGCTTATAATAAGTTCCAATACCGTCTACTCCAATTGAATTGCTGTTTGCTAAATCGATTATACCACTTTCGCTTTTTATATTTTTATTTAATTTAATGTTATCGATTTCACCNATTATCAATTTACAATTATTTGATAGTAGAATCTCTTCGTTGTAAAGTAATCCAAAGCCAATATCTGATTCTTTGACAAATGGAGAAAGAAAGTTGTCAATGTATTCTTCTGTNAATCCAACATCATCAAATTCTGATGTATTGCTATCTGTTTTTGCAGATGTGTAGTGTGATTTTTTAATTATATTTTCATTTACATGGTTAATTGTAAATGAGTTATTTGATTTTATGTTTANATAAGTATCGCTCATTTTTTTAGTTTGAGGTCTAATTAAAAGACCAACAAGTGNAGGATTTGATCCTAAATGTATAATTGATGAGAATATTGCAACATTGCTNATATTTTGATTAGAGANGGTACCTACTAATGAAGCCGCTTTTATTCCTGATAATGANGTTANGAGATTTGCCCTTTCAAATCTATCCATTTGTATAATTTCTTTTTTATAAATATTTCTCATTTTATCTTTCATAATTTTTTTTATNTATGTAANTTAACGTGCAAANCGTGCAATTAAAAGGAGTTTNTTTTATGAAAATGATAATTTTTAGTATTNCAGTAGTTTTCTCAAATATGTTAATAGCTGGCTGTGGAGGCTGTCANNCTCAGATACCAGCTGAAAAAATGTCTAATTCAAGCTCATTTATTTCCAGCGTGCCATTTAATGGAAATCTTGAGGGTTTTGTTATAGCATCATGCAATAAATGTAATTTTGGTATGCAAACAGATAAAAGATGTAGTATGGGAATAAAAGTTGGTGATAAAGTCCTTAGGATAAGNNATAAAAATCACGATCACAAAGCTGCNCATGCNCCTGATGGAATGTGCAATTCATTGAGAGTAGCTTATGTTGAAGGCCAGGTGATGATGAATTATTTGGATGCAAAGCGATTTGAGCTCGTAGAGGCCCCAGTTAAATAAATGAATAATTTAGTTTTATTTAGAAAAAATCTAAGGATTTTTGATAATCCAGCCCTATTTAATGCGTGTNAAAATGGCTCTATTCTCNCAGTTTATTTACATGATGACAATTCATTGAATCGCCCATTNGGTGCTNCATCAAAATACTGGCTTCATAATGCGCTTAATAGCTTAAATAATGATTTAAATAATACAATGATTTTTGAATATGGAAATCTATTAAAATCTCTAAAAGTTCTGGTGGAAAAATTTTCTATAGATAATGTTTATATTGATAAATCTTATACTCCAGATGAAATTAATTTAGATATTAAAATAGAATCTATGCTCTTTGATATAGGTGTTGAAACAAAATCTTTTAATTGTTCACTACTTTGGGAGCCCAAAGATATCTTAAAATCAGATGAATCTCCTTACAAAGTTTTTACTCCGTTTTACAAGCACGGCTGCCTGAACTCAAGCGTTCCATCAAAACCTGTTGGTAAGCCTAATGAAATTAAATTTATTAAACACAACTTATCCGGAAAATTGGATAGCTTNCAACTATTAGATAAATATAAATGGTCTTCTAAACTTGATAAGCACTGGGAAATTTCTGAGCAAGCTGCCAATCAAAGATTTTATAATTTTTTAAATGATAAAATTAATAGATATAAAATTGATAGAGATTTCCCTTATAAAGATAGTAACTCAAAACTATCTCCATACTTAAGNTTTGGAATGATAAGTGTTAATAAAATGTGGCATGAGCTATTATTACTTCCCAAAAACAGTGCTGTTCTACATTATATGTCTGAGCTTGGATGGCGAGAATTTTCTTATTATCTACTTTTTCATTTTCCATCAATATCAAATGAGAACTTCCAGAAAAAATTTAATGACTTTAACTGGATTAATAATGAAAATGAAATTGATTCTTGGAAGCGCGGGTTTACAGGATTCCCCATTATTGATGCAGCAATGAAAGAATTATGGGAAACTGGCTTTATGCATAATAGAATGAGAATGGTTGTTGCTTCTTTTCTGGTGAAGAATCTTCTTGTGGATTGGAGAATTGGTGAGAAATGGTTTTGGGATTGTCTTGTGGACGCAGATCCTGCATCTAATATTGCTGGTTGGCAGTGGGCTGCCGGAACTGGAGCTGATGCGGCGCCTTATTTTAGAATATTTAATCCNATTTTACAGGGTGAGAAATTTGATCCTGATGGCTTATATACAAAATATTATATTCCAGAACTAAAAAATCTTCCTACAAAACATCTCCAGAAACCATGGGAGTATAATTGGGGATTAGAATATATAAGCCCAATAGTCGACTATAAATTTTCTAGACAGAGAGCTCTCTTAGCATACCAAGATATTAAATAAGTTATTTTCTCAAGGCATTAATTCTATCAATAACTGGAGGATGCGAATAATTCAAGAATACATTTAACCAATGTGGAGTTAAATTGCTTAGATTTTCCTTAGACATCTTTTTTAAGCCAGAAATTAGAGCTTCTGGTAATTCTGCTGTTTTAGATGAATATGCATCAGCTGAAAATTCATTTTTCCTAGAAATAATCATGAAAATTATTCCTGTAATCATNGAAATTGGCGAATAAAGCATTGAGAAAAAAAGCAAACTTGCATATATAGATAAGTTATCCATATAAAATACTGAAAATAACCCCTCATTCATTATAAAAAAGGAAAGTATAAAAAACATTATTCCTGTTTGAATTGAACTTAGTATAATACCAGAATGGATATGTTTTAGCTTATAATGTCCTACCTCATGCGCTATAACTGCTAAGATCTCATTATCATCGAGCTGCTCCACAAGAGTATCGAACAGCGCAATTCTTTTACTTTTTCCAAAACCACTAAAATATGCATTCGAATGAGCAGATCGCTTTGAACCATCTACTACTTCTAGTTTTTTCACTGGAAAGTTTACGTTGTTTAAATATTCAGTAATTTTTTCTTTAAGAGGCCCATCTTCTAGTGGTGTAAACTTATTGAACATAGGGGCAATAAAATTATTAAAAATTGGTTGCATGATAATTGAGAAAAAAGTTATAAAAAGCCATACATATAGCCATCCCAATTNTCCAGTGCTTTCAAAAAAATATAAAATAGCTCCTAATACAGGTCCTCCAATTATAATCATCAGTAAATATTGCTTGGCCTTATCAGAAAAGTATGTTGCTATAGTTGTTTTGTTAAACCCAAATTTTTCTTCAATAATAAAAGTTCTATATAATGAGAATGGCATAGAAAGTATATCACTAATTACAGTTAAAATTAAAAAGAAACAAAGGCCAGTTATAATATTATTGAATTCAAATGATCTAGCATATATATCAATAGTGTTATAAAAACCTGAAAATATAAATGCNAAACCTAACAATAATGAATATGTTGATGTTATACCATCAAAGGAAGAATTAGCCCTAGCGTATAATTGAGATTTTTTGTATTTGTCTTTATCAAAAGTATCAGAAAACTCTTCTGGAACATTCGGATTAAGAGAGCGAACATTTAAAATCCTTATTACAAAAGATAGGACATATTCAAAAATGATTATGCCAATAATTATAATAAAATATATATTCATGTTATTTTATATCCTTTATTTTTTTAGCTGGTATCCCACCCCACACTTCACCAGGAGGCACTTCTGTATATTTTGGTAGAACAGCATGAGTAGCAATTACAGAATCATCTCCAATTTTACATCCGGGGCTAATTAAAGAATTAGATCCAATTACAGTTCTTTTGCCAATATAGACAGGAGCTAGAACTAGCTTATCTTTTTCTGCTAGATGTCCTGAAATCTTTGCATTTCCACCTATTATTGCATTTTCATCAATATTAATTAAATATGCATCCCATATCTTATGAGTGTTTACAATTGCATTTTTACCAATTCTCGTTCCTAATAATTTATAATAGATAGTAATTACCCATGTTGCCGCAAATAGCGAACCAAAAGGACTTGCTAGGCGCTGTATGACGCTTAAAATAGCCCATTTTACCGTAGTTGACGAATAAAGTGGGTATGAACTACCATTTCTATTTCTTGGACGAAATATGAAGCCTAAAATTCCAGTAAGAATCATTACGCTAAATAGCCAAATAGTTAAACATGCACCAAGTAAAATACCGGTGAGTATTATTTGTGGCCAGTATGAAAAGTTGCTTGAAATTGACATCCATTTGAAAAATATAACTAAACTTGGAAGAGTTGCAATTCCCCAAAATGCAGAAGCAAATATAAACGCTAATGTTGTTATAAAATGTTTTAAAATATCGTAAAATTTCATGTTTTAATTTTCATTATCTGCTAATTTTGCCTCTTCTATTCCTTTTTCTAAATCAAAAAAATAGAAGACTAAAGTTCCTAAGAAAATTACAACTATAACAGATAATAAGCCAACACGATCATCGTAAAGTGATACGCAGAGACCAAATACAAGCGGACCAATCATAGCAGCTGCCTTCATTATAAAACTAAAAAAGCCAAAAAATTCAGCAGATTGNTTTTGGGGAATAATCATTGCTATTATGCTTCGTGATTGCGCCACGATTGTACCCATTACTGCTCCAACCATAACACCAAGGAATATCCATTGCATATCAACATCAATATTGAAAGGTATCCAAATATAGTCTCTTATGATTATTGTCCAAAAATCAACTGGACCATCTCCAAGAATTGTATAGTTGTTTGCACCAATAATGGATTTATTGTTAAGGTCACCACCTATTATTCCAATTGATAATTCATGATTATTAAAGCTTGCGAGTTTCTCGACTAGCCTTTTTGCATCATAACTAGTGATTAAAGAATGGGTTAAATCATTTTCTTTTTCGAAATTTGCTTGGTTGTCAATAAGTAGATTTGATATTAAATTCCTAAAGTCCTTATCTGCTTCTCCATTTGCGCTTACATATGAGTTTTTAGAACAACATATTGGTTTGTTGTATTTTGTGTTTATTTTGTAAATGTTATGTTGATCATCCCATCTTAACTGAATATCATATCTATCTATATCTGTTATTGGACTTCCAAGTGGTAATGGGGAAAGACCTATTGCAATAAATCCTATAAAACAGTATGTAATAAGGACAATCATTAAAGTTGGCTTTGGACCTTTTTTTTCAGCGAGTATGCCGAATAAAACGGTCGAAGGTATCGCTACAAGATTAGCTATTAAAAATAGAGCTGCACTCATCGTCGCAGGAAGTTTGAGCACCTGAGAGCCATATGCTCCAGAAATTGAAGCTATCGTATTTACTCCATCATAAAAAAGCAAGTATGCAACGAGGAATATTAACAATTGCTTGAACTTCATTATATTTTTAAAAGTACTGTAAAGTTGAGAAAAAGCTAAANAGAATAAGCCTAAAAGTGATTTTTCCTTGTTATTTGTATGAATATTTGGCTCATCAGTATTTTTAAATAAAAATAATCCAAATAAAAACCACCACACAGCAGTTGATATTAGAACAAAACTTTGCGCCCAAATAGCACCCTTACTTTGAATCATAAAAAATAGATGAATAATTAAGATTAATGAGCCTCCAGCAAATCCATAAGCTGTCCCAATGCTAGATATTTCATCTTGACTTGATTCTTTGGATAAGAAAGGCATGAAGGAGTAATAAACAGCCAAACCTCCAGAAAAGCCTAAATTAGATAGTAGATATAAAAAACAAGCTAGGATTAGAGCATTGTCTAGATAAGGGATTATTCCAAGCAAAGCGGTACAAATAACTCCTATTAAAGTATACCACCAAAGCAATTTCTTTTTAATAGGATACTTATCTGCAATTACCCCAACAACAGGACTAATAATAGCTACTAGAATACTTCCAAAGCCTATTAAAAAAGCATAGAAAGATGTCCCTGTTAAAGTAAGGCCAAGTATTACAGCTTCACCTCCTGTCAATGAATTAAATATTTGAGGTATCATTACTGGGAGAATAACAACTAAAGCACTAAGCGCATACGCTTGGTTTGCCCAATCAAACCAATACCACCCTTGAAGCGATTTATTCTTCGTATAGAGTTTTGAGAACATTAAGGTTTCATTTCTTGTTTAATAGATTTCTTTGTTGCTGCCCATGAACATATTTTACACAATTCTAGGTTATGATTTCTAGCTGGACAGTACTCTCGTCCAAAAAAAATAATCTGGAGATGCCTTTTATTCCACGTTTCTTTTTTCCAAAGCTTTTTTAAATCCTTTTCTGTCATATCTACATTTTTACCTTTTGATAGTCCCCAGCGTTTTGCTAATCTATGGATGTGAGTATCTACGGGAAACGCTGGTATATTAAAAGCCTGAGCCATTACTACGCTTGCTGTTTTATGACCGACTCCAGCAAGGCTTTCAAGATAATTCCAATCAGCTTTTACTCCACCTCCTTCAATTATCTGTTGTGCCATAATTTTTAAATTTTTTGCTTTTGTTGGCGCTAAACCAATCTCNTGAATTAGATCTTTAATAAAATTAATTTCTAGATTTACCATCTTTTCTGGTGTATCGGCAACTTTAAATAGCTTAGGAGTTACCTGATTTACTTTTTTATCAGTAGTTTGCGCTGAAAGCATAACTGCCACCAATAAAGTATAAGGGTCTTTATGATCTAAGGGGATTGGAGTTTTAGGATATAAATCATCTAATATTTCTCCAATGATCTTCGATTTATCTATTCTTTTCATATATTAGAATTTAAAATATTTTTAATTATTTGCGTATAAAGTATTGGTTCTTCGAGGTGAACATTATGCCCACAATTTAATATATGATGTGTTGATTTTTTACATAAAGAATCCATCTTTTTACCAATAGACGTATATTTTTTATCAAATCNACCAGTGATTATGTTTGTTGGAAATGAAAATTCAGGTAGCGACAAATGGCAATCTGCTAGTTTTCCTTGACTAAATACTTTAAGTGATTTGCTGATTTGCAAAGGGTTGTGTGATAATCTAATTTTACGTTGCTGAATATAAGCATTTTTATTTTTCTTGAATTGCTGTTTAAATAAAGATAGTTTTTCCCATGTTAAGATAAATTTCTTGTAATCGGATATAATATTGTCACATAGCATAAGATCATTTTTAAATCTAAGGATCCTTTCTTTTTTACTTATTATTCCTGGAGTAGTACTTTCTAATATTAAATTTTTAATTAAAGATGGATATCTTTTGGCAAAACTTATCGCCAACCTACCACCCATTGAGTAACCACATAAATTAATTAATTGTATAGATTCTTTGTCAAGTTGCTTCTTTAATTCACAACACCAGTTATCAATAGAGTAGTTTATATCTTTTTCATCAAAGAAGTTTTTTTTATGTCCGGTTATATCTAATGTAATTGAATATTTTTTAAGTAATTGGATAATCTCATCCCAACTATTACTGCTACCTAAAAAACCATGAAAAAATAAAGTTGGAATTTCTTTAGACTGATTATGNTTATATAAAATCATTTATTTATTAGGAATTGTATGCTTTATTTAAAGTTAAACTTTAATATATTTGATATATAAGCTCGTTTCTTCTAAGGGGAGGCATTGTCCAGGGTGAATTATACTGCGCTACCATTAAGTTCGATTTTACTAAAATGTCTTTATCTTGAATATATTGGTCAAGAATAGTTTTATATTTAAGAATTCTCTGCTCTGTTGCCCACATTCCAAAACGTATTGAAATAGTCTTTCCCATTGTATATGTCTCAAGACTAACTTTAGAGCTATTTGGCCTAGGAAGATCATCGGGAGAATCTGAATCAAGCATAAAAAAGATCATATCATAGGATGAATCACTTTCTTTCGTTATTACTGGAGTTGTCATAGGAATTGATTGGCCTCGATTGTTTCCTCCGAAAATATAACCAGCTAATACGCGAAACATATTATTATCTAAGGACGAATTTTTTTTAGAAATAGAGGTTTTAGCTACAACATATTTATNATATTGTCTTATTTCAATATTACCATTTTTATTTATTAGAGTAAATTTGGGTTCTTTGTATGTATCAGACATTGCCATTGATATAAATATACTAAAGCAGATTATTAATGTTGAATAGATAGATAATTTTTTTTTCATTTTCTTTGACATTTTTTGCAATAGTGAGTTCCTCGTTGTGCTACTTTTATTTTTGTTATTATATAATCACATCGTGGACATTTCTGCCCATCTTTTCCAAAAACTTTTAAATTTANGGCATAATTACCAACATAGGCAAAATCATAAGTGTAGTCTCTTATTGTTGAACCACCTAGCTTTATTGAATCTGATAAAACCTTAATAATTGAGTTGTGCAAATTTATAATTTTAGCTTTTGATATTTTGTGACTTAAAGCTAAAGGGTGAATTTTAGCTCTCCATAGGGATTCATCAATATATATATTTCCTAGTCCACATATAAATGACTGATCAAACAATAGTGATTTAATCTGTCTTTTTTTTGATTTCAGACCATCAATTAGCCATTTTTGAGAAAAGGAGTCAGAAAGTGGCTCAATACCTAATTTATCATTTAGTATATCCATATTTTCATACATGTAAAAGCGNCCAAACTTTCTAGTATCCTCATAGATTAAATATTTATCATCAAATTGAAGATATAAAGAAATGTGCTTTTGTTTTTTATCAAAGCTATCAACTACATATAGCTTACCAGTCATACGTAGATGAATAGCTAGAAGATTTTTTTCAAATTGGATTATTATATACTTAGCTCTTCTAAAAACATCTATAACATTTTTACCCTCGATTTTTTGTTTGAAATCAACTGTTGTAAAGTTATGTAATGTCTTCGGCCATAATATNTCTATTGACTTAAATGATTTATTTANAATATGCTTCTTTACTGANTTTGTTACTGTTTCAACTTCTGGTAGTTCAGGCATTTTTATGCTCTAATGTTAGTTTTGTTAAAATAAAAAGTGAGGCAAATCTTAGAACTATAGATATTAACATTGATAGTTGAATAGTTGTAAAATTGAAATCTTGAAGTAGGGTAATTAAATAAGATGAATCTACAATTAAACCTGCAAGTAGTGATCCTAGAAAAATACCGACACCTTTTAGGCAATTTGTCAGTGCAGAAAACTTAATTACATCATCTTCTGAGCACAATTCATAAATAATATTAAATGATGCTAGGCCAAAGGCAGAGAAGCTAATACCTGCAAGTAGGTTGATAATAAGAGAAACTANTATTCTTCCATTTGGGCCAAAATAATAAACAGATATCCAAAAAGCAGGTAGGATACACATTAAAAGAGTGCTTATTTTAAGGAGAAATAGATTGCCTTTTAGTTTCCCTAGTCTCCCCCATGTCCTTGAACTAAATACATTTCCAAGCCACCAGGAAACCATACAAAGTGTTAAGACGAAATAGCTAAGCTCCATTGTTCTTAATATGTATATACTAAATAATGGTCCTAAAAACATTACTGAAAAATGAATAAAAGTATTATATGAAATAAAAGTAAGTTTTCTTTTATCAGAAAATAGTTTACGATAATTAATTTTTAATGTTGATGGTGTCGTTTCAATTGTATTTTTTTTACTTAAATAGTAGGATGATATTATTCTNCCAAATGCGCCAATAGAAAACATTAAGCTAAAAGCAAAAATCATATTCTGTTCATATACTCTTAAAATTATTCCACCAAATAAAATGGATACAAATATAATAAAATGAATTATTCTATTTCTATTTGCATGATAATTAGATCTAATTCTTAAAGGTACTAAATAACCCATCCAGGATATCCATGCTGGACCAATTATAGATGATACTGAATAGTATACTATTGACCAAATCAAAATTGGATAGTAAGATGTTGAATCATTTATGATTATAATTAGAACTACCCATAATATGGACTGCAATATTGATAGATTNACAACAAAGGATNTTGTCGACNTGAAAAGCTTAGTGATTGCATCAGTTCCAAGTTGTATAAATGCTCCAATTAGTTGTGGTAATGAATTGAGTATGCTTATTTGTAATGCTGAAAAACCCAAATAGACAGCCATTGCTGATAAATAGTTTTCTCCTAAGCCAAACATTAGGGCAAACCATGAACCTTCAATAATTGAAAATCTTAGATTCTTCCGTAGCATTTATAGATAAAAAGATTAGAAATCTTGGCTGATTTTGATATTTATAGTAGGCCAAATAAGGGGTTGATCACTTGGGGATCCAAAGAATTCTCTTTCAGAAAAATTATATTGTGTAAATACGCCAGCTTGGATGTTTATATTAGTTGAATTAACCTTAATTACAAAAAAATCAGCACCAAAGCCAAGAGTTGCCATGTTATATGTATTGGCCATGCTATCGGATGCTCCCATCATGTAACAAGAGAATAGTGTCGTAGAAACATATGGCTTAAAATATGTATTTGATATTGGATCTATTTGGAAGCTATTAAAATATCTCTTGTATGTAAGGCCTGCGCCTCCAATTATAGGAATTGGAAATGTTCCCAATGTTAAATAGAAAACATCATCTTCATTTGTTGATATATTAGATATTTCAAAATCCACACTTATAAGTCCAAATACCCCAAGAGATTCTGGAATTCCAATCTTTACAGAGTCAAATTTCAAGTTGGCCATTAGAAGACTTAAGTTAATCAGAATTAATATAACTTTTATTTTAATCATTTCTTACCACTTGTGATAAGCTCGATAATTATCTTTAATTGCAATAAATAGAACTTTGTAGCTTCCATATATTTCCTATAGATTTTTTTTAAATAATGATCACAAACTATTTAAATGAATAGAGTTTTCGAAAGAATTGATGCACTGTCCAATGACACTTCAAGCCTTTGGGAAAAATAACAAAGTCCCCTGGTTCAATGCTAATTGTTTGAGATGCTGTTTCAATGGTAGCTTCACCTTCAATTATATAGCAATGTTCCTCTTCTGTGAAATGCCAGTCAAAATGATCTGGTTTTGACGACCACTCTTCCCATGACTGAAATTCACTAAGTTTTCGGCTTTTATCAATTTGAATCATGAATTTTATCTAATGTAATAGACTTTTAATAGGTGTTATCCATTTAAGGCTAAGCCTATTAGCAGTATAATATCTTGAATATTAATAATACCATCTGTATTTATATCGCCAATAAATAGCTGAGAGCCACCTGGTTGATCTGACAGTACAAGGCTGACCATTGAAACAATATCTAAAACATCTATATTTCCATCTTGTGTCAAATCACCTACCATGGCAGCTTGCACAGCAATAGATTCAATGTACGGATCACTCATCATCCCGTGCATATTTTCCACAATTAACTCGACATCATAAGTGCCACTAACTTCGTAACTGTGATCTACCGTACCAATTTCAGTAGTTAAAACATTTCCATCCCCAAAATTCCAATGGAAATATTTTAAGTCATATTCATTAATCATTGATGACAAATCAGTAAAATAAACGGTAGATGCATCAACGAAGTATTCATATAAAGCTTCAGGGTTAGTAAGAGTCCTTGGATAAACATTGAATAGTGCTCCTTGACTATCTGGGAATCCGCCCATTGATGTTAGCGTGTACCATCCATTGCTACTTCCACCCCATCCAAAATTGCAGTGAAAACTATTAAAATCATCTCCAATATAGCCATCAACATTCCAGGCGTGACCACCGTAGGAATCATCAAAACCTTGCATAATAATAGGTAGCGCTGCATCCAAATTATCTATTATTGCATTTCCAAAGGTACTTGGGTTACTGGTAGATTTATTCATAAAATATAAATCACTAGAAAATTTAAAGTAATTTTCTAAAGCATATTCTGTAGAAGGGTATGTTCCTTGGACATAAGCACCCGAACCGTCTGGNGCATAGTCCATATTTACAGATACTCCAGTATGATATAAAAGTTGTTGAGACTCTGAATTTGCTTGACCTCCTGGCATATTGTTAAAATTGTAATCTGCTAGTGCAAAATTAACAGATAGAGGGCCATTGCAGGATCCACAATCATTATAAGAGTTTTGGCCTTCACCTGAAGATGGATAACCCCAATAATGCATTACCTGGGACATTGCAACGGCAACGCAACCAACGGGGACATTTGAACCGACTTCTTGCTGTACAAGGTTATTCCAGTTTCCACTTTGTGCAAATGTGCAACTTAGAAGTGGTTGAACATCTCTTAGTTCAGGAAAGGAAGGGTTTTGAGAAAGATACATATCCCAATTTTGTTGAATTTTGGGTTTTGCAGGTTCTGGATTATCTAATTGCTCTAAAATTTCTCTCTTGTAAGTTCCAAGTATTTCTTGAACTGGGGTTGGTTCCATGGAAAAATGAGATTCAAAGCTAAATGCTAAGCATGGAAGAGATCTATTAGATGCTGAAACTATTATAAATCCGATAGGATCTAAATAATATATATAAAATAAATTTTGATTCTTATCAGATTTGATTGTTTCTATAGAAGAAACTGAAAAATCATTGATATCTTTAGTGGTACTAAATTGCTTAAAAATATTTTTAGCGACCTTTAATGAATTTTGTTCTGACACAGCAACAGAGTTTGAAAAAGCAGCTGCTATTAAAATGATTATAGTAAATAAATAATATTTTTTCATTATTTCCCTCAATATTTCTTTACTAAATTTACAAAATATTTTTACTTNTCTATGTAAAATATTGTAATAATTTAATTTATGAAAAAGAAAATTTATATATTGTTAGGTTCTCTGTTTTTTTCAATGGGTCTTATCGGATACTACTTACCTGTATTGCCGGGAACCATATTTATGATTATTGCGGCATATTTTTTTATGCATTCATCAGAAAGACTATATCAAAAAATCATATCTAACCCATATTACGGAAACCCGATTAAACAGTATATAGAAAAGCATATTATTTCAATGAAGGCTAAAGTCCTTATTTTATCTTCGATGTGGATTGCTACTATTATTACTATTTATATAACCCCTCCATTAGTTATTCCATTTTTTTATGACACATTTTTGAATTTGAAAATAATAGGAATTATACTTTCGTTTATAGGTACTATCGTAGTCCTTAGAGCTAGAAACCGATAATTATTTACTATTTAGTCTAGACCTAGATCTTTTTAAAAGTTTCGGACCAGTCCATAGCCATAAGCCNGTTACTACAAAAACGATAAGGGATGCTCCCATAATANTTGTATATATTAACTTTATTATTTCCCCTTTTGTGCCCAAAAAAATATCAATGATTGATCCGTCATGGATATTTTCAAAGAAATCAGATCTTCGTTTTGTTATTGCAAGCACTTTACCATTAAAGCCATCAATCTGAATCCCCCAATAATGATTATCAAAAACGAATTTGACAATTCCTTTTTCTGGTCTTAAATCGATTCTTTGCAAATCTAGATCAATTTTTTTATCTATTGAATCTTTTAATGTGGAAAAAGCTATTTCTTGTAGGTCAGATATACGCATCCATTGAGATATATCTGTTGATTCTCCTATTTCATTTTTAGGTAGGATTAGTCCATTGCTATTTTTTTTCCATCCTAGCAGTAGCCCAGTAATTGCAATTATCAAGAAAAATATAAATAATGTAATACCGGCGGTTCTATGAATTTTTCTTACTATTCTAAGGATACTAACATTTTTTTTTCTATTAGCTTGGTTCAGAAAATTTCTCCTTTAGGTTAGTAAATGTTTTATCATATTGTTTTATCATATTTGTCCAATCAAATTTATTCATTTCATTTAAAAATGAATTTTCTGNATTGAAGTTCAAGATTTCATCATGCAATTGATTAAAAAAATCTAAATCATCATTATAAAATATTTTTTTATTTTTTGATATATCAAAAATTTCAGGATATGCTAAATTATTCGGAAGTATAGGTTTTGAATTGCAGTATACTGCTTCAACAATACTGATTCCAAAAAAGTCCTGTTTTGAAGTTACAGGGATTATATCACTTTTCCATAGCCACTTTGAATATTCTTCAAATGAATCACAATAGCCCCAATGAATTATTTCATTGCAAAGTTCTTCTTTTGCTAAATCGAAAATTTCAGGATATGTAGAAAATTGTTCTCCAAGGACAATCAAATTAAAGTCCAAATTAGATTCTTTAATTTTCACAAGCGAGTCAAAAAATAATTGTGGGTTTTTATCATACTCCCATCTATGATTCCATAAAATATTTGGAATTTTATTTNGTCTATTAATTTTATACTTATCAAACTTCTTCAAATCACATCCTAAATGTAAAATAGATGATTTCTCATCTATTTGATCTATTGTATTCATATTTGCATTATCAGGCATCTTTTTCAAGTATTCTTCAAGACCATCTAAAAAGCTATTTTTATTATAATATGAGTTAAATAAAGACCAATCTGATGCTAAAGCAGATGTTTGATTAATATAATAGTAATGAAAATCTCTTTCTAGTTTTTTATCTGGATCATGATTAGGCCATGGGTAGGCAATTTGGTTTTCATGAAAATACATTATAAATGGGATATTTGTGGTATAATTGGAAGTTAGAGATTTAAATACAGGTAGATTAAGAAAGTCAGAACAAAGTATGAGGTCATATTTTTTATTCTTTTTAATAAACTGCTCTGCTAAAGATATCGCTCCGCCATGCATCCTCCACTTCCATTTATTGCCTGGTAATTTTATAATATCAATATCATGGGCTGAATATTTTTTGAATTGCTCTATCCAGTTTTTATGAGAATCTCCATAGTAGGGCTCAATATATAAAAGTTTCATCTAAATACTACCTTAAGGACCAATCAATTTCTTCATTATTGAATTTTTTTAAATATGCATTACATTGCGAAAAATGCTTGCAACCAAAAAAGCCGTTATACGCAGACAATGGAGATGGATGCACTGATTTAAGTATTAGGTGTTTATTGGTAT
The DNA here is from genome assembly GCA_002171125.1 of bacterium TMED161. Classification (GTDB taxonomy): domain Bacteria; phylum Fidelibacterota; class Marinisomatia; order SCGC-AAA003-L08; family D37C17; genus TMED161. The sequence continues at coordinate 171,505 of NHHK01000020.1, read as the reverse complement.
TAATAATTTTAATTNTTTTTTGTGCTTGTCTACCCCAAAGTATAAATACAATATTACTTAGTTTTGAAGAGATTATATGAATAACATTTTCAGTAAATATTTCCCATCCAATCTTCTTGTGTGAGTTTGCAACTCCACTCCTAACTGTTAATACAGAATTCAACATCAATACACCTTGTTCTGCCCATGAAGATAGATTTCCTGAATTTGGTAGGCTAATATTGAGGTCTGATTTCAACTCTTTAAATATATTATTTAAAGATGGAGGAATTTTAGCACCATTATTTACGCTAAAACATAGACCGTGAGCTTGATTTTCACCATGATATGGATCTTGACCAATAATAACAACTTTAACTTTATTGAATGGAGTTAAATTNAATGCATTAAATATTTTTGTTGGATGNGGATATNTTNTATTTGAATTATATTCAATCCTTAATNTATTTGTGAGTTTATTGAAATAACTCTTATTGAATTCATCTGCTAAAACTGCATTCCAAGAAGGATTTATGTTTACATTAATCATCTTCTATTCTAGTTTCTACTAAAATACCTGATTTTTTTAATCTTTGAGTTAAGATATCTCCAGTGCATTCCATTGGTGTTAATATCCCTTTGTTTGCCAATAATTGGTCAAAGTTTAAAATAATAGAAAGAGCTGTTTCTGAAATAAATTTTGAAGTCTCTCCATAACCAGGGTCTCCACCTTTGATTACAGTAGTAGTTGTTTTATTTTTTGATTTACCTACTATAGTAATATCAAACCAGCTGTTATTTCTTATATCGAAACTTGGCCCTTTCCCAGAGGGCAATAATGATAATAAATAATTTTTAGCTACATTTATTTTTGATATAATAGAAATCAAAAAAATTGATTTGACAAGAATTAGCATTCTAAAAAATGATTTTTGAATTACATATTGTGTAAAACGAACATTTTTAAATTTATTTAAGCTATTTATTGATTTATAGACTATGTACTTATCGATAACTGGAAAGGTAAGCACCCACTTATTAAACCTTTTCGAGTAAAATACCTTTTGTTTTGAAATTTGTTTTTTGGTTGTGTTTTTCATTCGCTTCATAGCTAAGGATTCTGGTTTTGATATCGAATTTAAAAATGAAGCCCATGTCCCTCCCGATATAGAGCCTTTTGTTTTTAGATAAAAGGTTATATCAATATTATCATCATTGAAATGTTTTAGCGTTTCATTGACGCCGATATCAGCAGGAATTGATTCGAAACCACAGCAATGGATTACTATAGATTTATTGTTAATGGCTTTATATCTATACTTTTTATGCATATTTGTAACAAACTGAGGCTCTCCTGTAATATCGAGATAGTGTGTGCTATTTTCAATGCACGAATATATTAGGTTTTCACCATAAATCATATAAGGTCCAACGGTACTTATAATAAGTTTAGACAAAGAGCAGATATGATTCAATGAATCTAAATCAAACGAATCCGCTAGAAAATAATCAACATTATATTCTTTAGATATTTCTTTTAGTTTATTCTCATTCCTCCCAGCAATAGCCCATGTTATATTTTTAGCATCATTGCTTTTAAAGAAATATTCACAAACTAGTTTACCAGTAAAACCAGAAGCGCCAAAGACTATAATATCATATTTTCTACTTTTCATTATTTATCCAATTAATTTGATTTTCTAAATTATTATTTTTTTTATTGGCTTTTGATCTTCGACATAATCTACACCAGGATTGAAAGGATCTATGCTTCATAGATGTTTTAACTCCGAAGATATCTATAATCTGCTTATTTGTTGCTGCCTTAGTATTGCATCGAGGACAAAACTTATAATTAGGATGGTTTGGTCTGAGAAATTGATCCGTATGAAATAATTCTGGAATGAGAAGTTTAGAGTCTTTGCTTATTCTATTAAATAAAAGTCTATAAATGAAACTATTTTCTCTCATGATAGTTTCATTTTTAATTCGTGGAATAAATTAGGATCTAAATCTGAATTATCATCTATATAACCTTCAATTAAATTATGTTGAATCATAAGCTTTCCATTAAGGTGGTCTAGCTCATGCTGGAATAATTTTGACATGAAGCCATTTAAGGTTTTTCGAATTGACTTACCATTTTTGTTATAATATCTAACTTTAATTTCATCAAATCGTTTAATTTTTAAAGATATATTTGGTAGACTAAGGCAACCTTCAATCTCTTCTTGAATGGATTTATTGTTAGTCCTATCAATTTGTGGATTAATATAAACTTCATAATTTTCAGCATATTCATTTTTTTGAGATATATTTTGGTCTGCCTGAGATTCTTTTTCTTCTAATTCCTCCTCATCAATACTCTCATCTAAATATTTTAATCCGACGAATATTGACTTATCATATCCAATTTGATTGGCCGCAACTCCTGCACATGGAATGCTTTGATATGTATCAACTAAATCTTCAATAATTTCTTTGGTGTTTCCAGATATTGGAAAGAAGACATTTTTTGTGGGACGTCTAAGAAAATTAATATTTTCATCTATTAACTCTTTATTACTCCATACTTTTACGATTTTTTTTATACTCATTTTGATAATATTAATTTAGAATTAAGAATGAAACTAAAGTTATTAAATCTAGAATATCATTATTTCCATCATGGTTTAGATCTAAGTTTTGATGAAATATATTTGTACTTTGATTTAAAACAATTTCAATAGCTAATATTACATCTAAAATATCAATTATTTCATCAGAATTCAGATCACCTTCCAAAATTATGTTAAAATATGATGGATGATACTTTTGCGCCCTTGCAATTTTACCATTAAATGTTTGTCCTGACGGTCCTGAAAACTCGTAGTTCCATACGATATTTAAAGAAGAGTCTATTTCAAAAAATTCGGCTCTATCTCCTATTGAAATAATGGTATTACCATTTTCTAATCTAAAAGCTCCTGACTGAATTGGTGAAAAGAAATTTCCATTTCCATATATCCATTGAGGGTATTGTGGTTCATGGGCCTGCAAATCATCAATCTGGTAATAATAATCATCTACAGGAACATCAATTTGTAAAATCTGTGATCCTTCTTCTTCTGTCCTATTATTGTAGAGAATTATATCGCCTCCACCTGGAAAACTTTCATTAATCCAATTAACGCTATGCTGTGAGATCAAAATTTGATCTAATTGAGTTCCTCTATTATAATTTTGTGGATTGCCCCATCTATATACAAAATCACCACCGACATTAAAGTTTCCGCCAGTATCTGAGCTAGCTTGTTCAGTTGTAGTGCTATGGTCAATAAAATAAAACTCATTCATTTTACGAGATGATATAGCAATCAAATCTAAAGATTCGTTGTAATCGATTGAATTCAAATGTATCCAGTCTCCAGAACTGCCACCACCCCCTCCTAATGAACCTAGATTAATATTCAACTTACCTGGATTTTCTTGAATGGAGCCATAGTTACTAAGATTTGGATATATATCTTGAACTGTATGGTCCCATAAGTGCCATTCCCATACTATTCTACTAGAATCTATTCCAATTTGCTCCAATTCAATAATGTATGATGGCCATATTTCATCATTAATACTTTCACGTCCTAGCAAGAGTGCATCTGATAGTGTTTTTCTTTCGTAGTTAATTAATAGAATGTTTCCATTAGGCAACGGTTCAATATCATGGTGTGGTTGAAAATTATTTTCTACAAAAATATCATCCCATAATATATCACCTTCCCAGGATAGTTTAAGGATTCTACCACCAGCAATTCCATTCCCTCCTAACCCATCTACTTCATTTTGAGTGCACGGGATAACAACACTTGAATCTGGAAGTAAGTATGAAATAGTTACTGGCTTGCAATCATGAGACCATTGGTTGATGATATTTGCATCATTATCTATAAGAAAAGTATTAAAAATACCTGAAGAATTTTGATTGGGAAGCGGAGAAAACAAAGTATATCCATCAGATACTGAAGAATTTAAAATAGCTATAAATATTATATATAAAATATTCACTTAAAGTATTACTTTAAATATTTTCAGGGTTAACTATTGATTGAAACCATTCTTTATAATTTTCATTATGAATTCTAAAATCATATGAAATGATTTGTGGTATTTCATATTCATGATAAGTTTTTATGATTTCTACTATTTTATCTTTCATTTCATTTGTTGTTTTAACTTTTAATAAAAACTCTTTATTTGACTCTATTTTATCTTTCCATGTATAAAAAGATGTTATATTAGGTATTAATTGAATACATGCTGCACATTTTTCATTTAAAATTTTGTTTGAAATACATTTAGCATTCTGTTTAGTAGAAAATGTCGTTGAAATAACTATAAATTTTTCCATAATAAATATATTTTTAATTTTTTTATATTCAGATTAAATTAAATCTACGTAAGCGGGTGTTTATATTCCAGAACTTTCAGTTTAACTAATGGGCTTCTAACTTCTATATTCAAAAACAGGCCTTACTGAAAAGTTGAAGGAAGTTTGCGATTATAGAGAGGTTGCCCACCGTACCAATAAAAAGGTATTCTGGAATGCATTCGCTTACGTTTTAATAAGCCGATCTATTTTTTTGAAGATTGATTTTGGCCCTTTTGCACTTATCTCAACATATCTGCTAGTATCTTTTCTCACGTACACATCTAAGCTTTTATATATATAGTCAATTATTGATAAATCAGAATATTTAATTTTAATAGTTCTTTTAATAAAGTCAGTAGATGCAAGGTCTGAAATATTAGATATAAGGTTTTCGTGGCCAATCCTTCTAAATGCAGATGTAAATATTGAACCTGGAAAACGTTTCATTAATGCTTTAAGTCTTTCTGCAGTAATTAAATCTATTTTATTGAATACAAAGCGTGTTTCTATTTTATCGCATTCTATTGACTTAATAGTATCTTCTATAGTTAATATATGCATATCGATATTTGAATAGCTTGAATCTACTACTTTGAGAATTAAATCTGAATCCTGAATATCACTTAAGGTACTTCGAAAAGAAGCAACTAGCTCATGAGGTAATTTCTGAATAAATCCAACTGTATCACTTATAACAGAAGCTTTGTTAACATTTAGTTTTAACTTTTTTGTTGTTGAATCTAATGTGGCAAAAAGTTCATTTTTAACGTATACATCAGAGTCAGTTAAAACGTTCATCAGACTTGATTTTCCAGCATTAGTATATCCTACTAATGAGATTTGAAAAGCTGAAGACCTATGTTTGTTTTGCGTTCTTCGAGATTTCTGAATTCTAATTAAATCATTTTTTAATTTATCTATATCTCTTCTAATTAAACGTCTATCTATTTCAATTTGTTTCTCTCCAGGTCCTCCTCTGGTTCCTGTGCCACCCATTTGTCTTTCAAGGTGAGTCCATTGACGAGTTAGGCGGGGAAGCATATATTCAAGTTTAGCTAAAGACACTTGAGTTTTAGCCTCTCCAGTTTTTGCATGAACGCTAAAAATATCAATAATTATACCCGTTCTATCTAGAATGCGTATATCATATCCAGCTATATCTTGAAGGTTCTTCATTTGACCTGGTGTTATTTCTGCATTAATAACAATATTATCGCAATGCAACTCTTTAGCTTTGTTTATTATTTCTGAGGCTTTTTGCTTGCTGATATATGTTGCAGGATAAATTTTCCTAAGGTTATGTTGGCAATTTTCTACTATTTGAAGCCCTAATGTTTTGCAAAGTAATGAAACTTCTTCAATATCTTCATTGTATTCAATTGAATTCTGATCGGCCTCTTTAATTCCTAACAAAAGGGCATCTGTATAATTAATCTTATATTCTTCTAAAAAACTGATTAGATATCACCATTTCAATTATTAAAAGCATAATAGCTAGATAAAGAAATATTTTCCATAACTCAACTCCTATCCTTGCTTCATTAGTTATTTTTCCCAAATCGGCATTTTGGGGTATAAGAATATATCTTTGAATATATTTCACAAGATCTTTTTCATCTATTTTTTTTCTTTTTAATTCAGATAATGGAATATTTGCATAGAAATTAGTTGCTGATTCTTTTTTTATAATGTTATGAAGTCCAGACTGAAGAATTCTATAATCTTCTTTAGAATTGATATATTTAAAAACTTTTCCAGATGGATCTTTAATTTCTTTGTAGTTATTATCTCTAACTATAAGGTCGCCTACATATAGATTCATTGGTTTGTGATTTAAGCTTGAATTTATTATTCTATCTATAAAAGAAATGTATGATGCTTGAACAGGAAAATCGGTCCACTCAAGATCTAAATTAAATCCTAGTAAATTGATTTGCCCCTGTCCATTGTTAAATTTTTCCCAAATAGATTTTCCATTTACTGCTATCATTGGGTTCTTACTATCATTGAATATAAAATATTTATGCATTTGCATTATCGTCTCATCTGTATCTTTTATAGATAGTATATCCTTAATATTTTTATTATAGATATTTTTTTCTGATAACTCATATGATGTTGTGTTATTATAATTAGTTAATTTTGCTTCACCTAGGTTAATTGAAAGATAATCCCAAAAGTCACTAAATTTATTAGCTTTATATGAATCTGAGGCTGGGAATATATAATTATGTCCACCTAAGTTAAAGTTATCTATTATTGCTGGAGCTAGATTATTTTCATCAATATAATTGAAGCCGTAAATAAAATTAATATCGTTATTTACTAAAGTGTTCTGATTATTCTTCAATTCATTTTCAAAAGCATAAGAAAGATTTGGATTTTTTGTTTTTAATGCTTTTAAAGCATTTTCAAGAAAGTAGTATTGTTCAGAGACATTACCTAACACACCTATTTTAAAATCAGAATTAATATTTATAGGGAAATAGTATGAATTATCTCCAAAATACTTGTCATGAATTACTTCAAACACACACGAATATTCTCCAGATGAAGATAATACAGTTTTAAAAGTAAATTCTTGGGTCTCTTTGGGCATTAAATCAAATTGAAGCTGCCCTACGTTGACATTATTAATATTTAATATTAAAAGAGAATTCTTAATGTCATTTAATGATGTATTTTGAACAGTGACTTCAATTTCTAGTTCCTCATTTATCGTAGGTATTTCATTTAATATTTTAGCATTTAAAATTGATATATTTGTTTCTACTTCATCAATATCATGAATAAACACATTCCATTCGTTAGTAATTTGCTTTTTTTGTGTTAAAAAAAGTGATGCATCTAAATCTGATAACAAATGTAGTTCTTTATTGAATTCATCTTTTTTGGTATCCATATAATGATTTAATAAAGAAAGGCTTGATGCGCTTTGTTTCATTTGTCCATTCAATGAAGAAATTGAGAAGCTTTGTGATAATCCCTGGTAGATTTTCATCGTATCTGACAATGAAATGATTTCAATTTTTGAATTAACTGGCAATGTACTTATGATTTTACTGACATCCTGTTTATAAAAGTCTAAAATCTTAACTGTATTGTTAGATCTAGTCATTGAAAAAGAATCATCAATTGCAATTAGGCAAAAGACTGGATTTGAAGAAGAGATTGACTTGCTAAAACTTCCATGAACTACGGGTCTGGATAGCATCAATATAATAAAAAGAATAATTAAGGTTCTTAAAATTAAAAGTAGTATTTCAACGATTTTAATTCTTTTCATACTATCTACTTTTAGAATTTTTAAAAACTCAATACTACTATATTCTATTGTTCTATATTTTCGATTGAAAAATAAATGAATGATTAGTGGTAGAGAAGAAAGTGGTAATAGCCATAGATAAAAAGTTGAAAGGAAATCCACTATAGTAATCCTAATCCTTTTGAAATTATAATTAAAATATTGTATGATAATCCAAATGAAACTGGAACCGATAGATTATCATCAATAGGTGAATATAATTCTGTTAGTGTTGCAATAAGTATTGACATAAAAGCTAAATACAGATTGATATCTATTGAAAAAAGAATAATTATTGAAGATGATATAAAAAAAGCAAGAGATCCTTCCAGTGTCTTATTTCTTATTTTAATAGTTCCATATATTCTGCCAAATATAGCAGCTATAGTATCAGATATTATCATAATAAATAATGAAATAGCTGCAATATTTTCAGAAAAAAAGAAAATTATTAATAGTGAAGATAAAAAAACATAAGATGCGCCTGTTAATTTTTTTGATTCATTACTTCTAGTTATAGAAATAAAAAAATAATCGTATAAAGATTTAAAACGCTTAGTACTAATTCTNAGGATATCTAAAATTATAAAAACTATTGTTATTGGTAAAAGATAAAGCAAAGTTAATTCTTTTCCGTAGAGTAATAAAAAGATGGGTATAATGATACTTGAAAGATGAATTGTCTTTCTAACTATTTCATTTTTTAAAGAGATCAATTTTTTTTCATTAACTCATCAAATCTTGCAGGGACATCATCGGCTTTATATAGACCAGAACCAACAATGGTAACATCTACACCTGTATCATAAACCTTATCAATGGTACTTAAATTCACTCCTCCATCAACACCAATAATAAAATTTTTCTCTTCGGATAAATTAGCGAGATACTCCATTTTCTTAAGTGTTGATTCAATAAAGCCTTGACCTCCAAATCCTGGATTTACGGACATTACCAATACGTAATCGATAAGATCTAAATATTTATCTAAAATATTAACTTCAGTATCAGGATTAATTGCAAGTCCAGCTAGTACATTATTATTTTTTATTAGTTCTATATCACGTTCCACATCAGTGCTTGCTTCTGCATGAAAAATTAGTGTATCTACACCAGCATTAATAAAATCTTCAATATAATTATGTGGATTTGAAATCATCAAATGTGTTTCAAGATGAGCATTGGTAAGCTTTCTAATTGCTTTTACGATAAATGGGCCAAAGGTAAAGTTTGGCACAAAATGTCCATCCATTACATCTAGATGTAAACGATCTGCTCCCGCGTTAACTACTAAATCTATTTGACTCTTTAGACGAGAAAAATCAGCTGATAATAAAGATGGTGATATGATTCTGTTTTTCATTTTTTATCCGTACTAATTTCTAAATCAATTTCTACGGGAACATTTACTCTAAGATTAGCTGGGAAGCTTTGCCCAATTACCGTATTAGGAATCAATTTAGGTTGATATTCTTCTGTTATTTCACCAACTCTTAACCTTTCTTGGTTGATGACTTTAATAGCTTTTGTTAGTGGTAAGTTAACTAAATCTGGAATTGTAAAATAGTCTTTTGGCACACCTTTGCTAATATGAATAGATATATTTGATCCTGATTTTAGTATTGTTCCATTCTCAGGAATTTGAAGAGATACTCGACCTTCTTTAATATTAGGATTATACTCATATATTACGGTGTCAAGATTAAACTCATTATCAATTAATTCAATTTTTGCTTTTCGCAGCGTCATATTAATTAAATTTGGAACTTCAATGCTTTTCTTGTTTCCTGCTACTGATAGAGTTATTATTCTACCTTTTTTGACTTTTGTGAATGGACTAGGACGCATTTCTACCACCTTGCCTGGATAGTGTCTTTTTGAGAATGGTAAGATTATTACTTTAACTTCAAGATTATTATTAAGTAACATTTCTTCTGCGTAATCTTTGGATTCCCCTCTTAAATCCATTAAAAAAACATCTGTATCTGTACCAACGTACATTGGAATGAAAAATTTATCTATAAGTAGCAGACTTATTACAGATAAAGATATCAAGGCTATAAAGTATCTAAGTAAACTTTGTATCATAATTTCCTTAACCTAATTGCATATCCACCATCCATACCATATTCACCAGGAAGAATTTTTATTGATTTTTCTCTAACTATATCTTTTTTGACATAATTGGCAGCATCTTCAACAACATAATCGTGCCTATTTAAAAAATCTTCAATTATGTTTTCATTCTCATCATTTTCTATTGAGCATGTGCTATAAACTAATATACCATTAGATTTTAAATATTTCGATGCATTTTCTAAAATGCGGGATTGTAAAATAGTAATTTTCTTCATATCAGACAATTTTCGTCTCCAACGTATATCAACTCTTCTATTTATAACTCCAGTNCCAGTACAGGGTACATCTATTAATATTTTATTACATTCAGGAAGATTGTCTTTTGAAATATCATTATTTTTAAAAACTATATTCTTATTATTTTGTCTTTTAGCTGAATTGATAAACAAGTTTATTCTTTTTTTATTATTATCTATACTAAAAATTTTCGCTTTGGGTGCTTTATGCGATATGAATGTACCCTTCCCTCCTGGTGCACCGCATCCATCTAAAATAACATCATTATTTTTGGGATTTAATAAATCAACAATAAAACCATTAGTAGGGTTCTGAACTGAAATTTTACCTTTAATGAATAGATTTGATTTTATTAATCTTTGAGAATTGCTTACGTTGAAAAATAATTCGTGTAGTGGATGGAAATTAATATTTTCATTATCACTTTTAGCATACGTCAATATTTCTTTTTTATATTTTAAATTATTAGCTCTAAACCATACAGTTTGCTCTGAATTATTAAAATCACATATATCTAAAGTTTTTTTATATCCATATTTTTTTATCCAACGATTTACTATCCACATAGGATGACTTAGTAAACTATAGGTTTCTTTTTTGTTATTATCTAAAAAATATTCATCCCTTCTTTTTATATAATTTCTCAAAATTGCATTTACTAGCTTATCCAAACCTCTATATTTATTTTTGGTAAGATCGACTGATATTGAAACAGCAGCATGGTCCGGAGTTGATTTTAGATAATCAAGCTGAAAAAGTCCTATATAAAGAATATATTTTATTCCAGATTTTAACTTTGTATAGTCTCCATCATATAAATCCGTTAATATATAGTCAAATTTACCCTTATTGCGAATGATACCCAATACAAGGTTATTAATATAGTTTCTTCTTTCTATTGGAATTTTTTGAGAATGAAAAGATTTATTAATCATATCCTGAGCATAGGCGGTAGAGTTAAAATACTCTTTTAAGACATGAAATGCATGATATCTACTATCTTCTTTTAAATTTAGACTCATTTATAAGAATGCTTTTATATCCGTTAATGAAATTTGCAGTATCCATAATTGTTTTACCTTCTAATTGTAATTGTTTTATCTCAATAGGGTAATCAATAGATCCAATTAATAATTTCTTTTTATTTATAATTAAAATTTCTCCTGGTGCTAATGAATTTTCAAAATCTAAAAACTTTGATGCAGCGTAAATTCTAACTCTTTTTTCATTTAAATATGAAAAAGCTCCTGGAATCGGCGAAAATGCTCTTATTAGATTTATTATATTGTTTGATGACGAATGCCAATTTATTTGAGTCTCATCTTTCTTTATTTTAGGAGCATATGTGTAGCCTCCATCTTGTTCAATTAGTGGTTTTTTTTGAACTATATGATCAATTGAATTAATTACTAAACTTGCTCCTATTTTTGATAGTTCATCGTGAATTTGACCAAAATCTTTATCTCTTATGGATATTTTTTTTTGAAGAATGACATTGCCTGTGTCAATATTTTTATCGATTATGAAAGTTGAAACTCCTGTAAATTCATCTCCATTCAATATTGATCGTTGTATAGGAGCTGCACCTCTATATTTAGGAAGTAATGAGCCATGTAAATTCATTGTTCCATGCCCAGGAATTGAAAAAATTTGTTTGGGTAAAATTTTATAGGCAATAACAATAAAAAAATCAGCATTTAGTGATTTTAAATTTTTAATGAAATTTATATCATTTAGATTATCTTGCTGAATTAATTTAATTGAATTTTGTTCAGCCCAAGATTTAATTGGTGTTTTAATTATTTTTTTACGGCTTTTATGTACATCATTGTTCGTTACAGCAGCCATTATTTTTATTTCACTTTTATTAAGCTTTTCTAGAGTAGGTACTCCAAAAGATGTATTGCCAAAAAAAATAACTTTCATTTTATTGCTTTCTATCTAAAAGACTTGATACAGATGATTTAACAAGTTTTATCTTTGAACCGTTTTCATTATCAATAATTATATATCTATTATCTTTACCTTGAAATTCAATTACTTTTCCCACAAGTCCAGAGCTTGTTATAATTCGATCATTCTTTTTTAAGTTTGAAATNAATGTTTCTCGTTCTTTTTGTTCTTTTACCTGTGGTCTTATTAATAGAAAATACAGGACAAGAAACATTAATAAAAACATTGGTAATGCGCCTAATGATGCAAGTATGTTTTCCATATTTCCTCTCAATTAGTTAGTTTACATATCTAATTTAATTATTATGTTTTGAATAATAATAGGACATTATTTTGAATATTGGTGATATTACACTTAAAAATGGAATTGTTTTAGCCCCAATGGCAGGAGTAACGGATTTGCCATTTAGATTGCTATGTAAACAAATGGGTGCAGATATTGTTTATACTGAATTTTGCAGTTCAAATGGAATAATTCGTGAAAGCAAAAAAACTTTTGATTTAATTAAATTCATTGAAGCAGAAAGACCTATTGGCGTACAGATATTTGGTGAAGAGCCATATGTCGTTGGAGAGTCGGCTAAAATTATTTATGATCGCTTTAAACCAGATATAATAGATATAAATTTTGGATGTCCAGTTCCNAAGGTTACCAAAAAAGGTGCTGGATCGGCAGCTCTTAAAAATTTATCAGTTATGGAAGAAATGGTTAAAAGTGTAATTCAAAATGTTCCTGAAATTCCAATTACTGTAAAAATGAGATCTGGCTGGTCAAAAGATCAAATAGTTCATATTGAAGCTGGTATTATGTTAGAAGAACTAGGTATTAAAGCTATAACACTACATCCGCGAACAACATGCCAAAGATTTACTGGGAACGCAGATTGGGATGAGATTAAAAGATTGAAACAGGAAATCAATATACCTGTTATAGGTAATGGAGATGTATCAAATAAAAATGATTACATCAAAATAAAAAAACATACAAATTGTGATGGAGTAATGATTGGACGTGCTTCTTTGGGAAACCCATGGATATTCAAGGAGTTAACAGATGATAACTACGACAGCTTAGANAGAAATATTATAGATATAGTAGATATATGTGAAAAACACTTTATGTTGCTAAAAAAATATAAAGAAGAAAGAGTATGTTTGAATTTAACAAAGAAACATTTTAGCTGGTACCTAAAGGGATTTAATAACGCATCTGAATGGAGAAAGAAATTTTTAAAATCTAAATCTATTGACGATGTTGTAATCGCATTAGATGAAATGAAGGATAATTATTACAATTAAACTATATACCATTCTCTTCTGGTGCAAGCATGCCTCCAGATATTATGATTTTTAATCCCTCATCAATACTCATTTGAGTTTCCTTCACATCATCCTTCTTTACAAATAACATAAATCCAGATGTAGGGTTAGGGGTGGTAGGGACAAATATTTGATAGTATTCGACACTTTCAGAATCACGAGATTCTCCTGTAACTAAAGCAATAGTCCAAATATTTTCTTTTGGATATTCAATATATACAACCTTTTCAAATGCTTGTTTCTGAGAAATTGAAAGTGTATCTGTTATTTGCTTTATAGTATTATATATATAGCTAACTAAAGGTATTTTGGCTAAAAGTTTTTCAAATAGCACGTATACCTTCTTTCCTAAAACATTTGATATTACAACTCCCACAAAATAAATAAATGAAAATGTTAAAATGAATCCAACAATATGCTCAATGATAATTGAGTTATAATTACTAAAAAAATAATTTATAAGTTTCTTCCCAGGCTCAGAAAAAAATATAAATAACCAATTTATAATGAAATATGTAATAGCCAATGGAAAGATCGATATTAGACCAGTTAAAAAATAATTTCTTTTTTTCATAATTTTAGATCCTTTCAAATCTTTTATCTAAATCTTCAGTAGATAAATTTACAATTATTGGGCGACCATGAGGACANTAATATGGGTTTTGGGTTTGAAATAACTTATTTACAAGATACTTCATCTCATTATCTTCTAAATGGTCACCTGCTTTTATTGCTGCTTTACAAGAGTAATTAGCTGCTAACTTATCATGAATTTCAAGCTCATCATTTCCATAAGTATCATATTTTGATATTATTTCATTAATTATTGAAACTTCGTCATCATTTTTAATATATACTGGAACTCCTTCAATAATAATAGTTCTATCGCCAAACTCTCTGAGTTTAAACCCTATTTTATTTATATATGGGAGAAGTTTAATTAATATATCATAATCATCAGCTGCAAATTCTACTGTTTTTGGAAATAAAACAGCTTGGGAGTCTACTTCCTTTGTTTCTAAGGCTTTAATTGCAGATTCATATAGTATCCTCTCATGAGCTACGTGCTGATCTATTATTACTACTCCATCGATAAGTTTTGTGATAATATATTTATTGTCGATTTGCCAAAGATCATCTATTTCAATGCTCTTCTCACGTTTCAGTATATCATCAATTTTTTCATCAATATCTTTACTAATACCAGAGGTTATTACTGAATCAATGCTCATTTGGGAAAGATTACTATCTTTAAAATTAATTCTTTCTGTTGTTTGGATTTCTTGGTTATAGGGTTTAAAATTGTAGTTTGGCAATGAAGNTGGTATTGATGCGATTGATTGTTTAATAGATTCTTTGATAATTTGGTTTACCTTCCACTCTTCTTTAAATAAAATTTCTTTTTTCATTGGATGGACATTTATATCATAAAAACTAGGAGAAGTTTTAATGTTAATAGAGAAAAAAGGATATTCACCCCGTTGAATTAAGCTACTGTATGAAGATATAATAGAATTATGAACCATTTTACTTTTGATTGGTCTATTATTTATAAAAAGATATTGATCCCCAGGCCTCTTTTTTAGTATGTCAAGATTAGCTATATAGCCTTCAACTATGTAGTGGCCTTTTTCCGAATTCACGTCAAGGAGTTTATCCTTATATTGTGATCCAAATATATCTATAATTCTATTTATCATGGATGTGGGTTTGAGTGCGTAAATAAGCTTTTTTTCTGAAAAATAATTAAATTCTATGTCAGGGTATGCAAGAAAGAATTTTTTTAAAACTTTAGTTATTCTTGCTAACTCTGTCTCAGGACTTTTTAAAAATTTTTTTCTTGCAGGAAATGAATTAAATAAATTATTGACAGATATAGTTGTTCCTCTGGTTCTAGCCCCAGAAGAAATTTTTGATATTTCTCCATCAATTAAATCAGCATTTGATGATAATGTTCCATCTGAAGAAGTTGAAATTGAAATATGACTAACAGATGCTATGCTACTTAAAGCTTCACCCCTAAATCCAAGAGTGTATATTGAATCTAAATCCTTAATTGAATTTATTTTGCTTGTCGTATGAGATTTAAATGCTATATCAATTTCATTTTCATCAATACCAATACCATCATCTTTAATTATAATTGAGGATATTCCACCTTCTTTAATATAGATATCAATTTTCTTTGATTTTGCGTCAATGGAGTTTTCAACTAGTTCTTTAATGATTGACTCTGGTCGTTCAATCACTTCACCAGCAGCGATTTTTTTGACTAAATCATTATTTATTTTTTTGATAAATGTCATTTTAATTTTTTCTTTATATATTCTCTTGTAATTCTAATCTCGCTATCACTTCTAATTAAGATTTTATTAGCTTTATTTAAAATTTTAAACTTATACTCATCATCGTTTATATCTTTTAAATTTATAAGAACATTCATGTGAGCACCCCTAATGGCAGCAAAAGATATCTCACTTGCAACTCCAGCATCTGAAATTGAATTATCATTACCAATTTTCATAATTTTTTTTGATAGAGTTAGAGCTTTCATTGATAACTCCATAGTTTTGTATGGTACATCTATGGCATGTTTTGTAGCATCTATTATAGCTGCGTCTCTTTCTATTCTCTGATTTTCTGTTTTTTTTGGCATTCTAAAAGCTATCATTATCTCATCAAAAGCATTAGAGTCCAGATCTACTAAATTCAACAAATCTTTTTTAAGTGTTTGGGCTTGAATACCTATATCTAAAATTAATTTATTATTACTTAAATATTCTTTTTTACCAAAAGACAGGTTAGCTACCATCGCAACTAAGGAACTTGCCATTGCTCCAGTCTGAGCACTGACACTTCCTCCACCAGGAGCTGGACTCTCCTGTGAAACCTCNTCGGTAAAATCACTAATAGTTAAGTCAGCAAGAGGTTTATTTTCTTGTATTCTATTTTCAACAATTGATTCAGATTGATTAAATATTGAGATCTCATTTAATCCGAGAGAATCTATTGCTATATCAATTATATCTTTTTCAGGAATTGCCGTTGATTTATTTTGTTTATTCAAATAAAAAAGTCCTGATTCTAACATTGCTTGTTTAGGTACTAAGCCTACAATTTCACTTCCTGTTACTCTAACACCTCTTTTATTTGCTTGTTTTCTTACTTCTTCAAAAGCTAAGTGAATTGAAGTGACTTTATAATTAGTAAGATTTATTGAAACTTGGGCTTTATTATATTCCTCAATATACCAACCGACTGCTTTTGTATCCTTGAGTGATCCAGGGACTTTAATAATGGAACCATCTTTTTTTCTTAAAATTTTATTATTTTTATCCCTTTTAGCTCTTCCAGCTTCTCGAATATCTAGAGCAATATCTGTAGCTATCTTTTTATCTCTTGTGTTTAAATTGATATTGTAAGCAATTAAAAAATTTCTTGCACCTATCGCAGTTACCCCTGATTTTGTGTTAAGAGTGTTAGGACCGTAATCGGGAGTCCATCCTTTGGTTTGTAACTTTTCTTGCATTGCCTCATATTCACCTTTTCTAATATTTGATAAATTTTTTCTTCTAACGTTGGATGCAGATTCTTCATAAAGAAAGACTGATATATTTAACTCTTCCGCTACTTTTTTTGCTAGTTGATGAGAATATTGCACGCATTCCTCCATAGAGACTTCTGCTACAGGGATTAGTGGGCAAACATCTGTTGCGCCCATTCTAGGGTGCTCACCCTTGTGTCTATTCATATCTATCAACATGGAAGCTTTTTTTATGGCTAAAAAGGCAGCATCAATAACTTGAACGGGGTTGCCAATAAAAGTTACTACTGTTCTATTTGTATCCTTTCCAGGGTCAACATCCAATAAAGTCACATTATTTACAGAAGAAATTTCATTAGTTATTTGATTAATTATTGATTTATCTACACCTTCACTAAAATTGGGAACACATTCTATTAATTTCATTTTTATTTATCCGTATTGATTATTTAAAATAATGATTAAATATATAATTAAGACTAATATTAGCAAATTTTTAAATATTTTATATTTATTAGATTTTTGCCTGTAGTTTTGATCTATTATTTTTTTTACCATAAAAAATTTACTAAGAATACAAAAATATAATTTAGTAAGGAAATTATTGGCGACATTAAATTCCAAAGTATAGAATAGCCTGTAAATAAGCCAAATAAAATAAGTCCGAATAGGATTTGGCTTCCATATTGTGTTAGAAAATTTGCTGCCTGAGGATTGAATTTGTGAATTATTGGATTAAAGATTTGCGAACCATCAAGTGGAGTTATAGGTAAAAGATTAAATACTGCTAATGCTAAATTTATATAATAAAATATCATAAATACACTATCTCCAGATGAGAATATTTTAATTACTAATAAAGATATGAAAGCAAGAAGTAAATTTGAAGCTGGACCTGCAAAAGCTATTTTCATCATATCTTTTGTGGGATTCTTAAGATTGTAGGGATTAACTGGTACGGGTTTTGCCCATCCAAAACCTACAAAAAATATCATTAATGTACCGATTGGATCAAGATGATTAATTGGATTGATATTTGTTCTATTTAATCTATATGAGGTATCATCTCCAAGTCGTAAAGCCATGAATGAATGTGAAAACTCATGAAAAGATAGTGAGAAGATAAGACTAATAGATAAAAGTAAAAAAGCACTAGGGTCTGTTTGTAATAAGCTTAATAGCAAGTTTATCCTCTTGGATGATAAGTTGTGTATACATCTTTCAAATATGATGTATCTAAATGAGTATATATTTGTGTAGTAGAAATATCACTATGTCCCAACATCATTTGAACTGCCCTAAGGTCTGCACCACCTTCAATCAGATGTGTTGCAAAACTATGTCTAAAAACATGGGGAGTAATATTATCATTGTTTAATACCAGTGTGTGTTTTTTAATGATTTTCCATATACTAACTCGACTTATTTGCGTCCCCCTATTATTGAGGAAAAGATATCCTTTTGAATTAGTTTTTTTAAGGAATTTAATTCTAAAGCTATCTATATAATNTTTAATAAAATTCATTGTTTTTTTTGCAACTGGTATAATTCTTTGCTTATTTCCTTTTCCTATAACAGATATAAAGCTTTCATTTATATTTAAATCTGTTAACTTTATTTTTACAACTTCTGAGATTCTGAGTCCTGATGAATACATTATTAATATTATAGCTTTATCTCTATAATCAATTGATCTATTCAATTTTATAGAATCAATAATTTCATTTATCTCTTCAACATTTAAAACACATGGTAGTTTATTTATATTTTTAGGTCGATATATTTTATCTGAAACATCTTTTTCTACGATATTATTGTCAAGTAAGTAGAAGTGAAAATTTCTTATCGTAGATATATATCTGTTTATTGTGGATGAAGAATATTCAGTTCTCCTATTGTATTTATAATGAAATTTCAATGAAGAAATGAACAGGTCTATATTTTTTGATGTAATATCATTAAAAGATTTAATGTTATTTTCAAGTAAAAATGATAGGTACTTTTCTAGATCATACCAACGTGCATTTAGAGTATTTACTTCTAATCTTCTTTCAAGTTGTAGATAAAGAAGATATCTCTTTCCTATTTGTGTTAAGGTATTAACCGACATTAAGACCGCGGACTGATTCATTGATTTCAAGAGTTATATTGAAATCAAGTTTTTGCTCGATTAATGAGCCTATTACTAAATAGGACGCGCCAGACCCAGCTAAGGATAAAGCCATTTCCTTACTTTTTATACCTCCACCAACCATTAAAGGAATGGTTATTTTTGTACTAATTTGTTTTAATAAGTTTAATTCTATAGATGAATTCGAGTTACTCCCACATTCTAAGAATAAAAGCTTGTTTCCCATATATTGGGCTGCCAAACAGTGATCTATAACGTTATTTGTATTATTCATATCTAATGGACTTGTATTGCTGATCAATTCAACTGCTGATTTTTTTTCTGTTTTCATAAGAAGATATCCAGTTGGAATTACTTCAATATTTAAATCATTAATCTTTCTAGCTGATATCACCTGTTCTTCAATTAAATATTTAGGGTTTCTACCACTTAAAAGTGATAAAAATAAAATTGCTTCTGCATTTTCTGATATTTGCGAAGAATCACCTGGAAACAGAATAATAGGTAAATCTGTATTCTCTTTTATAAATGATAACCTATGATTGAAATTATCATCAATTATTTTGGATCCTCCTACAAGCAAACCGTCAAAATTTGATTTATTTACTGTATCAATTATTTTGGGGAGAATTTTATCATTTTTTGCATCTGGATCAATTAATGCAAGGACTTGGGTACCATTTGAAATTCTTTGTTTTTCAAGTTTATCAAAAATCACTTATGTTTCCTGAAAATATCTAACAATTTATCAATTTGCTCTTTATTTCTTTTTTCAGTTACTGCGATTAAAATTTTATTTTTAGATATAGGTAGAATACTATACCCTTTTTTAAGGCATTTATTAGCAATTTCTTCTGCGTCATTTGTGGTGTTAACTAAAAACTCATTAATAAAGTTTGATTTATGTACAACTGTAAAACCATCTATTTTATCTATTTCTTCTGACATATAATATGCAAGTGACATAGATAGCTGATTAATTTTTCTCAAACCCTCTGAACCCAATAAAGATAAATATAAAGTTGCTCTTAAAGCAATAAGGCCTTGATTAGTACAAATGTTTGAAGTTGCTCTTTCTCTTCTAATGTGCTGCTCCCTTGTCTGTAATGTCAAAGTATATCCTGTTTTCCCATCAATATCTTCAGTTTTACCTACTATTCTACCAGGAATTTTTCTAATTAATGAATTTTTTACAGACATTAATCCAAGATAAGGACCTCCATATGATAGATAATTTCCTAATGTTTGTCCTTCTCCTACATAGATATCAACTCCACAATGACCTGGAGGATTTAATATTGATAAAGTTGTAGGATCAGCAACACCTATNAGTAGCGTGGATAAATCTTTTATTTTATTTGATATTTTAGACCAATCTTCAATTTGTCCTATAAAATTAGGAGATTGAATAATGATAGATGATATATCATTATTTGATAAATCTATTTCATCTAGTGATGTTTGGCCATGATTATTCTCTGGCAACATTGAGATTTCAAGATTCAAATTTTTTGCATGAGTTTTAAGAACTGAAAGATAGTTTTTATTAAGAAATGGGCTTACTAGAATTTTATTTAATTTATTATGACCACTTGCTAAGATTGCAGCTTCTGCAACTGAGCTTGCGCCATCATACAAAGAGGCGTTTGCTGCGTCCATACCAGTCAAAGAGCATATCATACTTTGGTATTCATACAAATATTGCAATGTTCCTTGACTTACTTCCGCTTGATATGGAGTATATGCAGTATAAAATTCAGATCTTGAAGAAAGAAAATCAACAATAGTTGGAACATACTTATCATATGCACCTGCTCCAATAAAACTAATTGCTTCGCTATTCTTGCTGCTGATATTTTTCATATGAGCTAAAAGCTCTAATTCTGAAAGACCTTTTGAAATTCCATATTTTTCATTAATCAAAAGATCTTTAGGTATGAATGATATAAATTGGTCAAAAGATTCATAACCAAGGAATGATAGAATGTCTTTTTCTTCTTGCTCTGTACATGGTATATACTTCATTATTTACCTATAAATTTTAAATAATCTTCTGAAGAGAGTGTTTTAATGTCGTCAATTGAGTCATCAAATTCAATGCATGCAATCCATCCATCATTATACGGAGATGAATTAATTAATTCTGGTTGATCTACAATACTTTCATTGATTTCTACTATTTTCCCTTTTACTGGCGTGTATACATCTGCAACTGTCTTTACTGCTTCTATTGTGCCAATTGTTCCACCAGAATCTACATTATCATCAATAGATGGTAGCTCAACAAAAATAATATCTCCCAGTTCACTTTGAGCAAAATCAGTTATCCCTATATAAACTTTATTATTTTCTATTCTTAGCCACTCGTGATCCTCAGTGTATAATAAGCTATCTAATACTTCCATTATTACTCCTCAATTGTGTTTAATTCATTTAAAAAATTAGTACTAAAATTTCCCTTTATAAATCTTTCATTATCAAGAATAAATTTTTGATAGGGGATTATTGTTTTAATGCCTTCAATAACAAATTCATCTAATGCAGATCTCATTTTTTCTATAGCCTCTTTTCTATTGGCTGCATGTACAATTAATTTACATATCATTGAATCATAATATGGAGGAATTTCGTAATCAACATATATATGAGTATCAGTCCTAATTCCCATCCCTGATGGTAAATGTAAACTTAATATTTTTCCTGGGCTTGGCATGAAATCTTTATATGGATCTTCGGCAGTTATTCTGCATTCAATAGAATGTCCTCTCGGTTTTAATTTATGCATCCAATTAGGTAACATAAAATTATCGTGACATCGAATTTGTGTTTTAATTATATCAATTCCACTAACAANCTCAGTTACAGGGTGTTCTACTTGGACTCTTGTATTCATTTCCATAAAATAAAAATTATTATATTTATCCAATAAAAACTCTATGGTGCCAACACCTAAATAGTTTACAGATTTAGCAATCTTAATTGCAGAATCAGACATTTTATTTCTCAACTCTTCATTGACTGCAATAGAAGGAGCTTCCTCTATAATTTTCTGATTCCTTCTTTGTATTGAACACTCTCTCTCACCAAGAGATATTGTATTGCCNTGACCGTCTGATATAATTTGAATTTCAATATGCCTTGGCTCTTCAATAAATTTTTCTAGATATACTCTGTTGTCGTTAAATGAAGCTTTGGCTTCTGCTTGGGCTGAGCTTAAAGCGGACTCTAGATCATCCTCTTTTTTTACAATTCGCATCCCTTTACCTCCGCCCCCGGAAGATGCTTTAATCATAACTGGGTAACCAATATTTTTTGCTACTTCTCTGCATTCTTCAATGTTTTGAATAATATCTTTACTACCAGGTATTATGCTTAAACCTAAAGCCTCTACAGTCTTTCTTGCTTGAGATTTATCTCCCATTAAATCAATAGTTTTTGAATCTGGACCAATAAAAGCGATATTGTTGTCAGAACATATATTTGCAAATTCTGAATTTTCAGATAAAAATCCATACCCAGGATGAATAGCATCACTATTAGTTAGTTCAGCTGCTGATATGATAGAAGGTATATTTAGGTAACTTTTTGAGCTTAAGGGCGGGCCAATACAAACAGCCTCATCTGCAAACCTAGTGTGGAGAGAAAGTTCATCAGCCTCAGAATATACTGCTACAGTTTTTATTCCCATCTCTTTGCATGCACGTATTATTCTTAATGCAATTTCACCTCTATTTGCAATTAGAATTTTATTAATCATCTAGTCTAATAGATATAATTTTTTGTCCATATTCTACCGGATTTCCATTTTCTATTAGAATTTCTTCTACTACACCTGATATTTCACTATCAATATCATTAAAAATCTTCATTGCTTCAATGATACATATAGTTTGTCCAACTTCAATCCTATCACCTTTTGAGATAAATGGAGGATCTTCTGGTTTCGGGGACGAATAATAAGTTCCAACGAGAGGCGCTGTGATAAATTCAAGATTATCAGATATTTGAGGCTCTGATTGAATTGGATTAGAATTCAAATCTTCTATAGAATCTTTTGGTTTTTCTAGCTTTTCAACAATAGGATTTTGCTCAATCTTCTGGCTTGAAATATTAGTATCAATATGATTAATCGAAGTTGAGATAGGATTAGATTTAATGGTTGAATTTTTAGATAACTTTATATTGCTTTTACCCCAAAATGAAGATATTTCTAATGAATCTATATCGCTATCTTGTAGAATTCTAATTAATTGTTTTATGTATGATTCTTTCAATTTACTTTACTCTCTCTACGTATTTTTTCTCTCTGGTATCAACTCGAATTAAATCTCCTATTTGTACAAACAATGGAACTTGAATAATCAGACCAGTTTCTAGTGTCGCTGGCTTTGTGCCACCTTGAGCTGTGTTTCCTTTTTCTCCTGGATCGGTTTCGGTTATTTTCATATTTATATGTGCAGGGATTCTAACTTCAATTGGATTCTCGTCGTTGAAGGCAATAACTGTTTTAGTGTTTTCAATAAGAAATGGAGTTATATCTTCAATTATTGACTTTTGTAATTCTATCTGTTCATAAGTCTCGTTATCCATGAAGAAATATGTGCTTTCATCATTATACAAATAATTAAACTCTCGAGCCTCAATTCTAATTATAGAAATGTTAGCTCCTGATCTAAATGTTTCATCAATAATCTGGCCGGTTTTAATATTTTTAAGCTTTGTTCGAACAAATGCTCCACCTTTACCTGGTTTGACATGTTGAAATTCTATTATTTTAAACAAATTATTCTTATGCTCAATAATAAGTCCATTCCTAAATTCTGAGGTATTTGACATTTTAATCCTTTATTTTTGCTACAATGCTATTAATTTGACCTAATTCATATTCAACAGAAGAAATAAGTTCATCATTTTTATACTCATTTAAAAAAGTTTTGTAGTAATTAATAGCATCTGTATACATGTTTAGATTATTATTATAAATGTATGCAGTCATAAACAAAGCTTTTTTTCTATACTCTGAAGAAATATCTTCTTTAAGAATCAACTTAAAATAATTTACAGCTTGAACATAATATGATAAGTCGTAAAATATTTGTGCTCTAAGAAATTTTGATTTGATTATAATATTTTGAGGAGTTTTATCAAAATTAATCAAATAATCAAGCATCATATTTGATTCCTTTAGTTTTTTATCATTTTTGAGCTCTAATGAATTATCATATAAAATTTCATAAGTTTTATCATCATTACATATATCTTGCCAAAATTTTGTAGTCTTAGGTCCAAAAGAGCCATATCCTGCATCACCATTTTGCATAGACATGTATTTGGACTGGAAGATTTTAACTAAATCCTCATCTGGAGACTTAGGGTCTATCATTAACTCAATTGGCTTATTCGCTAAACTACTTGAAAAAGCAATTGTTGTAGATAATATAAAAATTAAAAAATGCATCATTTCTAAATATTTTCTTTAATTAATCTAATANTAATTTATGATAAAATAATTAGAAAATATAAATTAATCTGAACGTTTAAAATGATTTAATCTAAAAGGATTGATTCTTTCAGTATCGACCACTATTTGAGTTTTATATATATCCTCAAAATTATAAATATCAGAAACATAAAAAGTTCCTTTATAATCTTTATCAACCATTTCAACAGGGTTTGGAAATCTTATTAAATAATCAATATCATTATTTAAATTGAATTTAAATTTACCTGATATTTTATCGACTGTTGACNTAACAAATTTCTTAGTTTTCAAAAGTGTAAATTCTACACTATAAGTATAGTCTTGACCTCTAATACTTATGTTGCTGTTTATAGGCAAAAATGAATTAAAGAACATTTGCCTGTAAGTATTACAATCTACATTTACTTTAAGATCTTTATAGAATATTTCTCCAAACAAATCAATCTTATTAAACTTTTTCTCATCAAATACTTTAAAGTTATTGATTAAAACTTTTCCACTATGATATATCAAGTCTATATTAAAATCTATATTAAAGTAATACTTTAATTTATTGTAGTAAAATTCATTATCTATTGATTTTATATTAAATAAATTAGCATTTATAGTACTATAAATTGGATATAAATTTAAATCTAAATATGTATACTTTGTGCTATAGTTATTATTAGAAAAATCAATTCTTGNAATACCTACTTCGTTATTTCCATCTAAAAACTGTTTTATATTAATGTTTTCTAGGCTTAAATCATAACTACCTAAAGTTTCTAATTGATCCAATTCAATAAGATTATCATTATACGTAATTGTTNTTTTTTTAATAAAAAATTTACTTTGATCTAAATGGATTTGATTAAAATGAAATTTAAAAGATTCATTTTCTAATTTTAAATTTTTAGCTGAAATATAATCTATTTTTGTTTCATCAAAAATATTAGCTTTTAGGTTTACTAATCTTTTTACTAGAGATAAAGCGGTATTTTGATAAATGAGCTTAAAAGAAAAGGTTTCAATATCAATTATTATGCTGTCTTTTTCTAATTTTACATCTTTTAAAGTAAAACCCTCATCAAAACTTCCATTTAAGGATGAATAATTAATTCGGTATCCATTTGTATATTCGTAAAAGGATTTTTTGATNTTTTTATCAAGCGAATCTGCAATAACATCCGTTTTATAAAACAGTGAATAAAGCAGTAAATAGCTGATAGTAAAAAAAAATAATAACAGAAATGATATCTTATATATAAAATTACTTATCATAAGATGATAATTGCATCATCATTAATCNAAAAAAATCTATTCTTTTTTATCGTCTACAACTTCGTAATCAGCATCTTTTATTTCAGAGTCTGGATTTTCTGTTGATGTTTCTGGATCAGGATTTTGCGTACTGTTATTTTCCGCTGAATCTTTATACATTTTTTCTGATGCTGATGACCAAATTTTATTTAATGCTTCTATATCTGCCTTAATAGATTCAACATCTTCACCTTTGTTAGATTCTGACAGCTTTTCTTTTGCACTATTAAGTATGGTAATAGTTTCCTCGTCCAGTTTGTCTTTAAATTCGTCTAACTGCTTGTCGGTTTGATATATTAATTGATCAGCCTGATTATGCAAATCTATAACTTCTTTTAATTTAGCATCTTCTTCTTCATGCTTTTTAGCATCATCCTTCATTTTTTCTATTTCTTCATCAGATAAGCCACTAGAAGCCTCAATTCTAATACTTTGCTCTTTAGATGTAGCTTTATCTTTTGCAGAAACATCTAAGATTCCATCTTGATTAAGCTTAAAAGTAACTTCAATTTGCGGTACACCTCTTNGAGCTGAAGGGATACCGTCAAGATGAAATCTTCCTAAAGATTTATTATTAACAGCCATGCTTCTTTCACCCTGCAATATATGAATTTCTACTGATGTTTGATTATCTGCAGCCGTAGAAAAAACTTGTGACTTATCAACAGGGATAGTTGTATTTGATTCTACTAATTTAGTGCATACTCCACCTAATGTTTCAATTCCAAGAGATAGTGGAGTAACATCTAAAAGAAGTACATCCTCTACGCTACCCCCCATTATGCCGCCTTGAATTGCAGCACCTATAGCTACCACTTCATCAGGGTTTACACTTTTATTTGGTTCTTTACCAAAAATTTCTTTTACCATTTCCTGAACTTTTGGAATTCTGGTAGAACCACCTACAAGAATTACTTCATCTATTTCTGATGGACTTAGCTTTGCATCTTTTAGGGCTTTTATACATGGATTTTTAGTTCTATTTACTAAATCTTCAATAAGTTGTTCAAAGTTTGCTCGATTAATTTTCATATTTAAGTGCTTTGGACCACTACTATCAGCTGTAATGAAAGGCAAACTTATATCACTGCTTGTCGATGTAGAAAGTTCAATTTTTGTTTTCTCTGCTGCATCTTTGATTCGTCCTAATGCCTGAGGATCTTTTTTAAGATCAATACCGTCACTTTTTTTAAATTCATTTGCTATCCAATCAACCAATGCTGAATCAAAGTCATCACCACCTAGATGCCCATCTCCATTTGTTGAGTTAACTTCTATAGTTGTTCCAGATTCTTCATCTATTAAAATATCTAATATGGAAATGTCAAATGTTCCACCACCTAAATCATAAACAGCAACTTTTTCTTCCTTCTTTCTNTTTTTATCTAAGCCGTAGGCTAAAGCAGCAGCAGTTGGCTCATTTATGATTCTTTTAACATCTAANCCTGCTATTTTCCCAGCATCTTTTGTAGCTTTTCTTTGAGAGTCATTGAAGTATGCAGGAACAGTTATTACAGCCTCTGTAACTTCATGTCCTAAATGATCTTCTGCAGTTTTTTTCATCTTCTGTAGTACCATAGCACTAATTTCAGGAGGTGAATAAGATTTATCTTTAACTTTAAATGCAACTGAATTCTTGTTATTTTTTTCTACAGAATAAGGTAAATCTTTAACTTCTTGGCTNACCTCTTTGTGCAGTCTNCCTATAAATCGTTTTGCAGAATAAATAGTATTCTCAGGGTTTGTTACTGCTTGATTTTTTGCAGTTATACCTATTAATCTTTCATCTTTATCTGTAAATGCAACAACTGAAGGTGTCGTCCTATCTCCTTCAGAGTTTGCTATAACCGTAGGATTAGTACCTTCCATTACTGCAACACAGCTGTTAGTTGTACCTAAATCAATTCCTATAATTTTTGACATCATTGCTCCTTAATATAATCTTTATATTAATACTACAATATTGATGCCAATTAGCAGAAAAACGACATTTATTCATACTTNAAAAGTATCAATCAGACATTTTGGCAGTTTTTTTCTTTTTCTTTGATTTTCGAGGTTTGGTAAATTGTGTAAAAATTAAACTTTCATCTTGAACTTTTACTGAAATTGTAGCCGCATCTACAAATTCATTCAATAAAAACTTTGTTGAAATGGCATTTTCAATTTCATTTTGAATGATTCGCCTTATAGGACGAGCTCCCCACTGCCTATGAGAACCATCTTTCAATAAAAAATCCTTTACACTTTTTGTAAATCTAATCTTATTATTCTTTTTTAATAAATTATTTCTGAGATCATCTAGCTGTAAATCAATAATTTTATAAAGGTGTTCTTTCTCAAGTGAATTAAAAATTATTAGATCGTCTATTCTATTTAAAAATTCAGGTCGAAAATACCTATTTATTTCTTCTGTTATTTGAGATGTCTTTCTCTTAATGTCTTCTTTATCGGAAGTTGAAAAACCTAATGTAGATGAGCTTATAGATTTTGTGCCCACATTTGATGTCATAATAATTATTGTGTTTCGAAAATCAATCACTCTTCCTAGTGAGTCTGTTAGACGTCCTTCATCTAAGACTTGTAATAAAATATTAAATACATCACTATGGGCTTTTTCTATTTCATCAAATAAAATTACTGAATAAGGATTGCGCCTAACTTTTTCAGTTAATTGTCCACCCTCATCGTAACCTACATATCCTGGAGGAGCGCCAATCAATCTAGATACATTATATCTTTCCATATACTCAGACATATCGATTTTGATTAAAGACTCTTCTTTTGTAAATAAATATTCTGAAATTTTCTTTGCCAATTCAGTTTTACCGACTCCTGTAGGACCAAAGAACATAAAAGAACCGATAGGATGCTTTGGGTTTTTTAAACCAGCCCTTGCTCTTTGAATTGCATTCGTTACTTTTATAATAGCTTCATCTTGACCTATAANATTTTTCTTTAATTCGCTATCCATTTCAAGCAACTTTTGACTTTCTGAAGTTGCAACTTTAGACAAAGGAATTCCTGTTATCATTGAAACAACATCAGCTACGTCTTCTTCATTAATAATTGGAATATTTTTTTGTGTATTATTCTGCCAATTAAATTTAAACTTATCTAGCTTATCTTTTACTTTTCTTTGTTTATCTCTTATTGTTGCAGCCTTTTCAAAATCTTGTGAGCTAATAGCCTTCTCTTTTTGTTTATTTAATTTTTCAATTTGCTTCTCTGCGATTACTATTTCATCTGGGATATCTACATTTGATATTCTGAGTCGAGATCCGGCTTCATCCATTACATCAATTGCCTTATCTGGTAAATGTCGGTCTGTAATATATCTATCACTTAGCTCTACGCAAGCACTAATTGCAGAATCAGATATTTTCACGTTATGATGAACTTCATATTTTTCTTTTATGCCATTTAAAATTTTTACTGTATCATCTAAAGATGGCTGATTAATAATAATTTTTTGAAATCTCCTTTCTAAAGCTCCATCTTTCTCAATAAATTTTCGATATTCATTTAAAGTTGTTGCACCTATAATTTGTATTTCTCCTCGAGCNAATGCTGGCTTAAAAAGGTTAGCGGCATCTAGTGAACCAGTAGTTGCTCCTGCGCCGACAATAGTATGAAGTTCATCAATAAAAATTATTGTGTTTGAAAGCGACTCAAGTTCAGAGATTAAATTTTTCATTCTCTCTTCGAACTGACCTCGATATTTAGTTCCTGCAATAAGTCCAGCTAAGTCAAGAGATAATACTCGCTCACCCCATAAGATTCTTGGGACTAATTTATTGATTATCCTTATTGCAAGTCCCTCAACAATTGCAGTCTTACCTACGCCAGGCTCTCCAATTAAAACAGGGTTGTTCTTTTTCCTTCTAGATAAAATTTGAGCCAGCCTCTCAATTTCGACTTCCCTTCCTATTATAGGGTCAAGATTTCCTGATTGCGCTATTGCTGTAACGTCCCTGCTAAATAAATCCAAAGTAGGTGTTTTGCTTTCTTCATGAGGTTTGGGCTTTAGTTTTTTAGATCCACTATCGATATCTATATATGATTTAATCACATCGTAATCGACAGAATAGAAATTTACTACATCTTTTAAAATACCGGTGGGGGTTTTTACTAATGTTAATAGCAAATCAATTTGATTAGCACTTTGTCTATTATTCTTATTTGTTTCTGAAAATGTGTTTCTAATTATTTTTTCACTATCTTGAGTTAACTTTAAATTTTCAATTTCTAANCTATTTTTTTTATCTGCTTTCAATAAATCTGATACCATCAGAGACATTTCTTTCAATTCGCAACCCAAAGATCTTAACATTTTATTCGCCTGGCCATCTTTATCTTTTATAATACCCAATAGCAAATGTTCCGGAGCAACAGATTTAGAATTAAGACGCTTAGCTTCTAAACTGGCATATTTAAGAATATTTTTTATTCCTTCTGAAAAATTTTCATTCATATTTGATTCTTCTTTCTTTCTGATAATTTACCATTATCTAAATATAATATTTTGTCAGCTAAATCACATAATCTTTCATCATGAGTTGCTATTAGAAATGAAGATGAGTATTTCTTTTTAATGTCTACAATGAAATCACAGATTATTTGAAGATTTTCATAATCAAGATTAGCGGTGGGTTCATCAGCTAAAATTATTTTTGGCTTATTTATAATAGCTCTTAGCAGTGAAATTCTTTGAGCTTCTCCTGCAGATAGCTCATTTGGATAGTTGTTGATTTTACTATCTAAAGAAAAGGTTTTCAATAAATCAATTGGATTATGATGATTTTGTACTTTATTTAATTCAAAAGGAATAGTAAGATTTTCTAATACAGTAAACTCTGGAAGTAGGTTGTGTTTTTGTAAAATAAGTCCTAGAAAACTTTTTCTTAGATTATCATTAGTCATATTTAATTTATTATTATCAAATTCTATTTTACCGCTATCATATGTTTCAATATGTGATATTAAATTCAATAATGTAGTCTTTCCAGCACCGCTAGGTCCCATCAATATAACAATCTGATTGGATTCAATGTTTATAGATATATTACTAAGAACATTTAATTCATTATCGCCATCAAGGAATGATTTATTTATTTTTTCAATTTTTAGTAAGCTCATTAAGAATAATCAGTTTGACTTTTNAAAGAATAATGTATAGCATTTAGTGGGATAATAATAGAAAATAAAACAACAAATACATTTATTAATAAAATTAAAAGTGCATTATTAAAGCTTATTATTAGATTAAATTTATAAAATATTTCCTTGGGAAATAATTCGGCAATAAGTGGATCCCATAACCCCAACTTAATGGTTAAATAGGTAAAAATAATTCCTAAGATTGTTGAAGATGCTGCTAATGTAGTTAATAGTAAATATGCATTACGTCTTATAAATGAAAATTTTATTCCGATATTATTTAATGAAATAAAACTATTTCTTTTATTTACAATAGAATAATTCAATGTTGTAAATAATCCAAGGCTCGATATAAGAATCAATAAAAATGAGAAGGTACGATACATATTTGTTTCAAGATGTATTGCATTGACTAAAGAGGAATAATCATCTAAATAATTACTTATTTTTATTTCGGGAAAAGAATCACAAATATATTCTTTTATAGAAATATTATCTTCAATAATAAAGAAGATATCTCCTTTAATTTTTGATATTAATTTTTGATTATTTGAAAATATATAAATATTATCAAAATCTAGCACTGGAACATTAAATATACTTGATACAGATATTTCTTCAATGGGAAAAAGTAACGTAGAAAGCTGTACATCTAAAGGAGAATAAAGAGTTAATGTATCTTCCTTCCAAATATTTAATTTTGATGACATAGTAGACCCTATTTTAAAATAATCATCTTTAAAAGTTTCATCACACAAAATTAACTTGGCCATTGATTGATTTATCGAGTTGCCAATTATTACATCGCGATTAATACATTCTTTATATGTAATATTATTTTTTTTAAGAAACTTTTCAATAGTTATNGAGTCTGTATTCGTATTAGGATAAATTTTTGCTCCTGAATCTATTTTTTTAAGTTTTGAAAATATTTCATTTTCCATACCTGACATAACCGTATCTACTAATAGGAAAAAAATTGTACCAATAAAAATTCCTAACCAAGGTAGATAAAAGGATAATCTTCTTTCTGAGTTAATTCGTGATAAAATTTGATATATATATATCATCTAACTCCTGACATCGAAAAGCTTTCTCTTATTATACAGTAATAAGGTTGAAGCAACAACTGTTACACATGATATTATTGAAATTATTATAAAATCTGATAGCAATATTTTAGAANATAATTCACTGACTATATATATATAGGGATCAACNGATATAATTGAAAATTGATTTTGAAGAAATGACATCAATACTGCGATTATATACCCCAAAAATAAAGATATAAATAATATTGAAAGGGAAATATATATATTTATAATTTTTATTTTATTATCTGATATACCTAGCAATCTTAATTGATATAGAG
Organism: bacterium TMED161; assembly: GCA_002171125.1. Lineage (GTDB taxonomy): Bacteria > Fidelibacterota > Marinisomatia > SCGC-AAA003-L08 > D37C17 > TMED161. The sequence goes on along the minus strand of NHHK01000020.1, from coordinate 139,171 downwards.
AATTTGATTTATCATATATCAAAAGCCAATTTGCAAACAATTGATATATAATTGATAATATTATCATAAAAATAACTATTAAATATATTGGATTAGTAAAAATTGTCAGCCAATAGAGTGTATTTGCATGTTTATCCTTCCAAGTAATAAAATCAATGGAATCATAAAGAAACTTATTCTTTATTATATTTATTTCATTTTGATCAATACCATCAATAACTATTCCAGTTGATTGATTACTATTATTATAAAGTGTTGAATGATATTGAGGTGAAATAAAAATTACATTATTATCAAAAATGGGTAAATCACTAAAAAAAATGTCTGAAACAAGAAAAGAGTTAGCGCGCAGAGTCTCATCCTCTATCATCTCCTGAATATTGAATAATGTTATATTTTTGCTTAATTCTAAGCTATTGTTTTTACGAAACCGATCACTAATGTATAAATAGTTATCTAGAGCTTCATCAGTCCTTAGGAAATCAAAAAAAACAGATGGATGTTTTTCAAAGGAAAAAGAAAATAGCCCCTTTGATATTTCTGATGATTTTATCATCAAATAATCTTCTCTAAAACGACTATACGATAAATTAGGATTATTTACAGATATAGAATCTAATTCTAAAATAATTTTATCTATTAAGTTGAGGTCTAGAAATTTACTATTTTTATTGATTATTTTAAGATCTGGTTCTATTGATTGTAGGCGAATTTCAATATCACTTTTATAAGATCTCGAAACTCCCATTACAATTAAGGATATAGCTATAGATAATGCAAAAGTTAAAATTGATAAATANAGAGATATATTTGTATAAGAGAAATTCTTGGAAGAAAATATAAATCTTTTAGCAACATGAACTAGGTTCATTAAGAGCTTAGATTCCTCATGGCAGGAAATAATATTACATCTTTGATGGAAGTGTTTCCAGTTAAAATCATAACAACTCTATCAATACCAATACCTACTCCACCTGTGGGAGGCATTCCTGATTCAATTGCTTCTAGGAAATTCTCATCTAAAACTTGTGCCTCCTCATCCCCTTTATCTTTTAGTTTTTCTTGTGCCGTAAACCTTTCTCTTTGATCAATAGGATCGTTAAGNTCAGAAAAAGCATTAGCTATCTCCATACCACCAATAAATAATTCAAACCTTTCAACAATATCATTTTCTTGGTCTCTTTTTATTTTACTTAAAGGTGAAAGTATTTTTGGATAATCTAGAACAAATGTTGGTTGAATTAATTTTGGTTCGATTTTTAAAGAGAAAATTTTATCAATAATTTTTCCCATATCATATCCTTCATCTAAGTTTAAGCTTGATGATATCTCTCGTAATTTTATCTCATTCGATAATAGATTTTTAATTTTAAACTCTTTTTCAAAAAGTTCATTTAAAGTAATCTGTCTAAATGGTTTAGAAAAATCAATTGTATTGCCATCATAAGAAATAGTACTAGTTGATATTGTATTTGCAACAGACCTAATCATATTTTCTGTAAGATCCATGACGCCATAAACATCAGAATAGCTTTGATAGAATTCTAGCATAGTAAATTCAGGATTATGGCTTCTATCCATACCTTCATTTCTAAAATTTTTACTTATTTCATATACTTTGTCAAAACCACCAATAATCAATCTTTTCAAATATAATTCTACAGCAATTCTTAAATATAATTTTTCATTTAGGGTATGATGATGAGTTGTAAAAGGTCGAGCATTCGCACCGCCATAAATAGGCTGTAAGACAGGAGTTTCAGCTTCAATGAATGATTTTTTATTAAGAAAATCTCTAAATGAATTTATTATTTGATGTCTAAGGACAAATATTTCTTTATTTTCTGGATTTGCGATAAAGTCTAAATGTCTATTTCTATATCTTAACTCCTTATCGTCAAATGCATTAAAAGACTCTCCTTCTTTTTGTTTTAAATTTGGAAGAGGACGTATACTTTTGCTTAAAAGTGTAAAAACATNACATTTCAATGTGTATTCATTTGTTTTAGTGTAGAACATTTGTCCCTTTATTCCTACAATATCTCCAATATCAATATTGTTAATTAAAGTTTTATATTGCTCTTCATCTAAGTGCATATTCTTATTTGATATGTAGCATTGCAATCTATCGAAATCAGATTGGATATTAATAAACAGAATTTTACCTAATTGTCTTATTGAGACTATTCTGCCACAAGCAGATAAAGTCTCATTATCTTTAATAAGCTGATCTTCATTATCTTTTATCTCTTTTATTGATTTAGTAGCTGAATAACTATGTGGATATGGTTCAATGCCAGAATCTTTTAAATTATTCAACTTATCAATTCGCACATTTATTAATTCATCTATCTTTTTTTTATCTGTCACTGTTGCTCCATTCTATTAAGTAAAAATTTTCTTATAAATTTATCAATATTACCATCCATTACCGAAGTAGTATTTGAAGTTTCATGTTTAGTCCTATGATCTTTAACCATATTGTATGGATGAAAAACATATGATCTGATTTGGCTTCCCCATTCAATACTTTTTTTATCGTTTGTCATTTTTTCTAAATCGGAATTCTTAGAATCTAATTCATATTGGAATAACTTTGATTTCAATAATTTAATTGCTGTTTGCTTATTTTTCAATTGACTTCTTTGATTTTGACATTGAACTACGATTCCTGTTTGTAAATGAGTAATCCTTACAGCCGAATCTGTTTTATTAACATGCTGACCTCCTGCACCACTAGCTCTATATGTATCTATTCTCAAATCAGAATCAGAAATGCTAATATCAATCTCATCTGATACAATTGGAAATATAAAAACAGCAGCAAATGATGTATGCCTTCTTGAGTTTGAATCAAATGGAGAAATTCTTACTAATCTATGAACTCCAGATTCTGAAGATAGTTGTCCATATAAATACTGTTCGTCTATTTCAATTGTTGCTTCTTTAAGTCCACCCTCATCTCCATCTTGCAAATCGACTATTTTATAACTGTATTTATTTGACTCTAACCATCGAGTATACATTCTAAATAGCATTTTTACCCAGTCTTGAGATTCTACACCTCCTGCACCAGGATGAATTGAAATTATAGCTCCAAGTTTATCATTTTCATTGCTAAGCATTTTTCTAGTTTCATATTTATCTAGAAGTGAAAAAAAGTTTTGCCCTGTGGTAATCATTTCNTCATTTATTTCTTCACCTAACTCTAGTAGGTCACAGTTTGTAGAGATATCATCAAAACTTTGTTTAATTAAATTATATTCGTCAATTTCCTTTTCATAAGAACTTATAATTTTAAGTATTTTTTTTGCCGCACTATTATCTTCCCAAAAATCTGGCTCACTAGTTTTTTCTTGATATTTTGATTTTTCAGATGTCAAAAAATTATAATCTATGTTGTCAATTAATTCTTTATATCTTTTTTTGATATTTAAAAATTTTGATATATAATCTTCTTTTNTCATTACTTCATAATTTTTGTAATTACATTCATTGCTTTTTTATTTTCATAGACGTCATGTACGCGTATAATATCAACTTTTTTCATAAACGCATATGTTGATATAGCTATAGTAGGACTTAATCTATCTTTCGGGGAATCATTATCTTGAATTAAGAAAGATTTTCTACTATGCCCTAAAAGAATTCTGAAGCCTAATTTTTTAAATTCTGATATTCTTGTAATAATTTCTATATTATCTGAGTATGTTTTTCCAAATCCAATACCTGGATCAATAATAATATTTTCTTCACTGATACCATACTTTATAGCTTGTTCAGCCCTATTATTTAAAAAGAAACTTATTTCATCAATAATATTATCATAATTAGGATTATTTTGCATATTCTGTGGAACACCTTTCATGTGCATTAAAATAAGCTCTGCATTACTACTAGATGCAACTTCAAACATATCCAAGGAATCTGATCCGGCTTTTATATCATTTATTATTTTAAAACCATTTAAAAGTGCATATTTTGCGACATTTGGTTTATATGTATCAATAGATAACTTTATATTTTCTAAATTGGATAGATATGGTAAAATTAATTCTAATCTCTTTAATTCTTCTTTTTCATCTACTGGATTAGCTCCTGGCCTTGAAGATTCACATCCAATATCAATAATATCAGCATTACTTAAATCTTTTAGAGAATTGTGAAAGATATTTTCACTGAATGAAGGGTTTCCATCAAAAAAGGAATCGGGGGTAATATTTAAAATACCCATTATCTGTGGTTTGTAATCCAAAGGATTCAGCTTTCTTTGATTACTGTCTTTGAAGTTCTTCTAGATTTTTTTTTAGAATCAATATTGGTTTCAGATGATTCTGAATCTTTGTTGTCTGGAGAATATCCATTTTTTAAAATATCATTAAATTCTTTTGAATCTATAGTATCAAGATTTAATAGTGCGTTGGTTAGATCGTGTAACTTATCAATATTTGAATTAATAATATTAGTAGCATTGGATTCTGCATTTTTTATTAGCTTTGATATTTCATTATCTATTAGCTCTGAAACATGGTCGCTAGTATTTCTATTTTCATTGTAATCCTTTCCTAAGAAAACTTCTTCATTGGCCCTTCCAATTTTTAATGGACCGATTGTTTCACTCATTCCCCACTCNCAAACCATTTTTTTAGCAATATCAGTAGCTACTGCAATATCATTTCCAGCTCCTGTAGTACAATCTTTAAATATTATGTTTTCAGCGCATCTTCCACCCATTAAAATATCTAATCTACCTAATAAATATTTTTTTGAATAATTGTATTTATCCTCTACTGGAAGTTGAGCTGTAACTCCCAAAGCTTGTCCTCTAGGAACTATTGTTACTTTATGGACTGGATCTGCATTTTCTGTATAGTAAGCTACTAATGCATGTCCAGATTCATGATAAGCTGTAATTTTTCGATCTCTATCAGTTATAACCATGCTTTTTCGTTCGACCCCAAGCATAACTTTGTCTTTTGCATCTTCAAAATGTACCATTCTTACTGTTTTGGAGCCTTGCCTAGCTGCTAAAAGAGCAGCCTCATTTACAAGGTTTTCAAGATCCGCTCCAACTAAACCAACGGCTGTATTTGCTATAGTTTTTAAATCTACATCTTTATCAATTTTAATTTTTTTGGTATGTATTTTTAAAATCTGTTCCCTTCCAATCATTGATGGCGCATCAACAACTATTTGTCTATCAAATCTACCTGGCCTAAGAAGTGCTTTATCAAGTACATCGGGTCGATTTGTAGCTGCAAGCAAAATAACATTATCATTTGTGTTAAAACCATCCATTTCGACAAGAATCTGGTTTAAGGTTTGCTCACGCTCATCGTGACCTCCACCTAAACCCGCACCTCTTTGTCTACCAACTGCATCAATTTCATCTATAAAAATGATGCTAGGAGAACTTTTTTTGGCCTGATNAAACAAATCTCTAACTCTACTTGCGCCAATACCCACAAACATTTCAACAAACTCAGCTCCACTTATACTAAAAAAGGGAACCTTGGCTTCACCTGAGACAGCTTTTGCAAGTAAAGTCTTACCTGTACCTGGAGGTCCTAACAAAAGAGCACCCTTAGGAATTTTCGCACCAACCTTTTTATACTTTGAAGAATTCTTTAAAAAATCTACTATTTCTTTTAATTCTACTTTAGCTTCATCNCATCCAGCAACATCTTTAAAGGTTATCTTTGGATTATTTGAAGATATTAGGGTTGCCTTACTTTTAGCAAAACTAAAAATTCCTCCTTGACCACCAGCACCGTTCATTCTTCTCATTATAAAAAACCAAAACAAAATTATTAATAGCCAAGGGGAGAACTGTATTAGATAATCAAAAGCACTCATGGTTTCTTTGATTATTTTAACTTCAATTCCATTTTCTACCCAAAAATCAGCTTGATCTATTGTAGCTTCTGGTAACTCTATGGAAATAAAATTATATGTAGTAATTCTTCCATTATCATCTTCAATGGAGATCTCACTATTTAGTTCACCCTTAAAATTATTTCCTGTTAGTGTGGCTGCAGAGATTTCTCTATTTTCAATTAATTTTTTATATTCATTGTAACTAACATTNTTAATCTTTTCGTATGTTGAAAAGTTACTTGCAATTGAAAAAGCAACGACTACAATAACTATCCAAATAAAAATATTACTAAGGATTGTATTTAAAACTTTATTTTCTGGTTTTTTATTTTTCTTATTCATCTTCTAATATGTATATAGATTTTTTATTTCTATGAATCTCATTGTGGTCGAGGCCATATCCAACAATAAATTCATTACTAATATTAAAACCTATCCAAGCAATTTTCATATTAAAATTATATGCTTCTGGCTTAAAAAATAACGTTGCTATTTTTACAGATTTTGGTTTTTTCTCATTTACATGTTCGAATATAAAATTAATAGTATTTCCGCTATCAACTATATCTTCTACTATTAAAATATTTTTGTTTTCAACATTAAAACTTATATCTTTATTTAATATTAGTTCTCCTCTATTTATCCCATTATATGAAGAGATGTCAATAAACTCAATTGATAAATCTAATTCAATTTCTCTAACAAGGTCAGCTAGAAAAATAAAAGAACCCTTTAGTACGCATAAAATTGTTAATTCATTTTTATCTTTATATTTATTTGTTATCGATTCACCTAGACTTTTTACTCTTTCTTTTATTTTTTTTTCATCAATATATTCTTTCATTAATCTTTCCTTTCACAAGTAATAGCAAGTAGGTTATTATAATTAGAATAGTTATTATCAGAATGAGCTAGTCCTGGCACCCAAACAATTGAATTATTTGAAAAGATTACGGGATAGCTGCTCCGCTCAATCTTATTTATTTTTTTATCATTAAACAATTTTGAAACAAGCTTTTTATGATTATTAGATATTTTATAGAAATCTCCATCTTGCCATTTTCTAACATAAAGACCTTCTTCATATTTTTTCTTTGGTATAAGAAAAATATTTTTATCAAATTGTATNTTGTCATCTGATCTGTAAGTATCTAATGAAAACTGATAATTAAGCCAGGTACTACCATCAGTTATTTTATTACAGTAAGCCCTATCTGGTAAATTGTATATTTTAATGTAATCGTAGGATAAATAAATTATAATTCTATTAGTAATCATTTTATATATATCATTTTTATTAGACTTTATTAAACCCAATAACTCAGACCAAAAAATATTAGATTTTGAGCAGAAAATCTTATATTGATTATTTATTGAAGCCTGAATGAATAGTTTTAATTTCTTGACACTTAATTTTGATGCAAATTCTCTATCTATTAAAATATTCGTTTCAAAATATATATGCTTATTTATGCATTTTTTATACAACTGGATTGAATCTTTATATTTAGAAAAGTTGATTTCATAGCAATTCATTATTTTTGATAAAATTTTATCTTTATCATTTAATATAGGTAAAATTTCATGCCTTATTTTATTTCTTTGAAACGATATGTCCTTATTACTGGGGTCTTCAATGAAATTATATTTTTTTTGTTTAATTTCCTCTTCTATTTGATATCTATACATATTTAAAAGTGGGCGAAATATAAAATCATCATTTTTACTAAACGGAATAGATGCATAATCATCAGATGGATAGTTTTTCATCAATAAAGTTTCAATTAAATCATTTTTATTGTGTCCTACAAGAATGTGATCATATTTATCAATAATTGCAATTGATTCGAACAAATTATATCTAATTTTTCTTGCTTCATTTTCAAAATTTTTATCTGATGATATTTTTACAGATTTATAATAGAATTTATGCTTGTTTTTAATTGCAATTTCTCTACATAAATGATATGCATTTATAGAATGACTGCTAGTATTATAGTTTACATGCACTATTGCTATATCTAAAGATTTCAAATAGCTTTTACTGGCAATTAAATGATACATATAGACGCTGTCAATACCACCAGAAAGAGCTATAAGTAGTCTTTTGTTTTTTAGTTCATATAAGGTCATTTAATAGCTCTTTATTCAATAATATACAAACTGCTATATACGATTAATTAAACTTCATCAAAGAAATAAGGCTTGAGGCATTGTATTTTCTCTTCATATGAATTGGGATACATAAACCATTCTGCTATTGATATTGAACTCAAAAGAGAATTTCCATCTTGAGGCGTAAAGCAAAATCCAGTGAATTCTGTACCATTTTTTAAATTTAGAGATGGTTTCGAAATAACTGTTTGATTTAATATTCTACCAAAATGACCATGATCTCTTCCAAAAGAAAAAACTTCACATGAGTTAGTTTTATCAGTAAGAGATATTCTGTCATTTGCTTCGAGTTTTTCTAGAAGATTTTCCATAGATGTTTCTCTTTTTAATTTCATCGAAAAGTGAAGAAGATGCATATATTGAGAGTTCACTTTCATTGCTGATGAGAATAAAGGTAAGTTTAAATTTCTAGTTTTAAATAATAATGCAGCATCTCTTGCATGATGAGTGCCATACTCTGCATCTTTATGAGAACCTACTTCTGGTGCAGGTATAAATTTTCCAGATTGACTTACATCGTTAGCTCTTCTTATTAATAAAAACCTTCCATCAATAAGATTATCTTCACCTTCTGAAAGAGCAACAGTATCAACAAGAGTTGATAAATTATGTGTATTGCAGGATACAACTTGAATAAATTGATCTTCACCTTTTATTAAAGTTTGATCATTTATACCTCTAGCATATGGTTTTCCAAATCCAAATTCGCTACCTTGAGCAACGAATCCAAGTGTGTTATTAGAAAATTCATCATAGTATTTAGCTTTATTGGCATGACCAAATCCTGAAGGGGTGCAATCAATAACAACTGAAGCACGTTCAATCGCTTCCTCTGTTGTATATTCTGGTTTTAAGCCAATAGCTTTAAACCCATCAAACTTATCACTATCGGTTGATAATCTTGCCCCTCTCTTAGTTAAACTTATAACTTTAGATCTGTCAGTAGTTAAAGGTGTGTTTTTATGGAAAGTAACATGATCTATTCCAAGCTGCTCTTTAAAATCACATAGCAAGCCAATTAAGGGTTCACCTATTGTTCCAGTGCCTACAACGTGAACTATTTTNTTTGACATATTAATTTCCTCCTAAATTAGATGTCATATTCAACTTTATTCATTAAATATAATAAAAGACTATCCAAATCATTATTCTCTACATGTTTAATTTGCTCATCAGCCTCAGTACCCAAAGTAAATATATCTTCGAGGGTATTTAATACATCGCTATTACCTAGGTCACTTAGGGAAAGATGTATAGAATCAATCATTTTATAAATATAATCTTTCATTGTTAATCTAGTTCCATCAAAACAATCAGTAATTGGAACATCAAAATTAAATCTCATTGATTTCCAGAATGTATCATTTAATATCTCATAATTCATATCTTCTAAATTATTATTATAAGTTACCATAGTATCATAAGAATGCACTAAAGCCTGAATTAATGCAATAAGCATTTTTGTTCTTTTTAAAGAACGCTGAACATCACATATTCTATATTCTAAAGTTCCATAATCGAGGTGTGGTCTAATTTTCCACCATATCTGTCTAGGTTTTTGTATTGAATTAGTATCTATTAATGTATTCACTAAATTATAATAAGAGTCAAAGGATTCAATTTTAACAGGAATATTAGTCCTAGGGAAGGCTCCAAACTGCATGCTTCTTGAAGACTTGAAACCTGTATTTTGTCCTTCAAAAAATGGTGAATTGCAGCTTAAAGCTAGAAGAGCTGGAATCCAACGTCTAGTTGCATTAGTAATTTTAATAGCTCGTTCTGGATCATCTACTGAAATGTGAATATGAGTTGAAAAGGTTATATTGCGTTTTGCATAAAACTTTAATTGATCTGCGACCCAATTATATGATGAATTATCAACAAATTTTTGATTAACTGCCATAGCCTTAGGATGAGTGCCACTTATGCCAATATTAAAATCATTAATTTTACCAATATCTTTTAATTCTTTTCGATTTTTTGAAAGTTCCACTATTGCTGAATCTACATTATCACAAATTGGAGTATTTGTTTCAATTTCAGATAATAATAACTCATATGAATATCTATCTTTATTAGATACAGAAGTCATTATATCATTTGCTTTATTAACAAGCTCTCCATTTTCAGGATTACAAATCATAAACTCTTCTTCAACTCCAATACTATAATTACGTTTTTGCTTAAATATTTTTTTATATTTTTCTACACTCATTTCTATATACTAATATTCTCTGTCCACTCACCATAGACTACTTTCATCGCATCAACTATTTCTCCTAAAGTAGCATATTCTAAAGAGGCTTCTATAATAGGATGCATAACATTTCCTCCATCTTGAGCAGTTTGAGTTATTTTTTTTTAATAATTTATTTACCTTTTCATTATTTCTTTCTTCTTTTACTTTATTGAGCCTTTCAATTTGTTCTTTTTGAACCTCTGATCTTATTTCTAAAATTGGAATATCAACTTCTTCATTTTCTTTTATAAAAGAATTTACACCAACAATAAATCTTTCCTTTTTGTCTACTTTTGCTTGATAATCTGATGAAGCTTGAGAAATTTCACGTTGAAAATATGAGTTTTCNATAGCTTGAACAACTCCACCTTGATTATCAATTTTATCAAAGTATTCATAAGTATCTTTTTCTAATTCATCTGTAAGACTTTCAACAAACCACGAGCCACCTAATGGATCTGCTGTATTTGTAACTCCAGTTTCATAGGCTATTATTTGCTGACTCCTTAAAGCAATTTCTGCTGCTTTCTCAGATGGTAGAGCTAGAGTTTCATCCATAGAATTTGTATGAAGCGACTGAGTCCCCCCCAAAACAGCAGCTAAGGCTTGTAAAGATGTTCTTGTAATATTGTTTTCAGGTTGTTGAGCAGTCAGTGAAAATCCTGCTGTTTGGGTATGAAACCTTAACATTAATGATTTTGGATTTTTAGGATTATATCGTCTTTTCATCTCCTTAGACCAAATTCTTCTAGCTGCTCTAAATTTTGCTATCTCTTCAAAGAAGTCTAAGTGTGAATTAAAAAAGAATGAAAGTCGAGGAGCAAAATCATCNACACTCATTCCCGCTTCAATGCAACTGTCAACATAACAAAAACCGTTAGCTAATGTAAATGCTAGTTCTTGAGCTGCCGTAGATCCAGCCTCCCTTATATGATATCCACTAACTGATACTGTATTATATTTAGGAACATTTTCACAGCAATATTGGATCATATCTGTGATTATTTTTATAGATTCTTTTGGAGGATATATCCATTCTTTCTGAGCAATATATTCTTTTAAAATATCATTTTGTAGTGTTCCATTTAATTTATTTAGGTCAATATTTTTCTTCATGGCTAATGCAATATAAAACCCAAAAATAATAATTGCAGGCCCATTAATAGTCATAGATACACTAACTTTTGATAAATCAATCCCATTAAATAATACTTCCATATCTTTTAATGATGAAATATTTACACCACAATGGCCCACCTCTCCATCTGAGATTGGATGGTCGGCATCGTAACCCATTAATGTTGGCATGTCAAATGCCGTAGATAGACCTGTCTGTCCATTATCTAATAAAAATTTAAATCTCTTATTTGTTTCTTCCGGAGCACCAAAACCAGAGAATTGCCTCATTGTCCATAATTTCCCTCTATACATATTAGCATGTATACCTCTTGTATATGGATACGAACCAGGATATTCTATTTCTTCTGAAATGACTTTATCTGAATAAATAGGATCAATTTTTCTACCTGAGGCTGTATCAAATGAATATTCTCTAAATTTTGAATTTTTATATGATTTTAACCATTTTTCTTTTTTATCTGTCATTGAATATTATTTCTTATATAATTAATTAAAGAATCATCATCTAATTCTGCTATTTTTAGCAACTCTGTTCTAGTTCCATGCTCTATAAAGTTATCTTTAATACCCTTATTGAAAACTTTAACAGTTTTATTTTTTTCAGAAATATATTGCAAAACTGAAGAACCAAAACCTCCTATTAAACTTCCTTCTTCAAAAGTGAAAAAATATTGATGATCTTTAATTAGGTTATCTATCATTTTTGTATCTATAGGCTTTATAAATCTTGAATTTACAACAGTGACCTCAGTTCCTAAAAATTGTGAAACTTTATCTTTTATTCTAATGCATGGATCAACCATACTTCCTGTTGCTAATAACGCTACTTTTGAGCCTTTGACCAATTTCTCCCATTGACCTATTTCTATACAATTTTGTGAAGCGCTCATATCGTATGATGCGCATTTACCTTTTGGGTATCTAATTGCAAATGCTTTACCAGACAAAATTCCTGTATAAATTAAGTTAGAAAGTTCATTCCCATCTTTGGGTGCTGATATTACTATATTGGGTAATGAATTTAGCATAGAAATATCAAATACACCATGATGAGTTGGACCATCTGGTCCTACAAGTCCTGCTCTATCCATACAGAATACAGCTGGTAAGCCTTGAAGTAAAATATCATGCATAATTTGATCGTAGGCTCTTTGCATAAACGTTGAATAAATTGTAATAACTGGTACTACACCTTCAGTTGATAAACCAGAAGCATATGAAACTGCATGTGATTCTGCAATCCCAACATCTATATACTTATCTGGATATTTTTCACAAAATTCTTTTATACCAGTACCAATATCCATAGCAGCTGTAATACATTTAAAATTATTATTATTAGGATTTGCTTTAATTAAAGATTTACCTACTATTTCTGAATAGGATACCCCAATACTATTATCTTTTTTGATTCCTGAAAGACTGTAATACTTTATTGAATCTTTTTCAGCTTTTGTTGATTTTATTCCCTTTTTTGTAAAAACATGCAATAAAACTGGAGTTTTGATTTCTTTAACACTATTAAATACTTTTACCATTTCATCAATATCATGGCCATCAATTGGTCCAATATATCTTATGCCTAGCTCTTCGAACAAAATACCAGGAGTTAAGAAGCCTTTAATACCTTCTTCGGATTTCTTTAAAAATTTTCTTATTGTTTCAGATACAACTGGAATTTTTCCNCTTATATCCCATATATCTGATCTAATTTTATTGTAAGTAGGGTTGGTTATAATTTTACTTAAATACTTAGAAAGAGCACCAACGCTAGCAGATATTGATTTAGAATTATCATTGAGAATTATTGTTTGTTGAGTTCTATGAAAGCCTAGATTGTTCATAGCCTCGTAGGCCATACCACCTGTCATTGCTCCATCTCCGATAATTGAAACTACATTAAAATCTTTATTATTGTGATCTCTTGCATGAGCAATCCCCAAAGCTGAAGAAATTGAAGTTGTTGAGTGGCCAGCGCCAATCGCATCATGAACAGACTCNCTTCGTTTTAAAAAACCACTTATTCCATCTTTTTGTCTTAATGTTTTAAAGTTATCTCTTCGACCTGTTAAAATTTTATGAGCATATGCTTGATGCCCAACATCCCATACTAATTTATCGTTTGGCGAGTCATAGCAATGATGAAGAGCAACAGTCAAGTCTACAACTCCAAGAGGAGAGGAATAATGACCACCATGCTCTTCAATTGTATCTATGATTAATTCAGATACCTCATTAGATACAATTTGCAATTCTTCAATTGATAGATTTTTTAAATCTTTGGGTGAATTAATTTTCTCTAACATGATTCTATCATACCTATAAAATATTTATGAATTCTGACATCATTTGAAAGTTCTGGATGAAAAGTTGTACCAAGAAGATTATCTTGTCTTACCATTACAGGACTATTATTGATTGATGAAAGAATATCGACGCTCGAAGATACTTTATTAATCTTTGGCGCTCTTATAAATATTCCTTTAAATGTGCTATCAAATTCTTTTATTTTAAGATTTGAGATAAAAGAATTAATCTGCCGACCCCAAGCATTTCTTTTAATAGTTATATCAAGNTTTTCAAATGATTTAACTATTTTATTTTTCTCAATAATCTTGGAAAGAAGAATAAGTCCTGCACATGTTCCATAAACAGGATATTTTCTAATAAATTTTTCCAGGGGTTCATAAAGTGATTGCTTAATAATAAGTTTTGATAAAACAGTCGATTCTCCACCAGGTATTATTAAACCATGCAAATTCAATAAATCATCTTTATATCTTACATTAACTGGATTTACACCAATTTTTTTTAAAAGATGCATGTGTTTTAAAAAAGCACCTTGAAGTGATAGAACGCCAATATTCAATTACCAACCTCTATTTTGAAGTAATTCTTCTTCAGGGATTTGTGATATTTCTAAGCCTTCCATTGCTTCTTTTAAATCCATGGATATTTCAACTAATTTTTTTGGATCATCGTAATAAGTAGTTGCTTCAACGACTGCTTTAGCTCTGTTCTTAGGGTCTGAAGACTTAAATATACCTGAGCCAACAAAAACTGATTCCGCCCCTAGATGCATCATTAATGCTGCATCTGCAGGCGTTGCTATTCCCCCAGCACTAAAGTTAGGAACTGGCAGAGACTGGTCTTTCGCAACTTGATTTACCAATTCAAAAGGAACATGAACTTGTTCTGAATATTGTTTCAGTTGATCTTCATTATAGTTTGCTAGTTCAGCAATAGTGCCAGTTATGCTTTTCATATGAGTAACCGCCTCAACGATATTTCCAGATCCAGCTTCACCTTTTGTTCGCATCATAGCTGCACCTTCATTGACTCTCCTTAAAGCTTCACCTAAGTTTCTTGCTCCACAGACAAAAGGTACATTAAAATCATTTTTATAAATATGATGTTCATTGTCAGCTGGAGTTAGGACTTCACTCTCATCTATAAAATCAACCTCTAAAGCCTCTAAAATCTTAGCTTCAAGTACATGACCAATTCTAACCTTAGCCATAACTGGGATTGATACAGTTTGCTGAATTTCTTTAATCATTTTTAAATTTGACATTCTTGCAACGCCACCATCTGCTCTAATATCAGCTGGAATTCTCTCCAAAGCCATTACTGCTACTGCACCAGCATTCTCAGCGATTTTTGCCTGTTCTGCATCTGTTACATCCATTATAACACCGCCTTTAAGCATTTCTGCTAAACCCACTTTTAATTCAAAACTATTTTTCTTCATTAATTTAACGTTTCCTTTATTTCATTTATTCTATTCTCAACACCTTTAATTAAATAATCTGGAGTAGATGCACCAGCACTAATTCCAACTGACTTAATGTTTTCAAACCATTCAATTTTAAGATCAGAAGCACAAGTAACTTGAAAAGTATTTTCATTTCTTTGCTTAGCTAACTCTGTTAATCTCTTAGAGTTTGCACTTGTGAATGATCCAATTATTATCATTAAATCAGATGTTTTAGCTAAATCTTTTATTTGTTCATGATTCCTCTTGGTGGGGAAGCAAATTGTATTAATAAATCTAATATCAACAATTCTCACCATTAGAGCATTTATTATCTCTTGGACATTTTCAATCATCTGTGTTGATTGAGATACAACTCCAATCTTCCTAGTTCGTTTCAGCAAAGAAACTTCTTCTTTCGTAGATATAATTGTTGGATTTTTAACTTGATCAGCAATTGCCATAACTTCATCATGACCATGGTCTCCAATAATAACAATCTTACGACCTTCATCTTCAAGCATCTTTACCTCACGATGAATTTCATGTACAAGCGGGCAGGTTGCATCAATTATATTTAAATTCTTTTTCTTTGCGTTTTTCCACGTATCTTGAATTGTTCCGTGAGCTCTTAAAAGAACGGGTTTATCTTTTGGGATATCATCCAATTTATCTACAACTTTTGCTCCAGCTTCTTCCAAATCCTTTACAACGTTTTCATTATGAACAATATCTCCAAGCATATATACTTCACCATGTTTCTCTGCGGCATCATAGGCAAGATTGACAGCATCTCTTACACCAAAACAATAACCTGAACTTTTAGCAATAGTAATTTTCATTTTATTATTTTTGGCAATGTTATNCCAACCTGTTTTAAATATTTACCACTTTTATCTTTATAAGAAACTTCACAATCTTCATCTGATTCAAAAAATAAAACTTGGCATAATCCCTCATTTGAATAAATTTTTGCTGGTAAGGGGGTTGTATTAGAAATTTCTAGAGTCACATAACCTTCCCACTCAGGTTCAAATGGGGTAACATTGACAATGATACCACATCTAGCATAAGTTGATTTTCCTACACAAATAGTAAGTATTTTTCGAGGGATTTTAAAGTATTCAACACTTCTTGCTAAAGCAAAACTATTTGGAGGTACAATGCATACATCGCCTTTAAAATCAACAAATGAATTTGCATCAAAGTTTTTTGGATCAATAATACTGTTATTTACATTAGTAAATATTTTGTATTCATCTGCAACTCTTATATCATAACCATAAGAAGAGACTCCATATGATATAGTGCCAGTCTTAATCTGTTCATCGGTAAAAGGTGATATCATATCATGATCCGAGGACATCTTTTTTATCCACTTATCGCTTTTAATTGCCATTATTTATTTTCCTATTGCATTCTCTTAATATTTTTTCAATTGAACTATCTAAATCATTTTTTTTGATTTTACATCCTGCGGCATAGTAATGACCACCGCCACCAAAAAGACCTGCTATATCATTTATTGAATATTTGCCATCAGATCTAAAACTTATCTTATACTCATTATCTCTTTCGGTTATACAGAATGCAATTTCAACGCCTTGAATTCCTCTTATAAATTCACTGAAACCATCTGAAGCTGTATGATTCGAATTTGTTTTAGTAAACATTGATTGTGATATTACTGCGTAAGCAACTTCCCCATTGTAAAACATTTTAATATTATCAATTAATTCTGCCTTTAATTTAATTTTAGATAGACTGATATTTTCATAAATATTTGAAAAAACATCATTTGGATTAATTTTAGACTTCAATAGATGTGCTGCCATTAGGTGAGACTCGCTTGTTACTGACGAATATCTAAAAGATCCAGTATCATTTACTAGCCCAGAATACAGCGCAAGAGCCATTTCATCTTCTAGAGGCTTTTCTGAAAGACCTAAGCTATTAAGATATTTCCAAATCATATAGGTAGTAGATGGTGATTTGGTATCAACAATTGATAGTTCATACATTGAGTCATCTCTAAGGTGGTGATGATCAATATTCACAGCTCTTATATTTTTATCAATAACAATATCACCAATTTTACCAATTCTAGTAAAATCACCTAAATCAAAAACGATTAAAAGATCTGATTCTTCCACTATATGTTCATAATCTTTAGAAAATATATTTATATAATTATTTTTATCTAAAAATTTATATTTATTTGGAGTATCAGATATATTTAATATTGTAACATCTTTATTAATACTTTTCAAATAAAGATAAAAAGCTACCTCTGAACCCAACCCATCTCCATCAGGATCAATATGCGTGGATAAAATAATTTTATGGGACTTACTTATAAGATCTGATAATTGATTCCAATAGTCCATTTTACTTTCCTTTAGGNATAACTAGCACAGGGCAGCTGGCTTTATTGATAACTTTTTGAGCAGTGCTACCAAGGATCAAATCAGTAAAACTATCTTTCCCATTAGTACCCATTACAATTAAGTCAGAATTTATTTCATCAGAGATTTTTATAATTATTTCTGATGGTTTACCTTCTCTAAGAAGATAATCACAATTAATATCATCAGCCTCTAAATTATGTACAAGATTTTTCATGTCTTTTTTTGCATCAATAGCAATTTTTCTAAATTCATCTGATAAAACAGAAATACTTAATCTGGACATCACCATTTCTTTCTTATTTAGAAATTCTTCATGAATATTTAAAAGAGTAATATTTGAATTAAACTGATGAGCAATATGTATAGCTTTTCTTAGAGCCATTTTTGATCGTGGTTGCATATCAATTGGACATAATATATTTTTAAACATATTGCTAACTCCTAAACTAAGAAAATAATACTATACGTCATAAAAGTTAAACCTAAAATAATAAATGACCAAGCCATGAAACCAAAGAAACTAGGCATTTTCACTCCATTCTCTTCAGCTATGGCTCTAACCATAAAATTAGGTGCATTTCCTATATATGTAAATGCTCCCATAAATACTGCACCACTAGAAATTGCAAGTAAAGTTGAACTTAATTTGTTCATCAGAATATCAGGATTTCCGCCTGCTACATCAAAAAATACTAGGTATGTTGGAGCATTATCTAAAAAAGCTGATAATAAACCAGTAACCCAAAAGTACATCATATCATTATGACATAAATCTTTAATCCATTGCAAAGCTCCCCCATCCTGTGACAAAATACTTAGAACTGGTATAATTGTTATAAATATACCAATAAATAGCTTAGCTACCTCAGTAATAGGAAACCAAGTGAATCCATTCTGAGATCTTACTTCTGAAGGGGTGAATTTGACACTCAANAAAGTAACAATTAATAAAAGAATGTCTCTAACAATATTCTGAAGCTCCATATAAACATGTCCATAAATATGTACTGGATATTGAGGGTTCCAGAATCCACTTAATAGGACAGAAAAAATAACAGCAAGTAGAAACAAAAAATTAATTTTTCCAGTCACTTCTATAGTTTTTAAATCTGTAGTCTCTTCTGTTTTTTTTGTTTCTTTTTTATAATAATGTGAATCGATAAAATAAAATAATGTTAGTAGAATTAAAGAGACATAAAGCATTGGTAAGAACATATATTTTGTTGTCCAGAAAAAATCAATACCTTTTAAAAAACCAAGAAATAGAGGAGGATCACCTAATGGGGTCAATGAACCACCAATATTTGCTACTAAAAATATAAAAAATACAATTATATGGACCTTATTAACTCTCCACTTATTAGCTCTTAATAAAGGTCTAATCAAAAGCATTGCCGCGCCTGTTGTACCCATCCATGATGCTAAAAATGTTCCCAATCCTAAAAGCATTAAATTTAATTTTGGAGTACCTACCAAACTACCTTTCAAACAGATTCCCCCTGATACAGTAAATAAAGCTAACAACAAGAAAATGAAAGGGATATACTCAAATGTCAATGTATGTAGCAAAACTTCAAACACAACACTAAAACTATGAACTAACAAATAAAAAGGAATAATAAAAGAAAGTGCCCAGAATAATGAAATTTTACCAAAATTATGTTCCCAAAAATGATGATTTATTAAGGGAATTATCGCTATAGATAATAAAATACCAAGAAAAGGGATAGCATGAAGAAGGCTGAATATGGGATTTTGATGATCTCCTCCAGCAGCAAAAAGAGAATTAATAAATAATAATATAATAATTTTTTTCATATGTAATATTTCTTTGATTTAATNCATAATTAATTTAAAATTAATTATGGAATTATTTTTCACTTTTATTGTTATTGGTGCATCTTTTTTTCTTCTTAGCCTAGGAAGTCTTTTTTTCAACAACACGATTAAGGGATCTTGCGGAGGTGAAGATAAATCTTGCTCATGTACAGCTATAGAAAAGAAAATCTGTAAATTTTCATCTCCAATTAGCGAACAAAACTCTTAAACCCTTCACTATATAAACTCTCATTTTCCTTTGTGATGTAAAAAACCTCAGTACCTTCAATTTTATCGATAAGAGTAAGGCCGTCTTTAATGCTCATAATTATTAGTGACGTTGCTAAAGCATCAGCATCTATACATTGATCAGAAATCACAGTTACGCTTAAAATATTATTATCTATTGGGTATCCTGTTATAGGTGAAATAATATGACTATAAGATTTACCTTCATGTGTAAAAAAATTCCTATAATTTCCAGATGTTGCAATAGTTTTGTTTGTTAGCAAAAGATTTAATGTAGATGAAATATTATTTAATGAAGGGTTTTGGACTCCAATGCTCCATTTTTTATTTTCCGAATTATAGCCAGATAAAGATAATTCGCCACCGATTTCAACCATAAAATTATAGATTTGGTTTTGCTTTAGAAATATAGCGATCTTATCTACAGCATAACCTTTTGCTATAGCTGAGAAATCTAAGCTTACATTATCTATCTTATATAGATAGTCATCCCTAAGTTCTATATTATTAATTCCAATACTTCTTACTGAGCTTTTAATTGAACTAGAATCAGGAATACTCGTTCTATTATTACTATTTTCGAATCCCCATAAGTCAATTAGAGGCTTAATTGTTACTTCAAATATTCCATTTGTCAATGAATGATAATACTGAGCTTTATTAAACACATCGATAAAGTCTAATTTTACATTTAGACTATCTCCAATTTCTAGGTTATTAAAGCTACTAATACAACTATTATCAATATATGTTGACATTTGACTATTTATGTCTTCCAAAATATTATCGATAGAATTGTGTATATAAATAGAGTCTACATTTTCTTCCACTAACTTAATTGAGTATGTAGTACCCATAGTTTGTCCAGAAATAGTTAATTTCTTTTTCTTATCAGCACAAGAAAGTAAAATCAAAAATAAGAAGAGATATATTTTATATTTTCTCAAATAGTATCAAAAAGAATGTAAAACAGAAGTATTGAAAAAAGATTAACCACCAAAATCATCAAAATCAATCATATCATCTTCAACACCCAAATCATGCAACATTCCTGTTACAGCAGAGTTCATCATTGGTGGGCCACACATGTAATACTCAATTTCTGTAGGATCGTCATGCTCTGCTAAATAATTTTCAAGGACAACTTGATGAATAAAGCCAGTATAGCCAGTCCAATTATCTACTTCTAGGGGGTCAGATAAAGCTACATTGTATGAAAAATTGGGGAACTCTTCAGCTATCTTTTTGAAGTGGCTATCATAAAACATTTCCCTAAGAGACCTAGCTCCATACCAATAAGAAACTTTCCTACCAGTCTTTAATGTATGAAATAAATGGAAAAGGTGTGATCTTAATGGAGCCATACCAGCTCCACCACCTATATATACCATCTCTCTTTCAGTATCCTTAATAAAAAACTCTCCATATGGACCTGATATGGTTACCTTGTCACCTGCTTTTAAATTATAAATATATGATGAAGCAACCCCTGGAGGCGCATCCCACTTTTGAGGTGGCGGATGAGCAATTCTTACATTTAGCATTACAATATTTCCTTCAGCAGGATGATTAGCCATAGAATAAGCTCTAAAAACACCATCTTCGTTATTTTCGGCTACTAGATCCCACATCTTAAATTTATCCCAATCTTCTCTATATTCATTTTCAACATCAAATTCAGAATACTGGAGCTTGTATTTAGGAATATCTATTTGGATATAACCACCAGATTCGAAATTTATAGTTTCTCCTTTAGGGAGTTCAACTACTAGTTCTTTAATAAAAGTTGCAACACTTCTATTAGACTTTACCGTACATTCCCATTTTTGAATACTAAAAATTTCGTCTGGGATTTGCACATCCATATCATTCCTAACTTTTACCTGACAAGCTAAGCGCCAATTATCCTTTGCCTCAGACCTAGAAATATGAGTGAGTTCCGTAGGAAGTATATCACCACCACCTTCGTGAACTTGACATTTACACATTGCGCAGGTACCACCTCCACCGCATGCTGAGGGAAGAAATATATCTTGAGCTGAAAGAGCAGATAGCAAAGTACCACCAGGTTTTACCGTAGGAGATTTATCCTCATCCTTATTTAGNATAATTTTGACATCACCCTGTGGAACCAGCTTCCTTTCAGCTATCAGTATTATAGAAACCAGTATTAAAATTAAAGTGAGTACTACGGCTATACTTGCAAAAACTATCATAGTTGAATACCCGAAAATGCTAAATATGCCATTGAAATTAAACCAGTAAGTATCATAGTTATACCCAATCCTTTCAAGCCATCTGGGATATTAGAATATTTCAATTTAAATCGAATTGCTGCCATCGATACTATTGCAAGAGCAAATCCACTACCAGAACTAACACCAAATACAACAGATTCACCAAACGTATAAGCTCTTTCATTCATAAACAATGAAGCTCCTAAAATAGAGCAATTAACAGTAATTAATGGCAAGAAAATTCCTAATGATGTATAAAGAGAAGCACTGAATTTTTCAATTATCATTTCAACAAGCTGCACTAATGCTGCAATAGTGGCTATAAACATAATTAAATGAAGAAAGCTTAAATCTACATTTTCCATTCCTTTGATTCCTGTCCAAGTTAAAGCCCCTTCCTTGAGCAAAAAATTGTTAATACACCAATTAAGAGGTACAGTAATCCCACATACAAAAACAACAGCTTTCCCCATTCCAATGGAAGTTTCAATTTTCTTGGATACTGCAAGAAAAGAACACATCCCAAGAAAATATGCCAGTATCATATTTTCAATAAAAATAGATTTTGTAGCTAAACTAAGATAATGTTGTAGTAATTCCATTATTCTTCAACAAAACCTGTATAAGTTCTTTGTGCCCATATTAAGAGGCCTAATACAATGAAAGCTCCAGGAGCAAGTAACATTAATCCATTATTCATATACCACCCTCCATTTTCAAGATAAAAAGACATTGGGATAAGCTGATATCCATACATTTGACCAGTTCCTAAAATTTCTCTAACTATTGATACAATAATGAGAATTGTTCCATATCCTATACCATTACCAATTCCATCCAAGATTGAATCTCTTGGGGTATTACTCATAGCAAATGCATCGGCTCTTCCCATGACAATGCAGTTTGTAATAATCAAGCCAACAAAAACTGAGAGCTGTTTACTTACATCGTACAAATAAGCTTGTAGGACTTGGTCAACAAGAATTACTAATGTTGCTATAACTACAAGTTGAACAATTATTCTTACATTCATTGGAATATGTTTTCTCAATAATGAAATCGTCAAATTTGAAAAAGTTAATACAAAAGTCAAAGCTACAGCCATCACTAAAGCCATTTCTAACTTAACAGTTACTGCCAAAGCAGAACATACTCCCAACACTTGTTTAGTAATTGGATTATTGTCAATTAGTGGATCAGATAATATTTTATTTGCCATATATATTCCTTAAAAAAGTTTCATATCTAGCTAAATCTCTGTATAAAAAATCAGTTACGCCTTGAGAGGTAATTGTTGCACCAGTTATTCCATCAACAGAATGTGACCATTCTGATTCAGGAAGTGCATTAATTTTTCCTTTGGCAACTTTTACTGAAACTAACTCGTTGTTATTGAAAATTTGTTTACCTACAAAATTATCTTGAAACCATTTTTTATCAACTTCTCCACCAAGTCCTGGGGTTTCTTTATGCTTATAAAAAGTTATGCCTTGTACCGTATTTGCATCAGAACCAAGTGAAATAAATCCAAACAATGTAGACCACAATCCCTTTCCAGATATTGGAATTATATAAGCATTTTTTTCACTATGAAAAAATAAGGGTAAGAATTTTCTAACAGAAGTATCATTATCTTTGTTCTCTATTAGATTAAATTTTATTTTATCTTTCTTTTCAACAAAGTAAGTAAGTCCATTTTTCTTATCTTCAACTCCAATAAGATTTTCCCAAGTAGCATCGAAGACCTCTCGGTTACTAGAATCTAAAATAATTTCTTGGACATTTGATTCATAATTATCAATAATTTCGCTTTTACTCATACTGCTTATATTATAACCAGCACTTTTTACAATATTTCTTTTTATATCAAATTTGACATTTTCATCAGTTAAAACTTTTAATGCTGAGTACGAATAGGACAAAAGTAAACTTGAAATTAAAGTTACTANTGTCATAAAAGTATATGTTTTCAAGTTATTTGCCATATCTCAACTTTCTTCTTTTTACATTAGCTTCAAGGACATAATAATCAAAAAGGGGTGCAAAAGCATTAGCGAATAAGATTGCTAACATCATTCCCTCAGGATAAGCAGGATTGATAGCTCTTATTATTACGCACATAACACCAACCAATATCCCATAGTACCACATACCTTTTTTTGTGTGAGCACTTGAAACAGGATCTGTGGCCATAAAAACCATCCCAAATGCAAAACTACCCATAACAAAATGATAATGAGGAGGTATATAAAGCATCGGATTCGTACTTCCAATCAATTGACCAAACTGATTAAGTATCAGTGTCATAAACATCATGCCAATCATAACTCCAGACATAGTTCTCCATGAACCAATTCCTGTGATTATTAAAAATATAGCACCAATTAAAACACATAAAGTGGATGTTTCGCCAATAGAACCAGGTATGAAACCAAGAAACATTTCCATCCAAGAATAGTCCCCAAGTAAAGTGTAAGGATCATTTCCAGAACTAGAAGCAACCTTTAGGAGTGGTGTAGCTCCTGACATTCCCTCAAGAGCCCATACTTTGTCACCAGACATTGTTGTTGGATAAGCAAAAAAGACAAAAGCTCTTGCAGTTAATGCTGGGTTAAAAATATTAAAACCAGTTCCGCCAAAAATTTCTTTACCAATTATGATACCAAAAAGTGTCGCAATGGCTAGCATCCATAAGGGCAAAGTTGGTGGCATCGTTAATGGTATAAGCATACCAGTAACTAAAAAACCTTCATTAATTTCATGTTTTCTAATAACTGCAAAAATCCCTTCGCATAGTCCTCCGACAGTAAATACTACCGCATACATTGGTACTACTGCTATTGCNCCAGATAAAAATAATTCAAAAAAAGATTTTTCAGAAGCAAGGGCACCCGCTCCTTGTAGTCCAACATTATAAATTCCAAATAATAAACAAGGAAGCAAGGCAATAACTACAAATATCATTGATCTTTTAACATCTACGTGATCCCTGACAAAAGGACCATTTGATGCAGTTTCTGAAGGCACATAAAGAATTGTATCTATTGCGTCATATAATGGATATAATTTTTCAAGTTTTCCACCTTCATGGAAATTTTCTCCAACCTTATCAAGTATATTTCTTAAAAATTTCACTATCCTTCCCTCTCTATAAATTCTAAACCTTCTTTGACAATCTTAGAAACTTCCACTTTTGATTGACATGCATATGCACATAGAGCAAAATCTTCATGGTCACACTCATATATACCATACTTTTCCATATCCTCAATGTCTCTAGCTATGATACTTTTTACAATGAAGTCTGGCATCAAATCCATAGGCAACATTGCTTCCCATCGTCCAAATGGTATTATTGCCCTTCTGCTTCCATTTATTCTAGTATCCATATGAATTGGGCTTTTATTAAAAATCGATGAAAGAAATGTTCTTGATAAAGAGTATTTTTTAAGACCTGGTAATATCCATCCTAGGAAATCTCTTTTTTTGACATGATTAACTACAGACAATGTCTCATGATAGAAACTTATTGGCATATTTGTTTCTTTACGGACTCCCGATAGTACATCTCCAGATATATATATACATTGGTCGTCTTCTTCTATATCTTTCAAAATATCTTCAATCAATGTGCCTTTTCTTATTTTGTAATAAGCAGGTTTGGAAACATGAGAACCTCCAACTGAAATACATTTATCAACNGGATAAACACCTTCGTTGAAAAATTTACCTAAATCGTTTAAATCCTGAAGTGAAATATACCAAACAGTATCATCTCTACTAGATATTGGATCGACATGATGTATGTGAATACCTGTATTTCCAGCTGGATGAGGTCCTGAAAATTCATGCTGAACAAAGTTATCAATTCCATTAAAAATCGAGTAATCTTTGTTTTTCTCAGTAACAATATTTACATCTCCAGATGTTAAAATATTTAAAACTTCAATACCTTTACTTAGTCCAGAGCAATCATCCGAAAGTACAAATTCCATATCCATCGAAAAAGGGGCAGTTGGCATTGCTGAAATAAAAATAGATTTTGGTGTATCTTTAGGGTTTGCAATTTTCGAAAAAGGCCTTTGTCTTAAAAAAGGCCAAAGACCATGTTTAAGCATTGTATTAATAATTGAATCTCGGTCTAATTTTTGAGAGGTTATATCTTCTTTAATATATGAATAATCATTATTTTCATTTGATATTTGAATATATTCTAGTTTTCTTCGAGCCCCTAAATTAACTTCTTCTATTATACCTGATGCCGGAGAGCAGAAGAAAACATCAGGATTATTTTTATCAAAAAATAACTTATCTCCGATTGATACGTTGTCACCTTGCTTAATTAGCAACTTAGGCTTTATACCATTGAAGTCATCAGGAACTATTTTTATTGTTTTTGGGGCATCTAATTTATTTAGACTCTTTTCTGGTGAACCAGCCAATACTAAATTGTGCCCTTTAGTAATGTGAATTGTAGCCATTATTTATCTATTAATTCTTTTTTTCTTTCCAAAGTTCTATTTTTACCTTCTTTATATCTTCTAATCTCTACATCGGTCTCAGGAATAATATCTGGAACTTCTGTAGGTTTACCAGCTTCATCCAAAGAAACAAAGGTTAAATATGCAGATGCAGTATGCCTAGTTTCACCCGAGAATGGATTTTCTGATTCAATTTTAACGCCAACTTCCATAGANCTGTTAGCAACGTAATTTACAGATGATTTAAGTATTAAAATAAAGCCTTTTTTTGCTGGAGCTAAAAAATTCATATTATCTACAGAGGCAGTAACAACATGTGTTCTGGCGTGTTTGTAAGCAGACATGGCTGCGCATATATCCATAAGATGCATGACTCTCCCGCCTAATACGTTGCCTAGATTATTTGTATCATTAGGCAAAACAAGCTCGTGCATGGTTACTTGAGAGGTTCTAACAGTATTTGAGTTCTTACTCATTGTAAATTTATCCTGATTAAGTTGTATATAATTATAATATATACAGGTATAAAATTAAGACTAAAATTAATCTTATAACAACAAAACTAAATAATTATATTTATTTTTTTGTTAAATGAAAAAAATTCCTATCTAATAAATATTTAACAATTGCAAAGGAAGTACCAAGCATAGTTGCAACCAATAAATACATAGAGCTCTCATTCATGTGTGAAGAAATAAGTTGAGTGACAGCATACATATCATATCCTAGTGTCTCATATGGTACTATTTTTGACATCATATTATAAAACCAACCATAATAATAGAGAGGGTTAATATTGGGAAAAACAAAAATAGATGCAAAATTAAAAAGTGAGAGCACAATAATTAGTACTTCAAAAAGATAAGAATATTTACTTAATCCAATAAAGGTTGGTATAGGTTGCCTATCANCATAAAAGATTAAAAGAATTAGTCTTACCATGTAAAAATTTGTTATAAAGATTGAAATAAAAATAAATAATGGAATGATGAATGTAAGTTCTCCAAAATTTCGATGGTAGGAAATTACTCCTGCAAGAATAGACTTTTGGGATAAAAATCCTAAAAGTAGAGGAAAACCACAGATTGACATGACGGAGACTAATATAATAGCAAATGTGATTGGAGATTTACTTTTTTGTTGCTGAATGCTAATTATATTTTGATTTTTTTTAATCCCTTTTATCGAAGTTGCAAAAGATAATGAAATACATGATAAGAAAGTTATAAANGTTACTAAATGAAGGAATCCAGCAAAAAAAGAGCCTACTCCAATTGCGCAAATTATATAGCCAACCTGACTAATACTACAATAAGATAGAATTTTAACTAAATGATATTGCCTTAAGGCAATAAATGAACCAAAAAGAGCTATCATAGCTCCAGTCAAAGCCAGAACATGTAAAACTTCTTCAGTTAAAAAAGGAAAGAAGCGAATTAATAAATATGTCATAGGTACCAGTGTAGAAATAGAATAAAATAACTCACTAGGCGAAACAGCTGATTTTATTTCATCTGGAATATAATAATATATAATCAATTTAATTGTTCTATACATTAAGCCCAAAACAATCAAGAGTCCAGAAGCGATCATTAGATTATTATTTATTGTTGAAAATTGTAATGTACTAAATGAAAATGTTCCAGCTTTGAAATAAAGGATCATGATTCCAAAAGATATGGCAAGATCAGATATTTTATCATTTAGAAATACTTTTTTAAATGAATCTATAATTAGATTTTTATCATTTGAAAAATTAATTAACAAGAACGAGCTAAAAGACACAATTTTCCAAAATATAAATGTGAAAAATAAATTATTTGAAATAATGATACCATTAATTGAGAATACAAATAATCCCAAATAAGAAAAGTATATTGATAATCTACTTTTATCGTTAATGGATTCAAAGAAGTGTAAATGAAATATAAAGGAGATGAAATTTATAATCCATAACATAAAAACTGAAAGCTTATCAAAACTTAAGCCAAATCCAATGTGAAAATCTGATATCGAGATAAATGGAAATTCAATTAATCTCAACCCGTTATAAATATTCCAATCTAAAAAACTCCAATTTGCATCATTATAAAATGTATAGAAATTAATAGTTGCAATAATCAGAGAGAACAAAAGTATTAGTAGCGAAACATATCCAATAATATTTTTCAAACTATTGGGTAATAGAGCATTCAATAAGAACGAAAGAAAAGGCATGAAAAATATTATAAAAATATATATTAAAGCGTTTTCCATTTTAGGGGCAATTATTTTTAAAAAATAAATAGAAAATACAAATACAGATATTGCAATACCTGGGTATCATTANAAGTTAATTTACNCAAAGATTACTTTGATAAGAGCTCAATAAAAAAATAAAAAAAAGAAATCTTCCTACAAGTAGAGACTAGATTAATCAAAAATTTCTAACTTAATGTCACCAGAATCAAAACCAAGAGCTTTTATATTCTTCCTAGCATCTAAAATCATATTTCTCCAACCACAGATATAAAAAAGAGGATTTTTTAAATTATCATTTTTAACAATCTTTTCATAATGCTCATGCACATAACCCTCTGCTCCATCCCAATTTTCTCTTGAAAGAACAGGTGTATAGCTGAAGTTAGGAATATCATCTATAAGTGCCTTCATTTCATTAAAAAACAATAAATCTTCTTGTGTTCTCGTTCCAAATATTAAGTATATACGTTTTGCAAATTTTTGAGTTATCTGCATTTCATCTAGAAAGCTTTTAAAAGGTGCTAAGCCAGTTCCAGTACATATAAATAAAAAATCTCGATCCAAATCTTCAGGCATTACAAAATGACCAACCGGACCTTTAACTTCTATCTTCTCACCTGGCTCAACATCACTAAACAAGATTGTTGTTAATTGTCCACCTTCAACTTTTACAATTATTAACTCAAGAGATTTTTTGTTTTTTGAAAAAGATGCTATTGAATAACTTCTTTGAATTCCTCTCAACTTAATAGTTATAAACTGACCAGATATAAATTCAAAATCTTCTTCAAACTCAATAGTGAATTTCCATGTTTGTGGGGTTAGTTTATCTATTGCTTGTATATTTGCATCTAGCCATTTTGATCTTTTTGGTCGCATTATTAATTCCTATTATTATAGTTTGATTTAGTTAAGATACCTGTGTCGCAATGCTGAATTTACTCTTATTACTTTTCATCAGGCAAGTTCTAATTCATTCATTTTCTATTTTTTTTATAATTAATAACATTTGATTCGTATTACTTTTAAATATTAATTAAAGCTATTTATTTAATATTTATAAAAATGTCAAATACAATACTATCATTTAAAAATATATCTAAGAGCTATTCAAATATTGAGGCTCTTCAACAAATATCATTTGATATACCTGCCAATTCAATATTTGGGATTCTTGGCGCTAACGGAAGTGGCAAATCTACATTTATGAAAATTCTTCCAGGATTAATCCAAGATTGGTCAGGAGAAATTTTTCATAATGGAAAATTTGTTGAGAAAAATAATATAAAGCTTAGAGATAAGTTTGGCTATTTAATTGAAGCACCGACTTTCTATGAATATTTATCTGCTCGAAAAAATCTCGAGATTTTATCCAGAATATCTCCCACTGATTCTTTAGATATTGATTATATTTTAGAACTTGTTAATCTTANNANTAGGTCAGAGGATAAAGTATCAGNCTATTCATATGGAATGAAGCAAAGGCTAGGTATTGCCCAATGCTTAATTCATAATCCCGATATACTAATTCTTGACGAACCAAATAATGGTCTTGATCCAAATGGTATTCAAGATATGATTAAGCTAATAAAAAACTTAAGGACAGAAGGTAAAACAATATGTCTTAGTACTCATAATCTTAGAGATGTTGAAGAACTTTGCACTCACTTTACTGTGTTCCAAAGTGGCAAGAACTCTAAAACATGCTCCATGGAAAAGCAAATTAAAAATAGTAAGATGTGGCTTGTAAATACACCTGATATTGATAGTGCAATAGAAAAACTTGAAAATTCTGACGACTTTAAAATTATTAGTATTTTTAATAAAAATATTTTAATTGAATCTAAAAGAACAAAGTCTCTTGATGTGATTCATGAAATTTTATCTGGTATAGAAATTTATAAAATAAGTAAAGAGTCTAACCTAATAGGATATTTTGATGCTAGTAAAACTAATTCATAATGAATTAATTAAGGTTCTCTATAAAAGAAGAACCTATATTAGTTTTCTACTTATCACAATTCTAATTCCTGTAATTGTGTACGCAATAGATTATGGAGCTATATCGCTACAAAATAAAATTTATGGACAAATGCAAGATTCATTTATTTTTATTGGAACGATTATTAATGGAAACCTCGCTGCATACTTAATTATTGCAATATTAATAACACATATGCCATTTCTTTCTACCATTATACCATCTGAAATCATATCAGGCGAATATTCAAAAGGTACATTTAGACTTTATTTGACACGCTCAATAACACGAAGGGCAGTATTTTTCTCTAAGGTTGTAGTTGTATTTATTTATACAACAATAATGATGTTTTATTTTTTCTTCTATAGTCTTTTCATTGCCAATTTAATGCTTGGCCCTGGAGAGCTTATCGTCTTTCATAAAGGAGTTTTGTTATTATCTGAGGACGATGTTATCTGGAGATTTTTTTTAGGATGTGTATTTTCTAATCTTGTGATGCTGACTATAGCTTATCTATGTCTACTATTTTCCTCTTTTTCACAAAATAGCGTTACTCCTATTATCTCAACTATAAGTATTGTCTTTGTGGGAACTGCGATATCTTTTATACCAATTGATATATTCGAGCTAATTGACCCTTATTTATTTACTGGATACATAGATATTTTNCTGCTTGCTTTTTACTACCCTGTACCACAGGAAGTATTCATTCAATGCCTTTTAGTTTGCTTGATTTGGACATTTTTGTTTATATCTATTGGATATCTAAATTTCTCCAAAAGAGACATTGTAGAATAGATACATTCCAACTATCTCTCCTATAAATTCATCATATATATAAATATAATTTTATTTTTTACTTGCATTAAATAATCATGCTTCAATAAATTATAAGCGTGCAAAACGTGCATTATAAATATATAATAAACTTAAGGAGTTAATTATGGTTGATTTAACGAATTTTACACAATTTTCATTTTGGCTAGCAACGGCGATGATGCTTGCCTCTACCGTATTTTTCTTTGTTGAAAGATCTGATGTAAATAAGAAATGGAAAACGTCGCTTACCGTAGCAGGTTTGGTTACTGGTATTGCTTTCTGGCACTATCTTACAATGAGCAAAATAGCAGTTACTGGAGCTTCACCGGTTGCCTATAGATATGTCGACTGGTTTATCACTGTTCCTCTACAAATCGTAGAATTTTACCTGATACTTGCTGCTGTAACAATGGTAAGTTCTAAAGTATTTTGGAAGCTACTTATTGCAAGTTTAGTAATGCTAATTGGTGGTTACTGTGGTGAAACCTGCGCTGGTTGGCAAACTCAAGGTTTTGTAATCGGAATGATAGGTTGGATTGGCGTGCTTTATCTGATTTTCGTTGGTGATGCTGCAAAAGCAAATGATGCAAGCGGTAACAAAGCTGGTCAATTTGCGTTTAAAGTAATGAGATTAATTGTTCTAATTGGTTGGGCTATTTACCCTATTGGATACTGGCTCCCAGACAATCAAATGAATGTTGTTTACAATTTAGCTGATTTAGTAAACAAAACTGCATTTGGTCTAATGATTTGGGTAGCCGCTAAAATGGATTCAAAGTAGAGCTAGCTTAACTTTCTTGGGGTCCTGCTAACGTAGCAGGACCCCATCCTCCAAATAATGATTATTTCTCTACACTCTATCTTATTTATTTTTATTACCTCCCTTTCCATGCTCATGTCGTTATTCAATGGATACCTCAATGCTTATATAATAAATATTTTATGTTTTATCCTCATTATAACCATTGGTGCATCACATGGTGCGTTTGATAAATCTAAGGGAAAGAAAATACTAAATCACTTTAAGATTAGAAGGACATTTGTGTTTTATTTTCTATACATAACTACCATTTTTTCTATTATCCTATCGTGGGTGTATATTCCCCATATTTTAACTTTTCTATTTTTACTTATTTCTGTTTATCATTTTGGAGGTGAAGATCTTGAATACTATCTTTCCTATAAATCTAATTTTGCAGAAAATATTTTAAGGGGGATAATTGTTTTACTAACCCCCCTATTAATTAAAACTGAATTAACTTTATATTTATTTGATTTAGTAGGATTATCTTTCCCAACATTATCTTTTGAGTTTATTCAAAACAATTATTATTACTTAACATCTTTGCTTTTATGCTCCGTATTCTATTTCTCACTAAAAATTAAATTTTTACAAATGAAATTACTTTTTATAGCAGAGTCATTAATGATTATCTTGAGCTTCATTTATTTTAGTCCATTTGTAGCATTTACACTATATTTTTGCTTTTTGCATTCACCTCGTCACTACTACAATTCAGTTAGAGACTTAAGGAAAAATCTAGATTTCTCAAGTATAAATCAGATTAATAAAGATATCTTATCGCTTACGTTAGCAACAATATGTATGTTTATAGTTTCATTTATGTTTTTATACTACAGATATCCACTAAATGAATCAATATACATAGCAAGCATTATTGGACTCGCTTCACTCACATTCCCTCATATCATTGTAGAGTTAATTGATGACAAAATTAAACAACGTAGCTTGTGATATTTTCTAGTTATAAGTATTTCTAATGTCAGTGATTTTATTTTAAATTGATTCCCATGATACCAATAAAATTTATTCATCTGACTAGAAAAATAATAATTAGCATAACTATTTTATCNTTTTCCTTTACATCTCAGTCNTATAGTGAACAGATTATTGNAAATACAAATAATCAGTTTAATTCTGTAGATGATTATCAGGTTAATATGCTAGTGGANCTTGATGTCCCTGCATTTAGAATGCCTAAAAAGAAATATAAAGTTTTCTACAAAAACCCTAATAAGATTAANGTGAAAGCAAANGGCTTTGGAATTCTTCCAAAAACAGGACTTTTCACCTCACCAAATGATAATTTTGATAATCTCAAGAATATAGAAATATCGAATATATTACCTGAGAAAGATAATCGAGTAATTCTAACAGGAAGCTTAATTGTTGATAGCTTAAAACTTGATATGCCAAACGAATATTCTAGAATCACTTTTGATCCAATCGTAGAGGTAACTATCGATACAACAATGTGGGTTATAGAAAATGTTACTACAAAGCTTGATACCTTAAAATTATTTCAAATCAACAACTATTATAAAATTTATGATGATAATCATTATATGCCTGAAAAATCAATTGTTGAATACTACATCAAGGATAAAAATCTATTTAACTGGATTAACAAAGATGTAAGTAATATAATCGGACAGGATCAATCCTTAATNAAAAACAATTCTACCGTTAAAGGAACTATTACAGTTTTATATAAAGACTATGAGATTAACAANGGACTTAGCGACAAGATTTTTGACTAATCTATCTCGGTGCAGACTTGATACTTAAATGAATCTGCCGTATCGAGTTTGATCCAATATCATTTTTACCAATTTATAAAATTTGGTAGCACCTGTCCTTTTTAGATTGGATATAAACCTCTCAAAATGATAAATTTTTACATGTCTATGATGAATAAAATTGCACTTTCATTTATGCCCCTTCTTCCCAAAAGTCTTGTCTACCAATTTGCAAAACGCTATGTAGCAGGAACGACAAAAGAAACAGCTTTAAATGCGATTGAAGATTTAAATAAAAAAGGATTTGTAGTCACACTTGACATCCTTGGTGAGCACACGCAAACGAGACATATTGCAACTGAGGTGACCAGTGACTACATTGATCTATACAAACAAATTCATAAACGTAAACTTAATTGTAATATTTCTCTTAAGCCCTCACATATAGGATCAGACATAAGCGAAGAGATCTATAATGATAATTTGCAAAAGGTTATAAAGATATCTGAAGAAACTGATAATTTTGTTCGAATTGACATGGAAAGCTCAAAAGCAACAGACTTTACCATAAAATCCTTTATAAATGAAAAGAATAAGGGATTTAATATTGGAACCGTATTCCAGGCATATTTACATAGAACTTTTGATGATATCGCTAATTTAGACCCTAGAAACCTCAATTTTAGGCTATGCAAAGGTATTTATAAAGAATCTGAAGATATATGTATTACAGATCGCTCTAAAATAAATGACAACTACCTAAAAATATTACGGTTTGCTTTTGAAAATGATATCTATGTTGGAATCGCAACCCATGATATCAAACTTCTTGAATCTGTCCATGAGCTTATTGGTGAGCTGAAAGTTGATTCTGATCGCTTTGAATTTCAGGTGCTCTATGGGGTGCCTATGCATGGATGGAATCAAAAGCACCTAGACAGTGGATACAAAGTAAGAGTCTATGTCCCTTTTGGAAAAGATTGGTATAAATATTCAATAAGACGCCTCAAAGAAAATCCTGATATCGCTGGATACATCATAAAGAATTTATTCTCTAAATAAAAAGGGGCCCGCGAATAGAGCCCCTTTAAGGAGAAAAACAATATCTTGTAATATCATTTTTCGTGTCTAGTAAGATTTAATTAGTTTCTTAGCGGCTTTCCTTTTGCTAACATATATTTAATTCTATCAACTGACTTTTGTTCCCCACAAAGAGAGATAAACGCTTCACGCTCAATATCAAGTAGGTACTGTTCATCAACGGGCGAAAATGGACCACCCTTATCACCACCAGTCAATACATGTGATAGCTTATTGGCTATAAGTGCATCATGCTCACTGATTTTCTTTGTTTTTACAAGGCCTTTTACCATCGTGGTAATTGCAAGACGTCCACTTGTACCCGGAAGTTTAAAGGTTTCCATTTCAGGAGCCTTGTACCCTTCACTCATTTCAAGAGCAACATCTTTGGCTTTACTTAGAAGGTGATCTCTATTTACAATAATAATATCATCATCAGATAAATATCCGTGACTTTTAGCCTGTTTTGCAGAAAATGATACTTTCGCGTACCCAATAGTCTCAAATGCTTTTTGAATAATTGGGAAAGCACCAGGTACCATTGTTTTGATTTTCTTAGTAAGTCTTGAAATCATTCTAAGGTTTCCACCCGCACCTGGAATAAGACCAACTCCAACTTCAACAAGTCCGATATACGACTCCGCAGCTGCCACAATTCTATCNGTCGCGCCNATAGTCTCATATCCACCACCAAGCACAAGCCCAAATGGAGCAGATACTACTGGAAATGGTGCAAAACGTAACTCTTGCATAAGACTCTGCATGAGGTCGATAACATTTTCAATCCCATCCCAATCTTTGCGTTCAGCAAAATCTAAAATCATATTAAGGTTTGCACCCGCAGAAAAGTTTTTACCATCTCCTGAGATTACAAGTCCTTTATAGCCATTCTCCTCTGTCCAATCTCTTGCAAACTTAAAGGTTTCCATGATTGAACCATCTATAGGGTTTAGATCTTCTTTTAATACTGAATGTAATTCAACTCCAGTTATTCCATCTCCTAAATCAACTACAGATGCTGACCAATTTTTCTTAATCAGTCCGCTATTTTTCTTTAGATTAAAAAACTTCATATTCTTGGAAGATACTGGAACAACTTCATAATCTTTCTTTTTTGGGCAATAATAATGTTTTACGCCATCAACATAGGTATAGAAAGATTTCTTTCCATTTGATAGCATTTCCTCAACCCAAACAGGAACTTTTATACCCTCTTCTTTCATGCGTTCTACAGATCGCTCTAGACCGATAATATCCCATACTTCAAACGGACCTCGGTCCCACGCAAAACCCCATCGCATTGAACGGTCAATACTATAAATATTGTCAGCAATTTCAGGTATTCTGTTTGCTGAATACACAAGAGTTTTTGAAATAGACTTCCAAGTAAACTCACCAGCAGGGTCATCACAGTAACACAGCCTTTCAATACGATCCTCAAGATTAGTATACTCTTTAGCAATACGAACGCCTGGATATTTTTTCTTGTTTTGAGGGGTGTATTCGAGCGTATCTAGGTCAACTGAATGAATCACGCCTTTTTCTATTTTTTTATAGAAGCCCTGACCAGACTTTTGACCCAGCCATTTATTCTCAAGCATTTTACTGATGTAGTCAGGTAAAACAAAAGTATCCCGACTCTCATCTTCAGTGCATTTCTCATAAGCTGTTTTAGCTACAAACCCCATCGTATCAAGACCAACAATATCTGCAGTTCTAAAGGTTCCACTTTTTGGACGACCAATTAAGGTACCAGTAAANAAATCTATATCTTCTACGCTTAATTTCATTTCTGTAGCAACGGACAGAACGTGCATCATTCCAAATACACCAATTCTGTTTGCTATGAAGTTGGGAGTATCTTTTGCATGAACTACACCTTTTCCAAGATCATCTTCAAGTATTTTTTCTATGGTACTTAAAGCATCTTTATCCACAGAGTCTGGATAAATAAGTTCAACAAGCTTCATGTATCGTGGTGGATTAAAAAAATGAGTAATAAAGAATCTACTTTTTAACCCTTCGTCCATATCCTCAGATAATTCAGATAGAGCAATGCCAGAGGTGTTTGATGTTAAAATCGCAGAATCAGAAAGATGAGGGGTTATTTTTGAGTATAAATCTTTTTTCCAATCTATTCGTTCTGAAATTGCCTCTACCACCCAATCACATTCTGATATTTTCTCCAAATGGTCATTATAATTCATTACTATAACTTTATCTGCTGACTTTTTATTATAATATGCAGCTGGTTTAATATCTGAGGTAGCCTTCATTCCCTTATCTGCAGTTTCTTGGTCCATATCAAATGCATAAACTTCATAATTTGCATTCGTTAAATGCGCAGCAATCTGACCGCCCATCACTCCTGTACCTAGCACTGCTACTTTATTAATTTTATTACTCATCAATCAAACCCTTTCAATCACTGTTGCTATTCCTTGGCCAGTACCTATGCACATTGTAGCAAGACCAGTATTTAAATCATTTTGCTCCATTACATTCATCAAGGTAATTATAATACGAGTTCCCGAACACCCAAGAGGATGACCAAGCGCTATGGCACCACCATTTAAATTAATCTTGCTTTCATCCCAGCCACCTTTTCTTATGACATATAAAGACTGAGCAGCAAATGCTTCATTTAACTCAATCACATCTATATCCGACATACTCATACCTGCATTGCTAAGTGCTTTTTCAGTAGCCGGAAGAGGTCCTGAACCCATAGTTTTCCAGTCAACCCCAGCAATGGCTCTTGATTTTATTTTAAATTTCGCCTCAACATTATTTTTACTAACATAGTCACCGCTAGCAAGAATCATTGCTGACGCACCAACAGATATAGGACTTGAGGTCGCAGCCGTAATTGTACCATCTGCATCAAACGCTGGATCTAATGACTTCATTTTCTCAACATCTGGAGATCTTGGCCCTTCATCTTGAGATACAGTGTTATCATTAAATGTAATTGGGGCAATTTCATTTGTAAAATTTCCATTTTCAATAGCTTTTAGGGCTTTGTTGTGTGAATTGATCGAAAACGCTTCTTGGTCTTGTCTTGAAATATTAAGCTCCTTAGCTAAATTCTCTGCAGTCTCTCCCATTCCCATATAATATTCTTGTTCATAAAGAACGGGATTAAAACTAGGCATAAATCCACCCATCGGTACTCCAAACATATCTTCAGTACCGCCTGCAATTCCACAATTTATATCACCTGCAGATATTGCTTGACTTACTTGATGAGCAGCATCCATTGAAGATCCACAAAGCCTATTAACAACCTTACCTCCAGTTTCTTTAGGAAGCCCAGCCATCACGGAGATTCCTCTAGCCATTAAAAAGCCTTGAGAGCCTTCAGGGAAAGCACATCCAACAACCATATCTTCTATATGATTATGTGATATAGAAGAGTTTCTTTCAAGTAATACTTTAACTACATCTGTAGCTAAATCATCAGGTCTAACTCCCATCAAATTTCCATTTTTCATACCCATTGGGCTTCTCACCCCATCAACAATAAATGTTTCCATTGCTACTCCTTATTAATCAAGATAATACTTTTCATGTTTATAGAATGTCTCTACTACTTTTNTCATCAATGAAATCTCATTTGGCTTATAGCCTAACTTTTCTTTCTCTGAATGTATTTTATCAGTTACTTTTACATAATCTTCATCATTACATACATCTGATAGTATCGTATCCATGTTATTATNTATTTGTTTAAAATGATGGCAAATAGATAAATCGAGAATTTCATTATACTCTTTAAGCTCCTTAGAATCTTTAATTTTCTTTCCTCTTTTAATTCCAGTATCAAGAATAGCAAGAGAACATACGATATCTGCAAATGGCTCCTGAATCCACTGATTATTTTTCATGTCTTGCCCATGTTTTAAAATAATCTGATTGAGAGTCATAAGACAAGCCGACCTGCAGTACTCAATAACCATCTCTGATTGATTTTCTGTATTATCTAGACATGAGAACCAATCATCTTCTCTAATTGATATTGAGTCACGTATAGGAAGCTCTTCAAGGATTGATTTTTTAAGTGTCATTCCTGCGATTAGAAGTCGGTTTATTTCATTTGTTCCTTCAAATATTCTATTTATTCGCTCATCTCTATACAATGTAGCGAGCCCATACTCTTCAATAAACCCAGCGCCACCGAGCACCTGAACGCTCTCATCTACGACATATGCAAGTGCCTCTGAGCCAATAATCTTACAAACAGAGGCTTCAATCGCATGATCTTCAATTACCTTTTGCATTCCTAAATAGTAATCATCAGAATTCTTATCAAGCTTAGCAATTGATTTATCGATTGAACCTGATGTCATATAATTAACATTATCAGCTTCCCAGGTACGAGTGAGCATTTTAGCGAATTTTGCCTTAATCATGTCAAATTGAGTAATAGATCGACTAAACTGCTCTCTTTCCTTTGCAAAGTCATATGCTGCATTAATTGTATATTTTGCACCAGCTGCAGTAGTTACGCCCAGCTTGTACCTTCCCGTATATAAAACATTAAAAGCAATAGGACCACCTTGCCCAACCTCTCCAAGAACATTTTCTACAGGAACCTTACAATTTTCAAAATAGAGCGTTACCGTAGAGGAGCCTTTAATACCCATCTTTTTTTCTTCTTCTCCAATGATATAGCCCTCACAATCTTTATCAATAATAAATGCTGTGTATTTACCATTAACATTTGCAAAAGTTATACATACATCAGCCCATCCTCCATTGGTTATATAAATTTTTTGACCATTTAGTATATAAAACTTTCCATCGTCACTAAGTTCAGCCTTAGAAGTTCCACCCATTGCATCAGACCCAGCGGATGGCTCTGTTAGAGCATAACAACCCATCCATTCACCACTAGCTAACTTTGGAAGATATCTTTCTTTTTGCTCNTCATTTCCATACCAAATTATTGGAAGCGTTCCGATACCTGTATGAGCAGAAAATGTTACCATCATTGAGGCACTTTTACCTTTAGATAGTACATCTGCAACAATACACGCAGTTGTTTTATCTAACTCAAGACCTCCAAATTTTTCTGGAACATCAATACCACAAAATCCAAGCTCACCCATCTCCTTAAAAATCTCTAGGGATAGGTCTTTATTTAACACGTCAAGCTCTTTATGTATTGGCTCTACGCGCTTTACTGCAAATTCTTCAGCAGCTTGAGAAAACATTTTCTGATCTTCGCTAAAATCCTCTCTACTAAAAACTTCACCTTTGTCAAAAGGCATAATAAGAAAAGAGCCTCCTCTATATTGTATCTGCTTATAATCAATTTTATAGGTTTTATTTTCTTTACTCATCATTTTTCCTTTTTAAACTATTAATTAACAAATCAATCGAAGTATTTAAATACATTTTTGCGTCAATGCTGCTGTCATCAAATAAGCAAAACCAATTTATTCCTTGAATAGATGACAATATACTCATCGAAACAACTTTTGTATCAACATCCTTAAATTCTTTCTCTCTGATGCCCTTCTTTAAAACTAACTCAAACAAAAAAAGAAGCTTTTCATATAAAACCTTAGACTTTTCTTTAACCTCATTGTCTTTATTAGCAAGCGACCAAAATTCGACTTCAGCTAAAAAAACATGCTTCTTCGTCTTATAAACGTCATAANCAACGTCTGTGATATCCTTAAGAATCTCTGATGCACTTTTATTTTTTTTATTGTTAGTATAAAAATCTGGAAAACTATAGGTTTCCCAATGATCAATAAGCGCTAAAAAAAGAGCTTTCTTGCTACTATAATAATGATAAATAGCCCCCTTGCTCATTTCAGATTTTTTAACAATGTCATCCATAGTTGTATCTGAGTATCCTTTTCCAACAAATACCTCATACGCAGCATCAAGAATTTTATTTTGAGCAATCTCTTTTTTATCTAATGTTTTCATAATATACCGACTGGTCGGTCTGTATTTTAATAATAAAAATATTTATATAATAGTTTTTTTACAATTAGTTATTTTTTTTGTTTACTAGAGTGCTTCTTATTATGATTTTTTTGAGGNCCTTTATGATTAGATTGTTTTCGTTTTTTAGATCGAACGCTAACAATTTTTCCTGAATCTAAACGTATAAATACAGAAGCAATCCTAGAAAGCCTTTCTCTTATATGTGTACAGATTATAACAGTGACTCCATCATAATTTGTTTTTCTGTATAAGATCTGAGATAATATATTTATTTTTTCTTCACCCAAATACTGACCAAATCCATCAATTAAAAGAACTTTCGTATCGCATGCAATTGAAACTGCGAGCTCAATCCACCTTCTCTCTCCATCACTTAATTTCCTAAAATCCCTATCAAGNTATTTATTTAATTTCATTTTGCTAATTGTTGACTTAATTCGCTTTTTAGGATCACCTAAATTTGTATGGGACATAACATTTTTATTTATGTAGTCTCTAACTGTTATTTTAAACCATGGAAGCTTTAATTCTTGAGACACATGATACACTTCTTTATAATAATCCGAATTTTTGATTCCAGAAAGATCATTATTCTCATATTTTATTGTTCCAGAAAAAGACTTATTAGACTTAAATAAAACATTTAAAAGTGTAGATTTCCCCGAACCGACATCGCCATATATTACATAACAAGAACCTCTATGAATATCTAGCTGCTTAACATCTAAAATATCTCTATTGTCTTGTTTTACTAAAACTTTATTAACACTATAAATTGGATTTTTCATTCTTCCTCACTTTAGAATTTTATCTATGAAATTATTTATTATTCTACTGCTATTCAGACATTCTTCAACCTTAGGAATATCTTTGATTATTCCCTTCTCATGCCTAATGATAAGATATTTTTCCATCACATCTTTTGTGAACTCTGGATGAAATTGCACGCCATAAAATAAATCATCATAAACAAAAGATTGTATGCCCATATCATTTTTTGCCATCAAAATCGCCTCTTTAGGCAATTCAGCAACAATATCTTGATGAGATTGATATACATGCATTGAATCATTAAATGAAGAAAAAAGGNTACAATCCTTAGAGTCTTCTGTTAGATTAACATGGCAACTACCAATTTCCCATCCCTTTTCATTTAATTCTACCTTTCCTCCAAAAGTATCAGCTATTAATTGATGGCCAAAGCATATACCAAGAACTGGCTTTTGGACTTGTTTCATCTCTCTAAGCTTTTCTCTCAAATAGTCAATCCATGGAAAATCATCATACACTGAATGTGCGCTGCCTGTTATTATCCACGAATCATCTTTTATTGAATCGAGCTCCTCCATTTCATAGCCTTTAACTACATTCACTTCTAAATGACTATAGGACTTTAAAATATTTTGAATCCAATCGGACGCTTGCCCATATAAAGATTTTACTTCAGCAATACCAGGACCATTTGTGATAATTGATATTCGTTTCATGAATTAATCCGACTAAATTGCTTATTAGGGCTTAAATAAGTATAAATAAAGTATGAAAGATTATAACTATTGAAATTACAATTAGAAACAGAAATTACATTTGAAATATAAGAGTTTTTTAAAGAAGAACATCTAAAGACGTCTAAGATAGAAGAATTTATTTTATAAGCTATTTTATTCAACATTACCATCATATTTTAAATGAAAGTAATATATAGGATTTTAGTTAGTGCCCTTCAAGAAATCTTTCTGCTTCTATAGCAGCCATACAGCCAGATCCAGCTGCAGTTATTGCCTGCTTATAGGTAAAATCTTGAATGTCACCTGCTGCGAAGACACCTTCTTTTGAGGTTACCGTTGAATCAGCCTCTGTAATGATATATCCAGATTCATTTAAACTTAATTGATCTTTAAATAAATCTGAATTCGGTTTATGGCCAATGGCCATAAAAACTCCATCTGTATTGTGTCTAACAATTTCACCAGTTTGAAGATTTCTTATATCAACACTTTCTAGGCCTTTTTCTTTAGGGTCACCATACATTTCTACAATTTCTGAATTCCACATTACAGAAATTTTCGGATTATTGAGAGCTCTATCTTGCATTATCTTTGAAGCTCTAAAATCTTCTCTTCTATGAACGATTGTTACTGATGATGCAAACTTTGTTAGATATGTAGCTTCCTCCATTGCAGAATCGCCACCACCAACAACTAAAATATCTTTTTCCTTAAAAAAGAAACCATCGCAGGTTGCACATGCAGAAACACCAAAACCCATTAATTTTGATTCAGACTCCAAGCCTAATAATTTAGCTGAAGCACCAGTAGAGATAATCACTGATTCTGCTTCATACTCTTTATTGCCAACATGAAGCTTAAATGGTTT
This sequence comes from bacterium TMED161, assembly GCA_002171125.1. GTDB lineage: Bacteria > Fidelibacterota > Marinisomatia > SCGC-AAA003-L08 > D37C17 > TMED161. The sequence goes on along the minus strand of NHHK01000020.1, from coordinate 95,791 downwards.
TGAATTAAAATCGACTTTATCAACATTTTCAAACAATGTCTCTGCGCCGAATTCCTGAGCTTGTTTCCTAAATTTATCCATCAATTCAGGACCAAGAATGCCGTTAGGGAAACCTGGATAATTCTCTACATCAGTCGTAATCGTCAATTGCCCACCAGGTTGAACTCCTTCAAAAACNAAAGGTTTTAAATTAGCTCGCGCTGCATATATAGCTGCNGTTAAACCTGCTGGACCAGATCCTATAATTATTACTTTATGCATTATCCTTTTATTATTTTATCTAGCATACCTGCTAGTTCATCTTTTGAAACTGCTCCAACTCGCTGCTCTACAANATCACCATTGTTAAAAAGTAATATACTAGGGATGCTTCTTATACCGTATTTTGTTGCAATAGCTGGAGAATCATCTACGTTAATTTTTACAATACTACTTGAATCTTTATATTCTTCTGCAAGTGCCTCTATTGTAGGAGTCAGCATTTTACAAGGACCACACCATTCTGCCCAAAAATCCACGAGTACGGGTTTATCTGAATTCATAACGACAGAATCAAAATTTTCTTCATTAACATCAATAGTAAACTCACTCATAGAAACTCCTTATTTAAATAAAATTGCAAAATTCAATCTTTTAATTTAGCACACTCTACCTATCAAAGTATATTTTTTTTTAATCTATAAACGTCCAAGATACTTTTAAGTAGTGAAATATAAATAGCTCAGAACCTAAAATTGAATACTTAGGAAGAGTAAAAGACTCACCTAAGTCACTCAATCCACTTTGTAACATAAAACGTTTTCCATTATTTGTTATATTATGATAGGAAATTTGAAAATTATCAAATTTTAAAGTACCTGAAAAATCCATGAAATACATAGAATCAGATGNATCAACAGCATTCCCATTAATAACTGGGAGAGTATTTAAATTAAAGGCCTTATTGCTAAACATTGACTTTCTTCCAACTATATTTAANACAATTGAATATTCTTTATTTTTAAATGGAATCTCATAAGATAGATTATAGTTTAAATAATATTTCAAAAATGGAAGATCAACTCCTATATCTTTATCATTTAATTTATCATATGAGTTAAAACCAAGGATGAATTTCATGTAATTTGAATTAAATATAGCACTCAAGCTTGAGTAAAGATAGTCGTCGTAGTTAGCGCCAGAATAAATATTATCAGATGAAATATATGAGCTATTAAATTTTATTTTAAAANAATCATCTCCAGCTAAAAATTCAAATTCGCTTTTAGTCATTATATATCTTGGAATCTCAAAAGATGAATCTTGATAGATTGAATCATATGGAAAATTAAGGCTTATGTCATTTGAACGATGATTAAATTTCAAGTATAAGTTTTTTTTATCTAAAATTTTAACTGAAAAAAATGGTTTTAAATAAGTTTCAGAGTAATCAAAGTTATTATCTATATAATTAAAAGAATTCAAATCAAAACCGANATGAAAACTTGGAGTTTTCAAGCCAATCTTATATAGGTACTTTTTATCTTCATACTCTAGTTTTTCTAAGTTAAAATTACTTAAATAACTTTCATATGAACTAAATTCACTTTTTGATATAAAATCAAAATTAAAATTTATATTTTCTGACAAACGGTAGTTTGAATTTACAATATTCCAAATTGTAAAATTCATATTCTCGAAAGAGCGCCATTGTTCGGAGTTATCTACTTCTGATATGTTAAATTTATTTAGCAAGCTTGAAATTTGGCTGGAGTTTTTATATTTAAGAGAATACTTTTCATTAAAAAGTTTTATATACTCAAAACCCCATAACATTGATTCAGATTCTCTGGTGCTAAACACACCTTCATTAAAAGAGTTAAAATTATAAGAAATTGGAATAAATGGATTTTCTTTATGAAAAGCTAAAGAGGTAGAAAAAAAATAATTATCTGATTTTGTAAAAAGGTCAAATACAAAGTTTTGAAGGTAGTTCTTGCCATTTAGATTATAAATACTTAACGGAGTAAAAGATTTATTATGAGCAACTAATCTATAGTTAATATTATTTTTTGTATTTTTTGATAAAGCTAAAATCAGATCCCTAAATCTATAATCACCCTTTTTATGTATAAATTGAGTTTTGACTTCAGAAGTATCCGGGACATTTATATCNTTTATATCTTTAAAAATAAATGTTCCATATGGTAGGTGATGATTTTGATTAAATATGATCGATGAAAAGGATACTGTATCTAGAGAAGCAGTGTTGTATGAATTTAATATAAATTGATTATTCTCAATTGGATCTAGATCAAAATAGATACAGTCGCTTGAATATAAAAATAGATTTAATGTAAATATGAAAGATAGGTATTTAATCTTCAACTAGTCTTTTAGTTTTCTATTTTGTTAGAAGATATCTTGCTTGTTTAAGCTTAAATAATAGGCTCGGTGCAAACAAGACAGGTGTAAATATCATTGTAGATATTAGATGATGTCTGTAAAAAGGAATCCCCATTTCGTAGCAATATAATAATCCAGCTAATGTATAAGGATAAGTTCCTCCAGCTGTTAACCAAACTATAAAATTTGATATAATGAAAAATAATGTTGGAGCGAATAGTATATTTATACCAATTGAAGGCAAGCTATCTTTTTTATTAAATGCTTTCATCGATAAGTAAATAATAAAGAATGTTCCATAGTTAAGAAAAAACAAAGATGAGAAAAGATAGCTAAATTGGTAATAATTAAAATACTCAAGCAACAAATCAGAAGAAAATATACCAACAAAAGGAATGTACATATATTTTTTATCAAATGTCATTGCTGTTAAAATTAATACTGCGAAAACAGGTGTATACTGGCCAACTTCAGGAATAAATCTAGATGCTATAACTAGTGCAATTAAAATATTTGCTAAAAGATTATTTTTCTTACTCATTTCAGTTATCAGACTCCATTTTGAACTTTATATAATTATCTTGAATATCTTTTATTAAATGTACAATAAATTTATATTTTTTAATAAATGCTTTATTGTTTCTAATAAATAAACAAAGTTCATCGTACAATAATTCATTTACATCTTTAATACTTAAAAGTAGTTTATCTAAATCAAGCTTCATACCATTCAATAACACTACAAATGGATAAATAATATTAACAGGTATACCGCTATTCTGCTCTATTAATTTTAAGTATTTTAATGTAAACAGCCTATACTCAAGATTTTCAGACCTTAAATATTTTGATTTATTAGTTGTAATATGGACTTTTAAAAAATCAAATGTAATATCATTAAAATAATCTACGAATTTTAAAATTTGGTCATAATAATATAGATTTTTTTTAGACAAACTCATTTTAACCATTGATGGTCTATATCCGTATTTTCTATAATTACTATTTAAGACTAGGTTAATATTTTTAATATTTAAAACTTCTAATTTATTATAACTATCTAACTCAAATTTAACTGCATAAATCCCATTATCAACTAACCTTGACTTATAAAACTCAACATTATTCCAAAGATACCCATCAATAATTGTATCTTTATTCTGAAGTTTAAGGTATAAATAATTTTCACCATTTTTTTTAGTATTTTCTTTTACAGAAAGACATTTATAGTAGTCTTTATAAATAGACATAGCTATATGTAGCTTATTTCTTATTGATAGGTTTTACGAATAGCTGATGAACATGTCGTACAATCTTATAACCATGATTTTTGGCGATTTTATCCTGAAGCGTTTCAATGGCTTCATTGTGAAATTCAATGATATTTCCAGTTTCTATGCAAATCATGTGATCATGTCGAGGGTGGCCTAATTTTTTTTCATAACGAATTTTTCCATCACCTATATCCATTTTTCTTATATATTCATATTTAACAAGAAAATCGAGAGTTCTATAGGTTGTTGCTCTTGAAATTTTAACTTGCTTAGCAAGCAGGGCAGTAAATATTTCTTCACATTCTCTATGTTCATCATTTGAAAGCATTTCATCAAGAACTGATAAACGAGCAGATGTCATTTTTAAACCTTCTTTAGAAAGTAATTCCTTAAACTGTTTTTGTATTTTTTTATCAACCATGCAACTAATTTATTAAATTAAAACATCTGATACATTAATTAAATATTTTTCAAATTTGCATACTTCTTTATAAACTTTTTGACAATATTGCCTCTAAACTGAATAGTTATTTTCGAATTATCGCCAATTCCTTCAATATTTGTAATTTTTCCATTTCCATATAATTTATGTTGAACCATATCATTGACTTCAAATTCACTATTTTTATTTATAGGTACTTTATTATTGCTTTCCTTTCTATCAGGAAATAATGATCTACTAACATAGGAAGGTTTGGAGTCTGAATTATATCTACATAGTTCCTCGGGGATTGAATCGATAAAAGAAGAACGAAGTGAGAACATAGGTCCTGAACCAAATCTTCTTCTAGAACTTGCATAGCTTATGCTAACTTTTTCTATTCCTCTAGTTACCCCAACATAAAACAACCTTCTTTCTTCTTCAAGATCATCATCATCATCACCATGTGAAAGCGGAAGCAAACCTTCTTCTGCCCCAAGAATATATACATTTTTAAATTCTAACCCCTTAGAGCTATGCAAAGTCATTAATGTTAGTTTCTGCTCATTCATATTCCATCTATCTATATCCGTTAGTAAAGAAACTTCTTCAATAAAATCCTTTAATGAGTTATCATCATTGCGTTCAACGAATTCAGATATACTCGATACTAATTCTTGAATATTTTCCAGTCGCTCATAGTCTTCTGGATTATCCTTACTTGTGTAATGATCATTAATTTTAATTTCATCTATTAATCTTTCTATAGTATCAATCGCAGTAAGATTAATGGTTTCTCTTACATTGTCTATTATAGAAAGAAAATCACGTACTTTTTGAATTTGTTTATCAGAAAGTTCTAAATCTGATAACTTTTCAAGTGTTTGGCTTAAATCTAAATTTGAATCTGTTATTTTTTTTAAAATTTTATCTGTTACGGTTTTTCCAATACCTCTTGGGGGGAAGTTGACAATTCTGAAAAATGATATGCTGTCTTTCGGATTTATTAAATATCGTAGATACGCCAGCAAATCTTTGATTTCTTTCCTATCATAAAATTTCATACCCCCTACAATATGATAAGGTACAGATTCTCTTCTCAATCTATCCTCTATAACTCTACTCTGAGAATTTGTTCTATATAATAAAACCATATCATTCAATGATATATTTTTTTGAGAATTTTTTAATACATCGTTAACAACGCCACTTGCTTCTTTATTTTCATTTTCAAATTCATTAATGGATATTGGTTCGCCATCTTTATTATCAGTCCATAACTTTTTATCCGCCCTATGCTGATTTTTTGATACCACATTATAAGCAGCATCTAATATAGTTTTTGTCGATCTATAATTTTGTTCTAATTTGATCGTAGTCGCATTTGGAAAAGAATTAGAGAAATTAAGTATATTATTTATATCAGCTCCTCTCCATGCATAAATAGACTGGTCATCATCTCCAACTACAGTAATCTCATTATTATTTTTACTTAAATTATATATGAATTCAAATTGTGGTTTATTAGTATCTTGATACTCATCTACAAGAACATATTGAAATTTCTTCTGATAATGCTGAAGAAGAGAATTTTCTTTTTGAAATAATTCTAAAGGAAGTAATAATAAATCATCAAAATCAACAGCATTATTTTCTTTTAGTGATTTATTATACTCTGTATATATATCACATAGTACTTCATCAACATACACATCGCTTTTTAAGAGTACATCTTTGGGGTAAATCATTTTGTTTTTAAGATTACTAATTAGGTATTGATATTTATTGGGTTGAAATGTTTTAATATCAAGATCCATTGATGTAATTACATTTTTAATGGCTTGTTTTGCATCATTTTGATCATAAATAGTAAAATTATTATCATAACCTAATATATTAATATGCTTTCTTAATAAAGAGGCACAAACTGAGTGAAATGTGCCAACAGTCATTTTTGAAACATCACATTGAATCAAACCTAAAATACGTTCCTTCATTTCACTGGCAGCTTTATTAGTAAAGGTTACTGATAAAATATGTTCTGGTGGAATTCCAACCTCATCAACTAAGTGTGCTATTTTTTCAGTTAAGACTCGTGTTTTTCCACTACCTGCTCCTGCAAATATCAATACCGGACATCCAATTAGTTTTACAGCTTCATTTTGTTGTTTATTTAATATTTGTCCCATACTTCCTTTAAAAATTTATTTTTTGCGTTAATATGATCACGCTCATTAGTTGTAAAATGATGCTGATTATTACCCTTAGCAACAAAATATAAGAAATCAGTTTTAGCTGGAAATGCTGCAGCTCTTATAGCATCAAAACCTGGATTATTAATTGGTCCTGGAGGTAAGCCATTATGGCTATATGTATTATAAGGATTATCCTTATATCTATGATAATCTTTATTATAAAGCCTTTTATTAGGCCCTGGAATTATATATTGAATCGTTGGATCTGCCTGCAACTTCATACCTCTTGCTAATCTATTATGATAAACAGATGATACTGTATCCATTTCACTAGAATAAACACATTCTCCTTGAATAATAGATGCAAGAGTTAGAATTTCATGCATGGAAAGGTTATGCGAATATCTTCCTTTCGTTGCTTTTTTAAATTTAATTTTAAATTCATTTACTAAAGTTTTAATTATCTCTATTTCTTTATTATTACTGTAAATAAAGTCTTTTGAAAACATATATGTTTCTGGATACAAATAACCTTCGAGAGTATTTGAGCTAATACCCAAAGATTCAATAAATTCTTTATTCTTACATAGGTTTTTAAATTTTTCTTCGTCAATATCAAACTTACTAAAGAATACTTCTGAAATTTTATCTACAGTCCATCCTTCCAAAGATGAAACTGCTATCATTTCTCCAGTTCCAGTAGAAATTAAATTTGAAAGCTCATAATTGTTATTAATTGCTGATAAATCATAAGTCCCTGGCTTTATATCGGTATCTTTATTTGTTAAAATCATCAAATACTTAAAATACTCACCATTTTTAATACATTTACATTTTTTAAGCTCATCAATAACATAACCTAAGGAAGATCCCTGAGGAACAACTAATTCGGTATTCTCACAATCAATAGGCTGTATTACAACACTATAAAACAAAAGTATAGTTGCAATAAAGACTAATACGAATAGATAAAATAATTTTCTTTTGATAGATTTTAGGACCATTTGAATAAGTAATTTAACATTCTTATCACTTTCTTATGTAATACTTCTTGCATTTAGAATAAATTAAATGATAATTTTTAACATGTCTCCAAAAGATAATAAGAGTGGCATTTTTCATTCATGGCCTTTTGGTAGAAAAAATTATTTGCTTTTTCTAATAGGAGTTGTGACAATTGTGTTTGGATACGTATTGATGTATTTAACAGCTGACATTGTTTGGGCTCCAGTAATACTTGTTATTGGATACTGTGTGATTATTCCAATATCAATTATGATTAAATAAATTTAGGGGTGGTAGTTCAACTGGTTAGAGCACCTGCCTGTCACGCAGGAAGTTGCGGGTTCGAGTCCCGTCCATCCCGCTACAAAGCCTTTGCTTATGCAAGGGCTTTTTTGTTTATTTTATAACAAATGTAATTTCATAAGAATAGATGAATACATAATAATTTATAAAGGGTTGGATTTAAATTTGAAAAACAAATCTCTTGTCGCTATCACAGTAATCTTATTATCATTTATTTTTCTAAGCGCATTTTCAAACAATTATCAATTAAATGATTATAAATATGATGTTGTAATCCATAGGGACACATGGGGTGTTCCTCATATTTATGGAGAATCTGATAAAGACGCATCGTTTGGCTTAGCGTATGCTCATTGCGAGGATGACTATGAGACTATTGAAGAGGTTATTCTTGCACTTAGAGGAAAGTTTGCTTCAGTGAAAGGGTACAAGTATGCACCCATAGATTATTTAGTTGGCTTGCTTAAGGTTTGGGATAATGTTAATAGTAAATACGATAAAGAAATCTCTGATGAAGTTAAATTAATATGTGATGCATATGCTGATGGTGTAAATAGATATATTGAAAAAAATAATATTAAATCAAATATTTATCCCGCTAAAGGTAAAGATGTCATTGCAGGATTTGTTTTTAGAACGCCCCTTATGTTTGAATTTGATTGGCATTTAAAAGAACTTATGAAAGATGAGAAACCTTCGTTTGACAAATATGCTTCAAGAACTAGTACTTTTTCAATGTATGGATCAAATACCATCGCAGTATCCCCTGAAAGATCTGCAGATAACTATACTAGAATAACTACTAATTCTCATCAACCTTGGGAAGGTCCAGTTACCTGGTATGAGGCTCATATTAATAGTAATGAGGGTTGGAATGTAAGTGGCGGTCTTTTCCCTGGCTCTCCTGTTATATTTAAAGGTTACAATGATTCACTTTCATGGTCTCATACTGTTAATAATCCAGATTTAGTAGATATTTTTGAATTGAAAATAAATCCTGATAATGAAAATCAGTATATGCTTGATGGAAATTGGATTGATTTAGAAGTTAAGGAGCATCCAATTCAAATAAAACTTTTAGGGCCATTTAAATGGACATTTTATAGAGATTTATATTGGTCAGTGCATGGTCCAGTGGTAAAGACTAATCACGGAGTATATGCATTAAGATATAGTGCCTTTGATAGAATTGGACAAATTGAACAATGGTTTAGAATGAATAAATCCTCAAATGTAAAAGAATTTAAAGAAGCTATGCAGATGATGGAGATTCCTATGTTTAATACTCTATATGCTGATTATATGGGTAATATTTACTATATATATAATGCCCTCATACCAAAGCGAAAAAATGGCTATCAATGGAGCAAAATAGTGCCAGGAGATGATAGCAGCTTAATTTGGGATAGTTATTATGATTTTTCAGAAATCCCAAAGAGCCTAAACCCAAAATCTGGATACCTACAAAATTGTAATAGTACCCCATATATGGCAACTGTCGGTGAAGGGAATCCCAAAAACGTTTTACCAGATGAAGCAGGTATTGAAATCTTTCAAACCAACAGAGCATTTCGAGCAAATGAACTTTATGGTCAAGATTCTTCCATATCTAGAGAGGAATTTTATAAATATAAATATGATGCATATTATTCTAAAGAATCTGTAATGAATTACGCCCTAAACCGATTTTTATCAGAAGTTGATAGAAATCAGGATGAATATATTGAAGGAATTAAAATATTAGAAAACTGGGACCTTAATAATAACATGAAAAACAAGGGTGCAGCTCTTGCACTTTTAACATTCGAATTGACATATAATATTGCAGATTTTAAATACGACTTCGATAAAATTTATAAAAAATTCAAGGAGTCTGTTGACTTTTTAAAAACAAACTATGGAAAATTAGATATTGAATTAGGAGAGCTTCAAATTATTAAACGAGGGGACAAGGTATTACCCTTATCTGGTGCTCCTGATGTTCTTCGAGCAATTTATACAAAATCAATCGATGGCAAAGAAGTTGCTATAGCAGGAGATTGTTTCTTTCAAATAATTGAATGGGATGAGGATGGAATTGTAAACGCTAGAAGTATTCATCAATATGGATCTGCAACAAAAGATTCTAATTCGCCCCACTATTCTGACCAATCCGACCTATTTTCTAAAAATAAAATGAAAGACTCATTTATAAGATTTAACGATTTAAAAGAAAATATCAAAACATCCTATACTCCTTAGAAAAATTGCTATCAATAAAATGATTACACCTTTCATCCAGAAATACTTTAACTATATTTTTATTGTTTCATTTACTATGATTCTTTTTTGGTTTTTGTATCAAAATGATCATAGAGCAACGCATCCCTATCTTTCAAGTAATCCAAATATATTAAATATTGCCCACAGAGGCGGATTAGGATTAGGTCCTGAAAATACTATCTCAAGCTTTAATAAAGCTCTAAAAATGGGTGCAGACGTGCTAGAGCTAGATATTCGCGCAACATCAGATAGCATGCTTGTTTTATTGCACGATGAAACTGTAGATAGAACAACCAATGGCAAAGGCAGAATATCAGAATTAACCTTAAAAGAAGCTAAAAGACTAAATGCAGGTTATTGGTGGACAGATGATGATAGCATATCATTCCCTTTTAGAACTCTCAACATTAAAATTCCAACTTTTAATGAATTTTTAACTAATTTCAAAGACTACAAGCTTAATATCGAGATCAAACAGCATGATAACTTCGTTGCAAAAAAACTTTGTGAATCTATAAAGGAGAATCAAATTGAAGATAAAGTAGCGATTGGATCATTTAATGATGAGGTTTTGGATGAATTTAGATATCACTGTCCAGAGGTTGGCACATCACCAGGGCGTAATGAAATAAGGACTTTTTATGGTTTTAGCTATCTTTATCTAGATAAGTTTTATAGTCCAAAATCTGATATTTACCAACTACCTGAATTTTTTGGTACAACTCACGTACTAACAAAAAGATTTCTTAATGGGATTAAACAAAAAAATATACCTATTTTCGTATGGACTGTAAATGATCCTGATGAAATGCAAAGATTTATTGGTTTAGGCGTAAAAGGCATCATTACCGATTATCCTGATCGCTTATCTAAAGTATTGAATGATTATAATAGCTCTAATTAGATTCTAAGATTGTTTAAAAAAAATTATGGAGCTACATAGCTTAGGTCTTTCCCAACTACTTTGAAGCGAATATGACCATCATGGTGCAATTGAAGAATATCTAGATCAATTATTAATAATTCAACATGAACAAAGTTTTCATATCCTTCTTCGCTATTAGCCTTATCTGGGTCTTTCTTTGCATATTCAAGGGGAATATTTGGATGATACGTATCTAGAGTGGTACTAGGAGTATGTGGTCCCATATAACACTTTCTGCTTTGAAGCGCAGTCTTATCCCAAATTTTAGCTGATATATTATTTTTATAATTTATAGTTGAACTGCAGTTCATGCGAATCTGAACCCTTCTATTGATATCATAAAAAAGAGCACTGCATAGTGGGTTATCAATAAGCTGCTTGATTTTTGGACTTCTATAATCTGCGTTAAAAAAGATTTTAAGGGTATCTGTTTCTAAATTTCTTAAAACAACGGTTCTTGATTTTGGGGACTCTTTATCTAATGTGGATAAAGTAAAAGTATGATACGGATTCTTACTATTCTTAATTCCATCTTTAAGAAAATTAATCTCTGATTTAAAAATATTCTTTATATCTGAATTATCAAGCATTTATAATATGTTTTATAAAATGTTTTGACTTTTGGAATTTTTCATTTACATACCTATAACAAGTCGGATTAAAAATCTTTCAATGAAGTTTAATGCAAAAAGCGCTGCTATGGGTGAAAAATCAAAGCCAGACCTCATCAACCCATACTTATAGAATAAATCTCTAAAAGGGGCTAAAACAGGCTCAGTAGATGAATATAATAATCTATATAGTTGATGACTTCTATTAATTGGAAACCATGAAGATATAATCCGAGCAAATAGCATTAGTTTATATACTTGAAATAATATAGTGATAATTTGGATGAGTGAGTATGCTGACATTTTCTATAGTAGTATTAAATTAATTAAAATGATTACATCTAACACATTGACCACATTGTCATTATTCAAATCAGTTCCAATTAAGTCACCATCAGAAAGAGATAAAATATAATTAACGAGCACAACAACATCAAGTACATCAATATTGAAATCTTGATTAATATCTCCAAACATACCTTCTTGTGTTGTAAAGGTGTGAAATCCAGCATTTGGATGTGTAGAAGTTTTACCACCAGTATTTATCGCTTCTATATAATACTCAATTTCTGAGCTAGAATTAAGCTGAGGAAACTGTCCCAAGTATATATTATCACTATACAGTAATGGAAATGAACCAAATGGACCGTCCTCTGACTCATATTTCCAATGGACTGTAACTGACTCTAATTCAGACAATACTAGGCCATAGTCTAGAACCTCTACTTCTATATAAATTTCTGAATTGTTTACCACCTCTTCTGTTCGAATAGATTTATGAGATATATGAATCATCTCTGGATCAAAAATTCCCATTGTCCTACAATGAAGTGCATCTTCCCCATACCAAGGCTCATTTGTATTATTATCAAAGCCTATGACCTCGTACCCAGGCATTGCCTGACTGTATACTTCGAGTGCAGACTGATCATATAGATTTCCATACTGAGGGACAAGCACTTTATTATTTAATATAAGTGAGTTAGTATATGCTGCTACCGGATTTATTTCCCACCAGGATGAAACTATAGATGGGCAATATATACGATGGATTTCAAACGGCCTCCCATAAAATGTATTAAGCTCTTCAAAAGATTCTGCAAAATTCTCTATACACTCATATTCTGGACTATTTTCTGAAACCTGCTTAATTATAATAGTTTCAGGGCCAACAAGTTTTGCCATACAATCAATATGTTGAATACTGAGCTCATTTGGATTATCAAAGATATGATATGTATCTAGGTTGAGATAGTCTTGAGAAATATTTAAGAATTCGGATTGACTTAGATTGTTTTCATTTACCATCAGCTCAGTTGAAAAACCCATACCATATCCATCTGTCATAAAGTTTCCACCTGTCCAAAATAATGGTAAATCAAGAATATCCCATCCAATATGATTAGCAAAGTCTATATTCGTATCATCGTCCTCTTCCCAGCCTCTTGCATCTCCATCGTGGGGACGAGCCATATTTTCATGCCTATTTAGTGATAATGCTGATTGATCACAATATCCATTATCATCATTAATTAGTTCACCACAGTCACCGCAATCCCAACTATATTCATTGCATAAAAAATCAACTCCCCAAGTTCCATCATCACAATAGTCATCACCGAGCCAATCACTCACAACTCCATCTTCATTAAAATCACTACAATTTTCATTAGCTATATAACAATCATATTCAGCATATTCAGGTTGATTATTACAAAATTCATTCCCGCTACAATCAACCATAAGCATTCCTTCATCGCATCCTTGACTATCTTCCAATACACATCCAGTCTCCTCTGGGTATCCATCAAATTGCTGATTTACAACACTCCATGAGTTTTGACCAATTAGAAATTGAGGGCCATGATCTCTCGTCCAATGACTATAGGTTTGTGTATAAATAAAATCTACATTATCTAAATTAACATTCCATGAGCTGAAACTATTACGAGCAGAGTTCTCCTGATTATTATTTTCAACAAGTACATATAAAAAATCATCTGAGGCTAGTTCGACTACAAGATCTGATGGTATGCCCAGCGGCCACCTAATCAACGTTCCCAGCGCAGGCTCCCATTCTGCCACTATTCTACTATCAGGAATCTGCCCAAGAAGCAATGTTGATAATAATAATATATTCAAATATCTTTTCACGTCATGAATTTACAAAAACATTTAATATTTTAAAAGATGAGTGCAGCGCTTTATTATTTAAAGTTAACCAGATAGACTGAGAAGATCGCTAAAAGTCCACCTATAATAAGATTTAAACTCACTGGCTCAGCCAGTATTAGATTTGCAGTTGAAATAGCGATAAATGGCACTGTAAATATAAATACACTCGTTTGGACTGGACCTAAGCGCGGCCCTGCATACATAAAAATTGATGTCCCAAAGCACATTGCTCCAATCGATACAAAAAAGAAGTTAACTAAAAAGTGAGATGAATAGTTAGATAGCGTTAATATCTCATTAATATCGGCAAAGAATAAGGATATCAAGGAAGTTATAAAATAACATAAGAATATATAAGAGATTGAGTCATATTCTTTTTGGCCATAGCTCATAACTACTGTGATTATCCCCCAGGTAATTGAGCATATTAAAAAATAGAAATTTTCATTAATAAATATTGATTGAACTCCTAAAGAAAAAACATCTAAGATAATAAACCCTCCCAAAGCTCCTAAAGAAATTCCCAAAATTTGAGTTTTATTTATTGATTTATTAATAATTGATATAATTAAAAATGTAATAATTGGATTTGTAGTAGTAACAAATACACCTCCCTTACCAGCTGCACCAATATCTGTACCCATAAAAAAGTAGATATTATAGATATAATAAAGAAAACTTATAGTACATATGCTTATAACATCTTTCAAAGAAGGCTTTACTAATTTTAACTTTCTAAAAAAAATTATAGGGATAAAAAATATAAAACTTGAAAAATATCGCAAGAAAACTAGATTGGTATAGCTAAAATACTCGTTAACAATCTTCGCGTTAGTCCATGCAATTCCCCAGCTAATCATAGCAAGAGACATTAATATATATAGACGATTATTCACTTAAAGTAATACTTTATATGTATGATAATAGGTTTAATAGATAATGAACATTAACTTCTATTTTTTTTATTTTTTAACTTGGCGTCATACATCTTTTTATCAGCATCTCGAATAGCATCTTCTAGTGGAGATTCAGCCTCTAAATTTACTTTACTAACACCAATACTCATAGAAAGCTCAAATTTGTTATTTTCTTCATTTACTTCTTTTACAAAATCTTTAACCCTATCAATAATGATTGGAATAAATTCATATTGAGCTTTAACTGCAACCACAACGAACTCATCGCCTCCTATTCTTGATAAAATATCAGTGGTACGAAAACTTTTGTGCATTACATTAGAAGTGTCAACAAGAGCCTTATCACCGAACTCGTGTCCCAATGTATCATTTATTATTTTCATTCCATCCAAATCTAAAAAGAAAATAAAAATATCATCATTTTGACGTTTGGCAAGTTCAACTTGCTGATTTCCTAAAGTAAGAAGTCCGCGTCTATTATACAGTCCTGTAAGTTCATCAACTATAGTTGTTTTGTAAAGAGATTCTAAAATCTCATGCCTTTCAAGAGAATATATTACAGCTCTTCTAAGGATTCTCTCACTTAATTCAGATCTTACAAGGTAATCCTGGGCGCCTTTTTTGACTGCTTCAATACCAAGATCCTCATCTCTTTCATCTGTAATTACTATATAGGGAATAGATAAATTGTTTTTATCGATACTATCAATTAATTCATCAAACTTCATGCCTTGTACATTAATATCTACTAGAATTATATCAATCTCATCATAAAACATAACGGTATTAGCTTTTTTGATAGAATCAACTGTTTTGACCTCCGCATCCAACCTATCACTGTTTTTGATATAGTCAGTGATAGCTTTTATATCTTCAGTGCTATCCTCGATTAGAAGAATTTTAATTTTTTTGCTCTGATATATGTCTTTATCAATCATAGAATAATTAATTTTACAATAATTTTTTTAAATAGTAAATCTATTATTTATATAAAGGGCATAATAATCTTTTAAAATCACAATAATAACAGATACTATTTTTTTTAGGTGTAAAAAGGTCTTTTTTAACACTTTTAGATATATTCTTGATTCTATTCTCAACATTTAATATATCTTCGTAGTTTAGCTCAATTTCCACAGAAGGGTCATCAGGGTGCTTAAGATATTCTAACTTAGCACTTTTTATAGAGCTAAATCCATTTTCCTCTTTACCTCTTGAAAGAAGAAAAAAATAATAAGGTAACTGAATATCTTTTTTAATAGCCTTGGCTGTTTTTTTCTTATTTGATGTTTTGTAATCAATAATTTGGATATCTCCATCTTCTAAGATATCAATTCTATCTATCTTGCCCCTATATTCAATATCATTCATAAAGATGGAAAACTCTTTTTCTAAGATATAACTTGCGTTCTCATTTATAGGATTATGCTTAAAATAGTTTAAAATAAGATCATCTGCTTCTTTTTTATACTCTGATGATTGGGTATCATTATCAAAATAACTATCCTCCCACTCTTCATTAATGATTTTCTTTACAATACTATGCTTACAATTTGAACCTTTAAATATTTTCTCAAAAATATTATGTACAAAAATGCCAAATGCTGCCTCAGGAGAATACCCATCTACTTTTAAGCGATCAAGCATCTTATATTTATATGCAAGAGGACAGCTTTCATAAAGAGATAAACTTGTAGCTGAAAACGATAATGATTCTTTATTCCTATAGTGATGTTTTAATTCTTTTGGGTTAGATGTGCTAGGATTATCAAAATTTTCTATTGCTGACTCAACGAATGATTCTAATTGAATTTCTTTAAAAAACTTTGATCTTCTTTTTTCTGGTGCAAATAATAATAATTCTTTACGAGCGCGTGTCACTGCTACATGAAATACTCGTCTCTCTTCATCATAATTATCAGTTTCCACATTATCCAAAGTCCCTTTTCTCCATTCAATTGGTAAAGAATCTAAATAACTACTTTTCTTATTATTTGAGGGGAACGTACCTGATGATAAAAATGGAATCATAACATAATCAAACTCCATACCTTTAGATTGATGTACTGTCATTAATTGGATAGAATCAGAATTTTGTTCAAGAGATTCAAAAAAAGTTTCATTCAATTCAAACAAGCTATTCATATAAAAGCATAAACTTAATTTTACAATTGGTTGGTATATTGTTAAATATTTTTCAACTATAGATATTAATTGGCTGTACTTTTTTCTATCAAGGTTATTTTTATAGATACTTTCATGAAAATCAAAAAATGTCTCAACAATGTCATTTGTATTATTAGTAGATATATAATTTCTGATAAAATTTAAAACTTCATTGCTCATAAACTGTTCATAGGCAGGCTCAAAATTCTCATCATTTAAATAGGCTTTACAATGCCTTACTATACTTGTCATATCAAGCTCAATATCTTTTTTAGATTTCGATAACAGTCTATATAATCCTAAATCAAAGTATTGTCCGTTTTCAATAATATTTAAAAATGATATAAAATCTTTTACAACTGAATCCTCAAAAAACTTACCTGATAAATAAGAATTAGAAATTCCATACCTATTAAGAAATTTAGATACTTCGATACATCCAGACCTAGACCTTGTTAATATGCAGATTTCAGAATTGGGAATACCTTTATTGATATAATCTTTTATCTTTAATTTAATCTCGTTGAGTTGCTCATTTCTATTGCCACTATAAAGAATAACATTAGAGTCTTGATTGCTATTTGAAATCAAGGGTTCATCCTTAAACCTATAATTGATGTTTTTAACAGTTTCATTGGCAAAATTTAAAATTGATTGAGTAGATCTATAGTTAGAGCTTAAAATTATTTCTTTATAATTATCTATTTTTTGATAGTGGTTTCTAAAAGAATTAAAACTATCATTATTTGCCCCTCTAAATGAATATATTGACTGATCATCATCACCAACCACTGTTATGCTTTTTGTTTTTTGAGCTAGACTTTTTACGATTTCTGTAAGAGCAAAATTATTATCCTGAAATTCATCTACTATAACATGGTCAATACTATTCGTAATTATTTTAAATTTCTCAGAATCACAAAGTAGTACCCACAAATTTACTAGCATATCACCAAAATCTATAAAATCATTATCTTTTTTAACTTTTTGGTATAAGAAGTAAGTACTCAATGCATCGATTAACTGTTTATCTTCTTCATTTTGCTCACTTTTAATCAGAAGCTGTTTAAACTTTTTATTCAATTCATTACCGTAAATCAAATCGTCACTTAAATCATTAAAGATTTTTGGGAAAGATAAAAATGCGGAATTAGAATTCTTTCTAAATTCAGAACTAGTAAAGTTATTGGTATTATCTAAAATTAACTTTCGAATCAAGTATTTTGATTCGTTAGACTCTATTAATGTTGGAGATTTCCTGTATCCTAAAAATTCATAAAATGACTGGACCTGATTTAATGCAAATGAATGAAAATTCAGTGCATTTATTGAATCATAATCTGATCCAACTACATTTGATATTTCAGATTTTAAATGCTCTGCCGCCTTAACTGTGTAGGTCATCGCTAATATTGATTTTGGATCAATATTATGTGTTTTAATTAAATGGGCTATTCTCCCCACAATAGTTGTAGTTTTTCCTGTTCCAGCCCCTGCAATTATCATTAGAGGGGACGGTGGATGCTCTATGCATTCTGTTTGTATTTTGTTATATAAAATCATTTTAAGATATTAGTATTCAGAATTATTTATAAATTTACAATATAATATCTTTCATATTTAAAAAAATAAAGGTTACTGCTTATGAAAAATACTGTTGATCCAAGTGATTTTGTAAAAAGACAAATACCAGGTTCAGGAAAAACATACTCAAAAACATTAGATTTTCAAGAAATTGCACAGATTGCTCAAGACAAACTAAATTCAGGTGATTTCATTGAAGGTTATCGTGATGGGGTTGTTCTCATAGAAATAAGTGGAGACCTTGCAAATAATTTTGATTGTCCATTGGTAAAAATAAATAAAGATACTAAGCTATCTGCAAAATATATTAAAAGAAGGAAAGATGAAGAGCCATATATACAAATTAGAGCATTAAATGGACAAACTCTTAAAACAGATACTGTAGATTTAGTTCTTTATAGAAATGATGTATTAAAAGAGACAAATGAGCAATCTTCTGATGCAGATTGGGAGCTTATTGCATTTATGGCAAAACCAAAATCAGTTAAAATGCCAATGGGACCTATAACGATGATGAGGAATCAACTCCAAAAACCAGGTGGAACTAAAGGCTTTTATGAATCTGAAAAATGGGCAGAGTCTGTTGACTTTTGGCAACAGTATGCCATTTTAGAAAAATTGTAGCGGCTCAGGGATTCGAACCCCGGACACCTGGATTATGATTCCAGTGCTCTAACCAACTGAGCTAAGCCGCCAAACTGATGAGAATTTATAAAATCTTTTACTAACTAAAAAAACTAATTAAATAGAATCTTCTAAAAATTCATAAACCATTCTAACCCCAACTCCTGTCGCGCCATTTTTGGGTTGGTAGCTTGGTTCTTTAGGCCCCCATGCTGTACCTGCAATATCTAAGTGACACCACGGAGTATTATCAACAAATTCCTGAAGAAATACGCCTCCTGCAATAGTACCCGCCATTGGTGGTCTTCCTAAATTTCTAAGATCAGCAATAGTAGATTTTACATCTTTAGAATACTCTTTCCACATTGGAAGCTCCCAAACTTTCTCTCCAGATTTTTTTGAAGCTTTTTTAACTTTATTTATCAGTGAAGAGTCATTCCCCATTAATCCACTAGCATGATCTCCAAGGGCCATTAATACAGCTCCAGTTAATGTTGCAAAGTCTAAGATCTCTTTTGGCCTATAGTTTTTTGTTACATAGGCAAGTACATCTGCTAATACCAACCTACCTTCTGCATCTGTATTTAGGACCTCAATAGTTTTTCCATTATATGCCGTTACAATATCACCTGGTCTTTGAGCTTTTCCTCCTGGCATATTTTCAGTTGAACCAATAGCAAAAATAATATTTAATTTAGGACTTAGTTCTGCTACTGCTTGTAAAACTCCCATAACAACAGCACTGCCACACATATCAAATTTCATTTCATCCATTTTAGCTGATGGTTTTATTGAAATACCACCTGAATCAAAAGTCAGCCCCTTACCAACGAGGGCAATTGGCTTATCTTTTGCTTTACCACCTTTATACTCAACCAGAATTAATTTTGCTGGTTCATGAGCGCCCATAGCAACGCCATAGAATGAACCTAAACCTAGCTTTTCAAACTTTGATACATCAATCACTTTACTTTTCATTTTTGCATTCGTCTTTGCAATTTTTACAGCATCTTTTGCAATGTAAGATGGAGTTAATACATTCGCTGGATGATTAGATAAATCTCTTCCATAGCATACACCTCGACCTAAAACTTCACCTTTTTGTGCAACTTTTTTATCAACATCTCCAATTAAAGTGATTTTATTTAATATGGCACCCTTTGCTTTTGGTTTATAATCTAAAAACTCATAGCTGCCCATCACTAAACCTTCACAAAAAGCCTGTAAATTTTTATCTGAAATAGAAAAACTTTTTAAATTGATAGCAGCGTGTTTTATTTTATTTGAAATAATATATGATGTCACATCTGCTCCAAGTGCTCTTACTTGATCTAAATCTGTATTCTTAACAAAACCGTACAAAGCAATACGTTTTACCTTGCTATCATTATAAATGATAACTCTTTTTTTCTCAGACCCAATTTTTTTCTCACCTGATAATGCATTTTTTATTGACTTTTTAGATAAGGTTGACACTCCATCCATTGAAGGGAATTTAGTAGCACCATCTTGGGTACCAACTAAAAGCAGATCACAACCAGTATTTAAATTACTTTTAACTTGTAAATTTTTTATTGTAGACATAATATCTCCGTTTTTGCACTAAATTATATGTTTTATTTATATAGTGAATTTATCTTAATTTATATTTCTGATACAAGCACATTACAAAAAAGGTTAATTATTATGTCATATAGTGGAATGCTTAAAGAAGAAACTCTTTCTGATAAAGTAATAATTGTTACTGGAGGAGGTACGGGACTGGGAAAAAGTATGTCAAAGTATTTTCTTGAACTTGGAGCAAAAGTTGTAATTACAAGTAGAAAAGAAGATGTTCTTATAGGTGCTAAAAAAGAATTAGAAGATTTAACTGGCGGTTCAGTTCATTACGTCGTTGGAGATGTTAGAGATATTAACGATGTAAAGAAAACAATAGATTCTACAATAGATAAATATGGGAACTTTAATGCTTTATTAAATAATGCTGCAGGAAATTTTATCTCTCCAACTGAAAACCTTTCTGCAAAAGCTTTTGATACAGTTGTTGATATAGTGTTAAAAGGAACATATAACTATTCACTTGAGACAGGAAAATACTGGATAGATAATAAAATAAATGGTACAATGTTAAATATTGTGACAACTTATGCTTATACAGGTTCTGGCTATGTTGTTCCTTCTGCTTGCGCAAAGGGCGGCGTTTTAACACTGACTCGCTCACTAGCCTCTGAATGGGTTAAATATGGTATAAGATGTAATGCGATAGCACCAGGACCATTTCCAACAGAAGGGGCATTTTCAAGGCTATTTCCTAAAATATTTTCCAATTTTATTAATGTTGAGAAAAAATTACCTATGAAAAGATTTGGTGACCATCAGGAGCTTGCAAATTTGGCTGCTTACTTGATGTCAGATCATTCAGGATATATTACAGGTGAAGTTGTAACTATAGATGGCGCAGAATGGATACATAAAGCTGGAGAATTCAACTGGCTTGAAAAAGTTCCTAAGAAAATGTGGGGATTAATTTCAAAAAGTACGAGAAAGAAAAAATGATAATTAATAGAACATATAGAGCGCATTGTGCAAGATATATCCCTAATCTTGATGATTCTCATATCTGCAAACAGATGCATGGACACACTTTTAATATTACAATCTTCTTAGATGGACCAATTAATAATAAAAGTGGATTTGTAATGGACTTTTATGAATTAGATAAAATTATCAACGAAGAAATTATTTCTTTAATTGATCATAAAGTTCTAAATGACATTGATGGTTTGCAAAATCCTAGTAGCGAACTTTTATCTATTTTTATATGGGATAAATTGAAAGAAAAATTAAAATACTTACATAAAGTTTCTGTTTCAGAAGATTACGGTACTGGTGTAGAGTATTCCGGTAAATAGCTGATGTCATATGTCCTAAGTTTTAGTGGTGGATTAGATTCTACTTCTCTTCTTCTTCATCTAATTTGTAAAAAAAAACCTGTATATGCTATATCGTTTGACTATGGACAAAAACATAAAATTGAAATTGAGTTTGCTAAAAAAAATATTAAACTGCTAGAAGCCCATGGTTTAAACGTTAACCATAAAATAGTAAATATATCTTCTATAGTTTCTCTTTTAGAATCTTCATTGACTGATCCCAATATAAATATTCCCAATGGACATTACATGGACTCAAATATGAAATCAACATTTGTACCTAATAGAAATGCGATTTTCTCATCAGTTATATATGCTTATGCTATTTCTATTTACAAAAGAACTCTTAAAAATACTTCAATTTGCCTAGGAGTCCATTCAGGTGACCATTTAATTTATCCTGATTGCCGACCAGAATTCTACAATAGTATTATAGAATCATTTCATTTAGGAAATTGGGATAGTGAATTCATAGATACATATCTACCTTATATAAACTTTAGTAAATCAGAAATTATTAAAGATGGTATAAATTCATGTAAGGACCTTGAGCTAGACTTTAACTTAATTTATAGCAATACTCTCACAACCTACTCCCCAGACGAAGATGGATATTCCAATGGAATGACAGGCTCGGATGTTGAAAGAATTTTATCGTTTAACGAGCTAGACCTTAAGGATCCTGGACTTTATAATAAAGAATGGTCTGAGCTACTTGAGTTTGCGCTTAATTGTGAAAAAGAGATTATATCAAAAGACTAGCTAGTCTTAATTTCTATTTTATAATTTCTACTGACAGCGTAACTATAAAAATCATTTCCTGACAAAGCTATCTCTATAGGATAAGCACCTGATTCTATCTTTGAAGCAGCAATATGCTGCATTACCATAGATGCATGAAAACCTGTCCACATTTCCATAGCTAGAAACTTTGTATCTTCATTGTATTTTTCAATGCATTCAACTTTTTTAGTTGTTTTGACGCCATTTAGGGTTCCGGTGGCTTCTGTTCTCATAATACAAATATCTTTTAAGTTATTCTGCTCAAGTTTTGGCTCTAATAAATTATGATAAAAATCTCTAGGTGATATTTCAAGATTTTTAATTTTTACTTTTTGTTCGCTAAAAAGGCCTAATTCTCTAAAGGCAATCATTTGCTCCCAATGGCCTTTGTATCTAAGGGTTTTATTCTCAAGTAACTTTATTTTATTTTCGAAAGTCCATGGCATTGTAGATAACCCACCTGAAGTCACTGCAGCTTCTAAATTTCCTATACTATCAAATTCTAGAGTCTCTATATCTTCAAAACAGGGCACCTCTGCAACTTTACCATTCCTTATGAAATAAGCATTACCATCATATTCATTTGTTAATCCTGCAATATTAAAAAATAAATTATAATTCCAAGGTGGCTTCGGTTTTTGTGGTAATCCACCATCCCAAACCCTTACTTCTTCTACTTCATCAAATCCCTCCATTGCAAGTAATGCCATAGATACATTCATTCCTGGTCCCATACCACAGTCAGGGACTATGGTTATTCCAGCTTCTTTTGCTTCTTTTGATTTTTCAAGTTGTTTAATTACATTATTTGTATGACCACCCAAGTCAACCATCGAAGTTTTAGATTTTATAGCAATGTCTGTAAGATATAAATTAAACATATATGGAACTGAGCTCAGGAATATATCAATATCTAAAAGAGATTCTATTAATTTATCTTGATCTTTAATATCTATATTAATGATATCAATATCAAAGTTTGTCAATTTTTTGATCTTATTTTTACATCTTTCTAAATTATTATTATTAGAGTCTATAATGGTTAATGATTTGGGATTACCATGAGTAACAATATCAAATGCTGCTGCTGTACCTTGCCTGCCTGAACCAATAATACAATATTTTTTCACAAAGTTCTCCTTATAAACAAATAAATTAGGTAAAATATAAAACTGTAATATCAGTATAATTTATAACTTTTATTTGGAGACTTCATGCATATCTTTTTCATAATCACATCTATACTTTTTTCAAATGCTAGCCCAGATCCATGGAATGGTTACTCTGTTAGTAACTCTGAGAATCTTGATGCTTTTACATATAATCCAGCAGGTGTGAGTATAAATCATGGAATTGAATCAGGATATTTTTTTGCTCCTGATATGAATGGTAATATTTCGAATAATTCAACCTTTTATTATGCTACCAAATCTAATGGATTTGGTTACAGCCTTAAATATATTAAAGGCGACAAACTTTTCAATGCATCTGATGTTAACATATCTTTCGCAGGGCAAATAAATAGAGGAATAAACTTTGGAGCAAACTGGAGTAAAGAGAATGAAAATATTTCAACAGGTTTTTTATATAGACCAGCAAACTTTCTATCATTAGGCTTAGTGACATATTTTGACGATGAGTTAAAAGAATTACAAGAAGGAAGATTTGGATTTGGTTTTAGACCATTTTCATCAAATTTACTTACAATAGGTACAGATATTTTATATAACTTTAAAGACATAAATGACATAACATCTTATTCTCCATTTTTTGATATAACAATTGGCAATGGAGTTTCATTTAGGTCACAATTTTATACAGAATCTTTTGATAATTTCAATTTTGATGATATTGATTTAATTGCATCAATTAGTTTTGATTTTGGCAAAGAAGGATTTTATATAAATAAGCTTAAACCTTCAGTCTCAGATTATGGATATGGTTTTGGTTACTACACAAGGACTCATAAAAAAACGAATATTTTCAATAAGCCAAATAAAAAGGATCGTAAATATATAAGATTTAATTTAGGTGGACTTTTTATTGAAGAAGAACCTGGGAAAATCCCTTTTTCCCCATTTTCATTTCTAAATCAAGAACGAGGACAGCAATTACGCAAGTGGCTAAATGAAATCGAAAAATTTAAAAATGATGATTCAGTTGCTGGACTTATTATTGACTTAAAAACTGTAAGAACAGGCTTTTCTAAAAAACAAGAAATGCATGATGCTTTAATGTCTTTTAAAAATTCTGGAAAAAAAATAATCGTTTATGCTGATTATGGTATATCAAATACTGATTACTATTTAATTTCAATGGCGGATGAAATATACATAAATGATTTAACAGGTATAAATTTGCATGGGCTATCAATGGAAGTTACTTTTTATAAAGATTTTCTTGATACTCTAAATATAATCCCAGAAGTTTTTAGAGTTAATATTGATGGTGAGTCTTATAAAACAGCAGGTGATCCATTTTTAGAATCAACTGCTACAGAACAAATGAAAGAAAACTATGGACAGCTTTTAAAAAATTTATACTCAATTTTTGTTAAAGGAATCTCAAATGGCAGATCCTGGTCTGAGCAAAAAACAAAAAACATAATAAATAATGGTCCATATTCAATTACCTCTGAAATTATAGAAAATGATTTAATTACCAGTACTATGTATCCAGATCAATTTGAAGATTACTTAGAAGAAATAACAACATGTGAAAAAGATGAAAAATGTGACTATAACTATTCAATCGTAAAATGGAAAGATATAGATAGAAGCAAAGAATATGTAAGTGATTGGTTGCCGCAAAAGAAAAATAATATTGCACTAATATATGCTGTTGGAGGAATTATGCCTGGTGAGAGCCAAAAAGGTCCATCTGGCTCTACAGTAATGGGTCATGAAACTATTAATAAAGCAGTTAAGTCTGCTAGAGAAGATAAGAATATTGATGCAATTATCTTGAGAATTGATAGTGGCGGTGGTTCAGCTTTTGCTTCAGATCAAATGTGGAGAGAAGTTGACTTGACAACCAATAATGAAGATATTGAAAACAATAAACCATTTATAGCTTCTATGTCAGATGTTGCAGCTTCTGGTGGATATTATATAGCTTGTCAGGCAGATAAAATAATTGCAAATGAATCGACTGTAACAGGATCGATTGGAGTAATAGGTTTAAATTTCAATACATCATCCTTGCTAAATAAATATGGAATAAATAAAGAAGTTATTGCTAAAGAAGGTGAACATGCTGACTTTTACACAACTTCAAGGCTTCGTAATGAATATGAAACTAAAAAAATAGAAGAATCAATTAATGATAGCTATTTAGTATTTAAATCAAGAGTTATAACTGGTAGAGATAGTCTTAGCAGCATTGATAAATTAGATGATATTGCTATGGGACGCATATGGTCAGGAAATGATGCGAAATCAAATTTTTTAGTTGATGAAATTGGGGGAATTGATGATGCAATTATTCTAGCTGCTAAAGAAGCAGGTATTGAAAATATTAAAAATGTAAATATCATTGAATATCCTAAAAGAGACTTAACAGAAAATCTAAAAAAAGAATTATTAAATAGCTCATTATTTTCAAACAAAATACTTTTTTCAGAAATGCCTAAAGAATATCAATTTTTAATTGATATTAATGAAATAAGCAAAGAAGGTGCATTAATGATGCTGCCATATTCTATAGAAATAAAATGATATACCTATTTGACAATTATAGGATCTTTGTATTATCTTTAGATATGAAGAAATTATTTATTACTATATTATTTATTTCTTTATCATTTTCACAAAATGATAGATCCACTATTTTCAATACAGGTACTCCACCTGAGTTAGGTGTAGGATGGAATATAACTTGTAATCAATTTGAAGAAAATAATATTGGAGACATTAATAATGATTTTAATCTCGATGTTTTAGATGTTGTTAGTATTGTAAGTTTCATTTTAGGTAATTCTAATCCAACAACTGAAGAAGCTATAGTTTCTGATATTAATGAAGATACAAATATTGATGTTTTAGATGTAATTATTCTAGTAGGCATGATACTAGATGGATCAAATTCATCCAATTTATGCCAAGAAGGTTTATCTGCAGCTGTTAAATTTACAACTTTTGTAGAATATACTTTTGAGGCATTCTCTGTAATTTTGGAAACAGGTGACCTAGACGGGCAGGGATTATTTGAAATTCACCTACATCAAGATAATTTTAACTCTCCAGGAGATATTTTAGGTAGTTGGGAATTAATAATTAGTGAAAATACTGCTCGTGAATACTATGTTTTTACAGGTGATTCTGACTGCATATTATTGGAACCATTTGCATCCTATTGGCTATCAGTCAATCCAAAAAATAATGGAGATGAAGCATTGTGGCTCCTTTCAGAAGAGGATTTCACATATTCAACTAGTACTAATATGGGTATCGATTGGTCTGAGACATTAACAGGTCAAGTTGGATGTATGAAAATATTTGGAGAACAAATTTTTGAAACTGATGATTCTGAGCCTAGCTTAGATACAGTTTATGATTGGTCCCTTGAAGATATTAACCCAAACTCAGAATATTATTTCCCAGATTATGGTGAAACTATAGGTCCAAGCTCATATATTGAAGATCAATATGTATCTGTTTATTATTTTGGGAAGGCTGGCTGAAGTCTATGTCGACACCGGTTCGGTGTTTTAAATGATATGTATTTAGATTTAGTTGAAGAAGGATATGATGATATTAAGTTTGTAGGTGTTAATGGATATGCATATATAAATAATGATTATCATTGCATGATATGTGATACTCTAGATGAATGTTCTAATTGTACTGAAGAAAGAATTCTTCCATGGGTACAGGATGTCCCAGCTATTATTATTGAAGAATATGATAATCAATTAGATTGCGAAGAGAATAACCACTCTTGGGGAGTAGGTGATCAAATTCAGTGGAATCTTTTAGGTGAAACTGAATGTATTGAAAATGGATATACCTGGTTCCATGGAGAATGTATTGAGTTTGTATATGGATGTCTTGAAGATGTAGATATATGGGGCAATTGGGATATCACTTTAAGAGATCTTGTTATTGTCAACAAACAAGGTTATGAAGTATCACGATTAAACCTAACTGGAAATAATCCTGATCCAAACTCAACTTGCGGTGAAAACTATCAAACAATTAAAGATTTAATCATTGGTGCTAGATAATATAGAACTATTCTTTTAAATTTCATTTTTTCTTACATAAATTACATTTCAATTATATGCTAATAATTTTATAAATAATTAAGGAGATACAATGCTAGTAACAAAACCAGCACCAAATTTTAAAACGATGGCTGTTATGCCAGATAATTCAATAGACACAGTAAGCCTTGAGGATTATAAAGGTAAAAAAGTAGTTTTATTCTTTTATCCCTTAGACTTCACTTTTGTTTGTCCAACAGAGCTTTTAGCATTTGATAAAAGATTGTCAGAATTTGAATCTAGAAATACGCAGGTAATCGGTTGTTCTGTTGATTCAAGATGGTCTCATTTAGCTTGGAAAAACACAGATGTTAATAATGGTGGTATTGGACAAGTAAAATATCCATTACTTCAAGATTTAGATAAGTCAATCGCAAGAAATTACGATGTTTTGACAGGTGCTACTGAAGCTTATGTTGAAACAGAAGATAGTGCTGAGACTACGACTGTTGGTGGTGGTGTGGCATTAAGAGGTTCATTCTTAATTGATGAAGAAGGCATAGTTAGACATGCCGTTCTAAACGATTTACCTTTAGGTAGAAATATTGATGAGATGCTTAGAATGATAGATGCATTATCTCATCATCAAAAACATGGTGAAGTATGTCCTGCTGGATGGAAAGATGGTGACAATGCTATGGCTGAATCTCCTGAAGGTGTTTCAAGTTATTTAACTGAAAACTCAGAATCTTTATAATAAAAAAAGGGGCTTAATATGAATGATTTCTTCTTATATCTTGGTTTAGGTTTTTTTATTTTCAAATGGATCCATTTCCTTGCTGGTATAACATGGATTGGGGTTCTTTATTATTTTAATTTCATTCAAGGTGAATGGTTTAAGGAAATTGAAGACCAAACTAAAGGTGTGGCAATTAGGACTCTAGTTCCTCGTGCATTATGGTGGTTTAGATGGGGTGCTATGTTTACATTCCTATCTGGTGTAGCTATGTTACTTCCCCAAGGTCATCCAGACTTTAGTCTTACATACAATGTATATATTTATACAGGTGCATTAATGGGTACATTAATGTTCTTAAATGTTTGGCTAATTATTTGGCCTGCTCAGAAGATAGTTATTGCCTCTTCTGAAAGTGTTGCTGCTGGAGGTGAAGCTGATCCAACGGCTGCGGCGGCTCTTGGTAGAGCTGGTTTAGCATCTAGAACTAATACGCTATTCTCTATTCCAATGTTATTTTTTATGGGTGCAGCAAGAGGATTAGGTGCAGATTCCACATCGCAGTCAGCTCTAATCTTTTCAACAATAATTATATTATTGATTGAAGCTAATGCTATTAAAGGGAAAATGGGACCAATAACTAGTGTAAAAGGCGTTATTCATTGTGGTCTTTTATTAACATTAGTATTGTATTGTAGTCATTGCTATATATAATTGATTAAGTTTTTTATAATTTGTTTCATACTTATTTTTATTGGCTGCGGAGGTAATAAGTCTTCTGGTCAATCTGAAGCTTATTATCGAGGTGAAAAGATTTATAGGACAGTATGCCTATCTTGTCATAACTTGGACCCTCGAAAAGTTGGTGCTTTAGCTCCAGATATTGCAGGTTCAGACTTAGAGCTGATTAGAAGTATGATTATGACAGGAAAACATCCTGAAGGAAGAATAAAAAAATGGCCAGACCATCAAATGGCAGCTCTTCCTAATTTAAAGGATAAAATTCCTGATTTACATGAGTATTTAAAAACGTTTAAATAGGAAGGGTGGACAACGGCTGTCAAGCGGTCTTGAAAACCGTCGCCCCACTGGGGTTGCAGGTTCGAATCCTGTCCCTTCCGCACTGGAGAGTTGGCAGAGTGGTAATGCAGCGGATTGCTAATCCGTCATCCTTGAATAGGGATGCACGTGTTCAAATCACGTACTCTCCGCAAAGAAAAGACAAAAGCTCCTTATAGTAAAGGAGCTTTTTGTTTTTATAATTGATATCATATTCTTAGTAAATTTAATTATAGAGGAATAAATACATTGGGAACAAATAAATTAGATACTTGTAGAATAGAGGTAAAAAAGGAAAATATAAAGATGGCAAAAGAAAATGATGATATTAGAGATATTATGGATAAGCAAAAAAAAGAACAGAATCTAGGTAAGTCTTCAAATAAAAATAAATGGCTAGCATTTTATTTATTGGCCTTTTTTGCATTAATATATGTATTTCTGCGTTAATCAAAATTTAAAATGTTTTGATACGTGAGCATTTAAATATATATTTACGTAAATTAAATATTTTTTTTTAACTAGAGGGAGAAAATGACAACAATTTTACATGATACCTATACAGAATTAGAGAAAGAAATAGAATTAACAGGAAAATTGAGATCCGAAACAGCTAAACTCATTCAAGAGGCTGCAGCCCATGGAGATCTTAAAGAAAATTACGATTACAAAGCAGCAAAAGAGAAAATGGATTTAGTTGTCTACAGAAGGCAATTACTTCAATCTTTTGCACCCTTTAAATATGTTGACTTTGACGACATCGATACCGATGAGGTTTCTTTTGGTAATAAAGTATCTATTCTTGAGGAAGGAAATGATGAGCCTGAACTCTACTTCCTACTTGGACCTGTAGAACAAGAATTAGATTTATACCCTGATATTGTTACCTACCACACCCCATTTGCTCAATCTATAATTGGAAAAGAAGTTAAAGATACATTCACACTTGAAATTGAAGGGAAAAAAACTAAATTTACAATTACTTCAATTGATAAGGTATCAACTAAAGATCGAAAAAAATAATCGTAATTTTATGGAGAATGACAGGTATAAATTTTTTTAATATTTTTATAGCTATGCTTCAATAGTCTCATATTCATAATATCCTCCTGTTTCACTAATAAACTATTAATATTTTTTATCTTTAAATGAGATATGTATCAAAAAAAAATATTTTTTAAATAAAAATCTTTGCTTAAACTATTAATGAGAATGATTCTCATTATCATTTAGCTGTTAACTATTTTGATTAAAAAAAACCTTTTGTGTCGGGTATAATTTTAATAGTTTTTATAGGTGGTATGAACATGAATCATTATCGAATAAATATAAAAGGGAGCAAAAATCCATTAGCCCCGGATTTACCTCCCTTTTATTTTTTAATTTTAAAGGAGTAAAAATGAAAAAAATTGGTTTATTTTGGGGTAGTACATCTGGAAACACAGAAATAGCCGTAGAATTTATAGAGGAGTATTTGTCAGATGAAGGTTTTGAGGTTGATTCTCATAATGTTGCTGATGCAGACCCTGAAGCCATGCTTAATTATGATAATCTAATAATTGGATGTCCAACATGGAATATTGGAGAACTTCAAGATGATTGGGATTCTATATTTATGGATTTTGAGCAATTAAATTTTGATGGAAAAACTGCAGCATTTTTTGGATGTGGAGATGCAGTTGGATATGCAGATAATTTTTTAGATGCCATTGGTATGTTATCAAAAACATTTATGGAAAAAGGTGGAAAATTAATTGGTAGGTGTAAAAGAGATGATTATGACTTTAGAGATTCAATAGCTTTAGATGGTGATGAATTATTAGGTCTTGGCCTTGATTATGATAATGAAGAAGAAAAATGTGAAGATCAAATGGTTGCTTGGCTAAAAAATATAATGAGTGAATTTAAGTAGTCCTTACGGGGTGATTTTTTAAATTATCCCGTATACTATTTTTCTTTAGTTAAAACTTCTTTTTTGTAAAATAAAAACCTCTAGTTCCGAGGCTCAGTAAATAATCTGAGAATTAAATAGTAGTTTTTATTTTACTTTCATAGCTTTGATTTTTCCTATTTATTTATTTAGATTATTTTCATTATGAAATTCATATTTATCATATTATACATCTCTATAAATATTTTATTCTCTCAAAATACAATTGTTCATATTAAGTCAACATATTTTGATGGAACTCCCAAAGAAATTATTATTTATGAATATTCAAATTTATACAAGAATAACCCCTTAAGGATATTAGATACCCTTAGTTTCGATAAAGACGGAAATTTACTATATGATTACAATAGCTATTTTAATGACAACTGGTTTTGCGAGAAAATAGGAAGTGTACAAATTATAAATAATAAGTTTAGGGTACTTGACAATTCATCTTGCATTGGCTGTTATTCATATATGGATAATTGGGAGATTGTAACAACTGAGAATGAGTTATATGTTAATTTAAATAGTTCAATTTTTTTAGATAATGAAAATCAGGATCAAAATTCAAATTATAATTTTTCAATTGAGATTAAATCACTCAATAATTTCATATTAAAGCTTGGTTCTTTTGAATATAGTTTTATTCGATCTTAATACATTCCTTTAAAAATATAGGTCATTTTATATCTTGATTATCTGACTCACTATCTAAAGATAAAGTATATATCATTTAAAAACGATTTTTAGTATATTAAATAGTTAAAATTCATAATAAATAGAGGCATTATATATGAAATTCAATTTTCGCTTTTTACTCTCTTTCATAGTTACTATTCTTATAGTTCAAGCTCAAGACTTTCATGAAGGTCCTTATGGAACTGGATATTTTGATATAGCCGGCCCTTTTACGATATCAGACTTAAACTCTACACTTAGTGGTGATTTAAATTTTGATGATACTGTAAACATTCAAGATATAATCCTTGAAATTTCATATATAATAGGCACTCTAACTAATATTGATTGGTTTGATGAAGGAGATATGAATAATGACCTTACAATTGATATTCTAGATGTTATATTAATTGTAAATAATATTTTAACACCTGAAGATCCATCTTGGTCATTCGAGAATGAATGGAATGGAAATGATACATATGTATTCATATCATATTCTGGCGCATCAGGCTCTTCAACCCTTTGGAATGCATCAGATCGTGAAGATTTTTTAGAAAAGTCTCCAGACAATGTTCATTACTTTTTTGTGTCTGACAGAACATCTTTTGTTAGTGATATAAATAATATTAAAGCTATATATGATGACATCTTAGATACTATGAGTGATGATGAAGCAAGGCATTGGAGAAAACATCTTCATTTTGTACCCAATAAAGTTTCTGGATTTAACAATTGGTTAACTGAAGCTCTTCAAGGAAGAAGAGCTATTGCTATAGATCGATTCCAAAGAATAAGAGAAATCGGATACCTTGGAAATCCAAATGGATTTACTGGTACATATATAAGCTATGTTGCACATGAACCTGTATATTTTAATTCTGAATGGAATAATCTATATGAACCTGAAGATTCTTATGACGAAGTAGTTATTTTTGAAAAAGAACTTTATTCTGGATGGTGGGGAGCAACAATTTCTAAGGAAGTTTCATTCCCTAGCGATGAAGAACTTTCAAACTACTCTGGAATGTCTATTGAGTTACTAAGAGGATGTCCTGACTGTGGTTTGTTTGATGGTGGCAGTACTCAAATTGAATGTGGTGAAGATATTAATTATAGTGATAATGGTTGTGATGACTATGATAGAATTGCAAGAATGTATATATGTAGTGGACAATGCTATGAAACAATTTATTTAGGAAATGCAGATGAACCGACTTGCTTAGAAGGTGGTAATCTTTGGGATACAGATCAAGGGATTTGCTATCAAATCATTTATAATGATTTATCTGAAAATGAATGTCTAGATACTTTTACTATGACATGGGATTCAAACAGAGAATGCAATGAAGCTGCTCGATGGATAACCCCCTTTGCTCGTCAGCCTCATCATTTAACTGATATATCTCCTTTCATATCTCTTTTAGGTGGTAATAAAACAATAAAATTTCAAGAATCTGGTTGGCCAAATAGTTTATTAACAATGAAAATCAGACTTTATCATAATACTGATGATTCTCCTACTGCAAAGGAAATAATTCCTATTTGGGGTGGAACCGTACTATTCAATCCTGAATATGATGATAATCGTCCCCCTACCCCATTTGAAATTCCATCTTATGCAGAGAAAGTAGAGTTTGTATCATACTTAACTGGGCATGGATGGGGTAATGGAACGTGCTACAACTGTTGTGAATTCTGTAATTCTAAACATATTTTTAGTGTAAATGGAGGTGTTCATGAATTTGAGCAATCCTATCCTGAAGCAAGTCAAACTACTCATTGTATGTCACTTGAAATGATTGAAGAGGGAACTATCCCTAATCAATATGGTACGTGGGGATATGGAAGAGCTGGCTGGTGTCCAGGGCTTGATGTAGATTTAAATGTAACCGATATTACCGAATATGTTCTAACAGGTGAAGAAAATATTATTGATTATAATGCTTGTAGGGTGAGTGGAAACTCATGTGTAGCTCCACCAACTTGTGGAACTTGTGGATATTGTCCAGAGATCGCATTTTCATCATATATAGTTATTTACTATTAGACTTTTTGAAATAAATTAATTTTATAAATAATATTATTATAAAAGTGGCATTAACCTGATGTAATAATGCAATATATATATTTACACTCGTTAGCAATGTTAAAACCCCTAATAGAAATTGAATTATAATTAAAAAGGATAATCTTAACTCATCTAAATACTCATCTTTTTCTTTATATGCTTGTGAAAACATATAAATTGCCCATAATAAAATGATTAATCCAATAGTACGATGAATGTATTGAACCGTTGGTAAATTGTTAATAAGGCTATTAAAAACACCTAGTGAACTATTATATAATATCTCATATGGAAAAAAACTGTTATTCATTAATGGATATGTATTGAAAATATATCCAGCTTTCAAACCAGCTGTAAATGTTCCAAAAATTATCTGAATTAAAACTATAATGAAAAATAATAAGGTAGATTTGTGACTCATTAAAAGTTTTTTAGAATTTAAATTACATTTTTTAAGGTATTGCAGGTATGTATATGATACTAAAATCATTGCCATCATAAAATGTAACATAAGACGAATATGGTCTACGAATGGGTTTTGGCTTAATCCACTCATGACCATATACCAGCCAAGTAGGCCTTGAGAAATAATTAATAAAATTATTGTTAATACAACTTTTAGATCATTTTTAGATATTCTTTTTTTAAAAAGCATATAAACAAGAGGTATAATGAAGAATAATCCAATGATCCTACCAACCATTCTATGCAAATATTCCCAAAAAAATATAATTTTAAATTCAGCTAAAGTCATATCTAAATTAATTTCTTTATATTCAGGGTATTGCTTGTAATGATTAAATTCTTCTTCCCAATGATTATTAGTAATTGGGGGTAAAATACCAGCGACCGGCTCCCAGTCGACCATTGATAGTCCAGAATCTGTTAACCGCGTAATACCTCCAATAGCAATCATAACTATCATTAGAGCAATGCCATAGGCGTACCATTTTGAAAAGGAACTATCTGATATCATAATTTTTTTAAGAAGAAATAATAATTAATAAGAGCAACATTGGAAGATAAATAATAGATGCAAAGAATAATTGTCTCGCAGTATTAATATTAACATTAATAGTAAATTTGACCACTGCATATACAAAACCTGAAGACAAAAGCATATTTAAAAACAAATATGATATTCCAACTAGTTTACTAAAATATAGTGAAAACGTAATAATGATTAAAATGAATGTAAAAAAGACAACATGTACACGAGTTTGTATTTGATTAGAATATAAACTCGGAAGCATAATAAATCCTCCACGTTTGTAATCATCAGAATACATATAAGCAAGAGCAAGAAAATGAGGTATCTGCCAGCAAAACATTATAGAAAATAATACAATTGTAATTAAGCTGAAATCATTTGAAACAGCAAACCAGCCACCAACTGGCGGCAATGCTCCAGGAATGGCACCCACTAATGTATTTAAATATGTAACCCTTTTTAGAGGCGTATATAAGAATATATAACTAATTACTGTTAATAAAGATAAAAGAGATACTATGCTATTTACATAATACTGTAGATAAAGTATTCCTATCAAAGAGCAGATAATACCAAAGAGCATACCAGAGAAAGGCGAAATATATCCTTTAGGTATAGCACGGTCCTTTGTTCGTTCCATTTTTAAATCAGATTTATATTCAATAGCTTGATTTAAGGTGCAAGCACCCGCAGAACTTAGTAATGTACCTACCATTAGATGAAAAAAGATAATCCATTCATCTAATTGAAGCATATAAGAGCCATTAACCCTTAATGCTAAGTAGTACCCTAGATATGCAGAAATAGCTACCATTAGGCATATTCTTGGCTTTGTAAGTGATATATAGTTTTTAAACATAATCAAGAATTAAGTAAGTATGTTGTATTATTTTTAAGAATATTAAATTCAGTCTCTATAGCAGGATCATAATATCCAACGATCTCTCCATCATAATTAATTAAAATAAACTTTGTTGGGTGCATCCCGGGCAAATTATCTCCTGATAATAAGAATCCTTCTGGTAATAGACTACTAATTGAAGAATCAGTTTGTAAAAAATACCAATTGCTATAATTTAAATTTCTTGTGTTTATATAATTATTTATTACTTCCTTAGAATCATTTACAGGATCAACTGATATGCTAAGAAATTGTATATTTTTATCATTTTTATATATTTCAGCTAACTCTTTCATTTTCTCACTCATTCTTGGACATATTACTGGACATGATGTAAAAAAGAAATCAGAAATTGTTATTTTACCCTTTAATTCATTAGTTGTAAAGACATTATCATTATGATCCATAAAACTAAAATAAGATACTTTATGAATAGGGTTTGGTGATGAAATGTTATTTAAACTTAAAATAGCCATAATTACAATGATGCAACTAATGATTACTATATAATTACGACGTTTCATTTGATATTACCTAGTTTGTAATTAGTAAGACTTTTTATTTCTAAAATTTTCTGCTGGAGCTTGTTCTTCAACTACTTTAGCTCTTATGTCATATAAAGTATTTCTATAATTTGTATCTACTGCAGTTATAACAATAAAAACAGCTAAAAACACTACTGAGGCTACAAGGAACGCTAAGTTTATTTTATTATCGTATAACAAATGCATAAAAAATAATAATACTAATGTGGCTTTGAATGAAGCAATTATCATTGCAATAACTATATTAAAAGATCCAAAATCAAACTGAACAGAAATCAATGTAATTAAAGTCATTAAAAGTAAAGTGAAATAGATTACAAGATATGTTTTGAGTGGTGTTATATGTATGTGATGTTCGTTATTACTCATATTTATCCTATCAAATAAAGAAGTGGGAAAAGATATATCCATATTAAATCAACTAAATGCCAAAATAAGCCAACCATCTCAACTGGCGTATAATATGCTGAAGTAAAATGACCTTTATGTGTTCTAAAAATAAGCCATAAAATAAGAACCATACCTGCTATTACATGAATTCCGTGTAGTCCAGTCATCATAAAATATATACTAAAAAATACATGTGGATTATTTCCTTCGATAGGAATACAATCAGGGTAAACATGTGGATTATATAAAGCTCCTGGAAGATGTCCACAATGAAACTTGTGTTCATATTCAAAATATTTAATCACTAAAAATGTGCATGCAAATAAAAAGGTCAATATTAAATGTACTAATGCCACTTTTGGTTTATTAACTTGAACATATCTTATGGCAAGAGCCATTGTTAAGGAACTTGTGATAAGAACTACCGTATTTGTTGCCCCCATAGTAACATCTAAGGCCTTATGTGCATTTATAAACATTTCAGGATTCCACATCCTATAAATAGCATAAGCACAAAAGAATCCAGCAAAAGTCAACACTTCTGTAACTAAAAAAGCCCACATTCCCAATTTAGATGATTCATACTGCTGTTCAGGATCAACAAAATGATGTTGAAAATAAGGTGTTGTTTCTTTAGACATTAATCTATTGTCCTTTCCACTTCTACTTTATCATAATCGTAAGGACCATGTGTTATTTTTGGCTCTTCTAAAAAATTATGCGCTGGTGCTGGAGATGGAGTTTGCCATTCAAGTGTAAGTGCTCCCCAAGGGTTACTACCTGCAACTTTACCATATTTAATTGAATGCACCAAGTATACTAGCATAATAATAAATGATACTGCTATAAACCAAGACCCTAATGTTGATAATTGATGATAAAAATGGAATATATCTGTATTTACTAAACCATCATACTGCCAATATCTTCTGGGCATTCCAAGCGAGCCCATAATAAACTGTGGAATAAATGTTAAATTAAAACCAAAGAATATTAGAATAGCTGATATCCTTGCCCATTTCTCACTGTACATTCGACCCCATATCTTTGGCCACCAATAATGTAATCCTCCTAAAAATGCAATTACAGTACCTCCCATCATAACATAATGGAAATGAGCAACTACAAAGTATGTATCATGCAACATAATATCAACAGACAGAGTTCCAAGGAAGATTCCAGTCAATCCACCAATTGCAAACAATAATAAGAAGTTTATTGCATATAGCATTGGCGCCTCATAACTAATTTTTGCTTTGTATAATGTAGCTAACCAGTTAAATATTTTAACACCTGAGGGTAAAGCTGTTAGATATGTAATAATTGAAAAAATAAGCGCAGCAAACTCTGACTGTGAAGTAAACATGTGATGTCCCCATACAAGAAAACCAAATAGAGCAATAGCCATGGTTGAAGCTGCGATATATGTATAACCAAAAATTTTCTTTTTTGAGAATGTTGAAATTAACTCACTTATAATTCCCATTCCGGGTAAAATCATTATGTAAACCGCTGGGTGCGAATAAAACCAGAAAAAGTGTTGAAATAAAACCGGATCTCCACCCATGGCTGGATCAAAAATTCCAACTTGGAATGTTCGTTCCATAATTAATAATAGCATAGTAACAGCAATTACTGGAGTTGCTAAAATTTGAATTAAAGCTGTTGCATATAAAGACCAAACAAACAAAGGCATTGAAAACCATGTAATTCCAGGGGCTCTCATTTTGTGTATAGTAACAATAAAGTTTATACCCGTAAAAATTGATGAAAACCCTAAAACTAATACTGCAAATGTCATTGAAATAACTGCTGTATCAGTTGAGCTACTATAGGGTGTATAGAATGTCCAACCTGTATCAACACCTCCTGATATGATTGAAAAAATTCCTATAGAACTACCTACAACATAAACATACCAACTAGCTAAGTTTAATCTTGGAAATGCTACATCTTTTGTACCTAACATTATTGGCATTATTATATTACCCATAGCTGCTGGTACTGAAGGAATAATAAACATAAATATCATTATCGCGCCATGCAAAGTATAAAAAACGTTATAAGTATTTTTATCTAAGATATCTCCTCCAGCAGGCGTTAAAAGTTCTAATCTCATCATTAATGCTAGGAAGCCACCTACTGCGAAGAAGAACATTATTGCAAACAGATACATTAAACCAATTCTTTTATGGTCTACAGTAAATAACCATGATTTAATTGTTGTTTCTTCATTTAAATAATTTTTTTCTAAATATTCTCTCATTGTTCCTCTTTTTACTTAAGTGATTTAATATACTCTATTAATCCTTCAATTTCTCTATCTCTTATTAAACCTTTATAAGAAGGCATATTTCCATTTTCATAGCCTTTAACGATATGTTTTTGAGGATATAGTATAGATTCTCTAATATAATTTTCATCAATTAATTTATCCTCAGTAGAAACGTGCTCTGCTATAGTATTCCAAATACCTTTAAATGATGGCCCAATCATTGAACTACCATCAATAGAATGACAAGTATTACAAGCATGTTTTTCATATGCAGTTTCACCAACTTCAACAAGCGGAATAGATTCGTCAATTACATTAACTTTTTCAAGCCAATCTTCATAATCTTCTTGGGATTTGACTATGACTTTACCATTCATCTCAGAATGACTTGCACCACAATATTCCGTACAAAGAAGATCGTATTCACCTATTTTTGTGGCTTCAAACCATGTCATCATATACCTATTTGGAATTATGTCCATTTTTACACGAAACTCCGGAACGTAAAAGCTGTGCAATACATCTTGAGATTCCATAATTAGTTTTATTGGCGTATTAACAGGAACAACTAGATCTCTAGGGTTAGAAAAGCCCTCTTTATATTTAAAATTCCAAGCCCATTTTTGCGCTTTTACATTTATTTCCATAGCACCATAAGGAATAACATTCATTTTCATGTAAGATCCAGCACCCCAAAAGAAAACGATCATAACAAGAATAAATGGAATTACTGTCCAGGCTATTTCAAGAGGAGTATTATGGCTTGCAGATTTAGGAGCCTTGCTATTATTATTAGAACTCCGATATTTCCATCCAAAGTAAAATACACAGAAAGCAACTATTCCAAGAAAAATTAATGTCCAATAATATATAAAATAAAATAAAGCATCAACCTCACTGGCTATTGTAGATGCTTGTTGTGGAAGCCATGTTGTTTGCTCTGTTGCATTTAAAAACATTATACTTTACTCTCCCTGTACCAAAAAAATGATAAAAATGAGGCCATAGCAAACATAGTTGATACCCCCGCTACTTTCATAACATTTGTTGCTACCAACGAATAACTACCGGCATCAGGATCATACTTATAGCAATAAAGTAAAATTTTATCAAAAATAGATGCAAATTTTCCATCTGAAGCTTCAGTTATGGCCATTGAAAAGTCATTTGATGTTGGAGCAACTCCGAATAAATGATGTGAAACAATACCGTCATTGGATATAATGTAAATAACTGCTGGATGTGCATACTGTTTTGTATAGCTATCATATGAATACTGAAAGCCAAGTTCGTTTGCTAATAATTCAATATCTTTGGATTCGGCAGTTGCAAAAGTCCAAAAATCATCTTTATTATCTTTAAAATATTTGTTTACATAATTGTTTTTCTTTTCTTTTGCTAAACTTGTCGTCTCAGATGGATCTATGCTAACAGTTAAAACATTATAATCCTGGCCAGGTATTAGTTTTGAACCGTTAATTGCTTCTGAAAGGCCATTTAAAACCATTGTGCATAACATTGGACAATTATAATATGCCATAGCCAGGACAGTTGGCTTATCATTGAAGAATTGACCAATTTGAATAGAATTCCCTTTGTCATCAACAATAGTTATATCTGAAGATAATTCATCACCTATTTTGTTGATTACATCCATACTATTTAAATATTTATCTGATGGAGAATCTAAACAAAAAATAAAACTACAAAATAATATTACATGCATAATTTTATTCATTGTAATTCTCTAGAGCTTTTGCCATTCCAGTTTCTAATTTTGATGAACTAAGAAATTCAGTTTTCTGTTTATTATATTCAAGAGTTTGCATTGTATCTCTTTCTAAAAATAGCTCTTGAATATATTTCTCTCCCATAAAAAACATATAATAGTAAATTCCAACAATTACGATTACTAAGGCAATAATAGCACCAATTGTATAAGTGGCCAAAGGCCTTACATCCATATTGTCTTCTTCGTATCCTGTTAAATCAAAACCCATTAATATTTTCCTTTAATTGAATCCTCAAACCTTGACTCATTGATAGGGACCATTGGATAATCAGATAATCTTTTCCAAAATAATGACATGAAAAAACCACCATGTGCTAGGAATATTGTTATATCAAGCCAGTTAAATACAATTGTATCTTCATGAAGGTTTGGTAAAACATTCCAATATAAATCGACCCAATGCATAAACAAAATTAGTACTGCAAGAGAAGCCAAAATTGGTAAAATCTTTTTAGTCTTGTCAAAAATTAATATTAAAAAAGGAATCACAAAATGACCAAAGACCAGTAGTAATGATAAATTCATCCACGTACCGTGACTTCTGGCTAGATACCATTCAATCTCTTCAGGAAGATTTCCATACCATATAATATAATATTGAAATCCTGCTATATACGCCCAAAATACGGTAAATCCGAACATAATTCTTGCTAGATCATTAAAATGAGTCATTTTAACTTCATTATATAAAATTCCCTGATTCCTTAGATAAATTAAAACCAATGTTATAAAAGCAATAGAAACTAGAAATGAACCAGAGAAAATATATACTCCAAACATTGTTGAATACCAATGTGGGTCTAAAGTCATAAGCCAATCAAAAGCTGCAAAGCTAATAGTCAATGCGTATAAAAATGTTCCAATACCCGACCATTTCCTAAGGGTTTGAAATGACTCTACTGATGAGAATCTTGTAGAATGATAATAAAGTGTACGCGATATAAATATCCAACACACAAAATAAAACAAGGTTCTAGCTAAGAAGAAATCTTTTGAAAGGTAAGGTTGTTTCATTTTATGATGGGTCCATTCGTACAATATGTCCATTCCAAAGTAAAGTGGAATGAAAAATAAGCATACGTATGGTATCAAGGACATAGAGGTTTCAGCGATTCTTCTCATTCCTACACTCCATGTTGCATTCATAGCAAAATGCATAAGTACAAAAAACATACAGCCGAGAGATAATGTCATCCAAAAAACAAATGACACTAAATATGAATGATAAAAATGCTCAATATCATTTAAGTATCCCAAATAGCTGAGTGCGGTTGATACAACACCAAGAATAAAAAATTTTCCTACTAAATTATTAGTATCTTTAAATTGAAATATACTATTCATTATCATTATCCTTCATATACCTCAAAGCTCTTATATAGGTAACAATAGCCCATCTATCTTCTTCATTTATTTGGCCCGAATATCCTTTCATGTTATTTTTGCCATTAGATATGATATCATAAAAGTATCCATCGGACTTATCATCAAGAGTTTCAGAAAGTATTGATGTCACAATAACATTATATTCATCATTTTGCGCTACAAGACCATTGCCTACTCCACTATATCCATGACATACTGAACAATAAATATTAAAACGTTCTTGGCCGCGTTTTATAAAATCTTTGTCAACATCTAAAATCTCAGAGACCTTATTTAGGTATTCTCCTTCACTATTTTTTCCTAGGTAAAATTCAGGGTTATCATCTTTGTAGAAACCATATGGAATAGTTCCTTCTATAGGATTTCTTTTAGTTCTATCGTCGTTTTTATAAAAAAACTGCTTTTCCTGAGCATCATATCTTTCTACATCATCCATATTTGGATTTAAATGTATTGGTGGTTTTTTGGATGGCATGCCTTGACAACCAAATAAGAAAAGAGCAATAAATATGTATAAAAATTTTATCATTCTTCTATTACCTCAATATTCTTTCCACCAATAATTTCTAAAAATTTCCTAGTATCTTCTATATCAAATTTAG
The DNA here is from genome assembly GCA_002171125.1 of bacterium TMED161. GTDB lineage: Bacteria > Fidelibacterota > Marinisomatia > SCGC-AAA003-L08 > D37C17 > TMED161. The sequence goes on along the minus strand of NHHK01000020.1, from coordinate 52,663 downwards.
GATCTTTAAATTCAATGCTCACAAAGAACTTATCATCAGTAGCTTTTTTGAATTGTTCTGAGTTAAATAATGGATGGTAAAATGTTGGTATCCGATTAAGATGAAACATTCCAATTAATGCAGAAAAAGCACCTCCAAGGACCATTAAAACAAATGTTATAATCATAAACGCTTGCCAACTAAATAATGGCTTACCTGATATTATTATTGGATAAGCGATAGTACTAGACCACCATTGAAGTGTTAATCCAGCAGTGGCTCCAACTACGCACCCTATTCCTACAATAAATCCAACTATTGAGCGTTTTAACCCCATTGCATCATCAAGGCCATGTACGGGGAAAGGTGTATGGCAATCAAAATCAATATATCCCTCTTTTCTTACAGCATTAGCTGCATCTAAGATTTCTTTAGGCGTCTGAAATTCTGCTAACATACCATATAAATTTTTAGGTGTCATTAGTGCTTCTCTCCATGATGAGGGTCTGCTTCGGGCATTACACCTTTAACCTCAGAAATTGCTATCATTGGCATAAATCTTAAAAATAATAAGAATAAAGTAAAGAAGAGTCCAAATGATCCTAGAAATAAAGTTACATCCCATATGGTTGGTGAATAGTAATCCCAGTTTGAAGGCAGATAATCTCTAGATAGAGAACTAATTACTATGACAAATCGTTCAAACCACATTCCGATATTTGCAAATATAGAAGCTATAAACAAGACAGGGATACTATTTCTTAATTTTTTAGACCAGAATAACTGTGGTACGATAACATTACATGAAATCATGATCCAATAAGCCCATGCATAGGGTCCAAAAGCTCTATTTACAAATGCAAAAGATTCATAGGTATTATTACTGTACCATGCTATAAAGAATTCCATTGAATATGCATAGCCAACCATTGAACCTGTTACTAGCATAATTTTAGCCATCTTATCAAGGTGACCCATTGTAATTATTGATTCGAGGCCATATATATATCTAACAGGTATTGCAAGAGTGATAACCATTGCAAAGCCTGAGAAAATAGCACCTGCTACAAAGTAAGGTGGAAATATTGTTGTATGCCATCCAGGAAGTAAGCTTATCGCAAAGTCAGTACTCACAATACTATGGACAGAAAGAACTAGAGGTGTTGATAGTCCAGCCAACATTAAGTAAGCTTGCTCATAATTTTGCCAATGTCTATTACTAGATCTCCACCCTAAGGCAAGAATACCATATACAACTTTACGGACTTTAGTTTTAGCTCTATCCCTTAATGTAGCAAAATCAGGAATTAATCCAACATACCAAAAAAGAAGAGAAACAGTAAAATATGTACCAACAGCAAATACATCCCAAAGCAATGGGCTTCTGAAGTTTGGCCACATTAACATTGAATTTGGGATTGGGAACATATAATAGGCAACCCACACTCTACCAATATGAATTCCAGGAAAAATAAGTGCACACATAACTGCAAAAATTGTCATCGCCTCTGCAAATCTATTAATTGCAGTTCTCCATTTTTGCCTAAATAAAAAAAGTACAGCAGATATAAGCGTACCCGCATGACCTATACCAACCCAAAATACAAAATTAACAATTGCCCATCCCCAACCAATGGGATTATTCAAGCCCCAGATACCAGTACCTTCCCAAATTAGATAAAGTATTGATACCTGTAAAAGGCCAAGTAAAGAAAGTGAAAATAAAAATGCAAGCCACCATCCTTTTGGAGGAGGAGTTTCAGTAATCGAACTTATTTTCTCGGTAATTGAACCAAAAGTATGATTTCCTAGAACTAAAGGAGCTTCTTGAATATCATTCATCTGTTCTATATTTTTATTAGTATCACTCATCTAGTGATGTCCACCTTCATAATGCTCTTTTTGGTCTTTATGTTCAACCAATTCTGGATGAGGATTTCTGAGCTTTGCTAAATATGTTGTTCGTGGCTTTGTATTTAGCATTTTAAGTAGCGAGTAGTCATGACTTAGAGCTTTTGCTTTTGATACTTCACTATCTGGATCAGTAATATCTCCAAACTTCACTGCATCCATTGCGCAAGCAGATTGACATGCTACATTCACATCTGAATCTCTAAGATCTCTATCTTCAAGTTTAGCTTTAATTTCGGCAGCATGAATTCTTTGTACGCAATAGGTGCATTTTTCCATTACGCCTCTAAACCTAACAGTTACATCTGGATTTGCAGCCATTTGAACTACATCTGGTGTATCTACAGTATAATTGTAAAAATTAAATCTTCTGACTTTATATGGACAATTATTTGCACAGTACCTTGTACCTATGCACCTATTGTATGCCATACCATTTAAACCATTTTCATCATGGACTGTTGCCGCAACTGGACACACTTGCTCGCATGGAGCATTTTCACAATGCAAACATGCAACTGGTTGCAAGGCAAACTCTGGATTTTCAGCATCACCCTTAAAATATCGATCCATGCGTATCCAGCTCATTTCTCTGCCATCCATAACTTGCTGTTTGCCTACCACTGGTATATTATTTTCACTTTGACATGCAATAGCACAAGCATTACACCCACTACATACATTTAAATCGATACTCATCCCCCATTGAGGCCCTTTTGTATAGTCGTGAGAAGGGTACATTGATGGTATATCTTCATTCTTTTTGGGTATATGCCATTTTTTATCATAATAATCAACAAAGTCATCATCTTTTTTATATTCTTCAAGGGTTGATTCTCTTATAATCTCAGGAAGTCTCTTGTCAACTTCATCCGCAGCTAGACCCTCTATATCAAGGCCATGATGATCTTGAACACACGCAACAGGATGTTTTTTATTTACTTTAGATAATTCAATAGAATCAAAATAGGAGTTTGGATCTTTAACGCTTAGAGCGTTATAACCCAATATCCCTTCATCTATATATGTTCTATCAACTTCTCTTTCAATAACTCTTCCATACCCCATCTCTAGTATCACTGAATTATTTGGTAATCCAGGAAGAATCCATATTGGAGCTTCTATACTTGCTGACTTACCATTAACTTTGGTAGATAGTTTAACTAAATCAGAATTACTCAAATTATAATCTTTTGCAGTTTGAAGACTAACTAAAGCTACATTCTCCCAGCTTATTTTACTTACCGCATCAGGTACTTCTCGAAGCCAGAAATTATTCATATACCTACCATCATAAATCTGTGAAGAAAGACTAAACCTAACATTTAAATTATCTGATTTACCTTTGATTAAATTTTTCCTAATCTGGGAAAAAATATTTTTCAAGGGCTTAATGTTAACTTTTTTAACATTCACAACATTGGACAATGTAGAAGACTTCAAGTAACCATCATGGATTACTTTCCTGAAACTTGCTTTATTTTTTAATCTCCATAAATTTGAGTCTTTAAGGATTCTATAGTCAGTTTTTCTATCTCCAATCAATAAAGATAAAAATTCATTTAATGAAATTGAATTATATAGAGGACGAATCAAAGGCTGAATAATAGATAATGTTCCATCTACACTACGTGCATCACCCCAGGTTTCTAAATAATGACTTATAGGAATAGTCCAGTTAGATTGCATTGAAGTCAAATCTCTATGAGAACCAATATAGAAAATATTTTGAACTAAGTTCGACAATGAATCTTTAAGCATATGAGAAAATAGGTGAACAAAATCTAAATCTAGTATAAATAAATTGTCTACTTTCTTATTATTAATTCGATCTACTAAATCAATTGCAGATGCAAGCTCCGGCCTAATTGATTCAGAAACAGATGTATATCTAATGGTTTTATTATTATTTCCTAGCTCTTGGTTTAACAAAAAGACTAATGAATGCACTTCAGATGACAAGGGATCACCAGCTGTTATAATTGATTTAGATCTGTTTTTCACCAGATCTCCAGCTAGTACTTTTATCATTTTTAAGTATTTTTCCTCAAAATGTATTCCTGTAACTTCAATTTTCTCTAAGTTGAAAAGGCCTTTTTTAATTAATTGGTTATTTAGTTCAGCTAAAAAATTATAGACTTCATTAGGTTTGATTTTAAATCTATGGTCAGCCATCATTCCTGTACTTGTTAAAGTACTTTCAATACAATAAAGTCTATTCATTGAATCTGTAGACTTTTTTACTCTTCTTGCTTTAGAAAAAGTTTTTTGGTTATGAATTGAAGTCTGATCCCCAGATAAGAAATCAGAATCTATAGATAAAACAACTTTAGCCTTATCAAATTGATAAAATGGAATTAAATCTTTATTAGTTACTTGCTTTATGCCAATGATTTGATTTTCTTTTGAATCTAAATCAAAGGATGTCCACGATGATTTTGGGAATTTTTTCTTAACTTTATCAATTAGTTCTATTGTAGAAGGGGAATTAATTGTTTTTGTGATAAATGCAGTATTGCTTGATTCGCTAATTGAAGATATCTTATCTGAAAATTTATCTAATGTGGAGTTTTCATTTGCTGATATTGGCTCTTTCACCCTATCTGGATCATATAGATCTAAAATAGATGCTTGAATAAAGGAGTTGACACTTCCTTTTGATTGTGGGTGATTTTTATTACCCTCAATGTGAGTTGGTCTACCAACATGACTTTCAACTATTGCACCAAATGCATTAAGTCCAATGGGAACAGTTGTAGCGAAATAATTAGGTATACCTGGAATTACATCTTCAGGGGCATCTACATATGGAATTATTTTTTGCACAGGTTTTCTGCATCCTACAAGTCCAGCCATAGCCATAGATGCACCCATTAATGACAAAAACTTCTTTCTTGTCATAGTATCAGCTAGCTCTGATGTACCCTCAGGGAATTCATTTACTAGAAAGGATTTTATATCATCTGAGCCCATTTTGTCACTAAGGCTTCTCCAGTAAGTTTTATCGTTTTTATTTTTTATCTGTGACATGCTGTGCAATCCTCTGGAGGTGATATTCCATGTATTTTTATATATTCATTCATAATTTCTTCATGTCCTTCTGGAGCTACCCAATCCATTTGCGTAACACTGACATTATCTGGTCTAATATGTTTAGCTGGGTCTCTATGACAATCTAAACACCATCCCATACTAAGTGGCTCAGCCTGTTCAACAATCTCCATTTGATCAATTCTGCCATGACAACTTGCGCAGCCTATATTAGCATCAACATGAACTGCATGATTAAAATAAGCATAGTCTGGTAGCATATGAACCTTTACCCACTCAATTGGCTTACCAGTTTTCCAACTTTCTTGAACTAAAGCTAATTCATCGGCATCAACATCAACAATATTGTGGCAATTCATACAAGTTTGAGTCGGAGGAATATTGGCCTCGTGCGAAGCTTCCACAGAAGTGTGACAATATCTGCAATCCATTCCAAGTTCACCCGCATGAAGTTTGTGGGAATAATCTACAGGCTGATCTGGACGATAACCTACATCTGTAAATTTGGGTGAACCAAAATAAGAAAAAAAGAAAACAACAGACCCGAGCGCTCCAGCCCCTAAAACAGCTGCAATGACTGGTGCATAATTAGCCCATTTTGGAAATATTTGTGTCGTAACTATATCCTCACTTTAAATAATTTCATGTAACAATATAATAGTAAATTTAAAGGTTATCTAAGAAGGTCTGCAAGGTTTAAATAGTTATATTTTCAAAAAATTTTAAAGATTCAGGATTTACAATAGATGACCTATTGCTAACTTCCTCCCCTTCAATTATTTTTTTTATAGCTAACTCTATTTTTTTTCCATTTAATGTATAAGGGATATCATCAACTTTAAATATTTTATATGGAATGTGTTTTGGGCTACATTCTTGTCTTAGACTTTGCTTAATTAGAGTATTAATTTTATCGTCAAATTCTTTAATCATCTTAACAAATAAAAGAATTTTCTCATCGCCTTCTATGTTCTTAGAAATAGCTACAGAATCTAAAACTCCATCTATCTTATCAACAACTTTATAAATCTCAGATGTGCCAATTCTAACTCCACCAGGGTTTAATGTCGCATCTGACCTTCCAAATATTCTAACTCCACCTGTTTCGCTTATAGATATGTAGTCACCATGGGTCCACTTTTCTTTAAATTTTTCAAAATAGGCCTCGTGATACTTGCTCCCATCACTATCCTTCCAAAAATATATTGGCATTGATGGGAATGGAGTTTCACAAACTAGTTCTCCTTTTTGTGATATAATAGAAACACCATTTTCATCATAACTTTTTACATTCATTCCAAGCCCCAAACATTGGAGGTCTCCTTTATAAACAGGTAAATTTGGATTGCCAAGAGCAAAGCACGATATAATATCAGTTCCTCCTGAAATTGAAGATAACTGGACACTTTTTTTCCAATGATCATATACAAATTGAAAATTTTCTTCAGTTAAAGTAGACCCAGTAGACAAAATTGAATCTAAATTATCAAAATTAAAACTATCAACTGGCTTACATCCAGACAATCTTAATGAATCTATATATTTTGCACTTGTGCCAAAAACATTAATTCCTCTGCTTGATGCCATATCCAGAAGTCTATCTTCATTTGGGAAAAATGGATTGCCATCATACAATACAATTGTAGCGCCTAGAGAAAGACTTGAAACTAGCCAATTCCACATCATCCAACCGCAAGTCGTGTAATAAAAAACTTTATCTCCTTTTTTTATATTAGTGTGAAGAGATAATTCTTTAATATGCTGAACGAGTGTTCCGCCAGCAGAATGAACAATACTTTTAGGTTCTCCCGTAGTTCCAGATGAATACATAATGTATAAAGGATGATCAAAATCAAATACATCGTAATTAGGGATTTTTCTCGTTGATTCAATTTTTAAATGACTATATTTTTGTACTCGAACGTCATCTATTTCACAGTCGTGGATATAATCAATAGCGATAATAGATTCTAAGCTATTAAGCTGTCTAGATACATTTATAATCTTATCAACAATAGATATGTATTTACCCTTAAAAGAATAACCATCTGCAGTGATTAATACTTTTGGTGAGACTTGTTTAAATCTATCCAAAATAGCTTGCTCTCCAAAATCTGGTGAACATGAGGTCCATATTGCACCTAATTTAGCAGTGGCAAGCATCAATATTACATTTTCTGAAATATTAGGGGTAACAGATGCAACCCGATCTCCGTAATTCACTCCAACTGACTTTAAGTAATTAAAACAAGTATCTACTTTTTGATTTAATTCTTTGAATGTTATTTCCAATATTTCACCAGACTCAGAATGAGATTCAATTGCAATTGAATCATCATTGAATTTTAACAGATTTTGTGCAAAATTTAACTTCATATTTGGATACCATTTCGTTCCTGGCATGCATATATCTCCATCAACATGAGGAAGAAGTGATCCTTTGTAAATGATTTTCTCATATTCAATCAAAGATGACCAAAAGTCATTTAGTGAATTAACAGACCATTTATGTAAGGCATTATAAGTTTTGAAACTAGCGCTATACTTGTTATTAATATATTTTTGAAAAGATGTGAGATTGCTTTGAGCTACTAAATCTTCAGATGGACTCCATATTGGCTTTGTTGACATCTATTTTATTAATCTTAAAACTGTCTGCCAAGCAGTATCTATATCCATATCTTCTAGAAAGTCTTTTGTTTTTTCAATTAGAGTCTGGTTGTCTAAATCATCAAAATCATTATAATTTGAATCAATCTCTGGAATTTCTTTACTACCTGCCAACTTTGCAAGCTCATTACCAGAAAAATTCTTACTTTGAAGAATAAGCTTAGGCAGAGCATCAAAACCAATACCATTATGTCTTGGCTTATGAACTTCAAATATTCCACTTTTGGATCGAGAATAAAAATTATAACCTAAACGAGATACAGGGTCAAGTTTGAACGGATCAATTTTATCATTTTCATCAAAAATATTTTCAGATACATGGAAACATAAAATTTCACCCAAAACTAAATTACCACTTCCAGGTTTACCTCCAAGTTCTATTATATCATATAATTTGCATTCCATTATAAAATTTGATTTATCAACTGATGGAGGAGATATTAACGATGATTTCTTTTTTGCAAAGCCACTCTTAACAAATTCATCAATATCTGAATTGTATTCACATGATGATAAACTTACTTGTTCTACCATATTATAATTAACCATTGATATCGAAAATTCATTAGTATTACGAATGTTAATCAAAGTATCTTTTTGATCTCCTGTACGACCACTGTTAGCTGGAGAAAATCCAACTATGGGTGGATTTGATCCAAATGCATTAAAATATGAAAAAGGTGCCAGATTATCATTGCCGTCTTTATCTTGCGTAGCTACAAATGCAATAGGACGTGGAGAGACTCCCGATATCATTAGTTGATATGCTTCCTTAAGATTTACATCTTTAATATTTATATTTTTATACAAATTGCAATCTTTATTTAAAGTATTACTTTAGGTTAGCCAGCTAAGTGAATATTTTTCATCTTCAACATCTTTCAATCCACATGCAACTTTTAACGGCTTGAAGGTATCTACCATAACAGCTAACTCTTCAGTCCTTTTCTTTCCTATAGACCCTTCGTATCTTCCAGGATGTGGTCCATGTGGAATCCCTGCGGGATGGAATGAAATAGATTGCTCCTCTACACCATTTCGACTCATAAAATCACCCATTGAATAAAATATAACTTCATCTGAATCTACATTTGAATGAGGGTACGGAGCAGGAATTGATTCTGGATGGTAATCAAACATTCTGCTTACAAAAGAACATACTACAAAGCCAGCAGATTGAAAAGTTTGATGCACTGGAGGCGGCTGATGAATGCTTCCAGTAATTGGTTCAAAGTCATTGATATTTAATTTCCATGGATAATAACATCCATCCCACCCAACTATATCAAAAGGACTATTCTTTAATATATATTCTTGAATCCCGCCTTTGAGTCTAACTTTTAAATGAACATCTTGAGATAACTCAATTGGATCTAAATCTGGAACGACAATATCTCTTTCACAGAACGGAGAATGCTCCATTAACTGGCCAAACTTATTCCTATATCGATTAGGAGTTTCAATTGGCGCAGACGATTCTAATAAAAGGCAAGATAAATCACTTTCTAAGTCCATTTTCCAGATAACACCTCTAGGTATCACTAAATAATCACCAGTCTTAATATTTATATGACCAAAATTTGATTTAAAGCATCCATTCCCACTTTGGATATAAAGCAACTCATCAAAATGAGAATTTCTATATGCATAATCCATATTTTCATTAGCATGTAATTTATAAATGGTAATATCATCATTGTATAAAAGAGCATGTCTTGAATTAACACAGTCACCTGACAAGTTTAATTTTTTTGTAAAGAAATGCCTATTCTTATGCTTGCCAAAAGATTCAATAATATTGAATTCGTTAAAGTTTCCAACAGATAATATTTCTGTTGGCATTTTTTCATGATATACATTAGAGTATATACTAGAAAAACCCTCCCTACTGATATGTTCTTCAAAGTATAGTTTTCCGTTTTCTTTTTTAAACTGAGTATGTCTTTTATTGGGAATATTTCCTCTTTTAATATAAAACATTATAGATTCCCTCTTCTTTTCTGTTCTTTCTCAATTGATTTAAATAAAGCCATAAAATTACCTTTCCCAAATCCTTGACAACCTTTTCTTTGAATGATTTCAATAAAAAGAGTGGGCCTATCTTGAACAGGCTTAGTAAAAAGTTGAAGAAGGTAACCCTGTTCATCTTTATCAACTAAAATTTTAAGTTCTTTAAGTTTTTCAATGTCTTCATCTATCACTCCAATACGACTTTGCAAATCATCATAATAATTGTCCGGAACGTCTAAAAATTGGACTCCATTATTCCTCAAAGCAGAAATTGTAGAAATTATATCAGTTGTTAAAAGAGCAATATGCTGAACGCCAGGCCCATTATTATAATCAATATACTCTTGAATTTGAGATTTTTTCAAACCTTCAGCTGGCTCATTAATTGGTAATTTTATCTTATTGTTGTCTGATTTCATCACCTTACTTCTTAACGCAGAATACTGTGTTGCTATATCATCTTCTGTGAATTCAATAAACGAGTTAAACTTAAAACTTTTTTTATAGAATGATACCCAATCATTCATTTTATTATCTTCTACATTTGCAACCACATGATCTACTAATAATAGATTTGGTGAAGAAATACATAAATTATTAGTATTGAATGGAATAAATCCTGGCTTCCAAAGACCTTTATAATTACTTGCATCAATAATGGAATGCTTTACATCTCCGTATGTTTTTAAAGAAGCTATTTTATATATACCATATTCATCTGAAATTTGCTGAGGACTCAAAAGTGATTCAGCGCCATTATCAATAGAAAACTTAAAATCTTGATCGACTGAATCAGTAGTAAATGCAATATCACATACTCCATCACCATGTTTTTCTACCCATTTTGATATTTTATGGTTGGATGAAAGCGCCGTAGTAAACACAAAGAAAATATTATTTTGCTTTAAAACATAAGAAACACATTCTTTGTCACCTGTTTCTGGGCCAGAATATGCATGACCTGAAAATCCAAAGGCTGAACAATAGTAATGAGCAGCTTGTTTTGCATTTCCAACATAAAACTCTAAATATTTAAAATTTCTCATAATCCTCCTATTGTACAACCTTTTTGATGACTTTTAAAAAAGCTTGTTTGAAAATATGATTTTCTTTTTCAAGGCCAATTGTTACTCTCATGCAATTAGGTAAGCCAAAGCCAATTAGGTTTCGAACAATAACTCCTTCTTTTAATAATTCCTCGCAAATAATATTATTTATGTCCTCATCATCAAATATAATTGTTATAAAATTTGTTTTACTATCAATATAGATAATATGATTTTCTTTAAAAAATTTATATAAATCATTTTTTTGGTTCGTATTTATTTTTATAGAATTTTCAATAAAATCCTCATCATCCAATGCAGCTATAGCAGCTTCTTGGGCAAGCATTGAAGGCTCAAACGGTAACTTTACTTTTAATAAGTTTTTAATTAATTCTTCATGAGCAAAACCATATCCGACTCTAAAGCCTGCTAGGCCATGAGCCTTAGAAAAAGTTCTCAATGTTATAATGTTATCATATCTATAAAGCATAGAGTCAGGATAATCAGGGCTATCCTTAGCATATTCATAATATGCTTCATCTAAAATTATCAATATTCTATCGGGAACTTTTTGCATAAACTTGTCAAACTGCTTTCTATTAAAAAATGTTCCAGTAGGGTTATCTGGATTTGCAAGATAGATAATCTTAGTTTGAGGATCAATCATTTCAGCTATTGAATCTAAATCATAATGATATTTATCCATTGGGGCCCAAGCTGAGTCATATCCACTAGCGTCAGCTAAAACCCTAAAACCAATAAATGAATTACGAGAAGATATTATTTTATCATTACCATGAAGAAAAGTACGCATAATATTTGACATGATACCTTCACTTCCTGAACCTATAATTACATTATCAATACTAAGGTCATATTTTTTTGCAAGTTTTTCTCTTAATTTATAGCCTGATGAATCTGGATATCGATTACAAGCTTCTAAATATTTTTGGACTCTTTCAATTGATTTAGGAGAACAACCTAATGAATTTTCATTAGAAGCTAATTTAATAGGATTTATATCACCATATTTTCTTCTAAATTCATCTTTAGATTTACCAGCAATGTATGGTTTTAATTTTTTAATATGCTTAGGAACAAGGCTCAATTTTTATCCTTTTTTTGTTTTATTTGTATTTATAGTATAATTTACGGAGTTTTTGTAAAGATTGTATAACCCATTTTATAGAAAATAATTTTGAATAGAAAAGAACTTAATAAACCTATTTTTCAACTTTTTACTCATTTAGAGGGAATAGTTATCGCACCAACTATTTTATCTTTAGTAGAAAATGAAATCATAAAAACAATTCTTAAAAATGGACAGATATCACTAAGTGCGTTATCTAGCAGCAATACTCAAATTGGATATTTAAATGTAGCTCTTACTTCTCTTTGCTCGTTAGGAGTATTAAATAAATCAATAGATAAAGATGATACAATATATTTGTTAACATCTTATGGAGAGAAATTTCTCAAACAAATCGAATTTTATAATATTTACAAAGAAATAAAACTAAACTTGAAAGATTTTATATTAAATGATATTTGTTTAGATGCATTAAATAAACACATTGATTTAATTAAAGATTACTCAAATGATTATAATTCTATTTTACGATCATTGCACGAAAATGATGATGAGATTTCATACAGAATAGCAAAACATCTAGAAGGAATAATTCTTTATCCTATTATCTTATTTATGTCATATCACAAAAATAGCCAAAAGGATAATGCTAATTTAGAAGAGTTCATAAAAATAGTTTTATCTCAAAATAAATACATCAATGTGGATGTAACATATCAATACATATTGTCTAGAGCTAAATCTTATGGCGTTACAGCATCATACCAACCAATTTTATCAGATCTAGACAAAACTATATTTAGTAATAAAAATTTGATCTACAGTAGAAATATTGATGAAAAAGAAATTCACGTTAATCGTAAATTGAATGTCTGGGGTAGTGGTGGTGCGCACAAAACATACTTTAATAAAATAGATTCAATAATTACAGATATTTTTAATTCTCCTATTGAAAAACAGCCCAAGGGAATTGCAGATATGGGTTGCGGTGATGGTATGTTCTTAGAGCATATTTATAAATTAATTACTCAAAATACATTAAGAGGTAAACATTTAGATAGATATCCACTTTTAATTTTTGGTGCGGATTTAAATCAAGAAGCTTTAGATATAGCTAACTTAAATTTAAAGAAAGCTCGTATTAAAAGTAATTTTTTAATATCTGATATAAGCAATCCTGAAAAATATAAGCATGATTTATATGATATGTTTGGGATAGATATTAAAGACTTACTACACGTTCGCTCGTTCCTTGATCATAATAGAATATTTCAAAAAGTCCAACAACTCACTGGTTTATCATACAAAACATCATGTGCATATGCATTCAAAGGTAGTCTAATAAGTTCTGAAGAAATAATATCAAACCTAATTCACCATCTAAATAAATGGAAAAAACATATATCAAAACATGGACTATTAATGCTTGAGCTACATGGTGTAGATCCTTCAATATGTGGTAAAAATAAATTTAAAACACCAACAATAGCATATGAAGCTACCCATGGTTATTCTGATCAGTTCATTGTGGAGTATGATGTATTTTTAAAATGTGCTAAAGCTGCAGAACTCAAGAAGGACAATATTTATTCAAAAGTTTTTCCAGATACAAATCTTACTACAATAAGTATAAATGTTTTTAAATAATTGTATCGGTTTTTGTAATCAATTGAGCTGCTAAAACAGTATTATACAAAAGCATTGTAATTGTCATAGGACCAACTCCACCAGGAACTGGAGTTACAGAGCTTGCCTTGCCAATAACACTTTTTATATCAATATCTCCTACTAGCTTATAACCTTTTTCTGAATTTTGATCATCAACTCTATTAATACCAACATCTATCAAGCAAGCACCATCTTTTATCATATCTGACGTCAACATTTCTGGTACTCCAACCGCAGCAATTACTATATCAGCTTGTTTTGTAAATGTAGATATGTCTTTGGTGCCAGTATGGCACATTGTAACTGTTGCATTACCAATTTTAAATTTTTGTGCAAGTAATCCGAACATGGGTTTTCCAACAATATTACTTCTTCCAATTACAACAACATGCCTTCCAGATGTCTCTATAGCATAGTAATCTAAAATTTGAATAATACCGTTAGGAGTACATGGAATAAAATTTGGATTTCCCTCAAACAATGAACCTAGATTCAAAGGGTGAAATCCATCTACATCTTTACTTGGGCTAACCTTATTAAGAATTTTTTTTGAGTCAAGGTGATTTGGCAGAGGCAACTGGACTAAAATACCATGAATTTTACTATCATTATTAAGCTTATCTATTAGATCTAAAATTTGAGTTTCCGATGAATCCTTAGGCATTTTATATGTTTTGCTAAAACAATTATTTGATTCAAATACCTTTGACTTGCTTCTAACATAAACGTGAGATGCGGGGTCATCACCTACCAAAACAGCTGCTAATCCAGGAATAACACCATCATCTTTCAAATTAGAAATTTTTTTCGATAAACGAGATTTAAGATGATCAGATACAGGCTTTCCTTTTAATAGTTTTGTCTCCATTATCTCTATTTTTCCTTAGTTGATTCAATTTCTTTAATTCTGTCGTCTATATATTCAATAAATGAATTACCTTTGGTTTCAATTCTTTTTATTAATCTATTTTTTTTATCTTCAGATTGTAATAATTCATCAGCTATATTCATAGCAGCCAATACTGCAATCTTTAACTGCTGGGAATTTGCATCAAGCCCAGTACTTTCTACTTCTTTCATCCTTTCTTGAACAATTTTAGCAATTTTATGAATATAATCTTCATCTCCGGTGCTTTTAAGCATGTAATCTTGACCATATATATTGACAGAAATTGTTTTAGGCTCAGCCATTTTTTACCTTTGAGTTATTTTGAAATTATTCTTAAGAACTTGAATTATACTGTCCATCAAATCATCAATTTCATTATCTTTAAGGGTTCTAGTGTTTGATGAAAATTCAAGAGAAATTGATAAGCTATGTTTATCTTTATCAATATCCTTATCTACATATAAATCAAAAAGAGATATTTCTTTCAATAAATCACCACCAGTATTAGAAATAAGATTTGTGATCTCACTGTAAGAAAATTCTTTAGAAATAAGAATTGATATATCTCTATCAATTGAAGGAAATTGAGATGGCGGCACAATTTTAGTTTTATTATTAACATAATGATTCTTTAATTGATCAATATTAATCTCCGCGAAGAATACTTCGGATTTATTTTTCAATAAATTTGAATCTATATCATTCATAGTTTTAATAAAACCTATTTGTTTCTTATTTAAATGTAATTGTATTTCATTATTAGTATTTACGTATTCAATATTTATATCTAAAGTTTTGAAAATTTGATCTATTTCTCCTTTTACGTCAAAAAAGTCGAATTTATTTTGATTTTTCCAATTTTTATTACCGAAGCAGCACCATGCAATACCTATATATGAATTTTGAATATATCTATTAGTGTTATTTGTATTAATTACTTTATGTACTTCCCCTAATTCAAACAACTTAAAATCTAAGTTGCCATGATTCAAATTAAATTCAACTGCTTTAATCAATCCTGGAATTATAGAATTTCTAAGAAATTGCATATCTGAACTTAAAGGATTTGCAATTTTAACATTTTTTGAGTCTTCAAAAAGCATAATTTCTTTTTCAGATAGTAAACTATTTGAAAAATGCTCATTAAAGCCGCTATTTGATAACATATTTGATATTTTTTTACTTAAAAGATTCTTGTCTTTATTCAAAGATGAATAAGAACCTGAAAATGTCTCAGCTATTGGTATATTGTCATAGCCATAGACTCTAGCAATCTCTTCATACAAATCAACTGATCTTTCAAGGTCATTTCTATAATATGGAATGGTACATTTTATTAATTTTCCTTCTTCAAAGACTTCTAACGATAATTTTTTTAAAATATTAGTCATATCTTTTTTATTCAATGAAGTTCCCAGAAGCGCATTACAATCATCTACGTTAAAATCAATAATAATTTTTTGTTTAACTTCAGGATAAATATCAACTACATTCTTTGAAGGTTTACCACCAGCAATTTCACATATTAAACCTGTCAATGCATCTAAAGATTTAATAATCATATTAATATCTGTATCTCTCTCAAATCTTTTTGAAGCGTCTGTGCTTAAGTCTAACTGTTTTGCCCCTTTCCTTACAGTAATAGGATTGAAATATGCACTTTCAATAAGGATATTAGTTGTGTTACCTTTCACAGATGAATTTTCTAATCCCATAATTCCAGCTATCGCAATTGGCTTTTCTCCATCACAAATCAATAGATGATCTTTTGTGGTAGACCTTGTAACACCATCAAGGCATATTACATTTTGCTTATCTTTAATTTTTTTTACATTTATTTTATTACTTTTTATTTTATCTAAATCAAATGTATGCATTGGATGTCCGAAATGGAATAAAACATAATTTGAAGCATCAACAATATTATTAATACTTTTATGTCCAATCGACTCTATTTTCTCTCTTAACCAGTCAGGAGACGGTTTAACATCTACTCCCTTTATGATACGTGCTGCATAACGAGGACAATCATCTAAATCATCAATTTCTATTTGAATATCAGTATCAAAATCTCCAACTTCAAAAGATTTTATTGATTGATTGATTGATATATTTTCTAATAATGCAATCTCACGTGCTACTCCTAAGTGACTAAAACAATCTCCCCTATTAGGAGTTAAATCAATATCAATAATATCATTCCCTTTAGAGTTGGTAAACTTAGATCCAATTTCATGATTTTCAGAAAATATCATTATACCTTGATGATTGCTGCTGATTCCAAGCTCTTTCTCAGAGCAAATCATTCCATTCGATACAACACCTCTTATCTTTGCTTTTTTAATTGTAAAATTTCCATTGTCAAGTGTTGCTCCTGGTAAGGCTACCGGGACCAAAATGTCTGGCTCTACATTATTAGCTCCACAAACTATTTCAACAGTAGTTTCACCGACATCTACTTTACATAAATTTAGATGATCAGAATCTTCAACTTTAGTTACCGATAATATTTTTCCTACAACAATACCTGAAAAAGATGATACATCAGCCTTATAGGTACATTCTAGGCCAAGAGATGTAAGACCACTTTCTAAATCTTCAGGTTTCAAAGAGTAATCAATTAATTCTTTTAACCATTTTGTAGATACTATCATCTAAACTGTCCTAAAAAACGTGTATCGCCTTTATAAAATTCTCTGATATCTTCTACACCATATAGTAACATTGCAATTCTTTCTATGCCTACACCAAAGGCATAACCTGAATATAAAGAATGGTCATATTTAACATTTTTAAAAACCTCAGGATCTACCATACCACATCCTAAAATCTCTAACCATCCAGTTCCTTTTGTTATTCTCTTATCTGATTCAGAATTAAGACCCCAATAAACATCCATCTCTGCACTTGGTTCAGTAAAAGGAAAATAACTAGGTCTAAATCTAGTTTTGACATCATTACCAAATAACTCTCTTGCAAAATAATTTAATACAGACTTTAAATCAGAGAATGAAACATTTTTATCTACATATAGACCTTCAATCTGATGAAAAAGGCAATAACTTCGTACACTTACATCCTCGTTCCTATATACTCTACCAGGGGCAATAATTCTTACAGGAGGCTCATTATCCATCATAAAATGTATTTGTGAATTTGAGGTATGAGTTCTCAAAACATTTCCATCATTCAAATAAAATGTATCTTGCATATCTCTAGCTGGATGATGCCGAGGAATATTTAAGGCTTCAAAATTATAAAAATCACTATCAATTTCTGGTCCATAGGCAATTGAAAAACCAATCTTCTGAAAAATATCTTCAATCATCAAAACTGTTTTCGTTAATGGATGAACAGTTCCATTTTTCAAATTTGCTCCAGGCAAAGTATAATCTATTTTAGTACTAATTTTTATTTCAGATGATTGAATAAGAATGTGAGAAGATATCTTATCATTTAAATATTTTTTAAGATTATTTAATTCATTACCTGCAATAGGTCTATCCTGAGACGACAAAGTCCCCATCATTGTAAATAATGAGGCAACTAGTCCTTTTCTAGATAAGTATTTATTCTTGAGAGTATCTAATTCTTGTATATTCTTTACATTAGACAACTCAAGATTAAATTCATCTTTAATCTCTTTAATCTTATTAAGAATTAACACTTTGGGATTTAAGAAATATTTTTAATTAAATCAGAAAAAGCATCTGGTTCGTGAACAGCCATATGAGCAAGAGATTTACGATTTATTTCAATTTTATTATCTTTTAATGAGGCAATAAACTTTGAATAACTCAATCCATGCATTCTAACTGCAGCATTGATTCTCATGATCCATAATCTACGAAATTCTCTTTTCTTAGCTCTTCTATCACGATAAGAATATTGTAGTGCTTTCTGGACAGCATCTTTTGCTGTACGATAATTAGACTTCCTTGTACCAAAGTAGCCTTTAGCACTCTTTATTATTTTTTTATGTTTCTGTTTTCTTGGTACTGTACTATTTGCTCTAGGCATAAGTCTACTCCTATTGAATCATTGTTTTAGTTCTTTTTTCCATTGCCTTACTTACTGTATTAGCCTTACGGAGACGCCTCTTCCGATTCGGACTTTTTCTTGTAGACAAATGTCTGTTTCCAGACTTATTGAATTTAACCTTGCCTGAGCCTGTTTTCTTAAAACGTTTAGCAGCACTCTTTTTTGTTTTCATTTTAGGCATCTTTACTCCCTTTTGTCAAATTAAATTGGACTTAAAACAACAGAAATTCTTCTTCCTTCTGTTGATGGCTGTTTATCAACTTTTGAGATATCACTTAAACCTTCTATTACTTCTTTTAAAATGGTTATTCCATCTTCCATCCTATGCATCTCTCTACCTCTAAACATAACAGTGATTTTCAATTTATCACCATTTAATAAAAACTTCTGACCTTTTTTAAGTTTTGTTACTAAATCATGCTGGCCAATATTAGGCCTAACTCTTATTTCTTTAACATGAATTACATGTTGCTTTTTCTTATTTAATTTTTTTTGTCTTTGCTGTTCATACTTATACTTACCATAATCAATGATCTTACATACAGGAGGATTTGAATCTGGATTAAGCTCAATTAAATCTAATCCTAAAGATGTAGCTCTTTCTAAAGCGTCATTTATTGATACAATACCAAACTGCTTACCATCATGATCTATTAAACGAACTTTAGACGCTTTAATATTTTCATTTAGAACAACTGCTTTCTTTTTTGAAATAAGTTTTATCTCCTTTTCACTATAATAAAATATAGTTTTTTGTAAAGTCGAGTAATATAACAACTACTTTACTAGATTACCAACGTAGAAAAAATATTTTTCAAATCTTTTTTCTGTGGTCGATACTGGAGTCGAACCAGTGACCTCTACGATGTCAACGTAGCGCTCTAACCAACTGAGCTAACCGACCTAAATAAAATTCTTCAATTTATCACCTAGAGAAAGTTAATAATCTATAGTGTTCATCCTTATCTTTTATTTTAGACAATGCTAGTTGATATTCATTATCAAGATATAGGCTGGTCTTTACACTTAAACTATTATCTATTGAGAGTTTTGCATATTCCCTGAAAATTCCGTTTATTATCCAATCACTATTTTCATCTAAGAAAAAATATTTTTTCTTATTCTTGTAAATATAATTTTCCATTTCCTTTACAAGTTTATTGAACTTCTTTTTTCTAAGATATTCATTAATGAAATTTTGATTATCTGATTCTGTATCTACAAATTCAGGAAGGGATGATAATCGATTTTTTAAATTATTAAATTCTTTCTCTCCATCAATAAAATAGTTAAAATTATAACTATCAACAAATTTTTTAAATAATGATACTAATTTTTCTTTTTCTGAAAATAATTTGAATTTTTTTGCTATATATTCTACATCACCATCGCTGAAACCTATATTATTATGTGGAGGAGTGATTAAATTATAAAATAACTTAAAATACCAATCCAATACTTCATTTTGAGATTTCATTTTTTTACTTAAAGCGCTGTTTTTGGTTGCTATATCTTCTTTCTGACTATCAATATCCAGATAATTAATATCATACAAATAGATATCATAATTTTCAAGCTTACTAATATCAAGATCAATTATAATTCCAAGTAATCTTGATAAAATTGAATATAGCTCATATTTACCAATTTTTTTATTAGAGGAGCTGCCTTTATAGAAAAATAGATTGTTATCAGTTAAATAATTCTTAAGGAGCTCTGAAGGACGGGCCTCAGAATCTGATAAATGTATATACTTTCTAACTTCAATTGCATGTTTTATAATCTCATCATAATTTTTATTAGATAAATTTTCATAAGCAGTATGCTTATTTAGTTGATTGTAAAGTTTTTCAGCTTGATTAATAAAACTAAGATTTAAGGATAACTCAATCTCTTTTTCTTTATCTATAATAATTTTTTCGAAATATGATAAACTATTATCATTTAAAATTTCAATAGCATACTTTTGACCCAAATCAACATAATCATTCCCAAATTTATTCTTTAGATAGTTTCTGTACAGATTAAAAGCATCATCTGTTATTTTTTGAGAATATTCTGCACCAAACAAAACAAATAATCTTTCATTAGCCCATAGCGATCGAACAAATCCAGGCATTTTATTTTTTTTAGAATCAATATCTGGCTGAATGCCTCCACCTCCTCTTATTTTTCTGCCATTAATTGAAAAATATATTGAATCTTTTTTCTCTGCATCTATTAAAGAGCCATCTCCAAGATAGTCATATTTTTGAATCAATCTACCACTTGGTAGATAATACTTTGCAGCAGTAACTTTAAGTTTCAAGCTATCATTAATAGTTTTTGTTATCTGCACTAACCCTTTACCAAAAGAATTTTGTCCTTGAATAACAGCTCTATCTAAATCTTGTAAAACACCAGACACTATTTCGCTTGCTGATGCTGATCTATTATTTTGTAGAATCATAATAGGAATTGATTTATCAATAATTGGATTATTTTTTGAATAGTAGTTTCTAATTGAATCACGACCTTTTCTTACAAGTATTGGATTTTCCATATCTCTATCAACCAAATAATCAAGAATATTGATTGCTTGACGTAATAATCCACCTCCATTTGATCTTAGATCAATAATTAAACCCTGCATACCATTATCTGACATTGATGATAGTGCTTCTTTAAAATATTCGGAGGTATACTTCGAAAATTTATTTATTTTTATATAACCAATGCTATCATCGTCTAATCCCCAATAAGGAATATCATTTATAGTAATACTTCCTCTAAGCAGCCTGAAAAATTTCTTTTGCTTCCCTGGTCTTCTTAGAATTGTTAATTCAACAGGTGTATCAACTTCACCTTTTAGAAGCTTTATTGTAGCCGACTTTCCTAATTTTACTACATTTGTAGTATCTACAGCCAATATCATATCACCAGCCATAATTCCTTCAAAATATGATGGGCTGTCCTCATACACTCTTGTTATGATTACTGTATCTCTTACTTCATCAATTGACATTCCTACTCCGCCATACTTACCTTTGGCTAACATTTCATATCTTTCTTTTGAAGCACCTCTAAGAATTTTTGTATATGGATCTAATGATTCTAGCATCCCGTCAACTGCAGCCATAATTATTTTCGAGTGGTTAAGTGAATCAACATAAGAATTATTAAGATTATTAAATACTTTATTAAAAATTTCAAGTTCATTATTTTTTTCTAATGTGGGATTCTTTTTTGAATAACTATTTTTAGATTTCTGTTTAGTTTTAGTTCTTTCTTGAGAAAATATCATTCCTAACATAAGCACAAATATAAATGTCAAAATTATCTTAAATCTCATAAATCAAATTCCTTTTTAAACTTACTCCAAATTAAGTTATGTATCTGTTCAATATTTAAAGAACCATCAATCAATAAATATCTATTAGGATACGCTTTTGCTATTTTACGATATCCCTCTTCAACTTTCATGAAAAATGTATTAGAATTATTTTCCATTCGATCATTTTCACTATCATCTCTATTTTTGGATACATTCCGTGAAATATCTAAAATAACTGTTATAGATGGAGTTATTCCTTTAGTTACAAATTTATTACAAGAATTTATAAAATCTTTATCTAGTTCCTTACCAAATCCTTGATAAGCCATAGAACTATCAGAATAGCGATCACATATAACAAACTTACCTTGACTTAATTCTTTTAAAATCCCCTCTTCTGTATTTTGTCCTCTAGCAGCAAGAAATAGCATAAGCTCGGATTCATCACATATGGAAATATCTTTATCCAATAAGATTTCTCTAATCTTTTCTGACAACAGATTTCCTCCAGGCTCCCTAAATGTGGAGAAAGATATTGAATATTGCTTTAATTTCTGCTCAAGTAACTTAATTTGAGTAGATTTACCTGACCCATCTATACCTTCAAATACAATAAATCTATTCAACAAGATATCCTTCTTTTGCTATTATAATTACATATTCACCCTTAGGATTAATATGGATATTTTGATCAATCATTGATTTAATGGTACCATAAAAATGCTGTTCATACATTTTAGTCATTTCTCTTGCTATAAATATCTTTCTATCGCCTAGATATGAATATAAATCACTTAATGTTTTATTAATTCGATATGGAGCTTCATACAATATTATACTTGAATCAATTTCTTTTATCTGATTTATTTTTTTTTGTCTTCCCTTTTTCTTAGGTAAAAATCCAACAAAATAAAAACTATCAGAGGGTAATCCAGATACAGATAATGCGCTTAAAGCTGCAGATGGTCCGGGTAGTGGAAGTACATTGAAATCTAAATTATTTTTTTTAATATGAGAAACTAATCTATAACCAGGGTCACTAATACATGGTGTTCCAGCATCGGAAACTAAAGCTATGTTAAAATTATTATTCAAATCATCTATTACTTTAGAAATTCTATTATGTTCATTTTTCTCATTATAGCTAATCAACTTTGATTGTATATTGTACTTTAATAGTAATCTATTAGTAATTCGAGTATCTTCACAAAGTATGTAGTCAACTGTTTTAAGACAATCTAAAGCTCTTTTAGTTATATCCTGAAGATTACCTATTGGTGTAGATACGACATAAAGAGTTCCTAAATTTATTTTAGGCATTGTTTTATTGACATTTCAATAATACCTATAGCTTCATCAATTTCTTCTTTATTAACATTCAAATGAGGTCTAAACCTTATAGATTTATCTCCTGAAGGCAATATTAGAAGTTTATTTGCAAGCATTCTACTCCACAACTCATCTCTTTCTGTCATTGAAGGAAGGTCAAAAGCTGCCCATAGCCCTAAACCTCTAGAGTTTGTTAAATAGGCAGGATAACTATGTTCAAGATTTTCTAATTCGGAAAGCAAGTAACTACCTACTTTTTTTGCATTATCTAATAAATTCTCTTCTTCTATAACTTCTAGTATTAATTTAAATCTCATCATATCCACAAGATTTCCACCAAAAGTAGAATTGATTCTGCTAGATTCATTAAATACATGCTTGTCGACTTCTTCGACTCTTTTACCTGCTAATACTCCACATACTTGAGTCTTTTTACCAAATGACATAACATCAGGAATAGGCTTTTCTATAATTGGAGGGTCACACTCACATAAATTAGGTGTATAATTTTGATGTGCCCACATTTTTCCAGTAATCCCGATACCAGTTTGGACCTCATCATAAATAAGAAGAAATTCATTTTCATTTGCAAGATCTCTTAGCATTTGAAGAAATTGACATCTAAAAAAATTATCACCTCCTTCACCTTGAATTGGCTCAATAATTAATCCTGCGATATCATCTTTGTTTTTAGTTAATGCATCTTTAATCTGATTTATAGCAATTTGTTCATTTTTAATAACATTTTCAATAATATCTGAAGTAATTGGATAACTTAGATATGGATTTTCAATTCTGGGCCAATCAAATTTTGGAAAATACATTGTTTTTCGTGGGTCCGTCGTATTTGTTAATGACATTGTATATCCAGATCTTCCATGAAAAGCTTGCTTAAAATGAATTATTTGTGAGCCTTTCTTTCCTTTTCCTGATTCAAGATTTTTCCGAACTTTCCAGTCAAATGCAATTTTAAGGGCATTTTCAACCGCCAATGAGCCACCTTCTATAAAAAAAGCATGAGGTAAGTAGTCTGGAATTGCAATTCTATTAAATGTATCTAAAAATTCAGCATAATAAACATTATACAAATCTGACAATG
The DNA here is from genome assembly GCA_002171125.1 of bacterium TMED161. GTDB lineage: Bacteria > Fidelibacterota > Marinisomatia > SCGC-AAA003-L08 > D37C17 > TMED161. The sequence goes on along the minus strand of NHHK01000020.1, from coordinate 28,567 downwards.
TAGGTTTTATTTTTGCAACCTTACCAAGCAAATCAGTATTTTCTACAATTTTAGGGTGATTGTATCCTATGGAAGCTGAAGCAAACATAGAGAACATATCTAAATGTTTTTCACCTTTCAATTGATCAACTATATAGGAACCTTTACTTTTTTCTAAATCCATTATTGGGGTAAAACCATCAGCTAAAATATTTTTTGATAGTATACCTTTAACATCATTTGCTTTAATCATTAATTATTCTCCAAATCAAATTTAATTCCTTGTGCTAACGGAAGATCATGACTCCAATTAATTGTATTTGTTTGTCGTCTCATGTATGCTTTCCATGAATCTGAACCAGATTCCCGTCCACCACCTGTCTCTTTTTCTCCTCCAAATGCACCACCTATTTCTGCACCAGAGGTTCCTATGTTTACATTTGCAATTCCACAGTCACTTCCTCTGGCAGATAAAAATCTTTCAGAATTAATAACATTATTCGTAAATATTGCCGAAGACAACCCTTGTGGTACATCATTATGGATATCAATAGCTTCTTCTAAATTATTATAACTCATTATATATAAGATTGGTGCAAAAGTCTCTTCTTTGACAATTTCAAAATCACTTTCAACCTTAATAATAGTTGGTTCAACAAAAAAACCATTATTAAATTGAATTGGATTCCCACCACAAAGGACCTCACCACCCTCCTCTTTTGCTTTATCTATAGCATTTTTATAATTATCAATTGCCATCTGATCAATAAGTGGACCCATTAAAGTATTAGCATCAAGTGGGTCTCCAATTTTTACTTGACTATATGCGCTAACTAATTTTGAGGCTAAATCATCCATAATAGATGAATGAGCAATAATTCGTCTAGTTGAAGTACATCTTTGACCAGCAGTACCTACTGCACCAAAAACTATTGCTGGTACTACTAAATTCATACTGGCAGTCTCATCAACAATAATGGCATTATTTCCACCTAATTCTAGTATAGTCTTCCCTAGACGTTTAGCTACATCCTGAGCAACAGTCTTTCCCATTCTTGTTGAACCAGTGGCTGAAATAAGGGGAATTCTATTATCATTTACTAATTTTTTACCAATTTCATCGCCGGTGCCAACGACTAAGTTAAAGATTCCCTTAAGATTGTTTTCTTTTAAGACCTGATTACAAATATTTTGAACTGCAATTGCAGTTAATGGCGTCTTTTCAGATGGCTTCCAAATTGAAATATTTCCACATATAGCAGCTATAAAAGAATTCCATGCCCATACAGCTACTGGAAAATTAAATGCAGAAATAATTCCAACATTACCAATTGGATGCCACTGCTCATACATTCTATGATCTGGACGCTCAGAGTGCATTGTGAGGCCATAAAGCTGCCTAGATAATCCAACAGCAAAATCAGCAATATCAATCATCTCCTGAACTTCCCCATCACCTTCTGCTTTTATTTTTCCCATTTCTAATGATACTAAACTACCAAGAGCATCTTTATGTTCTCTTAATTTATTTCCCATCTCAAAAATTAATTGCCCTCTTTCTGGGGCAGGTACTTTTCTCCATTCTTTAAATGCTTCGGATGAATATTTTACAACTTTTTCATAATCTTGGTCAGAACATTTATATACTGATGCTATTTGATCACCATTTGATGGATTTATTGATTTAAACTCACCTAGATTTGTTGTCTCTAACCAACCCTCACCTCCAATGCACGAACCGTAATTTTCTTTTTGAATCAATAATTCTTTTAAAATATCTTCCATAGTCTCCTCAAAATTATTTTTCTAAAGGTTTAGTATTATCTTTATACGCCCAATATCCTATGATCATTATCATAATTAATAAAGTTACTGGAGTTGAATAGTAATACTCTGGCTTACTGAATTCTATAAGTTCTTCAAACCTACCTATCAAAAGTGATATTCTTCCCATAACTGCAAAGCCAAAAGATGCTCCAAACTTAATCATAAGGAAATAAACTCCAATTCTACTTATTTTTCCTAATGCTCCAGTATGTTCTTTAGAAAAGAAAAAGTAAACAAGTCCAGAAATAACACCAACTAAAATAATTAAATCATTAAATATACTGAAGTAAGTACCAGATAGATTAACTGTTGAGCTTTTGATTTGAGTCAATAAATTTGAATTAAGAAATACATAAAATTTTAATCCGGCCATCATGCCTACGATGTAAGCGATTGAAATACGAGAAAGCCAATCATATTTTTTTGAAAGTCTAAAAAGCATAAATACACCAAGAATCAAAGGGAAGATATATGTTATATCAAAGCTAAAACCCGCACCAACATATTTAGGGAATAATCTTCCAAATAGATTAGGCCAAATCGTATCCCAAAATGTTATTGTAAATACATATCCAGCTGAAACACCTACAAATATATGCTCTGCCGCCTTATAAAATGGATTGTCACCATAGAGGTAACTAAATATACTTAGTGTTAATAGTACAACACACCAAACTCCTATTAACTCATACATTACTCAGCTCTCCTTCTTAGAAGATAATATGAGATATTTCCTAGGATAATAAACACAACCATTAATACATGTGCAATAGATTGTGCTGACATTCTTGATGTTGCCTTACCTGGCACCACTGCTATATCTGGATTCATATATTTATTTTTGTCTAAACTATTCAAATATTTAAATACCATCTGCTCATATTCAGCTGCTCCTGGCATGCCAGCTAAGATTCCTCTGATTTGTCCTGATTCAACATAAGGGATAGCATCTGTAACCATTATAGAAGTGCATCCAGATGATAATGGCACCTTATATTCATCACAGGCAAACTGCACCCATTCTGCGTTACCAGGTACACCAGCAGATAAGTCAAAAACAAAGTCAAAGTCTGAAACTCGATTAACACCTTTCATCATTGGTATTTCTTTTAACAAAATATTGTTTACATCTTGCGTAAATATTGAACGAAGATCTGTTGCAATGCCGCGTATAATAATCTCTCCACCTGCTTTATATGGAAGACTGACATAATCAACATGTTCTTTTATATTAAACAACTTAGAATCTACTACTTCTTGAATGGCATACTTTGCCATCATTAAACCTTCTGGCCAAAGCGGTACTGTATATACTTTTACACCTTTAGAGAATAAATGCTGTAAAACTGCGACAGACATAGGGTGAATTTCTGGTTTAGTACTAGCTCCATATTCAAAAGAGACTAAAACCCTATCGCCTTCATTTAGCTTATTGAGTTCATTAAATACAATCTGAGAATTATTTGTAGTTTTTATAGGTATATTTATCCAATTAGGTTTCATCAAAGGAATTAAAACAGATAAACCTATAAGTAAAAATATATACCTCCTATCAAGCTTACCTAAATCAATTAAATAGTTTTTTATATTAGTAAAAAGTTTAGTCACCTAAGATTGACCTTTCTCTACCAGTTATAATTCTATACGATTGAGCTATTGTTCCTAATGCAATTCCAATCATGATTGCTCTTGAACCAGCTGTCGCAGGAACATCCATTATCCATTCTTGCAAATCTGGAATTTTAAAAATAGCTAATTGAGATAGATTTAATTGTAAAATTATAAAGGGAAATATTATCATTGATATTAACAAAGTATAAAACAATGTTTTTTTATTAGCAAATAATCCCGCAGCAATTGCAAAAATAAGACATATATAAATTTCGAGGGATAGCCACCATGGTATTAATTGACCTACAGGCACTCTTCCAAGCATTAAAAATATTCCAGAAACTAATAACAATGTAGCTTCGAAATTTCTAATTTTAAAAGCACGGTAGGATGCAGAAGCTACAAAAAATGCTAGCAAAGCAAACATGGTTGCTCCAAGAGGTAGATATATATTCTGAAACATCCAATAAAATGCAGAGCCTTCTTCCTTAAGGTGTGGTCCCATTGGAACATTAGATCCATTATAAATAAAACCAAAAATTATCATAATAATAAATCCAAATAGTGTAATTATACTATATTGATAATGTTTTCTTTTATTCGCAACTTTATTAAGATGTAATTGTAATAAATTAATAACACCTAAAAATGCAGCAAATCCAGATATAATATCAAACCATTGAGTTGCGTCATTATCTATAAAGTCGTTCAGTGGAGGATAATTAATAAAATGGCCTAATAGGGTTAAAAAACCAATAAATATTACTAAAAAATATGCAATTTGCCTTTTCACTTAACTACATTAGTCCTAAATAAACTTTCAATATTAAAGTCAATAATTCCATAACCATTTAATAGGGATGAAATAAAAACTATCAGAATGGCAATCATGCAGCCAACTTTCACATAATCTTGCCCCTTAATACTTCCTAGCATCTCAGGACTTCCGGATAAATATGCAGAAGCCGCATAAAATTCTTCACCAATTAAAGTATAATCACATGCAGTTACAAAGAAAGGAATCTGCGATGATGAACCAGTACCTGCTATTTGAATTGCTCCAATAGAGTTTCCTGTTTCTGCTAGAATTAATGATTCAGCATAAAATTTTCCCTGAAAAAATACAGCTGCTGGCTTTTCTCTCAACATAATTCCATTAACTCCTGCCGCATATGCAAATTGGTCATCTGTTACATAATGAACCATATCATTTCTATACAAGTCAGGCCTTCCCTTTTTCAAATAGGACTCTTTACATGTTTCTTTTGCTGTTTCCATAACAATCGGAACACATACAGGTACATGCAAATTCGCCTCATATTCAGCAGTCATGCCGGCAACATGGCCTAAAATAGTTAGTCCGGAAATTGTATCAATTTGATCTAAGCTAGATATCCCAGGAACATATAAGACTGGGGTGCCCATTTCAGTAGCTCTACCTACGGCTTCCTCCATAGCCTTTATCGCAGCTATAGGTCTCATATAAATAGGCTCTCCACTTTTGGCAGATTCAATAAAATACTCAACAACAAAGCATAATAAAATCACACAAACAAAAGTTGTTTCATTCCCAACGAGAAAAATTGGTAAAGGTATAAAAAAATAAAACAAAATTATTAAAGAAGAGAGTAATGTATATTTAATAGATTTGTTCATATTAATTTTTTATACTCAATCTCTCGATTTCGTTGATTAAAAATTCTATATTAGTTCGATCTTCAAGTAACTCTGCAAGATTATAATATTTTTTATTATTAATAAAACATGTTGCGAGTGGGCCTAAGAAAACAAGAAACTGGCTACCAATAAAAGATATATATTTTGTACTTTCTAAAAAAAAGATAGCTGGGACTGACATGCCTCTTTCAACTATTTCTTTTGCAAAAGTTGATATTATATTTTGGTCTTTGATCATCTTACTAAATTAATACAATTAATCTAATAATATAACTTCTAAATTTGCTCTGGGTATAATTTCATAACTATCGTCATTCAGCTTAATCTTAGCCACCCTTGAAGTTGTCTCGGTATCAATAGTAACTAATTCTTTCGGTAATTCTATTACCTCTCCAATCAGCCCAAAGAATGGTTCTCTAATTATTCGAACTTTAGAGCCAATAGAAATTGCTAATTTATCTTCATCAAAAGAATCCTCAACTATAGACTTATCTGTTGAGCCAATGAAAATTTCAGGACGCATAACACCTGCTCTAATTTGAGTTGCACCATTTATTGATGCTATTTTAGAAACATTGTTTTTTAATAATTGATAAGTTCTATCTGCCATAGATATATCGCCAAAACCTTCAGTAACTATAATTGTTGTAGTATCTTCCATACCAGTAATTGCAACTCCAAGTGGCTTTTTTAAAATCTTTGTTAAAGTCTGATAATCTATTCCACCACAAACTATACCTTGTATATTTAAATCATTTATTTTTTGATAAAGATCATATGTTAATGTAGATTTCAAAATTAAAATATCATCCTGTTCAATACTAGAAAAGTCAGTGTCAGTTTCATTAAAAATTTTTATCTTTCCTTTTTTCTCACCACCAATTCCAATAATACCTTGAATCAGCATCCCACTTGAATTAATTACAACACCTTCTTTATCAATTATTGAATTTACTTTACCTGAAACATAAGCATCGATTTCAATAGGAATAGGAGCTTCAGAGATTATGACTTGTCCTGTAACATCTGAAATATTACCAATTACACCATCTAGAGGAGACCTTACTTCGGACTTAAAAAATCCAAAAAGTCCCTTACTTCGTGCAATAACTTGGCCTTTTGAAACAGACTCATCAATAGTGCACAACATAGATTCCTTAATTTGATCAGCATCAATATTTAACTCATTAGCAATATTAATCATTTGAATATTACCAGGTATTTTAGTCGAAGCGACTATATGGTTTGCATCAACAATTTGATAATTATCTACATGAACTTTTCCTTTTAAAGGAAGCAATCGTTCTTTTTGAATCGTAGTTTTTTCTAAAACCTTAAGACCCGGTGTGTACGATTTTGACATTATATCTCCAAATTAGGATATTCATTAATTGTATTTCTCCAATTGTCAATTAGAGACTTCCTATTTTCCGTTTTCATATTAAAGTTAAATGGCCTTCCTCTTCCATCTAAAACAATACCAACCTCTCCTCCATAAACAGTGCCTTCAAAAATACTTTTATTTTGGATAGAGAAATTACCTTTCAAGTTTAAATTTGCTTTACATTCGATATATTTAGCCTTAATAACTTTTATCTCACCATACTTAAGGGTACCTATATGCTTTTCTCCTTCGACAAAAATAGCATAGTCTAATATTTCTTGACCTATTTCACCTTCACCTAAAGGGGCAATACATGTCCCTAAACGAACAAGGCAATCTTTATTAAAAACTTCTATAGCTGCTTTTTCATGAACAGAAGCTAAAACTCCAAGTTGTGGCATCATAAAAATTGAATCTACTGATAATTCAGTGATCCCTTCTGGAAGAAAGGAATCAATTAAAATCTTACAGGCCTGTTCTCTTCTTGGAGCGTGAGATAAAACGCCTCCTGAACCAACAATCATATCTAGGTCTTGCATATTAACTAAAGTTTCCCCAGACATTGTCTGATCAAATGTATCTGAAATTGTTCTTTCTTGCTGAACTCCTTTTAATGAAACTGCAAACTTTTTATGTTGATCAAATGACAATCTAAGCGCTTCCCTAGCTATTGCTTGCTCAACAATTAATTCATCAAGAGTTTGAGGGATTGTTGTCGGGCGAATCATCTTATTAGCTATTCTATTTGTTAGGTCAGACTCTTCGAGCTCATGACTAAGCCATCTGGATACATTTTCCACACCAGCATCTGCAAGCACATTACATATTGAATAGCTCATTCCATAATTTGCACTTACAGTTCGATTAAACTTATCTTCAAAAACTGAAAAAACATCTGTAGTTGCACCTCCTATATCAACTCCAACAACAGATATTTGCTCTTTTTTAGCAATTCTTTTAATTATTTCTCCAACGGCACCAGGAGTTGGCATAATTGGACAATGCGTCCATTTTTTTAACTTGTCATAACCAGGAGCCTGTGCCATAACATGATCCATGAATAAATCATGAATTTTATCGCGACTAGGCTGTAAGTTTTCCACTTCAAGCGTCGGCCTTATATTATCTACCATTTTAAGGTCTATTTTATCAACCAAAGTCTTATTAACTTCTTTTCGCGCTTCTTTATTTCCAGCATAGATTATTGGAAGTTTATAATTATTACCTAGTCTAGGGCGTGGATTAGCTGCAGCTAGAATTTCTGATAACTCAACAACATGGGATTTAGTACCTCCATCTACTCCTCCAGACAATAAAACCATATCAGGTCTTAACTCTCTTATCCTTTTTACTTTTTCATGATATTTTCGACCATCATTTGATGCAATGATATCCATTACAATAGATCCTGCACCAAGGGCAGCTCTTTGGGCGCTTTCGCCTGTCATATTTTTAACAACACCCGCGACCATCATTTGAAGACCACCACCAGCTGAGCTTGTTGATATATAAAGATCTATACCATTTTTATTATCAGAAGATGTATTTATAAATTTTTCTCCATCTAAAATTTTACGCTCAGAAAGCTCCTCAAGCTCCGTTATTGCATTTATTACTCCACGAGTAACATCTTCAAATGGTGCCTCAACAGTCGTGGGAGCTTCACCTCTATGTGATAGACGATACTCTCCATCAATTTTTTCAATTAAAATTGATTTTGTTGTAGTAGAACCACAATCCGTAGCTAAAATAACATTTATATTTTCTTGATTTTTCATCTAAATATGTTTTTATAATATTGAGTTTTTTAAATAAATATAATAAAGTGGAGCTGCAAATATTATTGAATCAAATCTATCTAAGAAACCGCCATGACCCAGTAATATTGTTCCGGTATCTTTTATATTTACTTGTCTTTTCATAATTGATTCAGCAAAGTCACCTAATTGCCCAAAAACTCCTGTTATAACTGAAATTAAAACAACATCTACCATGCTAATATTATAAGATAAAGCAAAAATATCGTCAAAATAGTAAAATGAAAATGCTACAATGAAAGATCCAATAATTCCTGAAAAGCTACCGACCCATGTTTTGTTAGGACTTATTGCTGGTAATATTTTAGTTTTGCCGAACTTTGAACCAAAAAAATAAGCAAAAGTATCACAAATCCAAACACTCAAGAATAAAAGCAATGTATGATAAAATCCATTATAAGCAAATCTTATATTAATTAATGATTCTGTTAAACAACATCCAATCATAATAAACCCCATAAGATTAAAAGAAATGTTCTGAGTGCTAGATTCGCTATATAAGAAAACTTCAAATGAAAAACAGATAATAAAAAATAAAATAATTAAAGTATAAGTATCACAAATATTCAATAACGAGTTCATGAAAACAATAATATTAAAAGGAAGTAATAATGCAATAGTTATTCTAGAGTTTAATTTATTTACGAGTTTTACATACTCAAAAGTACATGCACATAAAATGATTAAAACAAAATATGGAAATAAAAAATCATAATAAATAGATGAAAGGATTATTGGTACCCCAAAAAAGTTTATTATAAATCTATTATTTTTATAGCTACTAATCATTTATTTGTCGAATATACTCTAGAACCATTTTTATGCATAATTATTGTATTATTAAGTTGCAATTCAATTGAGTACTTATTCCCATAATCCGTCTGAATATTTATATCTTTATGCTTAGGTAATTCTGTAACTATCTTATCTAAATAAGACAGTTTGCTAGATTGATATTCAGTATAATAATAAAGACGATTATATCCAGGATATGTCAAATCTTTTATATTGCCATAAATAATAGCAAATAAAGTAATTAGGACTATATAATTATTTTTTATATTCATTATCACCCCACTTTATAACTTCAACTTTTACTTCAGTTGTTCCCTGTTGCACAAAATCAAGCTCTTTTGCTGCGCCATAAGAGCAGTCTAAAATTCTACCCTTAATATACGGACCTCTATCATTTATTTTTAGTTTTACTGATTTTCCATTATTTAAATTCGTCACCCTAACAGTTGAATTTAATGGTAAGGTCTTATGAGCAGCAGATATTCCATCTTTATCATATACTTCACCATTAGCAGTTAAATTTCCATCAAAACCATCTCCTAAGCCATAAAAGGAAGAAATACCATAAAATGTATCTTTTGTATCTCTAGAGTCTGGTTTAGAAACTAGATTTGTATATCTAGGTGAAGGGTAGCAAGAAATAAATGCTAAAATAAATATGACATATAAAATTCTAATTATGATAGTTTCCTACAAGATCTGAAATAGATGAAAACTTATTTTTTAACATGAATTTATTTAATTTATCATAAATATTTATTATTAATGCAGGATCTCTATAATTGAGGGTCCCTATTTGTACCATTGAAGAACCAACTCTAAAAAATTCTATAGTATCCTCATATGTACAAATTCCCCCCATGCCAATAATAGGAATATTAATTTTATTATAAATTTTATGCACTTTAGCTAAAGCTAGAGGCTTAATAGGTGAGCCAGAAACTCCACCAAAAGTGGTTGACAAAAGCATTTTTCCAGTTTTATAATCGATTGCTAATCCTTGAAAAGTATTCACCGCACTAATAGCATCAGCACCACCTTCTTGAGCAGAAAGAGCAATTTCAGAAATATCTGTGACGTTTGGAGTAAGTTTAATTATTAATAATTTTTGTGTTAACTGCCTTAATTGATGAGTTAGACTAGATACAATATCCGTATTAACACCAAACTCTATTCCTCCCTGTTTGACATTAGGGCAAGATATATTAATTTCGTATCCTACATGATTACCGTTAGACTGCTCTATTTGAGTCAGGATTTCGACATATTCATCAATTGTAGAGCCTGCAATACTAACTATATATTTGGTTTTTAAATTATTAAGAGATTCAACTTTATCTTTACAAAATTTTTCAACTCCAATATTTGCTAAACCAATTGAATTAATCATACCTGAATCTGAACCATGTATCCTTGGGGAAATATTTCCTTCTCTAGGCTGGAGGGTAATTGATTTGGTAATAACAGCACCTAATTTAGAAAGGTCAATAAATTTCTCTACTTCATTCCCATATCCAAAAGTTCCACTAGCTGCAATTATAGGGGAGTTAAAAATAACATCCTTAATTTTCATACTAAGCATATCAATTAATCTTTCTATTTATTTTAGAATCTATATTCTCACACCAAGAAATAAAAGCCCAACTATCTTTCAAAAATTGTATAGGGTTTGAAATTACATCGAATAGACCATTAGGGTAAGCTGTTTCAAATCTCCATTTTATATATTCCTTAGGCCAATTTTTCATTGCCCATAATATTTTTATTTTATTAAACATGCCTTAATAGGATTATTTTGTTAAATTTAATTTTAATTTTTCAAGTTCTAAATTTTCAAAATTTAAATCTTCAAATTTCATGATATCTTTTTCTTTAGATATTTTAACATCCTTATCAGAAGTATCAACAAAATTCAAACTTTCATATCTATTCAAATATCTATCCAAATCAATGATTTTAGAGCTGGGATTATTATTATTCTGCTCATAAGTAATTATTGAATTCTGGATTATTTTCTTTAATGAATCACTAAAACTATTTGGTGAATAAATAGAATCAACGACGATATTATCTCTTATAAAACTAAATTTGGATTGGAAGTTATTATAAAGAATATCAAAATGTGACATATTTCTTTTAAAAGATGAAGGCGAACCTGGAATAATTTCATCAATTCTCACTTTTACAGAATCGTATGAATAATAATCATCAATATCATTTATTTCTTCAAAACAAAAATAAATTGAATCTAAATCATAATTATTAATTATTTTATCGCAACAATCTGACAATTTAGCCTCTGTCTTAATACTTTTAATGTCTTCATTAATAATATAATAATAAGAAGAAAGTTTTTCTTTAACTGTATCAAGATTTCGTTTATCAGAATCAGTGTTTGCATAATTAATATAGTTAATAAGCATTTCATCAGTATTATAAAAATAGATCTCATTAAACAGTCCCTTATAAAATGATAATTCAACATCATTATTTAGGATTTCATCTAAAATAATATACGCGTCAGTAAGGTTGTAGCTGTTAACTAAATCTAACATTGGCAATAATTTATCAATATATTCTTGAGAGGAGATATTATCGATTGAGTAATTAGGAAACTTCTGCTTAGCAATATCTAACCATGAACTTTCAGGTGTATCTATAAAATTATTACTAGGATCAATTCCATTTAGGGCATAAAGTGACATCGCAGCAAATGGGTTACTATTAGGATATTTCTTTATTAACTCCTTGTATCTAAAAATAGATGAATCTATTTTATTAAAATCAAAATAAAAGCTCTCTGCTATATAAAATAAAAGTGAATCCGCTCTAAGCAATTCATTGTTTTCAGAAGAATCTATATTTGTTGAAAGATTATATTCATAAATCAAATCTTCTAAGTCCTCAATCTTTGTCAGGGTTTTTTTAGCTAGTTTTCCAGCTTTTGAGCTTGATTTTTCATTTTTTGACTTTTCTAATAATTCTTTTGTAATAGAGAAATCAAAAGATTCTTCAATATTTATTTTTGCAAGTAGATAAAAAGCTTCTGCTGTTTCTTTTTTCTTTGAATTATCAGATGTTAGATTATAAAAAATTTGCTTTGCAGAAGAATAGTCATTCATTTGATAATAAATTTTACCTAATTCTAAATTCAAAAAAAGTCTTTTATTATTGAATGATGATAGGTTCAATAGCCTTTCAATTTCTGTGATTAAATAAGTATAATTCTTATTTATTTTATGAAATTCTAATGCTGTCAATTTAACATTTTTCTTATCTCGATCATCTTCAAGTGTATCATATAATTTTTCTAAATTATCAACTAATGTAATATAGTCATCAATATTCTCTGAATAATTGATAAATTGATTAAAAATATTTATTTTCTCACTGTCGCTCGATGAGTACTTTAAGCATAAATTTAGATATTTATATACATCTTGAGTATTATTTTTATCAATACTTACTTTAGCAAGTATCTGATTATATATATAATTTTGGTATCTATTCAATTTCTTACCATTATCAATTAGTTTAGAAATATAATTTTTATAAGAATCAACACGATCTAATCTATATTCACAAAAGGAAAGCCATAGAATTGACTCTATGTAGTACTTACTTTTAGGATAGGTATCTAATAAAATAGAAAAATATTCTTTTGAGCCTTTGTAATCTTCTTTAAGTAAAGAAGAAACAGCTAAAATATAATATGCTTCCTCAACCCATCTACTATCAGGGTAGTTCTGTAAAACAACTTTAGAATTAATTATAGCGTCGTCCAAAAACTTTTTAGCCTCAATGGGGATGTCAGTTTCTGTATACTTTTTATTATCAATTATAGTTTTTGCATTTTTGAATGCATCCTGAGCATTATAAAAAGTATTAAAATAAGCACATGAAAGTGTAAAAAATGTAACCAGAACTAGTCTGCACAAGATTTTAATATGATAATAAAATAACATATTTGTACCGAGGGCCGGAATCGAACCGGCACGAACATTACTGTTCGAGGGATTTTAAGTCCCTTGTGTCTACCAATTTCACCACCTCGGCTAGTTGGAGGCGTCGACCAGATTCGAACTGGTGATGGAGATTTTGCAGACCTCTGCCTTACCACTTGGCCACGACGCCAAAAAAAGGCCTCTTAATAAGAGGCCATTGAGCGAAAGAACGGATTCGAACCGTCGACCCTCACGTTGGCAACGTGATGCTCTACCAGCTGAGCTACTTTCGCAAAATTATCTAAAAAACAAAGCTGTATATTTTAATATAATAAAACATAAAAAACACAATAATTTTTAATAGGCTTTAAAGCTAATGATTATGTCCATGATGAGGGTTCCCTGGAGCACGTCCTCTATGGTCATTCATCTCAGGACCTTTTGGTATTTTTGCCATTCCTTCATCAACAATAAATAGAATATCAACTTTACTATCAACCTTTGTGTCCAATGCAATTTTTTTTGTATTTATTATATTTTTAGCATTATTTATTTTTGTATTTGACGCCCTAACTATATCTCTATGATTATTAATTGTATCTAATATTTTTGGCTTATCTTTGTACATCTCATCGAGATTTCCATTAGGGTCACCTAATTTTTTATTTTTAAGGTGCTTTTCAGATTGTTTAATCTTTTTTTGCAATAAATCAATATCAATTAAATCTGCGCCAATATTAGACAATGCAATATTAATCTTATTTAAATACTTACCTTTATTGCCCGCTTCGTATAAAGGAGTTGCCCCATTGCCACCATTTTCAGAAGCTCTACTCGATCCACCACTTCTTAAAATAAGATCAAAGCCAATGCCGCTTTTACTTAATCTATCCATGTCTGGTTTGGTCCCATTAAATAAAACAATTACAAAATCAGCTTCACTAGATATCTCGTTATAGACTTTTTTAATTTCTGATATAGGCTCCCTTATTAAAATAGAATCTTTCTGAAAAGAAGAAGCCGCACCAATATACGCAACCTTAAATCCGTCATAATTTTCAATTTTATATGGATCAAAAAGTCTTTTTCTATTACCTACATCATATAAGTTACAAGATATATAGTTGAAATTAGATTGCGACTCTAACTTTTTTAGATATTTGAGTCCTAATGCAAAGTCTCGTGATCCAGGGGTAAATGCGTTATAATTCATTTTATTATTACAATTAACAATTATTTCAGATTTAATCTTTGCTGCTTCAATGTTATCCTTTTCAAATGTCATCTCAGATTTATGAAAAAATAAATCACCTGAATCTACAACTATAAGACGATTATTATTTAAACGCTCATTATCTATCACACTAGCTTTTCGGGCAAGACCGCCCAAAGGGTTTTTAGGTCAGCCACATGGCTCAGTTTCGCCCCAAACACTAGAGGAGTGTAATATTGTGAGGTCAATAGGTAGGCTATAACTTTTATTGCAACCTGCTAAAATTATAACTGATATATATATTAAACGTAATACCATTCTATATATTAGTGAGTTTTTTTATTATTAGCATCATATTTTAGTTTATAAAGCATAATTAAGAACACAATATCTTCAAATATTCTTTTTAACATATCAAAGCGTTTTTCTGCTGCATCGCTTGCAGATATATCTGTCATAAAACAGCCACAATCAATACTTTTTCCTCTTAGGTAAGCTTGTAAAATTAAAAATGTAAAAGCCCACATTAAATAGATTGAGATCTCTATGCTCGCATGATATTTAATGCCGGTGATGAGACCTAAACCTATAAAAAGCTCTAGCCAAGGTAGCACTATTGCAATTAGATTTTCAATATATAGAGGTGTTACCCCAAAATTATGTATATTGCTTGAAAATGAAACAGGATCAAGAATTTTAGAATAACTAGCATAGATAAATACTATTCCCATAATAAGACGAATTATATAATTCAAATAACTACTTTCTAGAATTGACTTCATATCCATTTTCTTTCCATTCAGGGAATCCTCCCTCATATAATAAAATATTTGTATAGCCTAAATATTCAAAGAGATGATTTCCTAATTCCTCACTTAAATCACAGTCGCCCCCACTACAGTATATAATTAAAAAATTATTTTCTTCTACTCCCTCTAATCTACTTAAAATCTGGTCGTCATCGTTTGATTCAAAATGAATATTAATAGCTCCTAAAATATGTCCTTCATCATATAGTAAACTATCTCTAGCATCAATAAAAAATGCTGATTTCTGATCAAACATTTCTTTACATTGACTTATGGTAACTACTTTTGGTCCATCAAGTTGCATATTCACAAGTTCATCATCAGATATCAATTTTGTAGGCTGCTTTATAAAAGCAATATCTTCTAGAAAAAAAACTCTACAAACTCCAAAAAATAATGAGGCTAAAATAATTAAAAATACATCTTTAATATTATTATTCATGCTATAAATTAACTTTATAAAGACAAGTTTTCAAAATATTTGATTATTTTATTTTGAGATAAGTATTAAAAAAAGATAAATTAGATGCCTTTGGGGATATAGCTCAGTTGGGAGAGCGCTTGAATGGCATTCAAGAGGTCAGCAGTTCGATCCTGCTTATCTCCACATTTAAAAAACTAGGAGAAGAAAAATTGTTTAATATGACAACTTTAAGAGAGAGATCTCATGTAATTTTATGGCTATTATTATTCTTTTTTATTGCAAGTATGACTATGGGTGGACTTGTCGGAGGATCTAATATAATAAGCGTCATTTTTGGTTCAAAAGATATTAGAAATTATGTAGGTAGTATAGATGGAAAAAGAATTTCTATAAGAGAATATGATTATCAATTAAGAGTTGCTCTTAATAATATTCTAAATGCTCAAGGAGAAAATGCTCAAGTATCTGAAGATAGACTCCATCGGGATGCTTGGGAAGCTTTGAAAGAAGATTACATAATCAAAGAAAAAATCAAGGAGCTTAATCTTACAGTATATTCAGAAGAAGTTAAAGATTATATGCTTCAATCGCCTCCTCAAAAGTATCAAGAGGCACTAAATGCAGCTGGTTTTTTTACAGATAGCTCAGGAGCATTTGATTTGATTTCTTACCAAAATGCAATTAGAAATGGTCAAATGCCTCTTTCTACGAAACAACTAAATATAAGATGGGAAGATGGTATAAAGAACTTTCTATCTAATAAAAAGTTAACAGACTCATATAATCTACTCTCATCTGTAACAGAGAATGAAATTAAAGAAGAATATGTAAGAAATAATGTTGATCTGACAATCGATTACATATATATAAGTAATAGCAATATCCCAGATTCATCTATGGTTATTTCAGAAGATGAATTGTTGGCTTATTATGAAGATAATAAAGAAGATAAATATCTAGTTGATGAGAAAGTTAAGCTTGACTACGTAATTTATAAATCTTTAATCTCAGAAGATGATACATTAAACTATAATATTGAAAAAGATAGCTTAATGAGTGAAGCATTTATATTAAGTGATGAGGCGAACTATACCTCTTTTGATCAAGCTTTAGACTCTTACAATAAAACAATAGAAGATACAATAAGCGTATCTCAAGCATTGCAAGGGTTTTCAGGAATACCTTCCGAAATGGGTAATTCAAGAAAAGTTATTAGATATGCTTTCGATGGAGATCTTAATATGGTATCAACCCCTTTTGAAGTGAATAATGGAATAGCTGTATTTCGTATTTTAGAGAAAGAAAAAGAAACATATAAACCATTCTCTGAAGTTAAAGAATCTATTGAAAGAGTTCTTGGACGAGATCTAAAAGCTGAAAAAGCAAAAACGATGATTAGTGAATTTAAAAATGCTAATTGGAGCGATATAGCTAATTCAAATGATTTAATTAATTTTGAATCACAATCAGAAGGCAAAATTTCTGCTAACTACAAGGGAATAGGAAAATCCCCAGAACTTGAAGGTGAATTATCTGCATTGAACGAACCAGGAAATATCTCAGGTTTAATAAAGACACCTACTTCATTCGCATTTGCAAAACTTATCAGCAAAGCTGATGTTGATGAAGAAGATTATCAAGAAAAATATCCGAACATAAAATCTCAATTATTACTAAACAAAAGATTTTCAGGTGGATACAATGAATGGCTTAGATCTAGGAAAGATAATATTGAGGTTGAAGACTGGCGTCATCTGATTTACTAAATATTTGAGTTAATAAATTAGTTACTTTTAGAAGATATGTTATTAGGGTCCCAAAGATTCTCAGCTATATCAAGTTTTAATGAAATAAGACGCCCTAAAACAAATAAGTAATCAGAAAGCCTATTCAGATACCTCAATACTGTTATATCTGTATCTGGGTATTTATTTAGCACAGAAACAACGGAACGTTCCGATTTTCTACACATTACTCTTGCCGAATGAATATATAATGTTAGATCATTCCCACCAGGTAATACAAAAGATTTCAAAGGATCTAATTCACTATTCATATCATCAATATCTTTTTCTAGTAAAATGATATCATCATTTTCAATTTTAGGAAGATTATCATTTGTATTAGAGGTTCCTAAAGATGCTAATACTGTTCCTAAATTAAAAAGTTCATTTTGAATTGAAATAAGTCTTTTAGATATATAGCTATAATTGTCTATTTCTGGAAAACTTTTTAAATGCCTAAAACAATGCCCTAATAGTACATTAAGTTCATCAATTTGACCATAAGATTCAACTCTAAGGTCATTTTTAGGAACTTTCTCATTTCCAATAAGATAAGTAGAACCCTTATCGCCTACTTTAGTGTAAACTTTTGAAATATTGAGATTTGGTTCTTTATATTTTTTTTTCAAGATTCAATAGATTAGTTTAGAATAATTTGTACAAGTAAAATCACATCCATAATATTTACTTCATTATCATTATTCAAATCTGCAACAATATTTTCATAAGCACTTCCATCATTGTTCAATATAAGCGCGACCATTCTTACAACATCTAATATATCAACTCCACCATCAGCATTTAAATCTCCCATAACATAATTATTTATTGAAGCAGAAACTGGCACAATAATATTGGCTGCTGCATTAGATTCTAAAATCATATAAGCAAAATAGTTGCCAGAATCATACCCTTGCATATCTATAGTAACAATAATATCATCTGAATTTTCATAATTTATGTTTCCACTATACTGACTTAATGTTATCCATTCTGGAGATTGTTTATATGACAAGGATAACTGACTCGATAAATCTAAATCATCATAAGGAACTTGTTGACCAATTGTTCCTAAACTATTTACAATTCCAATGGTTGCCCCGTCATTAGATACACCTTCAATTGATCTATAGTTTATATCTATATCTCCTGTTGGAAATAATATTATTTGGAAATCATGTCTTATAGCATTATTTGTCCAATGTATAACATCTTCATACCAAATAACCATTCTATCGCCATTAGAATGATATTTTACATATCCCTCACCCACAGAATTATCTCCACTAATAGGATTCAGGTCATCCCAATAAGCTAAGATTGCATTCCTAGGGGCGCTTTCATCAAATATGCTTTCATTATCCCATTCATCATTATCGTCCCCAAAACCAACCCATCCATTTGGATTAATTAAAATTTGGTCATAATTATCTCCATAGAAAGGAAAGTTAAAGCCAATATCAAAATAGCCAGGAGACTGATCATTAGATTCAAATACTACAGATGTATTATTATCAGAGATATCAATCCAATCATAGTCAATGTATTCATCAGCATCTGAAGAAGACCAAGCATAGCCACCCTCATCAACATTTGATTGTTGATTAACAAATGGAGATACAGAAAGATTGTATGATAAATTCGACTCAGGCTCTCCCGAATTAGTAATGCTAAAGATATCAGTTAATGATTCATTAGGCTCTAAACTATAATCTAATGAATTATTAGAAATTTCAAGATCAGGCTGCGCATAAAGAGATGATGTTCTAGTTGTTATAAAAACAGCTGATTGATCTGTCAACTGACCAGCAGCTGTAGGGTACTGATTATTGAACGTATATTCTAAGCCGATCAGACCAGTATGATCTTCAATTCCAACTGAGGTATACATACCATGAACTACAGCACCGTCATAGTTACCAACGGGATAACTTCCAATACTTGTATTATTAAAAACTCTGTATTGTAAGAGCATTTCATCATCACCTGTAGGAGTTTGTGAACCAGTATTATATAATATAATTTGAAATTCTTCATTTGAATTAGCGTAGTAGGTATCAAAGTTATACCACTCAATTATGAATCTATCATTAGGTTCATCATAATATGCATACGCATCACCATCTTCTAAATCATCCCAGAAGACTGCAACCATTGGAGATGGTCCACCAGTACCTGGTAGAGGATAGTTCCTAAAAGATTCTAAATTAGTTTCTCCAAATGATATCCAACCATTACTACAAACAGATATTTCATCATAGTCTTCACCATAAAAAGTGAAAGTAAAAGGCAAGTCTACTGTGGTAACGTCATCTTGATTGTTACCATTATCATTTAAATTTAATTGGTAGCCGCTTCCTCCTTGAGATGGAACGATTTCAACCCATGAATATGTAGGCGCTAAATCATAATCACTATCTTCTTCTCCATATATATAATATCCATATGGGTCGGGTCCGAATGGATCATTTAGTGTCACCTCTCCAACAGTCAATTGTAAATTTACCTGCTGCGCAAATGTATGCGAGTCAGTTACCCTAACCGGAATATTGTAAACTGCTCCATTAATAATACTATTATCTGTAGAAACCTGAATCGCTTGAGATATACTACTATTACCTGGTGAAGTTTCAATCCAAGAAATTAAATCAGTTTCAAAACTTAAGTCACTATCATTATTAAGTATTTCACCATAAAGAGAATCAAAATTTATTTCTCCATTATTAGTAATTTCAATATTTAAACTATTTGTAGATCCTGGAACAAAGTTTCCTTGCGCTCTTAGAGAAACTGAACCTGAATAAATTGGGAGATTTAAAATTTGATTTGATTCAAAACTACTATTGTTGCCTGAAATATTTGCATAAAACACAGGTTCTTCATCAATGGTAATAGATGGAGGAATATTTAAAATTAAATCTTCAACCAATACAGTTTGACCAATATCAATATTTGGAATATTAATAGTATTTTCTGATGCTATAGATAATTCAGAAGACCTAATTTCAACGTTAATATCTTCAATTGATGATCCTGAGTAATTAGTCATATAAAAATCAATTGATAATTGTTCTCCCGGATTAACAAATCCATCTAGATTACTTGATGGGTTAACTTCATCAAATAGCAATGAAGCACCAAGAACTTCAGGGAAAACACTATCTTGATTTAATGAAAATGAAGTTTCTGAATAAACACAATCTTGACATGTTACTGTGACAGTCACCTCACCATTTTGCTCTGATAGACTATTTAAATCAATGATTGCAATACCATCTTCTCCACTTGTTGTATTTATATATATATCATTAAGATTAAGATTAACATTAGCATCAGATACTGGTGATTCATTCTCATCTATAACTTGTACAGTAAAAATGTTATCTGTACCCATAGATACATTATCTAGATGGTTTGCAATTAAAGTTCTTGGAGTGTCTGTCCATAAAATAGTTGAAGCATCTCCCATTAAATTATTCCATGCAGCAAAATAGTAAACATTATTATTAGGGTTTTGAGGATATGCAAGACCAAGAGCTAATTCACCATAAACTAACGATTCACCCGCCGTCTTTGCACCGTAAACAAAAATACCACTATACATTCCCATCGTAACAATATTATTAAAAGCTGTATGCGTATATGGCTGAGCTGTTGCGACAACACCTACTGCCCCTCTTGGATTATTTACAGAAGTACCCGCTCTTAATAGTGATTCAGAAATACACGACACATCTGATGAGAACGAACCTGTATCACAAGTAAGTGTTGTTAAAAAAGGTAATTTGAAACCATTTGATAAACTATTTACATCATTATCATCAAATCCACTAAATCCGTAAAAGCCTCTATAGTTCAAATAAGAAACCCCTGAATTTAGTTGGTCTCTCATGAAATCATCAAATGTATTGCTCCCAGAATATTGTTCATTAATATCTTCCATACCATAATTATCCATAATCTGCGCAATATACTCATTAGTAATAACCGTTGAGATACCAGAGTCATACGGATCTCCAACAAGAGCAACACTCTCAATCCATTCAGGACCAGCATATAATTTTTCATAGCCAATAATCTTACTTGCAACCACAGAGAATTCATTTTCAGATCTTACTGATATTCTTCCAATAGCAGCATCAGCTAAAATATCATCTCCTTCAAGAAGTACATAAGGAAGATCGCCTTCTGCATATGTACCACCAAAGCCTCCACCCTCTCCTATATTGTAAGTAGGGACAGATGGGACACTGCCGCCACCTGATGCATCTCCAATTAGATTTATGAATTCTGGTGGATTTTCCCAATTATCATAAGCATTTTGAATATAATTCTTAACATATGTTGTAGAATTTCCACCTACTTCTGTCAGATCTACTGTTGTAACTTCAAAACCTTGTTTTCTTTTCCAATCCACAAGAAAATCTAAATAGGTATAATCTATAGAAGAACCACCACAGATATAAAGTATAGATGGGTTTTGAAAATCAATTTCACGATTATCAAAGGTATCTAAAATTAAATTATTGTAGATGTTTTGAAATGTTCTTGATCGTTTTTGATTTTTAGAAATATAATTTTCTTTATATCCAATCTCTTCTATATTTATCTCAATTTCTTGAAAAACTTCAAGTGATTTTGAATTTCTATCATATGAAAATGGAACTACATCTAAACTTAGAATCTCATTTCCTCTGAAAAGAGATTTTTTTTCTAAAATTATATTTTCAGGATATACATTTTGAGAATCCCTCGTTAAATCAGCTACATATAAGTCATCACCTTCATTTTCATTTAGACGTTTTGCTGATTGATGTGGATAAATATCTATATTATCGACGCTATATGAGGAAATGATATTATATGAAACCTCATACTCTTTTGAAGGATCTAGGCCATAATTAAGAGTATATTTGGGAAGTTCAGGCATCCCATCATCTATGGTTAAGGTTTGTGTATTTATAAACTTCTTATAACCCTTATCAATCTTGGTTTCAATTTCCTTATTTTGAAACGATATAACTACCTTATTGGATTCCTTTGAATCTAAAGTAAATGATTGAAAGTTATCAGAAAATAAAAATGTTGAAATAATTGAAATTAAAAAAAACTTAATAGTTGAAGTCATGACTTTATCCTTATTTATTTTATCCTAATATTAAATTTACAAGAGAAACAATATCTAAAATATCAATGGTATTATCAGAATTTATATCTGATAATAAAAACTCTACATTAGTCGGCGTAGTATTGCCTATAACAAAATTAATTTGCATAACGATATCAAGTACATCTAAGGTAGAATCTTGATTTATATCGCCAACTGAAAAATTTGATGTTGAGGTATAAAATCCATTTCTTTGTTTATTTCCTCTATACATGTTCCAATCAGATATACTATTTGATTCAAACTTAAAATCTATACTTGACAAATCTGTTCCTGTGCCAACCATGATCTCGAGTGTCCCATTTTGATTTACATCAAGTACTGTTGGCCCACTAGACAATGGAAGCTCATGAAGAATGGAAGGATAAATGAAATCAGTTCCGTCCTGATTTAGAATAATAATATTACTATTAACACTTGAAATAATTTCATCTTGACCATCATTATCTAAATCAGCAAAAACAAGAGACCCTATAACCTCTCCGTTTACATCACGAGGCCATCCTTCATAAGAGTTTCCATTAATATCAATATTATATATTTTACCATCTGAGGACCCAAATAAAATCATTAAACCTTGATCTGTATCGTTAAATGAAGGAGATGAATAGATATTACCATCAGTTTCTATTACAAATCTAATATTTCCACTTGAATCAATAGAATAAAAATTATCATCTTTTGAACCTACAAATATATATTTTTGATCAGCATAGCTTACAATTGAAGGAGCAGATTGTAATTTATCATTTAGATTTAATGGAAATCCAGGAGCATCTGATAAATCATCATAAATCAAATATAGATTATCAGAATCAGTTCCAAAAACAATATCATCTATTCCATTGCCGTTGAAATCAGCTAAAGAAACACCAACTTTCATTTTTTCTCCAATTGTTAATGGAAAACCTTCAACATCAGTTGCATCATGATTAATTGCAAATAATTGATTTTCACTTGTTGATCCAGGTCCAAAACTACCCGCAACAATCTCTAGGTATGGATCAGAATCAAGTTGACCAATTGCTGGAGTTCCAAGTAGATACTTATCTGCATAATACTGATTTTCTAATCCATTTTTATCAAAAATGTAAATAGACTTTGTCTTTGATGTTACTACAAATTCAATGTCACCATCTAAGTCAATATCATCTGCTGCTATTGCCCCCCATACATTATCCCCTATTTCATATGGAAAATTATCGTTTGAAACTGTGCCATCTGATTCAACAACGTGAACAAAACCCATATTATCAGAAAAGATTATATCATTATCACTATCCCCATCAATATCTAAAACCAGTGGATTAGTTAAAATCTGATCAAATGTGTCATAAGGAAAACCAGCCTGAAATAATGAAACATTTAATGATATATCGAAAGTTTCTAGATATTCTCCATCATTCGCAAGAATATGGAGCTTTAAAGGATGGCTGCCCAATGAAGCTAAATCAGAAATTGTAAGCAAAAAGGGATATGCGGGAGTATACTCCTGTCCAGCGCTTAAGTCACCAATGATAATAGATTCATTTTGTACTTGAATATCATCACTGAGAGATTCTAGAATTATTGAAACATTACTAGCATCATTCCAAGGTACATAATTTTCTAGGGTTGTATAATATCTTACTGTCTCTCCTGGATTTACAACTTGATCACCATCTCCAACAAATTCAATATATTCAGTATTCGTTAACACAATATGAGGTTCATCAAGTTCTTCTGGTATTAAATTTATTAATGCTCCTTGCCCAGAATTAAACCCATTTAAAGCACTAAGGAGATAATAACCATTATTTGAACCACCCCAACCAAAATTATTATGAAAGTAATCACCTTCATATCCATCAATATTCCATGCATGTCCACCATCATTACTATATCCAACATAAATTATTGGCTGATTTTCATCTAAGTCAGATTCTAAAAATTGTCGGTATTGAGATGTAGAATAATCATCTGCCTGAACTCTTGAAACTCCATGATCATAAATGAAGTAATTTTTCATTGCACTATAAGCTGAATTACTTCCACCCATAACGCTTGCACCTGAACCATCAGGGCTAAATCCCATATTTACAGCTACGGCTGCATGATATATTAATTCTTGTGCTTCGGTAGTAGCAAAATTATCTTCCATTAGAGAATAATCATATGTTGAATTTCCATAATCGGCATATTGATAGCCATAACCACCTGCGTTAAAACCATGAGAACCATATCCAACCTCCGGATATCCCCAATAGTACATTATTTGGACCATAGAGATTGCAACACAGCCCGCATAAACATTTCCACCTGGACCATCTTGATCTGTAGGACACATATTGTTCCAAGGAGAATCTTGATTCCAATTACAAGACAAAAGAGGAGTAACAGATCTTTCTTGAATATAGTCATACGGAGCTGAGTATAGATCCCAAAGATTTCTAATTTCATTGGTTGGTTCTAGGTTATCATCTATTATTGTATCAATATTATCTTTATAAACATTAAGTAGATAATCAAACTGAGGAGGAGTATTTGTATTAGTAAAAAGATTGTCAAAGCTATAGGCGAGCACTGGCATAGCAGAATCATGCGCAGATACTACAATAAAACCTTTATCTATTAGTTTAAAAATATAAAAATATGTTGTGTTATTCTCCTCAATAACATCAACCTCATCTAATTCAAAAGAATTAACTCTAGAGTTAGAAAAGTTTTGAGCAATCTGTGTAGCTCGGTTTAAATCAACTGTATCTGAGAAAGAAAAACAAAGTAATAGTAATGTAAAAATAATTTTATTCATTATAAGAATCCTTAATATTATTCAAAATGCACCATTCTTAATTTACGTTATAATTATCTAAGGAGGGAAAAAAATATCTGTAACAAAACGTAAGTATCTGTTCAATATTCATAAAATTGTATTAAACTAAAAGTGCTCTTATCAATTGATTCAAAGAGCACTTTAGATTTTTGGTATAGATTTTTTTTACTTGAGCAACATTAGTTTCTGTGTACTTGTATATGAATTTGATGTTGCTTTAACAATATACATTCCACTTGGCAGGTCAGATGCATTCCATGTTAATGTAGTATATCCACTAGAAAGCAATCCATTATGGAGCACATCAACTTGCTGACCCATTAAATTATATACTCCAACATTTACATTAGATTCCACCGGCAGATGCAGTCTCATTGTAGTACTAGGGTTAAATGGATTTGGATATGCCGCATCTAAAGTAAACATTGATGGTGTGGATACTGTTATCTGATCAGATGAATTTGCAACAATCATATCTACAATAGTATAATCACCAGATGCAGTAAAAAGATAATCTGTATATGGAGCTGCAATAATTAATGTGGTAGAATTATTTTTGGTGTGATACTTTGATACTAACGCATCATCTGTAAGTTCAATTGAAAAATTATTATCATGAGATAGCGTCATTTGAACACCACCAATATATCCATCAGAAGATAATGATACTTCACCACTGTTATCTATTAATGAAGCTCTAGTTGCATCATCTACCCTACCTTCTAAAATAATATTAACTATTTGAATAACATCTAATACATTAATAACTCCATCTTGATTTAAATCAGCAGAGTTGTCTGTATTTTGCTCACCTAGGGCTATATTAACAACCTGAATAACATCTAGTACATTGACAATCATATCTCCATTAACATCACCTATCATACTATTAGAATCCGATGAAACGGGTGGAAATGTAATGGAATCAATCCACACTGCATCTTCTCCAGAAAACACATCATCTGATGAATCAATATCTTTAGTGAAGGTCCATCTAAATGTATGTTCACCTGCTGAAACTGCATAAGAATTTTGCGACCAAGCTACTTCACCAGCCCATCGGTCTTGCTCAACATCATCAATATAAAAAGCTAGAAAATCGTAATAGCTACCACTAAAAGAACCAACAGGCTCGCATGATACTCTCTTATAGAAAGAGATATTACCATCTTCAAGAACATCCATTGTCAATTCAAGAGTTGATATAGTACTGTTACCAATAGTTCCTGAACGTGCACTACTGCTACCTTCATAAAATTGATCAGAGTCAATACTCCACTCAGCATTACCAGATAAGCTCCAATCTAAATCATTAAATGCAGATTCAAAAGATTCTACTAATGCCTCAACTGTCATTTCTAAAGTTGAACTTGAGCTATTTTCATCACTTTCAAGATCAAGTTGTAATGCAAAAGTATGTCCATATGGAGCGTCATTTGATACACTAAATGATAGATTAAAAAATGCAAGAGATCCATCGGATAAATTATTAATTGACTCAGAGCCTTCTATAATAGTTATATAAGGATTATCAATCATTTCGTATAAAGTCACCTCAACTAATGAGGAAGAATCATTTCCAAGATTTTCAAGTTCTACAGTTACATCAATAGTTTCACCTGCAGAAATGGTATTATCTGACCCATAATCAATCTCTACGCTATTAACTGTAACAAATGCACCCTCTGGTGTAAGTACAGTAACATTAGATTCATAAGGGAATTTATTATATGCTGTTACTGTAAGATCCAGCTGTCCTGGAGAATCAGCAGTACTTCCAAGTGGTATAATGGATACACCACCAACAGAATAGGCTGAACCTACCAATTCACCGTTTCTAGATAGTGAAGCGAGTGCACCATCAACACCTACATCAACTACAAATTCATCTTGCCCAATTAAAATAATCTCATTGAAATTTACATTTAAATTAGAAGGTTGATCAGAACGAAGTACAACAGATGGGTCACCAAAGAATGTCCAATGATTCGTTTCATTTATTCCTGATGCTCCTTGAGCTTCGTTCATATGCATGCTACCATTAATGGCAATACCACCAAGTGAACGAGATATATTATTATCATAGGATTCAGTAATAATCGAATTCATAGCCCATTGTCCATGCATAGGAGGTTCCCATGATTGAGGTATGGTTGAACCATAGTGAGCTATTGAACCTGTAGCTTGTCCATTATTAGTTGCTCTTTGCCAGGTTTCAGTAAAGCATGCAGAAACGCTTTGAAATTCACCTACATTGCAGCCAACTGTTATTACAAAAGGTAATTTATTACTATTTGTTAAGGAGTTTATCTGAGCATTACTTAATGAAGCGCCATTTCCCCAACTTGTAATAGATCCATGCCCAGTGTAATTAACTAAACTCACACCAGAGTTAATAGCATTTATACCAGCAGCGTCTGTTCCACCACTTCCATCATAAACTCCTGTGAAACTGTCATATGTATAACCAGATAGAATTGTATCCCAAAGAAAATCACTAAATTGATCATCAGTCATACCACCATAACCGGGACCTTCTGCAGATGCAACACCGAGAACATTATCATACCATGATGCTCCTAATTCTGGATATAGTTCATAATCAATTGATCTTTGAACTTGAGTAATTATTTCTGCAGGGTTATTTCCAGAAAACCTACCAACAATGACTTCTGCAAAAGAATCATTTCCCGATATAAATCCATAAGAAGGATCTGACACACTTCCATTTAGTGATGGTGATGGTATTTGCGCAATATCGCCAACAAGTATTAGATATGTAAGTCCATTTTCATAGTAATAATTATCTACAAAACTTTCTATCGCTGATGAGCTATTACCTATCGATGATACGCTAACCATCTCAGTAGGAATCCCTTTACGATTCTTCCAATCTACAAGTGGTTGCATCTCATCCATGAAGTCACCATGACTAATAATTAGCATATTACCTTCATCAACAATGTAGTCAAATCGAGTGTCGTTAGCATAGTTCAAAAATAGATCTTTATAAATATTATTATATTCTCTTGATAATGAACGTTTTGATTCGCTTCGATACAACGCATTCTCACCATCGGCACCTACCGTAGTTACTTTAACTTCAATATCTGAATATACACGCAATGTGTTTGTCTGAGGATTATACTGAAGTGGATATATCACAACAGCTTGACCTCTTAAATCTCTTAGGATATAAGGAGCTCTAAGCTCTGCTAGAGTACCTGGATAAAAACTATCTTGATTGTATGAATCACTATATACATATTCAACTTCTGAAGGTATTACTGATCTGGAAAGATTTCCTTTAGAAGGTGCAACCAT
>NHHK01000019.1 GCA_002171125.1 bacterium TMED161 | reverse complement strand
CTTGATTATTCAAGGGTTTTTTGGCTCCGGTACCTGGACTCGAACCAGGGACACACGGATTAACAGTCCGTTGCTCTAACCAACTGAGCTATACCGGAATTAAATTAGTCAACGAATATACTACCTTATTCAAAAATGAAAAAAGTAATTTTATATTTTTATTTAATTTAATGATTTAGTTATTATAACTAATCATTAACTCACGAATTTTAGGTTTTAAATATATGTCATCTGTGTCGATTTTTGAAAGAATGGATGATAAAATCTTAACTCGGTTCTCGTATGGCTTATTTTTGTTAACAACTATAATTTTTTCATGTTCCAACAAACAATAACCTGTATTAAAATTCCCCTTATCTAAAACTACTTTATAGTTTAGCTTTTCAAAGACTTCCTTTAATTCGTTATATGTAGTTCTTAAATTTTTTGATGTTTTCATAATTTAATTTCAAGTTATTCAAAGTTAATATCAACGCCATTAATCTTCCAATTTTTTCTTACTTCAATAGGGCCTATATAATCTGAAAAATCAGATGAAGGAATAAATGGAGTCCAACTTCCAGGGAAAAATCTTAAAGAAACCTTATTAGAATCAGTATTATATTGTTCGTATATTTGTAAAAAATATTCTCCAGCTGGAATATTCAAGAAAGAGTATTTATTATCTAAAATTAATGTTTCCCATGATTTACCAGTTTCTTTATTATAAGCAATAGCAACTAATTGATTATCATGAGATGTATAGACTGAACCAGACAAGTCTCCTCCTTGATAATGATCATCATTCTTTAAATTTGATTTTCCCGTACATGATTTTAAATCTAGAAAAGAGTCATCCATGTAATTGTTTGATAAATCCTTAATGTATCTACCTATAAAATAAATATGAGAAATATTTTCATATTCTAATGAGAATGGAATATTAATTATTGATTTATTTAATGGATTAGAATTTATTTCATAAAAAGTACCAGATATAAATTTATTTATTGAATCATTAGAACTTTGATAAAATATACTGTCTGAGTAAAATTCTACTAAAGGCTCTGAAACATAAACGGACAAAAATGAATCATTGAATTCACAAGAAATTATTTTAGGATTAATTGTATCATTTATTTCAGGTATTACATAATCAAATGAATTAGTTAAATATTTTTCAAACTCATTTTCTAATTCTAATTGAGAAGAAAGAGTTATATCAGAAAAATCCATATCAAAATTATTGTATACGGTATCAATAATTCCAAATAAGTGAGAACCATCACTTAAATCATACTTAACATAATATTTATTAATGAAATTCATTGCAGAAATTTCATTTTTTGATACCGGGAGTCCAATATTCAATTTAATATCATATTTAAGATTATTTTTATCAATCTCAATATTCTTATTATAAACTGAAAACTTATTTTTAATAAAATCATCTGGTGGGTTTTTAATACTGTTTTGTACGGCAATAATAAAATAATTTCCATCTTCCAATGCATTAAAACTGAAATTTAATTCTATATCTGTTTGGGTCTTTGAAATTAGAACCTTGTCATTATTAATTAATTTATACAAACCCACTTCATATAAATCTGATTTAGAAGCACGGTTAGAGTTTTGGTTATACAAATTGCTAAATTCCAAAAGTTTTCCGACAACAGATCCTCTTGGGATGTCAAAGCCAAATGAAAAATATATACTTAATGGAGTGTCCATAGAATTATTGTAGTAATCAGATAAACTTCGATTAACATTAATATTCAAAGCTTTTTTTATATCCCACTTATTTTTAGGTCTAATGATAATTTTTTTACCTATAGCTTTAACATTAAATTCACTATTGGAAATTTGAAATGAATTTTTTAAAGTGTTTGGGTTAATTGGTTCATCAAAATATAATATAATATTTTGCTCATCTAATAAATCATTAGAAAAATTTTCAGGAAATATTTTAATAAGTCTTGGACCTGACTCATCAACTTCACCACCTGGAATTGGACCTTGGACAGCACAAGAAAAGAAGAAATATAACATCATTACTTTAAATATAGTTTTCATATTAGAACTTAATATTTTTCTTTAATATTTTAACAACAAATTGTAGAATTAAAGTATGAAAAATCTTTCAAATTCATTTTTAATTAATATGCCACATTTAAACCATGATCCAATATTTGGTCAAAGCCTTATATATATTTGTGAGCATAATAAAGAAGGAACAATGGGACTTATAATTAATAAGCCATTAAAAGGAAATCAAAATCAAGATATTTTAAAAGATTTTGGATTACAAAATATTAATGAAAATTATAATGTGTATTATGGTGGTCCCGTATCACCCGAAAAAGGCTTTATTCTTCATGATTGTAGTTATAAAAAAAATGAAACAATGATAATTGAAAACACTGCAGGATTATCATACAGTAAAGATATAATTAATGATATTAAAAGCGGCAATGGGCCAAATCAGTTTAGATTAATCATGGGCTATTCAGGATGGGATGCGGGACAGCTTGAGCAAGAACTTGATAATGGAGATTGGATTATCATGCCAAGTTCAAAAGATTTAATTTTCTCTAAAACTCATAAAGATAAATGGAAAATTGCCATATCAAATTTTGACGTTAACTTTAATAAAATATCTGGTCAATCTGGCTTAGCTTAGCTACCAATAATTTCATTTAAAAAATGAATGATATCCAAAACATCTACAGATTCATTACTATCATGATCTATAGCTAAAAATTGACATAATTCTATTGTCGTTGGTGATAATATATGGCTAACTACTGTCACAAGGTCAATTACATCTAAACTATTGTCATAATTAAAATCACCGTTAACTTCATTGCAATTAAGATCATCGTTAATATCAGTTAAGCTTAATATTAAGTATCCATTATAATAGTTTGTATTTTGAGGATTAAATGAACATAGATTTCCATTAAACGATCCGCTGGAGTTATCTTGCCAAATATTTTGATTAAATTGATTAAAGTCATCTTCCCATAATAATGAAAAATTATTATCAGTACCATAATCGCCTTCTCCTGGATTATAACTATAATATTTAACATAGTCATAATAAGCATGTTTTGGAATATCGTTTTCATCCCATACTCCAACCCAACTTTCCCAAATAGCTGGCCATAAATTCATCATAATTTTTTGAGAAAAATTCATATCATCGACAATAGATATCCCCTGTGAATAAACTTCATCTCCATCTACAAACCATGATATATAATCTGGAGTCCATTCAAATGCGTAATCATGAAAACTTTCATGGGGATTAAAATCAACATCTATTATCTCACCATATGACCATGAATTTGGGGTTCCTGGATGATGAGTTGTAAATTGTACAGTACTATCACGGTTTCCTGTCATTTCAATATCAATTTCATTCCAATTTAGATTACCTAATCCAGGATCCCAATTAGTATTATAAGTAAAAAATGAACTTACTAGTCCATCTCCATCTGCGGACTTCATTCTCACTTCAAATCTTCCATATAAATATGATTGATCAGTTTGTAGCGCTCCAGAATTACATCCATCCCAATCTGAACATTCATTTATACCACAGCAATTCCATGAATTTAATTGATTTACTAAATCACTTCCATTTATTACAAATCCATAGTTTTGATAACTATCATTAGGATTAAAATCACAATCTGAAGCTAAAGGTGGATTTCCAATTAAACCCCATCCTGACCACGAGTCAAAATCACCAGTAATAGAATGAATGTACTGATATTCTCCATTATCAAATCCACAGAATGTACCAGTATAAATATTAGCATCATCACTTTCGTTCAACTGATAGCCCCAACCCCAACTGTTCCATGAGCCATTCATTAGAACTATAAAATTATCATCTGGAATTTCAGCATTAGAAATATCAACT
The DNA here is from genome assembly GCA_002171125.1 of bacterium TMED161. Classification (GTDB taxonomy): domain Bacteria; phylum Fidelibacterota; class Marinisomatia; order SCGC-AAA003-L08; family D37C17; genus TMED161. The sequence goes on along the minus strand of NHHK01000019.1, from coordinate 36,518 downwards.
TCAAAAGTTACACAATATGAGAAAACAGCATTAAATATTATAATGATGGGTACTAATTTCATAGTACTACTTGAATTAAAGAGTTAGTTCAAAAGATTTTAAAATGATGCCCGGACAGTGAACTCCCCCTAAATTTCTTCCACCATATGTTCCAACACTTGGATTTAATCTTGATTTGCTAGTAACTGACTCTAACTTATCTCCAAAGAAATTATATATCGTATCATCAAACCTCATATCATCAATAGGGGATATAATTTCACCATCTTCAACCCAAAAACAAGCATATCTAGTCATCCCAGTAACTCTTCCTCCAAGTTGATCACTCCAATTCAGATAATGAAGATTAGATAAGTAGACACCTGTATTAAGCTCTTTTAAAATATCTTGTTCTTCAATAAGGCCCTCTTTCATAACTGGAGATCTAAGGTATTCTCCTTGAGAAGCAAAATTAGACAAAAGACTGTATTCATTAGCCGTTCTAGTTGAAATTAAAGTATTTTTTAATGCTCCATTGATAATAAGGGGCAATTCAATATCTGATATTTCTCCATTGCTATTAAATCGAGGTACAGTACCAGATGAAAAATCTTCTTTTAAGGAAAAACATGGAGATAGTGATTTTCCTTCATCTCTCATTTTAATAAAGGAACTACGCCCTTTCCTTATAGAATTTTCACTTACTCCACCCCAAGAAAACATATCAATAAGATCAGATACGCCAGCGGAAGCAATATAGGTTCGATATGAACCTGGCTTAATCTTTCTAGATTTTTCATTTAGCATAGATAATTTTTCTTTAGATGAATTAATGAATGATTCGTAATCATTTTGATCCCAATGAGTTCCAGCATATGTTTCTTTAACCATTTTTTTCAAAGGATTAATCAATGAATAATCAAGCGAAAATGTTTCAGTAGAAAACCAATTTTTTTGTCCTGCACTATTTGTATTACCTACAAAAACATCTCCGGAAGCCCATATCCCAATTAAGTCAACTCCGCTCATAACTGGCAACAAAGCATCAACTGATTCTTTTGGATTTAAAAGATGTCCAGTATATTCTTCATCTAAAGAACCATGATCCTTTGGTAAAACACAAAGAGGGTCTTCGGGTAAAGATAGAATGTTTTTACGCATTGCATCTAAATAATCAATTATAATCTTATAATCTTTTTCCATATCTCTTTGAATAGTAAAAGACATTTGAACTTTACGATTATTTTTTATTAATTCCATACCTATCGATGCATCAGCTACCGTTCCAATTTGTCTAACCTTAGCATTATTAATTCGAATGAATTCACTATTTTCACCGTTTATAGATATAGTTAAATGCTCATCATTAGATAAGGTATTAATTACTTTTTCTGATATTTTAAAAAAATATTCTTTCATGATTTTCTCCTATGCTCCACCAAATACTTGGATGTTTTCAAATAAACAAATTGGAGATGCATGTCCAACTCTAATTACCTGATTGGGCTCTCCTTTACCACAATTTGGAGTGCCATGAACTTCAAAAGTGGATTCATCTCCAACTTTTGATAGGCTATTCCAAAATGGGACAGTAATTGCTCTGTAATTGGGATCTCTTAGAGTTTTAGTTATTTTTCCATTTTCAATTAATTTTCCATACTCAGATCCAAATTGAAATTTATTTCTATAGTCATCTATCGACCATGAGCGATTTGTTTCCATATAAACACCGTACTCTATAGAAGATATAATATCTTCAAAACTTGAATCTCCAGCCTCTAAATTTAAATTTGCCATTCTATCAATTGGGGCACGATTCCATGAACAGGATCTAAAGTTTGCTACAGCTGGGACTTCACTCCTTTCTTGACTTTCAAGCGCTCCTAGTCCCCGCAACAAAATACCATCCTTAATTAGGTGCTCTTTGCTAGCTTTAAAACCACCATCATCAAAACCATATGATGCCATTTCATTTGAGACAGTAGGGTCAAAAGTAACGTTCATTAAATCAGATCCATATTGCAGCTTACCAAAATCTTCAAGCTGTACAAAACTCCACCCTGCATAATTTCTTTCATCACCAAGGATTCTATCTATTTCCAATGGATGACCAATACTTTCATGAATTTGTAACATCATCTGGTCTGGTGCTAGAACCAAAGACATTTCACCTGTGGGACATTGTTCAGCCTCTATAAGCTCAATAACTTGTGAGGACACTTTATTGCATTTTTCTCTAACTAAATCCTGATTAAATCTTTCAAGTCCCATTTGGTTGCCAGACCTTCCATCTGTTCTGGTTTGTATGATTTGACCATTTTTTGCAGTAGCAGAATAATCGGAACCAACAATATTAATTTTTTGATGAATGTCACTGCCATTTGAACAAGCATAGTTAATTGTTGTTTCAACTAACATTGCCATAGCTGAAACAGACATTATCCTGTCATCATTCAGTATCCAATCATTCGCTTTCATAAGAATATCATTTATCTCTCCAGCGCTTAACGAATCGAAAGGTAATTCTATAGGAGTTAAATATTCACCTTTGGATTTCGGACGGACATTGCTTTCAAACGAAAATACAGAATATTTTGAAGCTCTTTCTGCACTCTCCTGCGCAGTTGTAGCCGCGCGCTGAATTCCACTTAATGATAAATCTGAAGTAGCACAATATCCAAACTGACCATTTTTTAGTACCTCAACCATAATACCATGGTCTATTGAAGTTTCATTGGATAATGGATTTTTATCTCTAATAACATGATATGTAGTGTTTTCCTTATACTCTCTTAAGCCAAACCATTCAGCATCTAAATCTATTTTACTTATAATTTCAACTAAATTCATAAAATCACCTTTTAATATTGAAATAATTTAAATATTTAATACTTATCATTCTATCTGTTTTTAATCTTCGAGAATTAAAAAGATATTATTAAGTTTAGGCCATTCCATATTATTATAGGACATTTAGGAGAAATTATGCGATTTAATTTAAAGTTAGTTTTTATATCTATAGCAATTTTATTTACTATTGGCTGTAATAGTGATGATCAGAAGGTGTATAAAAAGTTTGATACATCAAATAAATATCAAGAGCAAAATCAATCCTTGTCTGATTCCAAAGCTGATGGAGGGTTTGGTTTTGAGAGTATTGCTCAGGATCAGGGTTGGACCACAAACTTATCTCCAAATATTTCAGGAGATGCAAATGCCGTAAAAGGTGATACTCTAAGATTTTTAGCTGATATGGTTTTCCCAAATACATTAAGAGCATTTGGTAAAGAAACTAGATCGCAATTTAATAGTGCCCTTGAAAGCTTAATTTATGAGCAACTTTTAACATTTGATTCAGAAACTTTCAAACTAGAGCCAGCCTTAGCGACTCACTGGAAAGTAGAATCTGATTCATTGACTTTTTTATTTAGAATAGATCCTAGGGCAAGATTCTCAGATGGAAAAGAAGTAACAGCTGAAGATGTTGTAGCTACATATAAAATTCTTATCGATGAAGGACATGGCGATCCAAATGTATATACATTTTGGAATGAAAAATTCAATATGCCAGAAGCAAAAAGTAAATATATCGTGAGCGTAAAAGCTAAAAAAACTGAATGGAGAAATCTATATAGTTTTTCTAGCATAATGGTATATCCTTCATATTATTTAAATAAAACTACTGGAGCAGAATATATAGATGCATATCAGTTTGAAATGATGCCTGGATCAGGTCCTTATCTTTTAAATAATCAAAGAACTACTCAAGAAAATAATGGCTTAGTAGTTCTAGATCGAAAGCGAGATTATTGGGCAGCAAATCATTATAGAAATACAGGATTATATAACTTTGATGTTTTGGAGTTTATTTTTATTAATGATGAAAATCAAGAAGTCGAACGTTTTTTTGCGGGCGATTATGATACATACATGGTCTCTAGAGCTCAATGGTGGGCAGAGAAGTTTGTAGCCGCTGAATATCCAGAAATTGATAGAGGGCTTATTCAAAGAAAGAAGTTTATTAATTTTCTTCCTGCAGGCGTAGGTGGCCTAGCTTTTAATACTCTCGAAGCTCCTTTTGATGACATTAAAGTGAGAAAAGCTTTTTGTCATTTATGGGATGTAGAAAAACTTATGGATAAATTATTTTATCATGAGTATGTTCGAAAAAATTCATGGTTTCCTAGAAGTAAATATGCAAATCTTGATAACCCTACACAGGATTTTAATCCTGATCTTGCTCTTGAACTATTAAAGGAAGCTGGTTGGACAAAGAAGCCTGGAGATAAATTACTATCGAAAGATGGGGAATATTTTGAAATTGAAAACTTTTATATTAATACAGGCTGGGACAGAATTTTTAATCCATTAGTAAAAGATCTTGAAGAAATTGGGATAAAAATTAATTTAGTAGTATTACAAAATCCATTTGAAAAATTAATGGATAGAAAATTCCAAGTTCAATTTGCTGGATGGACTGGTTCACTTTTACCAAGTCCAGAAGGAATGCTTCATTCTAAATATTCAAAGCAACTAGATGTTACAAATGTTACAGGAATGGCAAATCCTGAAATTGATAATCTAATTGATGATTACAATACAAATTGGAATATGGATGAAAGAGTTAAAATTCTTCAAAAAATTGATGAAATTGCCTCAAAAGAATATCATTGGGCTTTTGGTTGGGGTGCACCGTATGGATATAGATGTTTGAATTGGGATAAGTTTGGCATGCCTGAACATGGAATCGGCTATAGTGGTAATTGGCTATCTCCAATTTCATACTGGTGGATAGACCCAATTAAAAAAAATAAACTCATTGAAGCAAGAAAAAATAATAGTATTAAAATACCAATCGAAAACGAAATTGTAGATTTCTATAAAAATTTAAACTAGATAAATGTTTCAATATATTATAAGAAGATTACTTTTAATGATTCCAACATTTCTTGGAATAACATTTATGGTATTTTTTATTCTTCAAGTAGCACCAGATGGTCCATTTGAAAGAGCTGTTGCACAGCTGAAAAGCGCCAATGCAACTTCAGAGAGTGGAGTTTCAATGTCATCCGATTTAATTGGAAATAGTTCAGAATTATCTCCAGATATTCTTGAAGATTTGCGTATGCAATATGGATTAGATAAACCAATAATTATTAGATACTTGATATGGCTTGGTGTTTTCCCTAAAGAATATAAAAGAGAAACTGCAGTAATTGGAAAGCACTTTAGAGAAACAATTGATTTTGTACAAATAAATGAAAACTCAAAAAAACAATTACAAAAATATATTTTAGTAGAATCTGAAGTTGACAAAAATAATAATATCTCTTATAACATCATAGAAAGTGGCGCTGGCCTTAAATACAGCTTACCTGATGTTAGTAGACTTCAAACTGATGAAAATTTTGATTTTGAAAAATACATTTTTTTTCAAAGTGAATATCAAGAGCTCCCTAGCAATGAGTTAATATCAACATGGTATTTTTCAGATTGGGATTTAGAAAAAGTTAATTCTGATAATACTGTAACCTTGATAAAAAAAGAATTTAATGGGATTTTTCAGGGGTTTTTAGGTTACTCTGAGAAAAAAGGGAAAAATGTTTCAACACTTATCGCAGAAAGAATGCATATATCGATTTTTTTTGGATTTACAAGTTTAATTCTGGTTTATTTAATATGTATACCGCTAGGAATTCTAAAGGCATTAAAGCATGGAAAAAGATTTGATGTTTTATCTAGTATTATAGTTTTTACTGGATATTCAATACCTGGATATGCTTTAGGAGTTTTATTATTATCTTATTTTGGAGGTGATATATTTCCACTTCATGGATGGCGCTCACCAGATTTTTCAGAATTATCACTTTGGGGGAAAATAAAGGATCAAATTCACCATGCATTTTTACCTATTGTGTGCTATATGGTTGGAAGCTTTGCTACAATGACTGTGCTTATGAAAAACTCATTAATGGAAAATCTAAATCAAGATTATGTTAGGACTGCTTTTGCAAAAGGTTTATCTGAAAAAAGAGTTATATTTTTCCATGCTGTAAGGAATTCACTAATTCCACTTGCCACAGGCATTGGATCCTCAATTGGAATTTTTCTTGCAGGGAGCTACCTAATCGAAAAAACTTTTGGTATAGATGGAATTGGACTTTTAGGTTTTAATGCTCTAATAGATAAAGATTATAGCATTATGATGGGAGCTCTTGCAATACAGGTTATCATACTATTGATCGGTAATCTGATATCAGATATAACATATGCAGTAATTGATCCTAGGATAAGATTTAAATAAAATGACCAATAAAATTTTATCAGAATCAATTCTTCAGAAACGAATTAATAGATTTAAATCAATAAAAAGAGGATATTATTCTCTAATCATTTTAATTTCTCTCTATGTACTTTCAATCTGTGCTCCAATAATTTTTAATAGTAAAGCTATAATGGTAAAATATAATGATGATTATTATTTTCCACTTTTTAACTCAATATTTAGTAATAAGAATATTGAGGCAAAGGATTTAGGGCAATTTGAAATTAAAGGCAAAAAAAAATATGGTCAGCCACATTATAGACTACTAAAAAAACAATATCAAAAAGAGGATAAAGGGAATTGGGTTATTATGCCTTTATATCCCTATGATCCATATGAAGAGGTTATCTCTGAAAAAGATGAGCAATTTACTGATGGAAATGGAAATGGAGTTTGGGACCCCTCAGAAGATTTTATTGATGAGAATGGAAATGGAATAGCTGATAAGTATAAATATACTAATTTCCCCAATAGTCAACATTTACTGGGAACAGATAATCAGGGTCGTGATGTATTGTCACGATTAATATATGGTTTTAATATATCAATCACTTTTGCAATCGTGTGTTGCTTCTTATCATATATAATAGGGATTATCATTGGAGGAACTCTTGGATATTTTGGTGGAAAAGTTGATTTATTTGGACTTAGAATAATTGAAATTTATGGGTCGATTCCATTTTTATTTATGCTTATGATTTTAGCTACATTTATTAAGCCAAATGTCTATATTTTAGCATCTATGTATGTTTTTCTTACTGGTTGGATTGGTATTACATGGTATGTGAGGGGCGAATTCTTGAGAGAGAAATCAAAAGATTATGTTTCTGCTGCAGTCTCAATGGGACAAAGTCACTGGAATGTTATGTTTAGGCATATTTTACCCAATTCACTTACGCCAGTCATAACATTTGCTCCATTTGCAATAATTGGATATATATCTGCTCTTGTTTCACTCGACTATCTTGGATTCGGATTACAACCTCCTACACCAAGCTGGGGAGAATTAATGGCTCAAGGAAGAACTAATCTTCAATATTGGCACCTGATTGTATCACCTCTTTTTTCAATAGGAGCAACCTTATTTTTAATAACTTTTATAGGTGAAGCAATAAGAGAAGCATTTGATCCCAAGGTGCATTCGAGGTTAAGATAATGAGTAGTGAAAAACTAATTCAAATTAAAGATCTTCATACACACTTTTATACAGAGGCAGGTACTGCAAAAGCTGTTGATGGTGTATCTTTTGATATTTATAAGGGTGAGGTTTTAGGTATTGTAGGTGAATCTGGTTCTGGGAAATCAGTAACATCATTATCGATCAATAGACTTATTCCTGACCCTCCAGGGAAAATTGTCTCTGGTGAAATAATTTATAATGGTATAAACCTTTTAGATTTATCCTATGAAGAGATGAGAGATTATAGAGGAAAAGATATATCCATGATTTTCCAAGAGCCTATGACTTCTTTAAACCCAGTTCTTAAAATAAGTGTTCAAATGAATGAGGTATTAATAAGACATTTAGGCTTAAGCTTTGAAGAAGCAACTAAAAAAAGTGTGGACATGCTTCGAGCAGTTGGTATACCAGATCCTGAAGATAGAATTAATGAGTACCCACATCAATTTTCGGGAGGTATGCGGCAAAGAGTGATGATTGCTATGTCGCTTCTATGTAACCCATCACTTCTTATTGCAGATGAGCCAACTACAGCACTAGATGTAACTATTCAAGCTCAAATTCTTGATTTAATGATAAGCCTTAAAGAAAAAAGAGAAGGTGCTGCCATTCTACTTATTACACATGATTTGGCAGTGATTGCAGAGACTTGTGATAGAGTAATTGTGATGTATGGAGGAAAAGTTCAGGAAATTGCTACCGTTGAAGAATTATTTAAAAATCCACTTCATCCCTACACAAAAGCTCTTATGGATTCAATACCTAAAATGGATCAAAAAGTTAAACGATTAAAAGCTCTAAAGGGAATGGTGCCATCGATTTTAGAGATGGGAGATGGATGTAAGTTATGTTCAAGATTTGATCCTGAAGATTGTGCCTGTGGTGGTACTAAACAAGAACCTGAACTTTTTGAAGCAACTCCTAATCATTTTGTTAGATGCAAACCAGAAGTACTAAAATGAAAAAAAATAACGAAATTTTAAAAGTAAAAAATTTAAACGTAGAATTTCCAATTTTTGGAGGAATACTACAACGAGAAGTTTCGCATGTTCATGCAGTAAAAGATTTAAGCCTATCTGTATGCCAAGGAGAAACTATAGGTATTGTAGGTGAATCTGGATCTGGAAAATCGACTTTAGGAAAGGCTATTTTAAATGTTTTAAAAATTACTGCACCAGACGTAAGAGTTACCGGAGAAATTTTATTAAATGATAATGGTTCATATATTGATTTACTTAAATTAAATAGAAAAGAAATCATACCTTATCGCCCACAAATTCAAATGATTTTTCAAGACCCTTTTTCATCACTAAATCCTAGAATGATTGTTCAAGATATTATTAAAGAGCCAATGGATATACATACTAGCATGACTGAATCTGAGAAGCATGATAAAGTTAGATGGCTTATGGAAAAAGTTGGCCTTTCTGGCGAACAAGCAATGAGATATCCTCATGAATTTTCTGGTGGACAACGACAAAGAATAGGGATTGCAAGATCTTTAGCAACAGAGCCAAAAATTATAATTGCTGATGAACCTGTGTCAGCCTTAGATGTATCTATTCAAGCACAAGTGATTAACCTTATGATGGATTTACAAGATGAATTCAACTTAACTATTTTATTTATTGCCCATGATCTTTCAGTAGTAAATCATATTTCAACTGAAATAGCAGTTATGTATTTAGGTGAAGCAGTTGAATATAATAAAACAAAAGAAATTTTTTCAAATCCTCAGCACAAATATACTAAGACTTTATTGGCTGCAATCCCACAACCAAATCCTTTAGGAAGAGAAGAAAGAATTAAAAAGAGAAAAGAATTAGATTTATAGTAAATGAATAATTATACTCATTTTATTTACTCAAAATCAATTATCAAACCTGAATTAGAAATAAAAATCACAAAGTTTTCGAGTGATAATCCCTCTGCAAAAAAAATCTCATCATTTTTAAAGACCAATTTTTCAATCGATGCTACAGATGATGAGGATATCATTTCTGGATATAATCATGATTGGTCTAATATGGAAGGTAATGCTTCTATTTTGTGTAGACCCCGAAATACTTCTGAATGTGCTATTATTATTAGATTATGCTATATATTAAAAATTAATATTACAATATCTGCAGGCAGAACAAATCTTACTGGCAGTGCAACACCAAATGGTGGCTTAATTTTATCTATTGAAAAAATGAATAAAATTAATAATCTAGATACTTCAAATAAGCTTATCTCCGCTAATCCGGGTGTATATATAGAAGAAGTTAGAAAGTTTGCGAATAATGAATCAGGGAACAGTTTGATATTTGTTGTTGATCCAACAAGTAGAAATGAAGCAATGATTGGAGGCGCAGTTTCATGTAATGCATCAGGCTTCATCCCAGGTCCAAAGGGTTCAATGAGAATGTGGGTACATCAATTAGAATTTTTACTGCCAAATGGAGAGCAAGTAAAAGCAGAAAGAGGTCAATATATATCAAAAAATGGAAAATTTATTATTAAAGATTCAAATGGAGAAGATTCCACAGTTCATATTCCAAGATATAAAAGAGTTAACTTAAAAAATGCAAGTGGTCCATTTACTGCAGAAGATGGGAAATTAGATTTAATAGATTTAATTGTTGGTAGTGAAGGAATATTTGGATGCATTACTAATGTGCAATTAAAACTTTCAGATAATCCGAGCCAATATATTAATCTATTTATTAAACTCAAAAATGAAGAAATAGCTTTTAATTTCTATAATTATATACGAAAAATATTGAATGATGATATGGGAAAACTATCCGGATTTGAATATTTTGGTAATAATTGTCAATCATATATGAATCATTATGAACATTTTTTTAATCAGAAATATTCAGTTGGAGTTTATATGCAAATACCTTTGTATAACGATAATATTGATGATTCGATAGAAAAATGGCATGATATTTTGATGGGTTTTGATGATATAAATAAAGAAGAACAAATACTGTCACTTGACGACCCTAATAATTGGAAAACTTTTTTTGAGGCGCGTCATTCTATTCCAGCCAATGCTCTTCATAAATCTAAAGAATATAATACAGCAAGTATAATTACAGATACAATCGTTCCCCCACATTCATTTAATGATTTCATAAAAAAAACTCACTCTCTAATAAAAAGTAAAAAAATAGACTATCTCTTATTTGGACATTTGGNCGACTGCCACCTTCATTTTCATTTAATTCCTAATTCGGAAAATGAAAGTGAAGCTATTAAATGTTATCGAGATATTATTCAAATATCTTCAAATCATGGTGGTATATATTCAGCTGAACATGGAACAGGAAAACGCAAAAAGAAGGATTTTATTGAATGTTATGGAATGGATGGTGTTAAAGAAGTTATTAAATGTAAAATGGGATTTGATCCTCACTTTTTATTTAACAATGGAAATGTAGTAGATAAATAAAAAGTGCGATAAAATAATGTTTTTATCGCACTTCTTTTCAAATCATAAAACTTTCTCTATTTCAATAAAATCATTTTTCCACTTAAACTTATATCATCTGTAGATAGTGTATAAACGTAAGCGCCTGTTGACACTTCCTGACCATATAAATCTTTACCGTCCCAAGAAATATTATGATATCCTGTTTTCATATTTTTATCAAGAAGTGTATTTATTAGTTTTCCAGAAATATCATAAATATTAAGAATTGTATGATTATCTGATGGTAAACTAAATGAAATAGTCGTGCTAGGATTAAATGGATTAGGATAATTTTGACTTAAACTATAATCAGTCGGCATCAAAGGACTAGAATCTAATTCTAATGAAACATAAAACAACTCATTATTAGACCATGCAGGTATATCTCCAACTAATAAATTTTCATTTCCTTCAGAATCTATCCAGATAATTTTTGGAATATCATTATCCTGACAGTATCCTGCAGTAGCATAGCTGTCATATCCCATGGCAGGAATATCTGTGAAAATACCATTCCACTGCCTTGCTCCTACTAAAACATCATCATTATAAGCAAGAATCCAATCTCCTTTTTGTATATTAGCATCTAAATTTTCAATAAAATAAAATGCCTGTTGGGTAGATTGAGTGAAATTATATAAACCATTTAAACATTCATATGAAGATTGGCGATTATTTGAAGCATTGGATAAGTTAAATGAAAATTCAAATGCACCATCAACCTTGGCCCAATAACCTTTTGTACCTTCAAAATCACTTAAACTTCCAACCCATCCTAAAACTGGATTTGGGCTNGCAGCAACACCTTCACCAATCACGCCTGTAAAATATCCTTCAACATCATCAGGAATACCATCACCTACAGAAACAGAACCAGGTATTGGAAAGGAAATTAAATTAGCTCCATAATGTAAATCATATGAAAGATTAGGATCAGATGGTGTTGCGCCTGTAATCTCAATTGGCATAGCAGTATTAAGCTTTATCCAATATCCAGAAGTTCTTGATATTTCAGATAAACTACCAACCCATCCCAAGACAGGGTTTGGACTAGCTGCAACTCCTTCACCAATAACGCCCGTTACTGCATCACCTAAAGACTCCATTACATTACCAACAGATACATCATCAGGAAGAGCATGAAAACTAACTAGATTTGCACCATAGTGCATATCTATTTCATATGATACAGTACAACTCTGATTACCATTTAACATATCGACATAAATAAATTCTAGGTTTGAGAATGCAAGCGATGACTCAGTCTGAGGACAAGCCTCAATTATACTATTTTCTGAAGCATCATAAATTTTAAATACCGGAATATCACCAGTTGAAAGATATCCATCAGAATACCCTTCTCCATCTGTTCCCATTGCAGGAACTGTAGTATATGGTCCTTCCCATGCAATACTTCCTACACAAAGGTCACCATTAAAAGCTGCTATATAATCCTGACCTATTTCAAGAGGCTCCCCATCAATATTAGCATCAATCATAAAATAAAATGCTTGAAGAGTTGATGCATTAAATGAAAATTCCTCTGGTGCTTGAGCGGCATATTCGCAAGATCCATTATCTACATTTGCATTAGAATCATAATTTTCTGCTGTNTCATCTGTGCAACCTTCAATAAACTCTGGGAGACCTTCTTCAATCTCATCTTCAACTTCAGATATAGTACTTTCTATATCTTCTTCAGCAGTTTCAGGATTGAAATCTGTTTCGGATAATTCCTCATCAGTTAGTGTCACTGAAAATTCAATGGTTACTTCTACCTCTCGCGTTTCTGAAAAAATTATATTTGTCACTTCCACAGTACCATCAGGAAGTCCAAGCTCAACCTCCATATAACTCTCAAAATCTTCTTCAAATTGCTGAAGTTCTTCCTCATCCTCAATTGGCTCATCAAGAGTAGTTGTCAACTCTAATTCGATATATACCTCACATGAACTTCCATCTCCATTACAAACTCCACATTCATCTAAAGCTGCATCTCCACCACACTCACCATCACAATCAGTCTCTACAAGGCAATTTCCATCACAATCAAAATTTTCTTCGGGCCCGTTACCATCACATTCACCGCACTCATCTATAACTGAATCTCCACCACACTCACCATTACAATCATCATACAAACATGAATCATCATTTNTATTCGCTTCTGGATTATAGTTACATGCATTGGTATCAGTACATCCATAAATTGGATCAACACTTATTACATTAATTTCAGAAATTACTGTAAAGAAATCACCAAACTCACCACCATTATCAATCGTTAACTCTGTATCTAAAATAATATTTTCACTTACATCATATACTTTAATAATTACTGCATTTCCATCAACAGCTCCATTTAATATCGGTCCATTAAAATCACTTAAATCGATAGACATAATAGATGATAATTCCATAGCTGTGCCTTGTTCATTCGACTGCCCATCCCAGGTCCCGGCTGCTACTAACACTTCGCCATATTGAACATCTGTACCAGTATTACACCCTAAATCAGGTATACAACTTTCAGTTACACCTGAGGCATCAAATATTCCTATTTGATCACCTACTTCAACTCCTGATACTGAATCAAGGAGAACAACTAAATGACTATCTCCAGTTGGGTTAACAGTTACTTCAAATTGTGCAAAAATTGTTGAAAATAGTGTTAGCAGAATAAATCTTTTAAACATATTTCTCCTCCTTCTGATGAACATCCCCTACTAATAGAATTTATTTCTAATAGTAGGGGAAGTTATTATGTCTTTTTGTTAACAAATGTTAACTAAGTCACATTATTTAACAAGCATTACCTTGTTAGAGCTTACTAAATTATTATTAATAACTAATCTAATAATGTAAATACCTGAAGCATGATTGCTCGCATCCCATGTACTTTGCTTATATCCTGGAGATGTGTAACCATTACTAATAACATCAATAAGCTGACCATTGGTATTATATACATCTAGTCTATGACTTCCAAACTCTTTCATTGTCCATTCAATAGTTGTACTAGGGTTGAATGGGTTTGGATAAATTTTGCTAATTGAGAAATTATTAGGGATTTCTAATTCATCATTAGCTAGTTCATCACTAAACATAATGCATTCAGATCTCGCTTCAATTTCTGCGCCAGATGGATCTGCAAGAACGATATTATCAAAACATACCTCAGTATCATTTAGCGAACTACCTGAAGTAATCTGTACTATAGCTCCTGATCCAGGTGCAATCGTTCCACCTGAAATTGAAAATCCAATCACAGTACCACTTGCATTAGTACTTACAAGGTATCCATTTGTTCTTGCTGTTGTAGAAGATGTTGAGATATCAAAGTTATCTGGAGTATCTACTAGGTCAAACTGGAAACCAGCAACATCAACTGTATTTATCATATGAACCTCAAATACAGTTTCTGATACTTGAACTAGTGATAAGTTCGCATCACAAATAGTATTAATACTTTGTCCCTCACCATCCCAGAAATATGCAAGACCGTTACTATCAGAGAATACAGTTCCTGTTACATCATCAGAGAAGTTAAGGTCAAAGCTACCACATCCAGCATCATCATTTACCTGAAAGGTTACACGCGCAATCTCACCCTCACCTGCACCTAAAGTAGCACCAGTAAGGCTAAACCAAAGAATGGTTGCAACACCGTTATAATCTGAACTGTAAGCATTTAAATCTTCACCTGCTAGAGCTCCAAGCCCTTCGACGTTAGTCATCGTAACTGCCTCAGGAAGATCCTCAAGTACAAGCTGNATACCTGCAATAGTACCTGGGTTTTCCCATGAGATGGTCACATCAAATGTGTCACCAGGAGCATAGATTCCCTCAACATCAGTCATGCTAAGCTGAATGAAATCCATTGGTTGAGCTGAAGCTTCATTTGAGTATGAAGACTCGGTCTCTTCATATTGAGAGGTCACTACATAATAGTACATCTGACCATTATCAAGGCCACTATCTGTATACATGGTCTCATCACCTGTGATAGCTGCAACAAAAGTATATGAACTACCACTTGTTATTGATCGGTATACATTATATCCTACAAATGCTTCCTCACGCTCTTGAACCACACTATCCCAACTTAACATTGCTTCATTATCTCCAGGAGATGCCATTAAATTTTGTGGCACTGGAGCCTGAAATGGTACGGGTGTTGCTGAGGCGATATTTGAGTACCCAGATTCAAGCTCAGGCTGAGTATCATCAAATCCTTGATATACTGCAGTAGCAACAAAATAATATTGGGTTCCATTGTCAAGTCCAGTCATCGTATAGCTATAATCATTGGGTCCTGCAGTTGCAACATGAGCATAGTCTCCTGCAGTTGTGCTCATATAAATTTTATANGATAATAATTCTTCACGAGTTTGAGTATTCATGCTGCTTTCATATGAATAATCTGCAAGCTCACCCGTCTCTTTTGATGTCGGCATCACAGTATATGGATAATCATTAGATACTCTGTTGTACTGACTTAGATGAGCAAGTTTTTGCTGTAATGATCCAGAACCTGGTGACATCATTCCACCGCAATCAGCGGTTTCACCTTCATAACATGAAAGNTCACATCCAAATTCTTGACTNTCATCATCACAATATCCATCACCAATCCATGACTCCGCACAACAATCACCATCACCTGAACAATCATCAACCATACCTGGCTGCTCACTACATGGCGCACTATCTGCAGCGCAATCTTCTGGGCCAGTCGCACCTTCAGCAATCTCAGATTCCACTGGAGGAGATTGAGTAGAGTTNGTTACAACAAATTGATATGCCTCATTAGGACCAAAGCCATAGAACATAAGTGTTGGGCCAGGGAATGATCCAAAATTTCCACCATTCTCATATGGATTGTCTACACCCCAATAAATATCTGTAACTGGACAATCACCTTCCCATGATAATAAGAAGTAATGAGATGAAGTTCCATCAGCTGCATCATAGCATGGGTCGTCAATACCATCGCCATCAATATCCGTTAATCCCGTTACACTTAAATTAGTAATTTCAGTGCATGGAACTGGCTCACCGCAATGTCCATTAGGATCTTCACATTCCATTCCGCAATCCGTACAATCACATCCAAATGCATCACAAGTAAAATCAAATCCAAACGAACCATCATCACAATATCCATCATCAAGCCAATCAACGCAGGCCTCTCCTAAACCATCGCCACATATTTCACCAGCATCATTTTCTAATCCACAAACAAGGCAATCATACCCCGTATACTGTGCATTAAATGGATCAAATTCAGTNCCANNACAGTCAACAGCTTCTTGTGGACCTACTGGAGCTTCCCATGTTAATGTAATCTGCTCATCACCAGCCATCGCCATAAGGTTTGATGGTGGAATTGGATCAAATGGTTCAATACCTGTGGTAACAGTAACACTTGAAGACATTCCAGAATCACCTGCGCCATTTCCAGCGCTCACCATATATGTATACGATGTATCATAATCAAGATTAACATCAAAATGACCTGGAGTTGATGGAGTTGCAATCACCTGTCCATTTCTATAAAGCGTATAATAATCAGCTCCATCTGCAGCANCCCATAAAATATCTACATTAATAGTTTCAACAACCTCAGCTGTAAGATTCATAGGAGCCATTGGTGCATCTGGTGCGCCACCAATACTAAAGTAGGGCTGAACACCAAAATCTATTTGAGTACCAGTTGGATCGGCCATTACAACATCATCTAAATAGATATACCCAACCATATCCTCTGTACTATCTAAAGTAACATCAATACTTGTCAAAAGTCCATAGCCATAAGGAATCGTTCCACCACTAAATGAAAATCCAAGAACCATACCAGAGCCACTAGTTGATACGCTGAAATCTGAAGCTGGGTCTGCAGCAGATCCACCATAGGTACTACCTAATTCAAAACCATCAAGACTGGAAGTTACTCTGAACTCAAACCCAGATATAGGTTCTAGATTTGACATATATAAGTCAAGTCTAGCAGTTGTATCTGAAGTTGGAGTAAAACTATGAACGAACAGTTCGTTACTATCAAAACAGTTATTTACATCCGTCTCAGAACCATTACACTCACCACAGACATCTTCAATAGCAGTACCATTACACTCACCCGCGCAATCTACAACAGCATCACCATTACAATCACCTGCGCAATCAACAATAGCATCACCATCACATACGCCAGCACAATCTACAACAGCATCACCATTACATTCACCTAGACAATCTTCANCGGCAGTACCACCACACTCACCCGCACAGTCAAGTGCAAGTCCACAGTAGCAATCACCAACCTCAACGTCTAAAGCTAATCCTGCAGAGTCGGATAGTACTACATCTGTAACACACACTTCACTATCCATTGATTCAAATGTTATTAATGTTAAAAGGCCATTNCCCGCAGGAATTGTTGCTCCTGAAAAAGAAAATCCTAATACAGTTCCAGTTGCTCCAACTGAAACACTAAANCCTGCAGCCTCCGCAGAACCACCTGCAGCNGAAGCTCCAGTTAATCCAGAAATTGCGAACTGAAAGCCAGCAACTAAATCTTCATTATTCATGATAATTTCCATAGATGTATCGGTAACCTCACCAATAGATAAACTATAACCTTCTTCAACACATGCAGCTGGATCAGTCTCTGAGCCATTACACTCACCACATACATCTTCACTAGCACTACCATTACACTCACCAGCACAATCAACAACAGCATCTCCAAAACATACTCCTGAACAATCTTGATCAGCATTATTTCCATCGCATATACCACAGTCATCAAGCATAGCCATGCCACCACATTCACCAGCGCAATCAAATTCATATGCACATGAAGCATCATCTTCTACTGCATCAGGGTTATAATTACAAGCTGAGACATCTGTACACCCAGCAACAACCTCAGCAAATCCCCAAGCTAATGGACTACCCGCAGAATCAGAGAAAATAAAATTTGATAAACATTCTTCTGTGACATCACCTGTTAAAACTACAAGAGTTCCCTCACCCGCTGGAACAACGGAGCCAGTGAATGAAAATGCTAGTACCGTTGAAGCACTAGCAGAAACTGTAAATCCGTTTGCTGTGGCATCACCGCCAGATGCACCTGTGACACATCCATCATGGTCAAATTGAAAGCCAGCAACATCTGCTGTACTTAAATAATCTAAATTACCACCATCAAGACTTAAAGTTACGTCTTGTGAGAAGGTAAAAGACAATAGGGATATCATGAATATCCCAATAGTTAAAAGGTTTTTAAATAATTTCATAATAGTTCGCCTCCGAGATTGTTATTATACTTTATAAATTTTTCCTATCCGTCTACAAATTACATAAAGGATAGATATATAATGTAAACTTTTCTGTGAAAATATGTTACAAAAGAATTTAAATGCTNCTTAATGCCANGTCTAGTGCATCAATGAGATCATCAACATCTTCCACGCCGACAGAAAGCCTTAAAAGACCATCAGAAATACCAAGNTTTTTTCTTTTTTCAGCTCCCAAAGATGCATGTGTCATTTTTGCNGGGTGACAAATTAAACTCTCAACGCCACCNAAACTTTCAGCCAATGTGAAGATTTTAAGATTTTTACAAAATATTGATGCTCTGTCTAAAGTTTCTAAATCAATTGATATCATAGCACCAAATCCAGGCTCACCATTAGGGTCTAATTGTTGTTTTTTTGCAAGCTCATGTTGAGGGTGATTAGTTAATCCAGGATAATATATTTTTTTAATTTTATCTGACTTTTGTAAAAAATTTGCGACTTTTACTCCATTCTCATTATGTCTCGGCATTCTAAGATGAAGAGTTTTAATTGATCTTTGTGTTAACCAGCAATCAAATGGACCAGGAACAGCTCCAACTGACATTTGTATATAATGTAATTTTTCACCATATTCTTTAGTTTTAGCAATTACGACTCCACCAATTACATCGCTATGGCCATTGATATATTTTGTAGTGCTATGAATGACAAAATCTGCCCCAAATTCAATTGGACGTTGAAAATAGGGAGACATAAATGTATTGTCTACTGCAACAAGTATACCTTTCTCATGAGCAATTTCACATATACTTTTTATATCAGATAAAGTCATCATTGGATTAGTAGGAGATTCAATAAAAATTAATTTTGTATTATCCTTAATAGCTGATACTATATTATTAACATTAGATGTATCTACCCAACTTTGCTCAATTTGATATTTTGTTATAATTGTGTTTAACAATCTAAACGTACCACCATATACATTATCAGTAAAAATCATATGGTCACCTGTTGAAAATAATTGTACCACCGAGTTTATGGCAGATAGCCCAGATGAAAATGATATGGCATCTTGACCATTCTCAAGAGAACAGATATTTTCTTCTAAATTAGTTCTTGTAGGGTTTCCAGCTCTAGAATAATCATATTTATATTCTCCAATTTCATTTTGTTTAAAAGTTGAAGTTTGATATATCGGCAAAGAAACCGACCCGTAAAGCTTCTCGGGCTTCTGACCTTTGTGNATTGTTTTAGTATTAAATTTCATTATTAAATTTCCGCCTAATTTATTTTACTTTTTTAACGTCCATCCTTCTGATGAAATCAAATCTTGAGCTTTTTTCCACTTAATGATTTTGGTGTCACCACCTTTGACTATTGTAACCTTTTCATTTCTACCAATTTTTTGATCATTAATAACTGGCTGCCTTGATTGTGAAGGCCCTTGTCCAAAACTATTGGGTTGAGGCTGGTTTCCTTGCGTTGGAGGTGTAACAAATCCTAATTCTGGTGAATTTTCTTTGCTAGATTTGAGGTTTTTAGGTATGGATGAACTTGAGCTTATTGAAGAATCTTCAGTTTTAACTAAATTTGTTCTAAATATTTTTTTAATGGTTTCCTTATTTGTATCAAACATCATTTCTTGAAACATGGAAAATCCTTCTTTCTTATATTCAATAAGAGGATTTTTTTGACCATAAGCACGTAATTGAATTCCACCTCTTAATTGATCCATAGAATATAAATGCTGTCTCCACTTATGATCTATAGCTGTGAAAATCATTACCTTTTGAAAGTTTTCAAAAATTCCTTCAGGGAGAGATTCATTTTTATAATTTAAAATACTATCTTTCTGTTTATTGATATGATTAAGAAAATCATCTCTAGTATTTATCTTAGATTCAATAGATGCAATATCAATACCAAATGTATCTAAAACTTCAATACAAAAGTCATCCCAATCTACATCCTTAATATTACCAGAGCCATTAGTATGGTTATCAATGAGATCATCTAAATATTCTTCAATAATTGAATTAAATAACTTTGAAATATTAGTATCATGCAACGCAAAGTTACGTCTATTGTATACAAGTTCTCTCTGGCTATTCATAACATCATCATATTCAAGAAGATGTTTACGAATACTGAAATTTCTTGCTTCTACCTTTTTTTGAGCTCTTTGAATAGACTTTGTTACCATTGAATGAGTAATAACTTCTCCATCTTTAATACCCATTCTATCCATAACCTTGGCGATTCTATCTGATCCAAACAATCTCATGAGATCATCCTCAAGACTAAGATAAAATACAGATTCCCCTGCATCACCTTGCCGACCAGCTCTTCCTCTTAACTGTAAATCAATTCTTCTTGATTCATGCCTTCCTGTACCTAATATAAATAAGCCTCCAAGGTCTTTTGATTCATTATCAAGCTTTATATCAGTTCCTCTACCAGCCATATTAGTTGATATTGTTACTGATGATTTATGGCCAGCTCGTTGAATAATCTCTGCCTCTTTTTGATGTTGCTTTGCGTTTAGCACATTGTGAGCAACTTTACTTCTCCTTAGCATTCTTGAAAGAGTTTCAGATTCTTCTACAGAAGTAGTTCCAACTAATACTGGCTGACCTTTTGCGCTTAATTCTTTAATTTTTTCTATGCATGCACTATACTTTTCTCTTTTAGTTTTATATATCATATCATCATGATCTTGTCTCTGAATAGGCCTGTTTGTATCAATTTCAACAACATCTAAACCATAAATTTGCATAAATTCATTAGCTTCAGTTATTGCCGTTCCGGTCATACCCGCTAACTTTTCATACATACGAAAATAATTTTGAACAGTTATTTGAGCCATTGTTTGAGACTCTCTTTCAATTTTAACTCGCTCTTTAGCTTCAATAGCTGCATGAAGACCCGATGAAAAACGCCTACCAGGCATCACTCTTCCAGTATGTTCATCGACAATTTGAACTTTTTGATCTTTAACAATATAATCAACATCTTTTTGCATTAATGAATATGCTCTTAGCAGCTGATTGATAGTGTGAATTACCTCGCTCCTCTCTGCATGCAAAGATTGCGCCTTTTCTTTCTCAGCTAATTTTTCTGTTTTGGAATAACTTGAGTTATTATCTATATCATGAAAAAGTTCACCAATATCGGGAATCACAAACTGCTCAGGATTGGATGATGATAACTTTTCTCTTCCAATTTCAGATAAATCAATAGTTCCACTTTTTTCATCTATACTGTAAAAAAGGTTCTCATCAAGCTCATGCATTTTTTTTTCACGAAGAAAATTATTCTCAGTTTTTGTAATTAATTGAACTACCCCCGTTTCCTGCATGAGCTTTAATAATTTGTTATTTTTAGGTGCACCACGAGTAGCTAACAATAACTTAATTCCCGCTTCATCTTCATTGGTAGAAAGCAACTCTTCACCCTCTGATACAATTTTATTTACTAAATTATTTTGATCTCTCATTAAAGATTCAATCTTGCTCTTCCAATCATTAAATTGCTGATTAGAAGATGAATAATCTGCTTGACCAGATAGAATCATTGGCGTCCGAGCCTCATCAATTAATACTGAATCAACTTCATCGACAATTGCAAAAACATGGTCTCTTTGTACTTGATTTGAAGCCTTGTATGACATATTATCTTCTAGATAATCAAAACAAAATCTACTATTAACTCCATATGTTATGTCTTTTTCGTATGCATCTTTCTTTTCATCTTGAGGCATTTGATTAAAAATGCACCCAACAGAAATATTTAAAAAATTAAATAGATGACCCATCCACTGGCTGTCACGTTCTGCAAGATATTCATTTACAGTGACAACATGAACCCCTCTTCCTGTAAGAGCATTAAGGGCTAAAGGTAGTGTCGATACAAGAGTTTTACCTTCACCTGTTTTCATTTCTGAAATTTTACCTTGATGCAATACTATTCCACCCATGAGCTGAACATCATAATGGACCATATCCCAAGTCATTGGCTGACCCATTACAACAAAAGATGTTCCTACTAGTCTTTTTGCTGATTCTTTGACAATTGCAAAAACCTCAACTAACTTCTCATCTAAAAAATTACTTTCAATTTCATTTAACTTATCATCGATATCATTATCTTCAATTCCAGATGATTCCAATTCGCTTTTTTTAGTTTTAATTAATTCAGATAATTCAATTTTTAAATCAGAGTATTTTTTTATCAATGCTTCATCTGATAATGAATCTAATGTATTTTGAAATTCATTAATTTTTTCGACAATAGGCCAAATTAGCTTTCTATCTTTTGCAGATTTATCCCCCAAAAATGTTTTAATTACTTTAGAAATTATTGACATTTTTCAATCTCCTTTGATCGATCATTAAAAAATGAATCTAAAATTCCATTAACAAACGCACTGCTATCTTCTGTACTCATAGTTTTTGCTATTTCAATTCCTTCAGCTATTGAAACCTTTGGCGGAACATGGTCGATATATAATATTTCTGTCATAACTAATCTTAAGATTAATTTATCCATCAAAGTTATTCTCGTAGAGTCCCAATTTTGAGACCTTGAAACAATCTCTTTATCAAATTCCTCAATATGTTTTTTTGATATTTTAAAAATTTCAAGAGCATATGCCTGAATGTCTTTTTTATAACTATTTAGCTTTGATTGAAACTTATTTATTGAATTAGATATATGATCTATATTTTTATCATTAAAAGACTCTATAGTTTCTAAATATTTTTCTTTGATAGATTCTGGTAATATTGATAGTGCCATTTCAGAACTTATATCCAAGTTTGATAAAACTTCATGCTTATCACTAGAACCATTTATTGATGACTTGATATCAAAAATTTCTTTCAGAAATTCTGTATTATTAGTATCTGTAATCTCATTTGCATACATTAATTGTAAGGCCAATAACCTTGAGCTTCTCTTTTGCTGTCTATTCATTTTATTAAATTTAGACATTAACGATCCTTTAAAACTGCCTTTCGCCTGTTTGGTAAATAAAAAGATTTCAAGCTGGCGATTTTATTAATTCTCTCTTCAGCTTTTCTATCAGATGCAATAGTAGTAGGTATATTTTCCTTATCAGATTTATAAAAAATATCCATCAATATATCATATATTGCCTCAGCTTGAGAAAAGGCTCGTTCCCTATTATAATCATCTAATTCATTGTATACATTTATAAGACCACCAGCATTTATAGCATANTCAGGGGCATATAAGATTCCTCTATGCAACAATTCTTTTGCATGCATATCTGGATTTTTTAAAACATTATTTGCAGCACCTGCAATTATATTACATTTTAATCTAGGGATGGTTTCATCATTGATTGTAGCACCTAATGCACATGGTGCATAGATATCAACATCTTGATCATATACTTCATCTTCACCAATTGGAATGACGCCATATTCTTCTTTGGCTAGACTTAACCTTTCTGAATCAATATCATAAGCAAAAATTTTCATTCCGTCTTGAGATAAATATTTAACTAACTCCATCCCAACACTACCCAAACCTTGAACTACAATTGATAGNCCATCGAGAGAATCTTTTTTATATTTAAATTTCACAGATGCTTTGATTCCAAGATAAGTGCCAAAAGAAGTCAATAAAGATGGGTCTCCACTTCCCCCTAAAGACTTTGAAATACCTGTAACGTATTTTGTCTCCATTCTAACATGATCCATATCTTTAATTGATGTACCAACGTCTTCTGCTGTAATATATCTACCACCTAAACCCTCTATGAATCTTCCAAATGACCTAAATAACTCTTCCGATTTATCTGCCTTTGGATCTCCAATTATAACAGCTTTTCCCCCACCAAGATTTAACCCAGCAATCGCTGCTTTATATGTCATGCCTTTAGATAATCTCAATACATCTATTAACGCATCTTTTTCAGATTTATAGTTCCACATCCTACACCCACCTAATGCAGGGCCTAGTACCGTATTATGTATCGCAACTATTCCTTTTAACCCTAAAGTAGGATCATGAAAATAAGATACTTGTTCATGTCCTCTATCAATAATTTCTTTGAATATCATTATTTTAGTAGCTCCCTAGCTATAACAACTCTTTGTATCTCAGATGTTCCTTCATATATCTGGGTTATCTTAGCATCTCGCATTAATCGTTCTACGCCTGTTTCTTTCACATACCCATATCCACCATGAATTTGTACGCATTGTGTAGATGCTCTCATGGCAACTTCAGAAGCATAAACCTTGGCCATAGAAGCAATATGGCTATAATCACTTCCTTCATCTTTTGCCATCGCTGCTTTATATATTAATAATCTTGATGCTTCAATCTCCATTGCCATATCAGCTAACTTAAATTGAATTCCTTGATTTGAAGAAATAGGTTTTCCAAATTGCTCTCTTTCTTTCGAATAATATATTGATGCTTCAAGTGAAGCCTGTGCTATTCCGAGTGCTTGCGAGGCAATTCCAATTCTACCCCCATCAAGTGTAGATAAGGCTATTTTAAATCCGTCGCCCTCATTACCAATCAAATTTTCTTTGGGGACTTTAACGCTATCAAAATAAAGTTCACATGTATCAGATGAACGAATTCCCAATTTTTCTTCTGGCTTTCCAGTTGAAAATCCATCAAATGATTTTTCTACTAAAAAGCATGATATACCTTTATGGCCTACCCCTTTTTTGGTTAAGGCAAAAACAATTGCATAGTCACAACTAATCCCATTAGTAACCCAATTTTTAGTTCCACTAAGAATATAATTGTCCCCATCAAGCGTTGCATATGTTTTCATGTTTGATGCATCAGATCCTGATTGTGGTTCAGATAAAGAAAAAGACCCCAATTTATCACCCTTAGCAAGCGAAATCAGATATTTTGTTTTGATATATTCACTTCCATACTTATTTAACAAATAACAAACTAGTGAATTATTAACAGACATAATTACTCCAGCAGAAGCATCTACCTTTGATACCTCCTCCATGGCTATACAATAACTAATTGTATCTAACCCACTTCCACCCCAACTTTCATCGACCATCATGCCCATAAATCCTAAATTGGCCATTTTTGCAACTTGTTCTTTAGGCCAAATTTTATTTTTATCTCTATTAACAGCACCTTCTCTTAACTCATCTCTTGAAAAATCTGCTGCAGTTTGTTTAATTAATTTTTGTTCTGATGTTAAATTAAAATTCATAATTAATATTTATAAAATCCTTCCCCAGTTTTTCTTCCTAGTTTATTTTCTTTACATAATTTAATCAATAATGGGCATGGTTCATATTTTGGATCATTATTAAATCCATCCTTTAGAACATTCATTATTGATAAACACACATCTAATCCTATGAGATCTGCTAATTGCAAAGGGCCCATTGGATGAGACATTCCCAATCTCATTATCTCATCAATTGCTTCGGGTTTAGCAACACCTTCCATTAATGTATATATTGCTTCATTAATCATTGGCATTAATATTCTATTTGAAACAAAGCCAGGAGAATCTAAACATTCAACCGGCTTTTTACCCAANCTTTTTGAAATATCAATGATTTTATCTAATGTTTCTGAACTGGTTCTATTAGTTTTTATTATTTCAACAAGCTTCATAATTGGGACTGGGTTCATAAAATGCATTCCAATTACATTGTGAGCTCTTTTAGTGGCATCTGCAATTTTATTAATTGAAATTGACGATGTATTGGTTGCCAAAATACAATGAGGATGAGTAATCTTATCAAGGGTACTAAAAAGATTAGATTTAATTTTAAAATCTTCTGTAGCAGCTTCAATAACTAAATCAACATTACTAATATCATCGATGTCTGTTGTACTTCTAATATTATTGAGGGTAGACTCAATCTCTTCACTACTTATTTTACCTTTTTTAAAAAACCTATTTAGATTTTGGTGAATTGTAGTAATTCCATTATCTAAAAATTCTTTTTTAATATCATGAAGAACAACTTTATATCCATTAGAAGCGAATGAATGAGCTATCCCATTGCCCATTGTGCCTGAACCTATAACTGCTACTTTCATAACTAAATTCTCTCCACTAACATTGATAGTGCTTCCCCACCACCAATGCATATAGATGAAACACCTAATTTTTTATCATTATTAATTAATGTATTCAATAATGTACACATAATTCTAGCTCCAGAGGCTCCAATTGGATGCCCCATTGAAACAGCTCCGCCATTGATATTTACACATTTAGAAGTTAATTTTAATTCTTTTATTGCAGTTAAAGCAACAACAGCAAAAGCTTCATTGATCTCATATAAATCTACATCATTAGTTTTGAGATTGTTTTTACTTAAAAGTTTTTGAATTGAAGATACGGGTGCGGTAGTAAACCACTCTGGAGCATGTGAGTGAGAAGCATAATCTAAGATTCTCGCTATTGGACTAAGATTTAATTTTTCTGCCATTTCTTCAGACATAATTAGGCATGCTGCTGCACCATCATTAATGGTACTAGCATTAGCTGCTGTCACCGTTCCATCTTTTTGAAACACTGGTCTAAGTGAAGGCACCTTTTCAAAAGATACCCTTGCTGGCTCCTCATCTATAGAAATTGTAGTCTCNNCTTTTCTTGATTTAACTTGAATTGGGGTTATTTCATTTTCAAATACACCACGTGCTATTGAAGNTTGAGAACGTTCATATGATTGTATTGCAAAATCATCNTGNTCTTCCCTANTTATAGAAAATTTTTCGGCACACATTTCAGCACAATTACCCATATGCTTATCATTATATACATCCCATAATCCATCTACAATCATGCCATCTACTAATTTGCTTTCGCCTAATCTAGTTCCAGTTCTAGAGCCCATCAAATAATGTGGTGCTTGGCTCATACTTTCCATGCCTCCAGCAATAATAATTTGAGTAGGGTCATTTTTTATTAATTGATCAGCAATCATAATTGATTCTAATCCTGAACCACACATTTTATTAATTGTCAAGGAGTGAACAGAGTTAGGAAGTCCCGCAAATATAGAAGCTTGTCTAGCAGGGGCTTGACCAGTTCCTGCAGGAAGAACATTGCCCATAATTACTTGAGTTATACTATTAGCATCTAAATTGATTTTTTTAATAAGACCTTCAATACAAGCGGCTCCCAAATTAGGGCTTGATAATGAAGAAAGAGAGCCTAAGAAAGAACCTATGGGGGTTCTAGTAAAAGATACAATTACATTAGACATTCTTTTTCTCCTTAATTTTTTCTTTTTTAGCATATGCAGAAATAATTTTTTTTACTAATTCATGTCGAACAACATCTCTAGAATCAAATTCAACAAATGAAATTCCATTTACATTTTTCAATACATTAATTGCATCGATTAGTCCTGACTTATCGCTGGGTGGAAGATCAATCTGAGTAATGTCTCCTGTAATAATTGCTTTTGATGTCACGCCTAATCGTGTTAAAAACATTTTCATTTGCATTTTTGTGGCATTTTGCGCTTCATCTAAAATCATAAAAGCATTATGAAGAGTTCTGCCCCTCATATAGGCCAAAGGTGCAATTTCAATGACTCGAGATTCAAGAAAAAGTTTTAGTTTATCANCAGGCAACATAAATCGTAATGCATCATATAGAGGGGTTAAGTATGGGTCAATCTTTTCTTTTAAATCTCCAGGTAAAAAGCCTAATCTCTCTCCAGCTTCAACAGCAGGTCTTGTAATAACAATTTTATCAACTTCTTTATTCTTTAGAGCAGCAACTGCACTGGCCACAGCCTGATACGTTTTTCCTGTTCCAGCTGGACCAACAGCAAAAACAATATCATTATCTAAAGTTGCATTTAAATATTTCTTTTGACCTTTTGTTCGAGCAAAAATTGGCCCTCCATGAGAATGAAGTACAATAATATCTTTTTCATCTGANAAATCATTATTTAATAAATCATCATTTGAGATTAAATCTCGTATATCATCAATAGATATAGAGCCTTTTTGATTTATAATTGTTAGCATATTTTGAACAACTAATTCGATGTCAACGATTTCTTCTTTTTTACCATCTAGGTTCATACTGCTACCACGAACAACTATTTTAGAGTTATAGCTTTCTTCTAAAACTTTAATATTTTGATCATTAAGACCAACAAATAATATAGGATCAACCCCATCTATATTTATTGTTTTTTTCATAGGAAAAGCATGGATTGAATTGCGGTGACCTCATATTTAAAAATGAGTACCTGATGAGAATTAAACTTTAAAAAAATCAAAGACATTAGAACAGAAATTACAGATTTTATACCTATTTACAAATTACTTCTTTTTTGATTTTATTTGAAGTCCCAATTCATCAAGTTGATCTAAATAGACAGGAGATGGGGAGTTGTCCATTAATGACATTGCCGAAGTAGTTTTTGGAAATGCAATTACATCTCTAATTTGATTACAGCCAGCAAGTAACATTACAATTCGATCCAATCCAAAGGCAAGACCTCCATGAGGTGGTGCTCCATACTTAAATGCCCCCATAAGAAATCCAAATTTCTCTTCAGCTTCTTTCTCATCTATACCAAGAAGGTTAAAAACTTTAGACTGTAGGTGTCTATCATGAATCCTAATTGATCCACCACCCAATTCATAGCCATTCATCACAATATCATACCCAAGAGAATTTATTTTTGAAGGATCGCTATCAAATAAATCAATATCATTTAAATCAGGAGATGTAAATGGATGATGCAACGAGTCCCATCTACTTTTTTCTTCATTCCACTCAACAAGTGGAAAATCAGTAACCCATAACGGACTCCATTGAGAACTATCAATTAAATTTTCATTTTCAGCCAACTTTAATCTTAATGCACCAAGAGAACTATAAACAGTACTTTTGTTATCACCTACAATGAAGATTATACTATTGTCCTGGACATCTAAATCTGAAATTATAGAATTTTTAATTTGATCTGGGAAAAATCGACTTATCCCTCCATCTAAAGTACCATCTACATATTTCATCCAGGCTAATCCCTTAGCACCAAAATAAGTTTTCAAATAATCTGTAAGTTCATCAATTACTTTTCTACTATAATTATTTGCATTTGGACAAACAATCGCTTTTACTTTTCCTTCAGATTTAATAGTCTCCTTAAAGGTGTTAAAGTCTGATTTATCTATATAATTAGAAAATTCATTTAGCTCCAATCCAAACCTCATATCTGGCTTATCTGAACCGAATCTCTCCATTGCATCATGATATGTAATTACTGGAAATTCACTTGGCAAGTCTACCCCTATTGTTTGCTTCCAAATATTTTGCACTAAACCTGTTGCCATCTTCATAATATCATTCTGATCAACAAATGACATCTCAATATCTATTTGTGTAAATTCAGGCTGTCTATCCGCTCTAAAATCTTCATCTCGAAAACATTTACAAATTTGGAAATATCGATCGAACCCAGAAACCATTAGAAGTTGTTTATATGTTTGGGGGGATTGTGGCAGTGCATAGAATCTGCCTTGATGAATTCTACTAGGCACTAGGAAGTCTCTTGCTCCTTCAGGAGTTGATTTCATTAAAATTGGAGTTTCAACTTCAATAAAATCATCATCAGACATATATTCACGAACTGATTGTGTGACTTTATGTCTTAAAATAAAATTTTTCTGCAAATCCTCTGTTCTTAGCTCAAGATAACGATACCGCAATCTATGATCTTCCATGGCAGAGTTACGATCATTAATATCAAAAGGAGNAGGCTCTGATTCATTATAAACTATAATCTCATTGACTTCAACGTCAATTTCTCCAGTAGCTATATCTTTATTTATAGCATTTTCAGGTCTAGCAACTACAATGCCTTTAATACCAATAACATCCTCTAAACCCAATTTTTTTGCAGTATTAAATGCATTAATATGATTTTCTTCATTAAAGACAACCTGAGTTTTTCCATATCGATCTCGTAAATCAATAAAAATAAGTCCACCTAGATCTCTACTTTTTGAAATCCATCCATTTAGATGAATCTCATGACCTACATTTGATTTATTCAATTCTCCACAAGTATGCGTTCTTTTAATCAACTTTATCTCCTTTTGTAGAAAGCGAATTTACAGCCAAGGGATTAGATATCCAAGGTTACGCCTAAAACCTAATGAAAATTCAAATGCATCTGTTTTATTATTTAACTCATTTTTGCCTACATTATTACCTGCCATAAGCGACTCTCCTTCAATGAAGAGGGGTTTTCTAATTGAAATTGATAGTACTCCATTTCTAGTAGGCCAAACTCCTCCGATTGAAGGCACCAATAATCTAGATTCTGAATTAGGTGTAGGATTCTCATTCCATGAAGACTGACTGAAACCAATAAAAGATAATCCTAGTAAATATCCAGCAGGTAAAAAATTAAATTTGGTATCATCATAATTATGTCTTCCCAAGACTAGGGTTGAGACTAAACTGTAACTTAATCCNGGCTTATNCCCAAACTCANTTGTTTCCATTGGTATATCAATACTAAATACAGACCCCATAAACATAGGATTTTTATTTTGTTTATAAAATATCTGTGTCTCTAATGATGTTTTATATACGCCATTGCTTAGACTAAAATGTCTATGATTAAATTCACCCGCATCTTTTCTATCTTCAAAATCCTCTGAATCAACTGGGGGTATATCAAATGGATCTGATAATAAAGTTGCTTTGGATGGGATTACCAGTCCAATTCCATGATATATCCTAAAACCTTCTCTTAACCCCACATCTTTTTGAAGATATTTTAGTAATATTTTAGTATCACCTAATATGCCACCATTTGCTTGTTTCTCTCCATTGGGCTTAATGTAATCAGTGATTGTGCTCTCACTTCTATGATGAATGCTTGGCTCATCTCTCTGCCAAACCATTTCTCTTATACCTATCTGCTGGGATAAGGTGACATTTATATAATCATTAATCCCTAATGTGATTTTGGGATTAAACATAAATGTATTCAGAACACCTTCATGAACAAAAGGCTCGTATGGGAGATCATCGTGAGACCATAATATATTTTGAAAGCTTGTATCAAAATTTATCATTATCTCGCCTGGATAAAGCCCTACTCCTTGAGATGAATTGCCGACCGGCAATGAAGGGTTACTTCACATTGCTCATTGCGGAAATAGTAAGCTAAGTGCAAAAAAAATAAATAATAATTTTTTCATTATAAAAATATCCTTGAATTCGATTTATAGTTTTTAAAATCTGAGTACCTTGATAGTGACCTATCTTTTTTTATCATATTTGGCACCCAAACTATTCCAATAAAAACTATTAAAATTACGATTGTAAGCCAATGCATTGATAATAAAGCAAATGACAAGTAAATAAAAAATTCTCCAACATAATTTATATTTCTTGATTTCTTGAAAAGACCATCTGTAATCAACTGTCCTGGATTAATCTTAAGAGATATATACTTCTGCATATCTGATGAAAAATGTAGAAAGACACCTAACCCAAAACTAAATATAACAAAAGATATAAGCCAGTTAGGCGCAACAACCATCTGTCCATCATTAAAATATCCTGATACTATAATCCATGGTGATATCCAGTATAGACTAAGTCCACACAAAATTACAATTCCATATAATAATCCAGTTCTTCTTTCCCAAGATTTATCAGGGAAAACCATACTTTTAAGAACCCATAAAACCCCATAAGTTCCATGTAAACCAAGATATACCCATATTGTAATATTACTATATGCATTATAGAAATATATTAAAGTCAATATGTATATAAAAGTTATTCCTTTGTGAAAGTCTATATAGTATTTTTCTTTCATATCGTTAGTGAAAATTAAAAGTGACATCTTCTTTTATGTCTGGATTTATACTTTTTGAAACAGGGCAATGATGTGCTGCCTTAATAAGTAATTTACTATCTTTTTCTGATATATCATTATAAATATTAATAATAATTTTAATACATGAAACTTTTCTTGGATTGGCTCCCATTATTTTTTTTACAGTAACCTCAGTATCATCAATATTGATTCCATAAGTCTGTGCTGTAATACCCATAATGGTTAGCATGCATGACCCAAGAGCTGTAGCAAATAAATCTGTGGGAGAAAACTTTTCCCCTTTTCCCTTATTGTCTAAAGGAGCATCCGTAATTATCTTACTTCCTGAACTTACATGTGTAGCTGTAGTTCTTAAATCTCCTTTGTATTTGATTTTTATATCTGACATTAGTCTAATAGAATATGGTTTAAAATAATAATTATATCTGATATGTCAACATATCCATCATAATTCATATCCGCATAATTAAAATCAATAGATTGATTTGTATTCAGTATATAGGCTACCATTTCTACAACATCTAGTATATCTATATTACTATCTATATTAATATCACCCATTAACTGGTTGGAATAATAACTATTCCTATGAAGATTGGCTTTGAATGTATTCCAATAACCAGCGTTATTACCATTTTCTTTAATATCAAGCACGTTAAGTCCATCCGCTGTGCCACCAAGAACCTCTAAATCACCGTCAGCATCTAAATCATGAATGGCTGGTGAACTTGAATATGGGAATGTATATGTCATTGGAGCGCTAGGATAGCTCGTGCCATCTAAATTAATAATATGTAAATTTCCACCTCCAGTAAAGAATATAATCTCTGGGGAAAAATCAGAATCTAGATCAGAAAATACTGGTGATGAAATAATGGATTCTGGGAAAAATATTGGCCAGCCATCAACATATGTACCATCTGGATATAAAGCATGAACTTCTCCATCGTTATTCCCAAAAAATATCATTGGAGTATATCCCTGAGCTGATAAAATTGATGGTGATGCCATTATATCATCAGATGTTTCAATACTAAAAATTAATTCTCCATAAGAATTAATTGAATAAAGTGTACCATCTTTTGAGCCTATCAAAATCATTTTTTCATTATTATATTCAAAGATAGCTGGCTCTGACCTAAAATCACTATCGCCTAAAAATGGAAAACCAGTAGAAATTGTTCCATCGTCGAGAACTAAATAAATATGTTCATCATCCGTGCCAAAAACTATGTCATCTTTTCCATTGGAATTGAAATCTGCTAGTGCTACACCAGCTCTCATCCTTTCATCAATCACTATGGGAAATCCATTCACATCACTACCATCTGGATTAACTGCATAAAGTTTTCTTGACGAGTCATATCCACCAAACACTATTTCTAATTCAGGATCACCATCAATATCACCCAGTACAGGAGTTCCTAATAAAGTTTGACCGGTATTGTACTGATATTGTACTGTCCCATCTGAATTAATAATGCATAATCTTTTATTTTTTGATGTTGCAATTATTTCTATATCTCCATCATTATCAATATCTGCAACTGCCGGAGAACCCCAAATCTGATCATTCATATCATACGGGAAGCCCTCCTTAGCATTCCCAAATTGGTCAATTACATGAAGGAGTCCAAGATAATCTCCAAATATAATTTCTTTATTATTATCAAAATCAATATCTACTATAGCTGGAGTTGTGATTACTTGACTACTAATTACATAGGGAAATCCACTCTGATATAAACTTACATCAATTGTTTTTTGAAAACTCTTTTCAAAAATCAGCTCATTCATATAATTATCAGTATAAGAGGAATTTAAAGAGATATCAAAATTAGCAACTCCAAGAGCAATATCCTCAGAAATAGAAATTGGGATATTGACTATTCCTGATTCCCCACTGATAATTTCTTGATTATAATATTGAATTGGTTCCAAAATATTAATACCTGGCGTACTAGTTGTAACTGTAATCTGTGAACTGCTTGAAATTAACTCTAAAGACTCATTTGATAAATTTAATGATAATAAAATATTTTCTCCAGGGTTTGGTACTCCATCGCCATCACCTCCATTTTGATCATCAATCCCTGATATATCAGTATCCATTACAAGTAGATTATTAAGAGGTACATTGATAGAGCCTGCTTGAAGAATATGGTTATTATTAAACGATTGGACTAAGCCAACAAATTTAATTTGATTTATATCCCAATTAGGATTGATATCTACACTCATTTGAAATGTATCTGAGTCACCAATCGATGATAAATTAAATGTAGAATAATCATAACTTATCACTGAACAAAAATAGTCTTCATCTTGTAAAGATGTTAGAATAAAAACTACTTTATTATTAGAATGTGTAATATTTCCAGTAACTTCGACGTCTGCCTCCATAATAATCTGATTACCAATAATATCGGATGATAAATTTAAAGATAGGGGACTATTAATGTTGCTTACAGTATTGTACCTTGTAAGATATGTATTATACATATTCCCACCTCCACCTGAAACAGATAGATAGCCTCCAAATTGAGCTAACGGTAAACCAGTTCCATTATACTGAGTAAACCTTGGAATATATCCAGGACTTGCATGAGGCGTATCTCCCTGAAAAATAATGGGTATGAAATTAGGTTGTGAATTAGCTAAATCAGCTATGCCAGCACGGGCATCAGGACAGTATTGTCACCATGATTCAGTAAATACTTCTCCAACAACAATCATCTCATTGCTTAGTAAAAAGTTCAATGAAATAAATAAATAAATAAAATATAAAATACTTTTCATAGCTATTCCTTTATGCTTTGAATATGGTGTAATTTATTGTTTTTAAAGAATAATTTTTTGTTGAAATCAGTATATATCCAAATTTCATAAGAATCTAAAGATGATGTTATAAAATCAATATTATCAGGCATGCTAATATAATCAATTACTTTATCCTTTGACATGCCTATAAATAGATCCTTATTTTCATATCCACTTTTAGATTTATTCTTTCTTATTATATCTTGCATTATTTTTTGAGTTTTTTGAGTTTCAATTTGATTTATTTCTTGCTCAATGGTAAGAATAATAGGGGAAAGTTTATAAAATAAATCTTTATCTAAACTAGACACTACTTTAAGAGATTCAAGTGCAAGTAAGAGTTCATCTTCATTTTGATATACAGTAGATTTTTCAAGAATACTTTGAACTAAAGAATCTATTCTTTTATCAATTAATTTTGATAAATTTCTATCTTGTGACAAAGCAATTTCGTAATACTTAAGAGCGTCAATTAAGAAGCTTGATTCATGTAATAATGTAGCTTTACGAAAAAATAATTCTGCTTTCATTGATTGCACATCATCTTCTGAGCTAGGAGATAAATCTGATAAGTAATTTATTTTTTTTTCGCATTCACTAATTGTCATTGAATCAAAGTTCTTATCTAAATCTACGGCAAGCTGTTTCGCGAGACCTTGTTTTGTTAAGTCAATTTCAAGCTTTAAATCATCGTCAGCTTCCGAATATGCATTATCTAATAGTATTACGGCTTGATCTATTTTTTGATTATCTAGATGATTTATTGCAATTTTATATTGTTTATAAGGTAGCTCTCGTTTACAAAATTCTAACATTTTTTTTGCTTTATTTATTTTTCCATGATTTGGATAGTTTTCTATATAATTCTCGAAGGCTGGTATAGCATCTTTATAATTATTTTCCAGCATCATTTCAAATCCCTTATCTCCAATTGTTCTCTTGCCGCCAAAAATAACTCCAAAGGTTAAGTTTAAATTAATACCTCTCATATCAAACCCTACAATAGGGGAAAATTCTTTGGGGTCTTCAATATTAATAGTTGTAGTCCTAAGTGATTTCATCTCTAACCCATAATAAAGGTTATATTTATTTATTTCATTATAATTAATGATTTTTTTAATCCCTATTGCAAAAGTTTCACTTATTGCGTTTCCATATAAATATTTTCGATCTGCCTGTGTTTTATATAAAGAAAGTCTAGAATATCCAATTGAGTGGTAAGCATAGGGAATCAAAAGCTGAGTAATTTGCCATTGGATGGTTGTATTAAAATTAAAATCATGAATTTTAGGAAAAAATTTATATTGTTGCCAATTCTCATCAGGATTTACATAAGTTAAATTTTCAGGTAACTTTGGATGACTTAGCATTTGAGAAATTCTATATCCAAGACCGAATTGAACATCAAAAATATTTTGGGGTATAAACTTTAATAGTAAATTTGTTTTCAAGAAGTCAACTTCGACAAAAACACCCCTCCTATCATTTTTGCTAAAAAGACCTTCATAAGATGAATGTGTAGAATCTAATAAAACTGGGTGAGTGCCAAGTTCATTAGGTAGAATAGAAAAAT
>NHHK01000018.1 GCA_002171125.1 bacterium TMED161 | reverse complement strand
CATCATAAATTCCCATGCTTGGTCATAGTCGTTGTCAATTTCACCATCAAGAATAGCATCCTCAATTGCTTTCTTAATTCTGCCTACATCTTTTCCTGGCTTAAGATTGAATTTCTCCATTATTTCTTTTCCGCGAACAGGTGATTGAAATGCTCTAAGTTCATCACGTAATCGAACGTTTTTCACGAGTTCTTCAACTCTAGTAAAATTATTTAAATATTTTTTTATTTTATGTTTGTTTTTAGTAGTTATGTCTGCTCTGCATAATACCATCAAATCATCAATATCATCACCAGCCTCTACAATAAGTCTTCGAATTGCACTATCTGTAACTCCTTCCATTGCTAATGAAATAGGCCTTAGATGTAGTTTAATTAATTTACATAGATAGTCATTAAGTTCATTTGATAGCTTCATCCTTTTTGATAATTTTCTCATTAAATGGATACCAACGACCTCATGAGCATGGTATGTCCATCCCTTTCCATTTATAAACCTTTTTGTTTGCGGCTTTGCGATATCATGTACAAGCGCAGCAAACCTTATTTCCATTTTATCACTTAGTTCTGCTGCATTATCTATAACTTGAAGAGTATGAATAAAAACATCCTTATGCGACATATTATTTTTTATTTCAACCCCTTGCATTATTGAAAATTCTGGAAGTATAATATCAAGAAGTCCCGTATCTCTAAGTGCATAAAAACCAATACTTGGCTGTTTTGTACTAAGGATTTTTATTAATTCTTGTGTGATTCTCTCCCATGAAATTATTTTCATTCTTTCTTTCATTCTTGAAATACTATCTAAAAGATTGGGCGCAATATCAAATCCTAATTGAGCTGAAAATCTAATAGCTCTAAGCATCCTAAGCGGATCATCATCAAATGTAGTATCTGGATCTAATGGAGTAATTATTAGTCCTTTATGCAAATCTTTTATTCCACTAAAAGGATCATGTAATTCTCCGAAACTATCCGGATGAATTGATGATGCAATTGCATTAACAGTAAAGTCCCTACGTGACATATCATCTTTAAATGTTGAAAATTCTATTTTAGGGTTTCGGCTATCTTTAGTGTAGCTTTCGGATCTGGCACTAGATACTTCAATTTCGAACTTATCGTATGGGATTCGTGCAGTACCAAATTCTTCAAATTGAACTATCTTAGGAACTCCAATCTTTTTTCCAAGAATCTTAGCATATGACAAAGCATCTCCTTCAACCATAATATCTATATCTGTGCTTTGCCTATTTAGAAGAATATCTCTAACATATCCACCTACCAAATAGCATGATAAATTTTGCTCTTTAGCTACCTTACCAGCTGTTATGAAAAGATCATAATGCTCAGTATTATTTTCTAATAGTGAAGTTATATTACTCATTTAGTTTAAAATCTATTAAAATAATGTTATAAATGTAAGTTTATTAGTTTAAATTTCAGCAGTTTTTATTCTATGCGGTTTTATTAAATGATTATTGATAAAGATCATATATTAAAATTAGCCGATTTGGCCAAAATCACAATAAGTGAAGAAGAGGCTGACTCTTACATCTCTGATATAAATAAAATTCTAAATTTAGTCTCACAGATAAAAGAAATTGATACTGAGGATATTGAGCCTCTTTCTCATGTCCTTGATCAATACAGCGAAACTAGAGAAGATAAAGCTGAATTTGAATTAGACAGAGATGAAAGTTTAGGCAATGCTCCTGAAACTGATGGAGTATATTTTCAAGTTCCTCCTACAATAAAACATAATAAAGAAAATTCTAATGAGTAAAAATTATAAACAAGATACAAAATATATTTTTGTTTTTGGTGGCGTTCTTTCAGGCCTTGGTAAAGGAATTGTAGCCTCATCTCTTGGTTATTTATTAAAGTCTCTAGGGCTTAAAGTTACAATTCAGAAATTGGATCCTTATTTAAATGTTGACCCTGGTACGATGAACCCATATCAGCATGGTGAAGTTTTTGTTTTAGATGATGGTTCAGAAACAGATCTTGACTTAGGTCATTATGAAAGATTTATAGATGAATCGCTAAGTAGATTAAATACAACATCCTCTGGAAGGGTCTTCTGGGATGTACTTAAACGCGAAAGGCGTGGAGATTATCTAGGAGAGACTATCCAAGTAATTCCTCATATTACAGATGAGATTATTAGAAGGATAAAACAGGTCAACCCTAGAAAGAAATATGATNTAGTGATTACTGAGGTTGGAGGAACAGTTGGTGATATCGAAGGTCAGCCATTTTATGAAGCTATTAGACAAATGATATTAGAAGAAGGACGTGATAATACTACGGTAATTCACACAACTCTTTTACCTTATATTAGTGCTGCAGGAGAAATGAAAACAAAGCCAACTCAGCATAGCGTGATGAGACTTAGGGAAATAGGTATTGAGCCAGATATGTTAGTCTGTAGAACAGAACAAAATCATCATCTAANTATGAAGCTAAAGAAAAAAATTGGTTTATTTTGCAATATAGCTACACAACATGTTTTTGAATCTCCTGATGTTGATAGCATATATGAGATTCCTTTAATTCTTCACAAAGATAATTTTGATAAAGAAATTATAAAACGTCTTAAAATTAAAAATACCACCAAACATTTAAATATAGACTATCTAGAAGGATTTATCGATCGATTCAAAAATCCTCANGGTAAAGTTGATATTGCTATATGTGGAAAATACAATGGACTTCACGATGCATATAAAAGTATTCTAGAAGCATTTATTCATTCTGGAGTTGCAAATAATACAAAAGTTAATGTTAGATGGGTTGATACAGAGGAACTTGAAGTAAATGATAATGCTGAAGTAGTTTTTAGAAATATAGATGGAATTCTTATTCCAGGTGGATTTGGAGATAGGGGAATTGAAGGAAAGATAATGTCTTCAAAATTTGCACGAGAAAACAAAATTCCTTTCTTTGGGATATGNCTTGGAATGCAATGTGCAGTNATAGACTTNGCAAGACATCTTTGTAATATGAAAGCTGCAAATAGTACAGAGTTTAATAAGCGTACAAAATTTCCTGTAATCGATTTAATGAAATCCCAGAAGAAGGTTACAGATAAGGGAGCAAGTATGAGGCTAGGTTCATACAAATGCTCTGTAGTTTCAAAATCAAATGCATCATCAGCATATAGAAAAAAAATAATTATGGAAAGACATCGACACAGATATGAATTTAATAATAAGTATAAAACAAAAATGAAAAATGCTGGATTGAAGATAAGTGGTANTAATGATAAATTGAANCTTGTTGAAATGGTNGAGATTTCAAANCATCCATGGTATGTTGGAGTTCAATTTCATCCAGAGCTTAAAAGTACTGTTGTAAATGTNCACCCTCTNTTTAAAGATTTTATCTCTGCATCAATAAAATTTAGAGATGGAAAANATACTATCTAAACACATATTCAATGATATTAAATTAATTATTTCAGATGTTGATGGAATATTAACAGATGGTACTATTTATTTAGGAAATGATGGTACTGAGTTTAAAAAATTTAATGTGGAAGATGGTGCTGGTTCAGCTTATGCTCGCATGGCAANTATTCCAATTGCCTTNATTTCAGGACGTTTTTCACTTTGNACTTTACTTAGATCTAAAGAAATGGGCATAGAGCATTGTTATCAAGGCAAGCTTAATAAATTAGATTCCTATGAAGAGTTAAAGAAAATTTATGATGTTTCAGATAACGAAATCGCATATATTGGAGATGGTTTNATTGATATTCCAGTACTAGAAAAAGTAGGGTTGCCATGTACTGTGCCTGAAGCACATTTAAAGGTTAAAAATATATCTAAATATATAACCCAAAAAAAAGGTGGAGCTGGAGCATTTAGGGAAATTGTTGAATTGATTTTAATTAACAAAGGTATCTATAATGAAATCTATGATAAAATGTGCCAGAAAACGTATAAAGCATAGAACCTACATTTGTTTTTTCGTTGCAATAGTTGCCTGCAACTCTAATTCTAATTTTAATTCAAAGTCAATTAATGAAAATATNTATGACAATGAAATCTTTAATCCTAAAATTAATATTTTTCAAGANAAGTATTTAGCAGTGTCATCTAATTCNGATAGACTGATTAAAGATGATGGNAAAGATGCAATNTTAATTGGCAATGTAGTATCAGATTTTTTTAATGAAGAAGGAAAACATATTACTACACTATANTCGGATTCGGCNATTGTTGAAAATATTAGTAATAACTTAAAAGCTTTTGGTAATGTTACTGTTGTTTCAGATAGCGGATTTACACTAAAATCAAATGAAATATTATGGAATAATCAATATAAGCTAATTACATCTGAGGATTCTATTTTACTTACAGA
The DNA here is from genome assembly GCA_002171125.1 of bacterium TMED161. GTDB lineage: Bacteria > Fidelibacterota > Marinisomatia > SCGC-AAA003-L08 > D37C17 > TMED161. The sequence continues at coordinate 4,801 of NHHK01000018.1, read as the reverse complement.
TAAATCAAACAATAAAATTAGAGGTATTGGATTTGAGTCAGACATGGATTTGATGAATTATAAGATATTTAAATTCATTGGAAGCTTTAAGGAATCAGATTAAATGAGCTGTTTATCTACAAATCAATTAGTAAAAAAATATAAAAAAGCTGAAGTTGTCAGGGGTGTTTCAATCCAAATCAATGAAGGTGAAATTGTTGGCCTCCTTGGCCCTAATGGTGCAGGTAAAACAACTACATTTTATATGATTACAGGTATGATTACACCATCTAGTGGGGCCGTTCAATTAGATGGCAATTCTATAACGAATATGCCAATGTATAAAAGAGCAAGATTAGGAATTGGATATTTAGCACAGGAGGCATCAGTATTTACAAAACTTTCAGTAGAAGATAATTTGAGATTAGCACTTGAACTTACTAGACTATCAAGAAATGATCAGAAGAAAAGATTAGAAAAATTGTTAGATGAATTTTCAATAGGACATATTAGAAATAATATAGCAATGACACTTTCAGGAGGAGAAAGAAGAAGAACTGAGATTGCCAGAGCATTAGTATCTGATCCGAAATTTATTCTATTAGATGAGCCATATGCAGGTATTGACCCAATAGCTGTAGATGAAATTCAAAACATAATTCTTGATTTAAAATCTAGAGGTATTGGTGTACTTATTACAGATCATAATGTAAGAGAGACATTATCAATAACAGATCGTTCTTATTTACTTTATGATGGGAAGGTACTGTTTTCAGGAACTTCAAAAGAGTTAAGTAACAATCAAGAAGCAAAGAGGCTATATTTAGGAGATTCATTTAAAATGGAGGATGAGTAGTTGGCTTCAGGTTCAAGGCAAACACAAAGTCAGATTCAAAAGCTTAGTCCTCAGCAGATTCTTCAAGCTAACATTATGCAACTTACAAATTCCCTGTTAGAGCAAAGAATAGTTAAAGAGCTTGAAGATAATCCAACATTAGAAATAGTAGACCCTATTGATGAAGATGATGAAAACCAAAATGAAGCTGATAATAATCAAGAAAGTGAGTCAGAATTTGATTGGGATGAGCTTGATTCAGATAGCGATAGATTTGAGCTAGTAAAACCAAATAGTGAATCTACAGACTTTATTTTTACAAATCATAGTACGCCTAAAACTCTAAATGATAGGATAAAGGACCAGCTCATAGATATAAATATTTCTGAAGAGTATATGAATATAGCTTACGAAATAATTGGTAATATTGATGATGATGGATATTTTAAAATTGAACCTATTCTTATTGCAGATAGATTAGGTGTATCTGAATTTGATGTGCATAGCGTATTAGATATAATTAAATCACTTGATCCGAAAGGGATTGCTTCAAAAGATCTTAAAGAGTGCATAAGTCTTCAAATTAATAAAAAAAAATATCCACTGGCATATAATATTATTCAAAATTGTTATGAAGATTTTATTTCAAAAAGATATGAAAAAATATGCAAATATTTAAATTGCTCAAAGATAGAATTGAAGGATTCTATTGAAATTATAAAAAAAATTAACCCTAAACCTGGAGATGGTCTTCCTGCTGGAGATAATGAATTTATTATTCCCGATATAATGGTAGAAAAAAGAGATAATGATTGGGTTATCCAAATGAATGATCAGAGTATGTATGAGCTTAGAGTAAGTAAAGAATACTCAAAAATGCTTGATAGTAAAAGTCTTGATATGGCTGCTAAAAAGTTTATTAAAGGTAAAACTGAATCGGCTAATTGGTTTATAGATGCAATAAAACATAGAAAGCGTACAATGCTTGAGATTATGAATGTAATTATTCAAAAACAGGAAATTATGTTTCGTGATGAAAAATTTGAGCTCTGTCCAATGATACTAAAAGATATTGCTGATGAGTTAAATATTGATATATCTACAGTCAGCAGGGCTTCAAATGGGAAATACGTTCAATTGCCATGGGGAATTTTTGAAATTAGAAATTTTTTTTCAGAATCAATAAAGACAAAATCTGGAAAAGAGGTTTCAAATACTGTAGTAAAGAATAGAATAAAGGATATTATAGTAAATGAAGACAAGTCTAATCCATACGATGATCAATCTATAGTTAGTATTTTAGAATCAGAAGATTATATTGTAGCTCGTAGGACTGTAAGTAAATATAGAAGTTTAATGGGAATAGCAAAATCAAAATTAAGAAGGGAGATTACTGATGAGTAAAAAAGACTTTATACATATTAATGATTTAACTGCAGATCAAATACATGAAATTTTCGATAAAGCAAAGTGGATAAAATCAAAATTTAAAAATAGAGAAAGCTATAAACCTTTTGAAGGTATGAGTCTCGCAATGATTTTTGCTAAGCCATCAGCAAGAACAAGAGTATCTTTTGAAACTGGGTATTATCGACTTGGTGGACATGCATTATATCTTGGGCCGAATGATATTGGTATTGGGAAAAGAGAGTCTGTGGGTGATGTTGCACGTGTATTAAGTCGATTTAATGATATGATTATGGCAAGACTTTTTGATCATAAGCATATTCTAGAATTAGCTAAGCATGCAACGGTTCCTGTTGTAAATGGCCTAACAGATCATAATCATCCATGCCAGATAATGGCTGATGCATTTACAATAATTGAGCATCTTGGATCTATTGAAGATAAATCTATTGCATACGTTGGAGATGGAAATAATATTGTACACTCTTGGCTATATCTAGCAATGATGATTCCAATTAAATTTACAGTTGTCTGCCCAGAAGGTTATAGTCCAGATATGGAATTAGTTGAAAAAGCAAAGAGTGTTGGTCTTTCTGATATAAATATATCTCACAACCCTCATGATGGTGTAAAAGGCGCTGATGTAATCTATACAGATGTTTGGGCATCGATGGGGCAAAAAGAAGAAGCTATTGAAAGAAGAAAAATATTTGAGCCTTACCAAGTTAATGATAATATGATTAGTGCAACGGGTCAAAAAACATTATTTATGCACTGTTTACCTGCAGAGAGAGGAGTTGAGGTAACTGATAGTGTATGTGATGCAGATTATTCAATTATATTTGATCAGGCAGAAAATAGGATGCATGCCCAGAATGCAATTATGCTCTATTTGACAGGAAATTAATGGGGTTTAAATATTTATTTTTCAATTAATCTGATATATATAAAAAGTGCTACATATCACATATTGGAAGATTTGAAATCTTTATCTTATTAGCGATGCTTTTTATATAATCGCTGGTATTTTTATCTAATATTGTTCTATATAGTGGTAGTTTGCTCTAACTAAGTCTATATATTGGGTGTACATAATAAAGAATTTTCTTGACTTCACCTGCAGAATTAACTACTTTGTAGCACGGATGGAATTAGTTTCCTAAAATATTGACCATCAATATGGTCAAACTAAAATAATAAAATTAGATAATTCAAGACTATTTTCTCGTTAGAGGACATAGCCTACAAGCTTTATGGTATTCATATGGCAATTTGCTATATTTGTGCACATAAGCCAAAATAAATTGTAACATTAATGGAGGAGGAACCATATTATGTGTAAACGTATTCAACGCTTACTTATCTCTTTAACAATGTTAATGTCTTTTGTATTTACTCAAGATGTTACTTTTACTTTAAACCCAAACGGTGATTTAGATTATGACTCATCATCTGATATCTACGGATTTCAGTTTGACCATAATGGCTGTGTTACAGGGACTTCAGGTGGCGATGCGGCAGCATCAGGTTTTACTGTATCAGCTAGTGGCTCAACTGTATTAGCATTTTCATTTAGTGGCGCATCAATTGATTCAGGCGCTGGACTTTTAGTCCAACTTGATGGAGATATTTCTGTGGACTGTTTATCTGATTTTATCGTTTCAGGTCCAGGCGGAACAGCCCTTAGTTCTGTACTTATAGAAGGTGAAGAGCCACCAGCTCCAGCATGTGAAGATCTTGGTGTAGGATCCTTTTCTTGTGATGATTTAATTAATAGTTTTGGATTTACATGTGCCGATTCTTTCGGCCCTGAGTCTATCGCTGATAACTGTCCAGCTACTTGTGATTTATGTCCCGAAGAAGGTGGTCCAGGCTGTACAGATTCTGAGGCTTCAAACTATAATGACACTGCTACTGAAGATGACGGTTCCTGTCTTTATTGTGGTGATTATGATGTTTGTTTTACCTTAGATGGAGGAAATCTTAATTATTCTTCCGATATTAATATTTATGGATTTCAGTTTGATCATGATGGGTGCGTAACTAGTGCAGCTGGTGGTGAAGCGGCAAGTGCTGGATTTACAGTTTCTGCAAGTTCAGCAACCGTACTAGGATTTTCTTTCGCTGGTTCATCAGTACCAGCGGGTTCTAATTTAACACTTGTTGAACTTGGTGGAAGTATTTCAGAAGAGTGTTTATCAGATTTTATTATATCTGGTCCAGGTGGATCAGCGCTTTCATCAGGATTTGCTATTGATACAAACTGTGCCAGTGGCCTATTTGATTGTGCTGGAATTTGTGATGGAACAGCAGTTGAAGATTGTGCAGGTGAATGTAGCGGTTCATCTTTAATAGATGATTGTGGAGTTTGTGATGGAGATAATTCATCATGTGAAGATTGTGCAGGAGTTCCAAATGGTACTTCAACTTTAGATGATTGTGGAGTTTGTGATGGAGATAATTCATCATGTGAAGATTGTGCAGGAGTTCCAAATGGTTCTTCAACTTTAGATGATTGTGGAGTTTGTGATGGAGATAATTCATCATGTGAAGATTGTGCAGGAGTTCCAAATGGTTCTT
>NHHK01000017.1 GCA_002171125.1 bacterium TMED161 | reverse complement strand
ACCTACCGTAGTTACTTTAACTTCAATATCTGAATATACACGCAATGTGTTTGTCTGAGGATTATACTGAAGTGGATATATCACAACAGCTTGACCTCTTAAATCTCTTAGGATATAAGGAGCTCTAAGCTCTGCTAGAGTACCTGGATAAAAACTATCTTGATTGTATGAATCACTATATACATATTCAACTTCTGAAGGTATTACTGATCTGGAAAGATTTCCTTTAGAAGGTGCAACCATTACATTCTCATAATCTCTGTAGCTTGATGATATAACTTCAATAGAAGTTGTACCTTGGTCTGGAATAACAATGGATGTTGTAAAGTGATCAAGATCAGGAGCACCAGCATCTAAAATTGATGAACCACCTTCAAGATCAATAATATACTCAACTCCATTAGGAGTTTGAGCTTCAATCATATGGTAACCATCAAACTCAAATTGTAAAAATGTCTCTTGAATCGTTGAACTAAGAACAACGGGTTTCGATGTTTTAGGGCTATCTGAACGTACCCCTACCCAACTTGACGAAAATGCCAAAGAAACTAATATGACTAAATGTACAATATGTCTGTGCATAGTAAACCTCTTTTAAAAGATAATTTTATTTGAAATTTATAATTGTGATACAAGTTAAATAAATTTAGACTAAAAATACACTCATTTTACAACCCGTTACAGGTTTAGTTAGATGATTAAAAATTAATTAAATTTTTAATCATAGTTANAATATCCAAAACATCTAAATTTCCATCATGAGAAATATCAGCAAGGCATAATATGTCATTTTCTTGACTGGCAAGTATTTTATTAATAATAATCATAATGTCTGATATATCAATAGAATAATCAAAATTAAGATCAGTGTATGGTGTCAAACTATAATACATAAAACCGCCCGTTGAAACACCTGTAACTAATTCAATATCTAAAGAATTCTGACTATTAATTAATGAAGGTTTAATATTACTCCCCATATAAGGAATTTCTAGACATAAATTTTCTACAAATATAGGATTATTTGTAGTACCTATATTCCAATATAAGATCAATCCATTTTCTTCAGTACCTAACAGTAAATCAAAATCTCCATCATTATCAAGATCTATGAATTCCGTGGCAGACCTTTTTATACTAGGGTCTATTGAAATCTCAAAGAAGGATTCAACAAATTCANAGTTTTGTCTATCACCAATATTCTCATAAAAATATATCTGACCATTATAATTACCAATAAATAAATCATAGTCATCATCATTATCTATATCACAAAACTCAGGTACACTAAAAAAACCTAAATCAATATCAGCCAGATAGCCAATATCAATAAAATTGGGTATTGTTGAACTTCCATCATTTCTATAATACTTTATTTTCCCATTATACTCACCAATAAATAGATCATAATCATTATCATTATCTATATCAATAAATTCTGGANCTATACTTAAACCAACTTCTAGCCCAAGGTAAACTGAATCTTGTAATGTATAAACCAAATCATCAGACATATTATTTTCAAAATAAAATAGTCTTCCTTGAGTTGGAAATGATTCAGTGGTGTAATCTTGACCAGCAAAAAAATCGCTAACTCCATCATCATCTATATCAACAAATACTGGAGCCACATCTGAAAATAAATCCAAAGTACCTAAAAAGTTATTTGTTGAATGTTCATAAATAGGATTGTTACTTGTACCTATATTTTCATACATAATGAAATTATCATTCAATTGTATTGGACCATCTCCTCCAAGAATTGTTACAAATAGATCCATGTCTCCATCTCCATCTATATCTGTAAATGAAGGCATATTCTGACCAGATGTATATACGGGGTCATTAGGTGGATATTGATAGAAAAAATTTTCAGAATCCATTATAGGAATTTGAGGGGTTCCAATATTCCAAATTATATATAAACTACGCTGGAAATAATCTCCCCAAGCTAAATCAAGATCTTGGTCACCATCTAAATCAATAAATTTAATAGCACTAGCACCATGTCTACGTTCTAGAGATGGACCTGTAATAATGATATCTTGCCAAAATGAAGTTGAAAATTCAAAGACTGGTAAATCATTACTAAGGCCAATATTATTAAAGAAGTTCACAGTACCATTAATATTACCACTAAAAAAATCAAGATCCCCATCGTTATCAATGTCAGCAAAGGTTGGTGTCATTACAGAAGTATTGTTTAGAGGGCTATCATCATTTTTATATAGTAAAGAAATATATTCAAATTCAATTCCATTAAATTCGAAGAACATAACATGTGATGGATTAAGAGATGATTGAGTAATCAAATCTATATTACCATTATCATTCATATCAGACAAATAAAACCATCCAACTCCATTAATATCATTAATAGGATGATCAACTAGTATAAAATTGTGATTATATTGGTCCCCAATATTTTCAAAATATTTGAAGTGTAAATCTTCATCTAATAAAAACAAATCAACATCACCATCTTGGTCCCAGTCAAACCAAGATATTCTTGCATAATTTATTCCACCAGTAAATGGATTATCATATATTTGACTATTGTAGTCAATAGAAGCAGCATTATTCTGAAAATTAAATGTTATTCCATAGCTGATACATACTGANTGTANTAATATTAAGAAAGAACCCTTCATTAAATATGTATGATTTAGGTTTTAATTATTTCTATNTTTTTATTTTGTTCATTGAGTAATAGCTAATCCNGATANTGTTTTNCCAGANTGCTCTGANTCTTGATTATACATACCTAGTCCATCTATCGTATTTAATAAATCTCCTGAAGAAGTATCAAAAACTAAAACCGAACCATTNCCCATACTTGATACATATGCTCTAGAGCCATCAGAAGAAATAGCAATACCATGCAACATATTAAAATCTGAACTAGTATTTCTCCATTTTTCAGTTAGGTTACCATTTTCATCATATGATAAGCATGATAAACCAGCCTCAGAGTACACATCATCTTCTCCAAGCATACCTTGAGTACCTTTTAAAACCGTAAAAATTTCATTTGAGTTTGGAGATGGTGTTATATGCCATGGCTTCGATGAAAATGAAAGCTGAAGAGTATCTAATTGATCAACTGTAGTTAAGCTCCATGATTGTATATGTCCAGGAATGTTATTTGAATTATTTCCATGACAAGAAAAGAAAATAAAATCATCTTTCTGGGTTACTGTTAAAGGTCTAATCCTATTAGATTCTGCGCCACCATCATTATCAAGTTCTAATGGATAAATAGATGGAGTAAATACATCATTCTCAAGACTCATAACAGCAAACAAATCTTGACTATAGCTTGCAGAAACTAAGCTTGTTCCTCGTATAGTTGGATAATCAACAGATAAAGCATGTACTTGAGAAAAGCTAGGAACAACTGCAGTAAAGTCAACAAGTCCAGCATCAACAAGTANCCCCCCAGAATAGTCTAGAACATATAAATAATCATCACCACCCATCATTGCTCCTCTAGATACAAAAATGTTTTTTTTATTTTTATCAACTCCAATAAAAGCTGGCATACTCATAGGTCCTAAATTAAATGTGTCAATTAGAGTATCAGTATTCAAATCGAACATTCCAACAAACCCTGAACCCTTGACAGTCACGAACCAATAGCCAGAAGATTGGTCAATTGCAATGTAATGTGGTGTCTCTGAATCATCGTTATCACTAGTAAAGTTAATATCAATAGCTTTAATTTGGCTTAGATTATCTGATGTAGCATCAAGAATAATAACTCGATCTGAGCCTTCATCACATACGTATAATTTCTGCATCAAGTCTTCACTTGAGCTAGCAGGATCATCGCAAGATGAAAGCCATAAAAANCATGATAACAAAATAAATTTAATTAGCATAAATGAACCTCATTTTATAAATATATTTAACAGTAAAAACCAACCAAAGTCTAATACAATAATATGTCTTTAATTTAATAAAATCAAGGTCTAATCTATTTTAGAAAATATACTTAGAAATTAATTTGCAAAGATTCCTCTATTGTCCAAAAATTCATATCAAGTGGATATGATTCTCCAATAGAAAAATTATAGCTATCTGCTGAAACTGAGCTTTCAGGGATAGTTAATGTGGCAATTGAGTCATTAGGGTTGACCAAGAATGTTATATTCAAGATAGATCCATTTCCTTCTGCGAATGATGCTTCATCAACTCCTGACGAAATCTGATCTGCATCATTATGAATAAATTCCAGAAGAATTTCTCCTTGATTATCATCAGGTAATAGAGTCACTTGATAGTTTAATAAATCAAAGAAATCAAGTATTTCATTCTGATTATAGGAAAGTACAGCTGGATCATAAGTAATTGTTTTTTGGAGTCTTGATAATTTTGGAGAATCACCTATTTCAATTGATATAACAACAGAATTATCATCTGATTCTTGTTGCTGCATTCTTAAAACTGGATCATGTGGATTACCTACTAGATAAGGATAAATATCCCAGTTATTAACTGATAATTCTGTTGGATCAATATTAGCATCCTCATACTCAACAGCTTCAACAATCTCTACATCAAAGATTGTAGCTGTATATACACCAGATAGATAAAACTTACAAACTTGCCCTGAGCCATAAGCATTAGATGGGACTGCATTTTCGGGAGATGGAATTCCTAAAGCTCCAGAAAAATACACTTCTAAACCATCATCCCATGCAAGATTTCCATTATCATCTTGAAAATTTTCTCCATAATCATATTGGCCATTATTATTTAAATCTTCAAAATTTTCTGTATTCCCTGTATGTGTAGTGTCAAGTCTTACAATTCCAATAGGATATGGTGTTGGGGCATCCCACTGATTATTACCATTACTATCTTGATATTCATCTCCATCGCTTGCATCATATTCTCCATTAGAATTAACATCAGTCAAAAGCACTTCTCCACCCGTAGTAAAAAAAGATGGAAATATCTGGTAATCAAAACTATCAGGATTAAAAAGTGTATGGTCAAAATGAACTTTAAAATCTACAGAGTACATATAAGGCATATTNGAGAATTCAAGAGCAAGCTCTAAGTTAACTATATCACCTATCGCATTTTCAGATTCAATTTGTGCTTGATTTAGCCAGTTAATTCTAACTTCAGGAGGATCTGAATCCCATCTAAAGTTTTCATCGTCACAACTAGTAATTAGGGTAAATACTAAGACTAATAGAGTTAAAGTTGATTTCATATTTATTTTTTATTTAATAAGCATTAACTTATTAAAGGCAATTTCTCCAGATGATAATTCAAAAGAGTAAAAGTAAATACCTGAAGGTTGACCAATTGCATTCCATGAAAATGGACTATCTTCAACATACACTCCTGGTTGCATTGATTGAACTTTTTGTTCGTAAACAACCTTGCCACTAATATTAAATATTTTTAAAGATACACTTGATTCTCTAGCTAAATCAATTGGGAATTGAGTAGATGGATTAAATGGATTTGGATAATTTTGATATACTTTAAAATTATCTGGAATAAAATCTGGTTCAATTTCTAAATCAAGTAAATTGGCTAAATACTCTATGGCATCTTGATTTTCCGAATTATAGGGGAAATTGTTTATGATATAACTATATATTTGTTCATAATTGTCTCTGAAAAGATCTGGATTACTTGTTAAACAATTAGGAGCATTTCCATTTGATCCCCATGGGTAATAGTATGTATTACTTACCTCTTTACCCCAATTAAGTAATACTGCGGATATATCACCACTATTAACAATAGCATCACCATCTGCATCAGCAAACATCGCACAAGAACTAGTTGACTGCTCTCCAGATGGGTCATACCAATAACTATCTTGGGCAAACTGAGGGAACCAAAGAATACTTGCACCATCACGTTCTAAATCAGTATGGAAATTCCAAAATTGTGCTATGCCATCTAAATCAATCTCATTAACAAATCCATCTCTATTTACATCTCCTGCATATAACTGGAAAAAGCAGCTTCCATCATCAAATAGCGCATCATCATCATGATTATCTGCATGAATATCAGTACAGCCCGAACAGGAATAATTTGTATGATAATCCTGCAGACCTTCTTCTAGATCACCTATAAAGCATTGACCGCAAACATCTACCCCATTATCATGAGCATAATTAAAATTAGATTCATAACCAATATATGGCCTACATTCCTGTTGAATAAATATTATGGAGTCTCCATCAGCAGTTGCAGCAAGAGGCTCAATTGTTAGACTTAATTCAGGTCCCCATCCATAGCCATCCTGATTACAATTAATTGAAAGTGGAGAATCTGGGGAGCATGTTTCTCTACAATCTGGCCCAACACCATCACATGTTCCACATACATCAACTTGATTAGAGGTACATTCTGGATGTGGATCAAAAGTATGATTTTGAGGATCAATAGAAATTATATTTCCACCATTTGGGCAAAGGGTATTAAAAGTATCATCATTATCAGAAGGCATTCCACACACCGATATATAATTTTGATTATCAGCAAGACCATCTGAATCACAATCTGCATACCAATCAAACTGTAAGGTTGTGCCTCCACATAATCCTGTGCAATCAAAAGCACTTCCATCCATTTCCCAGTTGGAATCTGAATCACATTGGTCATTAACTACATTACCATCACATACAGAATTTCCTCCACAAACCTGACAATCATCTAAGGTTCCATCACAGTCTAAATCATAGTCAAGGTCATTTCCTGCAAATCCTTCAGGCAAATAACATGCAAATGCTATGCATAGACCTTCATCAAAGATACCGCCCAAAGCATCACATTCTTCAAGCGTTGCACCAAAAGTTTCTCCATATCCGTCATTATCGCTATCGATCCACCATGTTTGAAATTCACCATCTTCACTTGGAGTGCAACAACCACCAAAATTATCAAGTTCAGAATCACCATAACATACACCTGCGCAATCTAATACATAGTTATAATCAAAACTTGTATTGCCACCAGTACAAAGAGCACAATCATCCCATTCTGCTAGACCCCAAATTTCACCTGCACAATCTTGACCTATATAATCATATGTCTGATTACCTCCAATTTGCCACGATCTAGGTAGCCATACGTGATCTACAAGCTCAGGGGTTTGTGTATCTTCATTATATGTGAAAAAATTTGTTCCTTGTCCATTTACTCCGGGTATGACTTCATTGAAAGTCAAATAAAAAGTATCATTATCGGTATTATAGTCTGAAACTACTGATAAAAACTCCCCATTACTTGTAATCGGGATTACACTTCCCCCTATACCACCTCCGTAAAAATAATCATCTAGAATGTTTATATTATCTTCCCCAAAGAATGACCATGCCATGCAATCAGGAACAATATTACTGGAATTAGTAGACAACACATTATCAAAGCCTTCTAACGTAAAGCTGTAACTATATATTGGAACTGTGGTTGTTATATTAATTTTAACTTCAGCTTGACCATCTTCTAGGCCAATCGCCCCAGTAACAACATCCTCTACCCAGATAATTACTTCTTGAGCACAAAGTGTCGTAAAAAAAAGAGGTAAGCATAATAATATTGTAAATAATTTTTTAATAATAGGTTCCTCGTAAAATTTCTTCTTTATAATTTGTAATAAATATATTAATTAAAATGTGAAATACATCACAAGTTATCTTCTAATTAATATTGTGCACATCTCGTTGAAAAATAACTATTTATTTCAAATTAAACAATAGAACTATGTATTTCCTATTTTTCGAATATCATTGAGTCATTTTCAAAAGATTTAAACTCAAGTGCATTTCCACTTGGATCTAAAATAAATAAAGTATGTTGCTCTCCTTTAAGTCCTTTAAATCTAGTATTTGGCTTAATTAAAAACTCAATATTTTTTTCTTCAAGACTTATTTTTAACCGTTNCCATTCTTTTGGTTTTAAAATGACTCCAAAATGTCTTACTGGAACATTATCTCCATCAACTTCATTCGATTCAAAATTGTTTTTATTTCTTGAAAGATGTGCAACCACCTGATGTCCAAACAAATTAAAATCAATCCAATCACTAGATTCACGACCTACAGTACAACCTAGAACATTACAATACCATTGTTTAGCTTCTTTCAAGTCTTTTACTGGAAATGCCAAATGAAATGGTCTTATTTTATCAGTCATAGCAATCCTTCTAAATATATAAAAAAATAATACTAAATATTGTTCATTGATAGCTATATTTTCAAAAACATATAGAGGTTTCAATGCATTTAATTGTTAGCTGCAGTTTAAACAAAAATAGTAAGAGTAAAATTTTAGCAAATTATGCTAGTACTTTATATAATCAAGAAGTAAAATTTTTAGACCTTCAAACGATGGAACTTCCATTCTGTGATGGTGACAGTTGCTATGATAATCCAACAGTAAAAGAATTATCAAATTTAGTAAAGGAATCAAAATCTATTATTATTGCAAGTCCTATCTATATGTATGATCTAAATGCTGCTGCAAAAAATTTCATGGAGCTTACCGGGAGAGCATGGACTAAAAAAGTTGTAGGGTTTATATGTGCAGCTGGGGGAAAAGGCTCTTACATGTCTGTTACCTCATATATGAATAGTTTGATGTTAGATTTTAGATGCATTATCGTTCCTCGCTTTGTCTACACTGATAGATCGGGTTTCGATGAAAACTATAATATTAAATCAAATATTAAAGAAAGAATAGAAGAATTAGTTGATCAAATAACCTTACTTAGCTCTAAAATAGAAGACTAATAAATATAAATTTAATGATCTAAAAAGAAATAAAAAATGAATGATCATAGTCAATTACTAAATTCAATTTTCTTCCCAAGACCTACTTTTAAACCAAAAGATGAAAACGATCATCTTGTGGAAGTAGAAAAAGATATATTTGTATCAGTTCGATTTTTTCTGAAAGATACTTCCTACCCTACTATATTATTTTTTCATGGTAATGCTGAACTTTCAAATGAATATGATGAGATTGCATCATATTATAACAAATATGATATAAATTTTATTGTTGCTGATTACAGAGGATATGGACTATCCTCAGGTTCACCTACTAAGAATAATCTTCATTCAGATTCAAAAATAATTTTTTCATATGTTCATTCTTATCTAATCGAAAATAATTACTTAAATAAAAAAATTATAATGGGTAGATCTTTAGGAAGTGCATCAGCATCAGAAATTATATCTAATCAAAAATTTGATATAGATGGATGTATTATAGAAAGTGGCTTTGGAACAGAAACTCCACTAATGAATATATTGCGTATAAATCCACAAGATATTGGATATAAAACCAAAGATGGATTTGAAAATTTAAAAAAAATTTCAAACTATGATGGACCTTTACTTATTATTCATGCAGATCAAGATGACATCATCCCATTAGATGAAGCTAAATTGGTTTATAGTAATTCGAAGTCTAATCAAAAACAATTATGGGTTGTAGATAATGCTAACCATAATAATATTCTAATGCATGCTCAAAATCAATATTTCATTAGGATTAAAGAGTTTATTGATAAACTATAAGCTTTACTCTATTTAGAAGTGAAGTGTATNCCAATGCTATAGTGCATTACATCAGTTCTAGATTGACTAAAGTCATAATTTACATTTGGGAAGTCAATTCCATTTGGATCTGGGGTTACGGTTATTGCACCCTCTTTTAAATATTGAACATCTCCACCCCAAAGATGCTTTGCAGATACAATAAATGACAATGTACCTACTTCATTACCATCATCATCTTTCATTTTTGTTAAAACCACCTCAAGTCCTCCTCCAACACCATACCCAAAAGCTGTGTTTGATGCATTTGTATCTGAAGCTAATTCACACTCATTAACATCGGTTTCAGGATTATCACAATTATTACTTTGAGAAAATAGTTTTGTTGTTGTATTTAAATTTTTAAAGCCTAAAAGACCTTCTCCATAAATTTTAACCGGTCCCTTAAATGGGAAAATTTTGAGCAAGAGATTTCCGTATAGCATACTGTTTCTTGTTTCCTCAATAAGTCCAAGCGCTACCCATTGATTAAAAGGAATTTCTCTCTCAGTATATCCATATTGAGACCCACCAAAATTAAAACCAAATGCTGCATAGTCGTTTAAATAATATAAAGCATTTAAATCAATAGCAAAAGAGGAAGGCACCTCTTGGTTTTTAAACTCTCCTTGGGGAAATGCCCCACCAATAGAAATATTTCCTCCAAAATATTGAGAAAATGAAATTGAAAAAAACAATAGTATAGCAATTTTTTTTTATATACATAGTTAGTTCCTTACTATTTTTTTCATTGAAATTGTATGTCTCCAAAACAATTCCAATCATCTGAAGTTAAATACATCCTATAAATGGAATCAACAACAAGAGTATCAGCTATAAAAGTACAAGATCCAAAAGGACCATTTGCAAAGTTATCTTCAAAACTATATATCGTATCATTGTTTACACTTACTATATCAATATTTATATGATTTAAAGTAGTAAATGTAGAATCATATGGGGTTGAATATTGATAGCAAATTTGATAAGAGTATCCAAACAATTCTGAATTCTGAGCTGAAACTGGATTAGGATAAATAGGATTTAAGCCATATCCACCATTCATTAGATTCATATTAAACGGACACCAATCATAAGAATCTATATTTCCAATGATATTACCATTAGAATCAGTTTCAGTAATTCCAGAAAATGTTATGTTTTCACTTGAATTAGTTGGGCTATCACATCCAAATAAGATAAGTAATAAAAATAAATATAACCTAATTGGTACNAATGATAACATTTATAAGCTGAATTACATCAAGCACATTAACAATTCCATCTTCATTTAAATCTGCTGCAGGTGTTGGGTCCATAGATCCCAAAACTATATTTACGGCTTGAACAACATCTAGAATATCAATTGTTTGATCTCCATTCACATCTCCAGGGATATATGGAGAATCGAAAAATTCAGGAGCATATTTACTCGCTCTTGCAATAATTGCATTGTTACTTGGATATGAATAAGAATAAACAATCTGACCAGAGGAAGTAACTTCTGTAATTTCTGCGTCTGCAGCCTCAGTTATAAATGTATTTCCATTTGGTAGTCTAAATGCACCACTCTGCATTGGAGAAGATAAATTACTATTATATATCCATGTCCATGAATCTGGGCCATAAGGTTGGTTTCCTACTAATTCATAACTTCCATCTTCTTGTATTGGTGTAATAATTTCAAGAACTGCTGCATTATTACCGCTGTGCTCATTATTAAACAGAATTAAATTACCTGCACCAGGATAACCTTCAGGTATCCAATTAACACCGTGCTGTGCACTTAATATGTTATCAGCATTATTCCCTCTATCATAATTGTTTGGTCCTCCCCAACGATAAAGAAAGTCTCCACCCATACCACTATTACCTCCAGAATGGGATGCCGCCTCTTCAGTAGTTGTGCTATGATCAATTATAAAAATTTCTCCTTGATGTCGTGAAGAAAAAACAAGTTGGTCAAGATCTGCATTGTAATCAATTGCATTAACATGAATCCAATCTCCATTTGCCTGACCACCTGGACCTCCATTGCTTCCAGCTGAACCACAATTTATGTCAAAAAGCTCCGGATGTTCTGAAATAATTCCATAGTTATTTAGTGAAGGATCTACATCCTGAATGAGATGATCTTTAATATGCCATTCCCATACCACTGCATCAAAATTATCAATAGACTCTGTTCTACCATCAAGTGTTGGCTGAATCTCAAAAAAAGCAGTCATCCACATCTGATTTAAATTATTATTTACACTTTGTCGTCCCAAAGCTTGCCATTCACTCGAATAAAGACGCTCCCAAGCAACTACTATAAAATTACCATTTGGAAGCACTGTAATATCATGATGGTGATTATAATCGTTACTATCAATATTGTAGGTATATAAAGCATCTCCATCCCAGTTATAAATAACAACCTTTCCACCAACTCCACCTGAATCCATGGATGGATTATTGGATCGGCAAGGATAGTATAATAGTGAATTCTCAACTCCTCCATCTGAACTTGGAAGTAGGTAAGGCATACTTGCAGGACCATTACTATGAGACCAGGTATTAATTGTGTTTCCCTCCCAATCTTTATAAAAGGTTGTGTTGCTACCACCCCCACCACCAGGTGTATAAAGCATATACCCTTCGTAAACATCAGCAACTAATAATGAAAAACTAATAAATAGAACAGAAATTTTACCTAATCTCATAACAACTCCAAATCTTTTAATTTTAATTAAAATAACATATATATATTATCTATAGAATAATAAAATATTATATAATTTTATGTAAATATTTGTTACATAATTTACTGCAAAGGTAACTAATTTCTATTGGTAAGTTATTTTATAAAAAAACAGGAAATAATTTGAAAGTTGGATTTTTAAAGAGAGTTACTAAAGCCTATCTTACAATTGGTCAAGCTTTTGGAAAATGGATCATTCCTATTTTTTTCGGCTTGTATCTCCTATCTCTAAGACTTATAAATTTTCTATTTATGAAAATAGATTGGATATTTTTCCCTTTTAAAATTAGCAGAAAAATAAAAAAACCAATACTAATTGTAGGAAATCCTAGATCAGGCACAACATTTATTCATCGATATCTCGCAAAAAATAAAGTGGGCAATGGATCAAAATTATATCAAATCATTTTTACTTCTGCAGTCCTTCAAAAAATTATTAAACCTATTTTACCCTTACTTGAGAAAGTTAGTCCTGCTCGTTTCCATTCAGATGAAATTCATAAAACAAGCCTGAATTCACTAGAGACAGATGATCCTTCTTTACTTTTCAGGTTTTTTGATGGTTTTTTCCTATATGCATTTATCCTAACATGGGCAAAAGAAGATTTACTTGATTGGTTTCAACCTAAAGTAAGAGATAACTCTCAGCGGGATTTTAATTGGCTGCAAACAATGTGGAAACGAACACTGATCACATCAAAATCAGATCGAATAATTGGAAAATTATTTTCAATCAGCGTAAATGTACCCGCATTCTTAAATAAGTTTCCTGACGCAAAGTTATTATACATGGTAAGAGACCCATTAAATGTTATCCCTTCAGGTTTAAGTTTGGTAACCGGAGTTTTAGATAGTATGTTTGGATTTTGGAGCTTTCCAGAAGAGAAACGACAGCATTTTATAAATAGATTGTATAGGGCACTTGTAGAACTACAATTACGCTTCCATGATGATTGGATAAATGGTAGAATTGATAAGTCTAAAGTGGCTATCATACAGTTCGATAGAATGATGACAGACTTTGATGGCCTTATGGATGAAGTGCTCCCCTTTATTGAACACAAACCATCAAATGAATTTAAAAGAAATATAAAAGAAACTGCAGAAAAGCAAAGAGCATATAAAAGTGGTCATAAATATGATCTAACAAAGTTTGGAATTACAGAGCAGCAAATCAAAGATGATTGCAAAGTTATTTATGAAACGTTTTTGAACCAGAAAATTAATACCCATGTCCAGTAATTATTATAAAATAATCTTTTTTCTAGTAGCTTTAAACTTGTTTGGTTATGAGCTACCTAATTATAATTCAAATGATAGTTGGATAGAGCTTCAATCTGGAAAAAAAAATATATGGGTCGGGTATATTGAAAAGCGCGATATAAACTGGGTTCGCACTTCATCAATTCTACCTTTTGAATTTGAAGCAGTTTCTAAAATGATTGAAAAAGAAGAAAATTATTCAAAAATTTTTAATAGAGTTATTATTTCTGAAAAAGTTTTAGAAGATATCATTTATATGAAAATTGATATGCCATTTCCATTCTATGATAGAGACTATCTAGTAGAGTATAGTATTTTTAAAGAACCTAACTTTGCATCATATGCATTTCGTGCGATTGAAGATGAGACGTATCCAGCGTTATCAAGTTGCGTAAGATTAGAAAATGCTGCGGGAGAGTGGTATCTTGAAAAAATAGATGAATTGTCTACTCGAGTAAGCTATACTTGGAATGGAGATCAAGGACCTAGCTTCCCTTCATATGCACTAACAACGGCATGGAAGACTCAAGGATCTGAAATGATCACTGATCTTGAAAAATCATTAGAAAAACTATATAAGGACTAAATCATGAAAAGATTCATAATACTATTTTTTTTAACATTCAATTTTATTTTTAGTGAAAATAGTGATTCATTTTTAAATGGTAATGCTAACTTCTACTATATTTCAAAACTGGAAGATCAAAAAATCATTAACCTACCTTATAGAATGTTAAATCTATCATGGGGACATCAACATAGTCAATTTCAACTGTTAAGCAAATTTTCGCTCGAATATCAACCTAATATAAATAACTACTCTTTTAAAATGGATGACCCTCAAGATTTCTTAATTGATCTTCGTGAATTATATATGACCTATCTATTAAATTTTGGGGAAATAAGAATCGGAAAACAAATTCAAACTTGGGGCTTTGTTGATGAAAACAGTCCTCTTGATAACACAAGTGCATATGATTATAATTTCTTATTTGAAGCAGGTACAGAACGAAAAATCGCTTCGAACTCTCTTGCAATAGATATGTATTTAAATAATTTCAAATTAGGGTTTACGACTACTCCCTTTCACTCAATTAATAGACTCCCATCTAGTCTAGCTGAATTTCCAATTGATTTACCTGTTACTCCCAACAATTATCAATTTATGGATATAGAAAAGGTGAATGAATATGGGGTATACCTTCAGTATAATTCAGATTTAGTTGACATAGCAACAAGNTACTTTAGTGGCTATGACCGAATCTACAATCTATCTGGGATTAATATTCATGAAACAACAGGTGGTGAAATTTATTCAGAACCAGATACCGTTTTTGCTTACAGAAAAACAAATGTTTTAGGGCTTAGTGCTCAAACATTCTTGGGAGATTTATCTGTTCGAATGGATCTAGGATTCTTTGATACTAATGATCAAAACCGGAATGTAAGTAGGGCACATCCNAACCCACCAGCATATCCATTTTTAAAAGAAGAACTTTATAGATCTACTCCTATATTTGAAGAATCTAAATATTATCAAACAACCATACAGTTAGAATACCCACTTCCAAAAGGATTTGATTTATTTGTACAATATTTCAAGTACGATACATTGAGCTATAGCGCAGATTCTCCACTTGAAGAAGGAGAATCTATAGACATACCTCTCTTTCAACAAATAGATGGATTTAATCCATATACATATTTTTATCCTGGAATGGGGTCTCCACTAGCATTAATGACACGAAATGCTGTACTTCTAGGAATAAAAAAATCATTAAATGAACGATTTTCCATTCAGCTTAGAAACTTAATGGATATTGAATATAGGGGCTATTTTCTAGAATTAGTAGGAGACTACAAAATATCAAATAAAGTTAGTGGGAATTTTGCTATTAATTACATTAATGGTGACCAAGAACATCCAAAGTCAAAATCAAATATGGGCGATGATTATGACAGAGCTCTAGATTACCCATTAAATCAAATGGAAGATTTCTCTCACTTTAGAATGCAGATAAAATATTCGTTCTAAATCAATTTAAAATAATTTGTACAATTTGTACTGCATCAAGTACATCAATATTTCCATCACTGTTTATATCTGCAGCACATGCCTGTGAATCTGAAGGAATAGCACTNCCAAGTATGTAACTTACAGTATTCACTACATCTAGTACATCAATTGAACTATCAGCATTAACATCTCCAGATACACAATCTTCACCACAATCTTGAAGAAGTTCAATCGTAAACGAATAATAATTTGCCTCTAATCCAATCTCAAAATTAGTTGATTCTTCAACACACGCAGGAATGTCTTCACAAAGGTTATTGCCACCACAAGCAAAATAAGGCATAAAACCATCATCTAGTCCGCTCCAATTTAAATCTAAAGTACAAATTGATTCTGGGATTGTTGTAATTTGATTTCCAAATATATANAGATACAATAATGATTCCATACTAGAAATATCAGGAATTTCTTGAATTGCATTATAACCTAAATCTAAATACCAAACCTGTGATAGATTATTAATTGACTCAGGAACACTTACTATATCATTATTTGAAGCAATTAAAAGCTGTAATTGAGATAAATCCCCTACTCCACTTGGAAGCGAGGTAAGAGAATTTTTATCTACCTGCAATGTTGTTAAATCATCAAGTGTAGAAATAGATTCTGGAAGTGAGACAAGATCTATATTACCACCTTGAAAATAATTTCCAATTTGTATTCGCTTTAAACGCCCTGAAAGCCAATTTTGAGATCCCATATATAATGGGTCTAAATCTGAAATACCGTTTAGTTCAGCTATTTCTGATAAAACTTGTATATCTCCTTCATGAAAACATGTTGATTGATCAAACACAATACATGTATTAGGAATATCAAGAATTTCAATAAATCCATCGTCACAATTAGAAGTAGGAATTAAATCAATAACTAAACTTTCTAAATTTGATGGAAGACCACCTGAAATATTTTGCTGTAATGCAACCTGACCATCTGAATCAATTACAAATAAATCTCTTTGCCCTGCACCCCATGCATTCCATACAGGGAAACTCCCTTCATCAGCAGTAACTGGTATATTGATTGAGCTTGTCCAATTTGAAAGTGAGCTCATATGAGAATCTTTTCCTACACCAAAAAGCTTCACATCATCGTAACCATCCGCCAATAGACTTTCATGCAAATCAGCTAACTCCCCGAACCGAGAAGTACAGAGTCCTCAGTTATAATGACCAAAATAGACAAGAGATACATTTCCACTCGGACTAACATCCTGATTAAATGATGGTGAAGTTGAATTTAAGTCCTCTAAGGAAAAATTATACTGACCAAAACTAAATGATGTTAAAAGTGATAAAGAAGCAAAAAGTATAAAATTCATTTTATTCTCCAAATGGTTTTAATTTGTTGTTAAACTATTAAATTCTATTTTTTTATAATATAAAATAATTGTAAAAGAATATTACACTTACTTTAAATATATAATTTCTATTACATCATTTCTATTATGTGATTCAAATCTAATAAAATATTTTCCACTAGATATATCAACAGGCTTCCAATTAAAAGTATGGCTCCCAGAGTTTAAACTTCCTGAGTATATATTTTCAATCAGTTTTCCATTAATATCATAGGCATTAATAGATACATTACTAGAAAATTCATCTAAATTTAATTTTATAATAGCTGATGGATTGAATGGGTTTGGATAAGCAGAAATCAATTTAAAATCATTAACATGTGGATCATTTGATAAGTCATCTAAAGTTGCATAGACAGTATAATTATATGTTTTATTAATATTACTATTATTAATAGATCTTAGATTAAATTGAACATTATTAATATCAGGATCACCTTCATCAGATAAGTACGGATGACCTGNNAAACTTACAGTTTCTTTTTGACCAGCATCCAATGTTATTGTTTTTTCAGAATATGGGTACCACTCATTAACGTCTATACTACNAAAAGAGTAAATAAAATTCTCACTAGTGGATCCGTTATTATATATATCAAAACTAACCCTAATACTATCAAGAAATGGTACATAGATTCCAATATTGCCANTGTAAGGAGCGGCTATAGATGTTAAACCTTGAGCAACTGCTGAAGCTTCAACAGGGTATAAGCTATGAGCTCTATAAGCTCTATGGATGAGACCTAAATTTAAATTATATTTTGCTTCCCAAATAATTTCCATATCATTAGAAATCTCAAGTGTAGTTCCACCGTCACCTACTGTAGAAATAAGGTAATTCCCATTCTCAAGTTTTTGTGCTCCTCCTGACGCGTGTCCAAATAATTCTTCAGGCAAACTATATTCCCATACAATCTCTGCATCGCATCCTGCCTCTGTTTCATTTGGATTTATTTCTATAGCTCTTGATATTGGATGAGTAAGAGCAGGATTAAAATCATCACTTAAATTTCCATTATCAAGAGTTACAATATTTCCATTTTCTAATGAAGCAACACTATGTTGCCAACTAAAATTAAGATCATGTCCACAATGAACTTCTCCTGATGGCATATCTTGACCTATATTCCAAATAACTGTTCCATTATCAGGGTCATCATAATTATCAAAGTTAAAATATATTTTAGTTAATCTTGATAAATGTCGACATGATATATATATAGCATTATCTTCAATACTATATGAAACCGCATTGACATGAGTCCAATCATATCGAAATAAATTAAAAGCTAAATCCCAGCTACCTGCATAGACACCATCATTATAATAAACACCATCATAGTCTTCTATGCTATAATGATCAAAGGTATCCCATTCCCAAATAGTTTCATTGGAATCTTTATCCCATATGATAAGCTTATCACCTACCCATGGAAAATTATTTCCATTACACATTGCTGGACCAAACATCCCAATACATGCCCCATACCAAGGGCCCGTCTCAGGTACAGATAGATTTTGGATTGATTCTGCTATCCCTAAATAATTACCATCGGGCAATTTCAATATATCGTGATGAACGAATTCTTCATTTGGCTCTTGCCAAATATAATTTCCATCTAAGTCCATCTCAATACCTGGATAAGAATTTTCTAATTGAGGATTATAATGACAACCATAAAGCTCACCCTTTAGATTTGTATTATACATAATTAAATTCTTATCCTGAGTATTCCAGATTTCATTACCATCCTTATCAAAAGCTGCACTAAAATTACCATCAAGAGAACCTAGGAATGTAATTCCATCCTGGTAGGAATTTTCATTGTATAAAGTTATAGATGGGTTTGTAATTGAATTTAAAATTTGAAATGAATAAACTGATTGCCATTCTCCATAACTATTTTCATTGTATTTAGCTCTTATTCTCCAGAAGTATGATGAATTCCAATCTAGATTTTCTTTATCAATGTATATAAGGGAAGGAACTGTTTCTGAAACAAGTAAATTTAAAAACTGATCATCTGTTGATATTTGAATCTGATAGTTTGTGGCATTATAAATCTGTTCCCATTCAAATAGCACATGGGTATAGCTAATTTCAGAATTATTTTCTGGTCTTANTGTTGCAGATAATAGAAAGTTGAATAGAACTATTATCAATAAGTAACTTCTCATTTAATGGGTATCCTTTTTAAATTCATCTCATGAAACTGACTATCTTTTATCCCTGAATTAATTTCTACATCCTTAAACTTTAGATGTGTTTCATGTTTTGTTTTAATATCTCTAACCTTAATTTCTTTTACTAAATCAAAACCATTAATATTGGTATACTTTATNTCTTTTGTTTTGGTCAAAATATTGTTANTGTTATACGATTCTTCTTTAAATATTAAAAGATCACTNGCTNGCATCCAGCTAATATGNTTGCTATAAGNAGAGTTTAAATNTTCTTTNGGNAAACTTGTNAATATATAAATTGAATCATTTATANTTTCTATTTCATAGGTANANTCATCCAANCTTCTATTNTATAAATCTTCAAATGTTAANTCNGAATTCATAAAGCTTTCTGATTTTTTTCTAGATGATATTTTTCTTATTTTCTTAAAAGCTGGTAGCCACATCTTCATTAAATCTTTACCATTTTTATTTTCAATTTTATAAAGAGAAATACCTCTATCTTCTGGAGGAGAAGTAAACCATATCATCTGTTTCTGGCTATTATCTTTTGTATATGAAATTAATTGAGATTCAAGAGTATTTCCCCTTTTATCCTTAAGAGTCATAACTAATACTGACTTAATATCTAGAGGTGAATTTCTATTTGACATTGACTTGGCAATATCATAACCAGACTGACAAAAAATAATACCAATAAGTACTATTGTACTATAAAACTTCATATTTCCTTTTTATTGCTGATCCATAACAAATAAAATCTGGATTTAATAGATTTTCTTTATTATAGACTAGCTCTTCGTTTGTAGTAGTATCTGTTAAAAAACCTCCTGCATATTTTAAAACAGCATGACCAGCTCCTGAATCCCATTCCATGGTAGGGCCTAGCCTTGGATATATGTGAGCACTGCCATCAGCAACTAAGCAAATTTTAAGCGAGCTTCCCATATTTACAATCTCATGATTTTCAAATTTATTTAGATAAGCCTGGAGTTTTGGACTTGGATGAGATCTGCTAGATACAATTTTAACTGCCTCATTGCTTGAATCTCTAACAGAAATAGATTCTGGAAGTGAACTATTATTTTTTTTATATGAGCCAATATCTTTTGCTCCATACCAAAATATATTTGTCGTTGGAGCATATACCACTCCTGCTAAAGGATTACCATTTTCAATTAATGCAATATTAACTGTAAACTCGCCATTTCGTTTTATAAACTCTTTTGTTCCATCAAGTGGATCAATTAACCAAAANNTATTCCATTTTTGTCTATCTTTATATTCAATTTTATGACCTTCTTCGGANAGAATTGGTATTTCAGGATATAAATCATTGAGCCTACTAACTATAACTTCGTTAGATCTTCTATCTGCATCTGTCAATGGAGATAAATCATCCTTCAAAGTAACATTGATATTTCCATTATATACATCTAAAATTTCACTTCCAGCCAATGATGAAATTTCAATTAGATTATCTAGAATTTTTTTCAAATCCACTAACTTATATACCCTCCTTTTTCTAAGAATAGAATAACTTTTTGAATAGCCTCTTCTTCTGTAATATCTGTAGTATCTATTTCAAGAGATGGATTTTTAGGTGCTTCATAAGGATCATCTATACCCGTAAAACCTTTTATTTTACCTTGTCTTGCCATTGAGTATAGACCTTTTGTATCTCTTCTCTCACATGTTTCAAGTGGAGTTGATATATATATTTCAATATAGTTTCCATAGTCAGAAATTAATTCCCTATTCGTTTCTCTACTTTCTTCATAAGGAGCAATCGGAGCGCATATCGCGATACCTCCGTTCTTAGTAATCTCACTTGCAACAAAACCTATTCGTGTTATATTTAAATCTCTATGTTCTTTTGAAAAACCTAGCTCACTTGATAGGTGTGTTCTCACAATATCACCATCTAAAAGAGTAATAGCTCTCTTTTCATATTCTTTAAGCTTTACCATTAGACCGTTTGCAATTGTTGATTTTCCTGATCCAGATAAACCTGTAAAAAATAGTGTTAATCCTTGGTTTTCTTTTGATGGATATGATATCTTTAATTCATCCACAATCTCTGGATATGTAAACCATTCAGGTATGTCCAAATGATTTTCTAATCTATGCCTAAGCTCAGTTCCAGAGATATTAAGCTTCTTCAAATCTTTAGGTACACTATCAATAGGCATATACTCCGCTTTATCTTCAACATAGACCATCATTTTAAATTCAACCATTTCAATACCTATTTCATCAGAATACTTTTTTAATAAATCTTGAGCTTCATAAGGACCATAATAATCATTACCATTTTCATCTTTTCCTGGACCTGCGTGATCTCTTCCAATAACAATGTGTGTACAGCCATAATTTTTTCTAATTAGTCCATGCCACAACGCTTCTCTAGGGCCTGCCATCCTCATAGATAGAGGAAGAAGACTAAGCATTGTCGTACCTTCTGGAAAATGATTTAATATTTTTTGATAGCAACGAACCCTTGTAAAATGATCTATATCACCTGGTTTTGTCTGACCTACAACTGGGTGAATTAGTAAGTTTGCTTCAACTTCTGTGGCTGCCTTATAGGCTATTTCTTTATGAGCTCTATGCATTGGATTGCGAGTTTGAAAAGCTACAATTTTTTCCCACCCCATTTTATCAAATTGACTTTTCAGCTCAAATGGGGTATGCCTCAATAAAGGATAATCGTAATGTTTTGGTTGTTGTATATAAGTCAACTCCCCACCAATATATAAACTCTTTGTAATATTTAATAAATTATTCACTCCAGGATGATGACTGTTAATACTTTTAAATACAGCTTCAGCCTCGACTTTTTTATCTGGACACCAAATATCAGAAATAGTCAAAAATGCAACTAAGAATCCCTCTTTTTCTCGAAGAGCAATCTTTGATCCTATTTCAATTGAATTATTTGATATATAATCTTCATCAACATCAAGCGTAATAGGGATAGGCCATACCTCACCACTGGATAATCGCATATTATTTAGGACTGAATCATAGTCATTTTCACCTAAAAAACCTTTAAGTGGAGCGAATGCACCACTCATAATTAGTTCAATATCACATAACTGTCTATCAGTTAACACCAATGACTTTAGTCCTGCTGATTCTTCTTTATATTNCTTTAATAATACATCAGAAATCAAATTATTTCTCCNTNATTTTTTGTTATTATTTCAATTGTCGTTCCCATTAATAAGAATGTTCCAAATGAAGTAGATATCATTGCAAAAATCATTAATCCACCCATGTAATTAAGTGGCANAATATCTGAAAATAAAAGTGCAGCAAAACCCATATTTGATACAACGTCAAGCATTATTGGATAGCCTACATCTTTTATCGTTAACATACTAATTTTAGAAGCGTCGCTTTGATTCTTACAATGNCTTCTGTAACTAGATATATAATGTACAGCAAAATCAACACCTACTCCTATTATAATTGATGTTAAAAGTGCAGTTAAATGACTTAGTTTTACACCAAAAATTCCCATTAATCCAAAATTAAGTATTACAGCAGATGATAGAGGCATTACAGACAAAGCCGCCCATATTAAACGTTTAAAAAATAGAAAAGAAACTATAAAGATTGCTAAAATTGAAACAGCAATACTGATTATTGAAGATTCTATAATCATAGAAATAAAATCTTTTAAAATAATCATAAGTCCGCTTGTTTCTATTTCTAATTGACCATTTGATGTTTCATTAATATAATTTTCTATATCATTTGAAATAGTTACAATCTCATCTGTTGATAGTGATGTTAAATAAGTATGNACCATTCCTGTTTTATAGGTAGTAGTATTTACAAATGATATTTTTTGTTCTTTTGGAAGCATAAACAATAAATTTCTAACTTGATTCAAGCTATCTGGAATAGTATAAAAATCATCATCATTATATAATGTTTTATGTGCTTNTTTTATTAAATCTGAAAGTGATGCTGTCATTTTTACTTCAGGATGTGTTTCAATATAATCCTGAATCTCAGAGATTCTACTTAAATTTTNTGGACTATTCATATCTCCATTTACTCTCATAAGTAAACTCATAGTACCCCCNAAATTCTGATCAACAAACTCAGTACTTTGCCTAATCGAATTTCCAGGCTTAAAAAATTTAATAATATTCACTTCTACTTTTAGAAATGAAATACCAACTAATCCAAATAGGATAAAACTCAAGCCAATCAAAAGAGTTCTTTTTGGATAGTTAAAAATAATATTTCCTAAACTGTTAATAAATCTTTCTAAGAAACCAAGCTTAGATATAAAATTTGCTTTCAAATCCCATCTAGACAATAATAGCATCGACGGCAAAAGTGAATTTGACAAGAACCATGCCCAAAAAATTCCAAAACTTACAACAACTCCATATCCCATCAATTGAGTTATTGGAGCATAGATCATTGCAAGAAATGCAATTATTGTTGTGAGTGATGTTAAAAAAATAGGAAGCCCCATAGCTTTCATTGTTGAGTTAATTGCTGTCCTATTATCTTGTTGATCTCTTAATTGCTTGAAGAAATGAGTGACTACATGAACTCCATCTGAATTTGCAATAGTTAGAAGCACTATTGGCATCGATGTACTTATCATTGTAAAGTTAAAAATTGTATTTTGAGTAATATANAACATCCAACCCATAAAGCCATTCATGCTGACTAAAGATAAAATTATAACTAATAAAATCATTAGAACTGCCTTAACATTTCTAATATTTAGATACAGCAACAGTACCATAATAAATAGGCCTGATAGAATTAGCTTGGAGGCATCCGACTTAATCAATTCTGGAACTGCTCCTGTTATATATGGATTTCCTGCATAGTGGACATTATAATTATAAAGATATTTATCTACTAATGGAGANATCTCATTCATAAGATCTGCATTATTACGATAATTCTGATTATCATCTTTAATAATCGATCTTACNGCAATAGCAGTATATTTTTCATCATTGCTAATTAATCTATTTTTGATGTCTGGATTGATATCTAAATATTTTTTAGCCTTAACAATATCATTAGAGTTTAATTTTCTTTCTGGAAATAGTCTATCAGTATACAATTCCTCGTGATCATCAGGATCAACAGAAATTATATTAACTGTTGAAAGGGATATAACTTTATCTACAACATTAATTTTCTTTATAGCATCNGTTAAATTTTTAACTGAATTTATAGTTTCAACATTGTATATATCACTGTCTTTGTTTCCAAAAGCAATAAATAGGAATTCACTATCTCCAAACTCATCTGTCATATCCTCCCATAATAATCTTGAAGGCATATCTTTGGGAAACATCTTAAAAAAATCATCATCTACAATAAACGATTTTATACCAGAAGATATAATAATAGTAAACAACAAACTAATAGTGATAGTAAGCTTAGGGTAATTGATTGATATTCTTCTTAAGAAACTCATATGCTATATTAATATAATTTGAGTTATTTATTATTAATGAATTTGTAATGGTATATATCAAAAAATGCCCAATTAAGGGCATTTTTGAAGGAGGACAAAGAGGAGATTGAGAATCTCCTTTCTTATATAATGCCCAGCTTCATTAAAAGTTTCATTTTTTTATTNAGGATGTCTTTGGAGCTTTATAAATGAACCAATCATCACTAGAGATCTCATGCATATAATCAGAATTATCTATGAGTATTTGTGCTGTAGTTTTCCTAATTGCAGCAATCTCTACTCTAACTCCTTCAGCTCTTAAATGAGTGGCAAGTTCAACAAAGTCAGAATCACCAGACATAATTATTATTGTATCTACCTTAGAAGCAAGCTGCATAGCCTTAATAGTCAATGGAATATCAGCAGATTTATGACAAGGNATNACAGACCCATAAAAATTTTCATGAAGCCTATCTGCTAATTTTGTTGAAATTGACTTACCTTCTCTAAAATATATCATCCTGTTTAGACCTCTTCCATTAAGCAACTTAGGTATAAGTGTATCAAAATTAATCATCGCATTTTTATTTTTTGAAGCATCATGAATACTTCTTTCAATATTATTTCCATCACAGAGTATAGCAACAGATTGGTTGATTAAGATTTGATCCATATGACAATTCCTTGTTGGTTTGTTGCAATTTACCTATAAACATAAGTACTTCCTAATTATAGCGGGCTATTTATTAACTTATAGCAATATTTATTTTTTAATAAAATGTAGAGTTACTATAAAAAATATTGATTTTAAGAGTTTATGGGTATATTTCTAATTCTAATTATGATGGTAAAGAAATGGTACAATTATCATCTATTGATACATCTTTAATGAATTTTTTTCTTGAATTTTTCTATTCATCAAAAAAATCTTTTTATCTTTTATTGAATCATAGATTTATTAGTTTTAAAATGAATATCGTTTAAATATTATTTGTACTTTTGTATGAAATTTTTTGACTTTCTAACTAAGTCAGATTGTTTTGGATAATTATCTACAACTTTTTGAAATGCATTAACAGCTTCTTTTTTATCATTAATATTTAAATAACAAAGACCAAGTTTATACTGAGCATATGAATTTTTATTATTTTCTTCATACCTAAAGACCTTATCAAATGCATCAATTGCATTTCTAAAATCACGAGTTGCATAATAAATTTCACCTACCCAATACTGACAATTGTCAGTTAGATCATTAATATTTTCTAATTCTATAAGAGAGCCAAACATTGATAGTGCTTTATTATAATCACCATCTAAATATCGTGTATATGCCTCATCGTATCTTTTCTTATATTCAGTTTTAGAAATTTTAAGACTGTTTTTCTCATCTTTAATCTCATCAACATCATTCTCTTTTNGTGAATTTTGATTTAAGACATTAAAAACTAGATCTTTATTGAGATCTTTTAAATTTGAATAACCACTATCAAGCTCTAGCATTTTATTTTCTAATTTTATTACTTTAGCAGCTAATTTATTGTCAAGTTTAAGCATCTGCATAACTAGATCTTTATTAAGACTTTCTAGTTCATCAATTCTAGAGTCCCTTGAAGACATATTCTGTTCTAAAGAGTCTACTCTCACAGCTAAATCAGTTTCAAGGAGTCCTAAACTTAATTCTAATGATTGAATTTTAGTTTCCAACCTCATATTCATGGATTCCATCTTAATCATCATGCTTTTAATATCATTATGAGCAGTTGTAAATAATGAATCAGAACCAGAAACCATAGATTCTATTTCAAAAAATTTATTTTGAACAATTTTTAATAATTCTAGCATATCTTGACTATCACCACTATTCAAATCATTCTCTTTTAAAATTTCTGTATCTGAGGTAGTATCAAATTGATCTAGCTGAGGATTTTTACTTAATGTCGAAATTAATAGATCTATTTTTCTATTCTGATCAATAATTGTTTGAAGTAGTAATTGATTCTGACTATTATTTATAGGCGATTCTGATAAAGAAATATTTTGAGTAGAAGATTTTGAGCTTTGAGATGGAGCTACATTTCTAGTTTCTAAATTTTCATTAACAACTACTTGCTCTGATTTAGATTCATCCTTACTGCTTAAGGTAAAAGGCCAAGATGGCCCCTCATCTACATTAGAATCCACAACCTTATCTTGATATATATATATTTCTTTATTTTTCTTAGAACTATTAGAGTTTTGACCTTGGTCGGATATTTGTTCCAAAGAGGGATCCAATTCTTTTTCTGCATCTATATCATTTGGTAACTCTTCTAGAATTGATTCAGGAATATCTTCTTTGCCTGATTGAATCGAAGAAAGCACTTCATCAGATTCTTCAGTTACTATTAAATCTTCTTCACCATCTTTCTTAGACTTTCTTTTAAAGATACCTAAAAAACCTTTGCGATCAGACTTTTCTTTAATCTCTTTATTTTTTCTCTTGAATAGCGACCACCCTTTTTTTTCTTCAGTTGAAGGGTCTGTGTTTTCGCTAGTAGTCTCTGGCATTAATAGCGATAGAATGATAATAAATATATATGTATTTTTTAATCTCATTATTCTTTGGAAACTTATACCATAATATAAATTTAATTTAATATTAAATCATTAATTATTATCATCCAGTATAATATTTAATAATATAATAATATCAAGTATATCTACATTTAAATCATAGTTTAAATCATTACTCCATAAAAAATCATTAACAGTCAATATTAAATTATTTAAATCAATGATGTCTATTATGTCAACTTCTGAGTCATTATTAATATCTCCTAATATAAACTCCTGTAAATAAAAGATAAAATCTTTAGAATTCAATATATTGTTTAATGGGTTTATTGATAATGTATAATAGTTATTTTCAATAATATTTAATTCTGATAAATCTATTTGAAAATCAACTACTTCAGAGTTTATAGATATATTTCCAGAGGTCAACTCCTGATCAAATTCATTTAGAAGTCTATATTCAAATCCTTCAATTCCCCATCCAGAATTATATATTTTTCCATTTATATATCCATTATTATAAATGATATAATTTTCATAATCTTCATTAAGATTATCAATTGTATAAGAAAAAGTATTGGGATGTAAATTAGGCACCCTTTCTGTTCTATAGATTGTTACATTGTAACCGTTATTTTTAACATTTAAATGCCAAGTCACATCATTATTAGAATTAACTTCTAAAACATTTCCAGTACGTCCAGCAGTTATTAATGAATTCCCATTTGAAAGTCTATCACACTCACCTCTTGAACCAGTAAACATTGAATCAGGCAATACATGTTCCCAAATTAATATAGGTCCGTTATCATCAACACCTACTTCAACACATCGTGAAAATTCAGGGTTTTGATATCTAGCATTATCAAAAAAAATCAAATTTCCACTTTCTATTAATTGAACAGAATGCTGTTGTGAAAAATTAATTTCGTCCAAGAAAGTAGGATTTTCCATGAAATCTACTTCTCCAATATTCCAATTAACTTGTTTAGATGAATAGTCAATTGAAGTAATTCGTGAAAGATTTCTAATAGATACATACACATTTTCTGTATTATCATCATAGAAAACTGAATTAGAGTGTGTCCAATCTAACTCATTCACACCATTGAAACTTTGAGCATATAAAGGATTATACTCATTTAAACTTATTTCATCAAATGTATTCCATTCCCATATTAGTTCTTCTGATGAGTTTATCTCTATGAACCTATCACCTTGCCATGGCACAGGAAAAATTGAAAACGAATCATCACACTCATCTGGACATGGATGATATTCAACTTCTGCATCTATAAAAAAATAAGTATCATTATTCGTTTTTCTGATTTCATGATGAATATTATACTCAATAGGAATTTCAAATACTATATCACTATCAATATTAAATTCATATCCTCTACCATTAGAAAATCCAANAAAATTACCATTTTCTAGAAACTGAGTAACTATAATTTGGTCCATATTAAAATTTTCTCTTTGAGTGTACCAGATTGGCTCTCCATATCTATTTATAGCTAAAGAATATCCGAGCGATTCAAAATCTAAAATATTTATTCCATTGTTATATTCCTCTTCATTAATAGTATTAACAGTAATTTGATCTGCATGATAATCAGGTAGTGGATTAATAAAAAACTCTTTAGATGAATGACAATTTCCAACAATGGACTCGCTGCAAACTTTCCAAAAATATCTTGTATTCCAATTTAATAAGTCAGGATATATGATTGAATTAGAACTAACAAAAGATGTATCTGATTGAATAAAATTTTCATCTTCTGATAGAATTAGAATATATGACTCTGAATTAGAAATTTGAGGCCAACTAAAAAATACCTGAGTATAATTTATCTGTTTATAATTTGGAGGAATAAAATTAGAAGAAAATGAAAATGATATAATAATTATTGTTATAAAAAATTTCATATTAGGTGAATTTTAAATAAGTTCATAAAAAATATAATTAAAATGGTGTTCATAGATTATTAAATTATTGTATACTTAAATTTACTAAATTAATTTTTTTTAACATATCCACAATATCATAAATGGAGAAAAATAATGGAATATAGAAATCTTGGAAAATCAGGGTTAAAAGTAAGTGAGCTTTCTTTTGGTTCATGGGTAACCTTTGTAAATCAATTAGGACTAAAAACTGCAACAAATTGCATGAGCTATGCATATGAACATGGAGTTAATTTCTTTGATAATGCTGAAGCGTATGCATCAGGAGAATCAGAAATATTAATGGGTAAAATTCTTAAAAAACTAAATTGGTCAAGAGATACCTATATAGTTTCAAGCAAAGCATTTTGGGGAGGTCAGCTTCCAACACAGAAAGGATTATCTAAAAAACACTTACATGATGCATGCAATGCTGCCCTAA
Source organism: bacterium TMED161 (assembly GCA_002171125.1). Classification (GTDB taxonomy): domain Bacteria; phylum Fidelibacterota; class Marinisomatia; order SCGC-AAA003-L08; family D37C17; genus TMED161. The sequence continues at coordinate 8,614 of NHHK01000017.1, read as the reverse complement.
CCCGACTTCAAGTAGAATACTTAGATCTTTACTTCTGCCACAGGCCAGATCCAGAAACTCCAATTATTGAGACAGTATATGCTATGAACGATTTAATACACCAAGGAAAAATTCTTTATTGGGGAACATCAGAATGGAGTTCAAAAGAGATTAGAAAAGCACATAATGAGGCTGAAAAAAACAATTTAAGAGGTCCATTAATGGAACAACCTCAATACAATATTCTTCATCGAGATCGATTTGAAAAAGAGTATAAGCCTTTATATAAAAAATATGGCTTAGGTACTACAATATGGTCTCCACTTGCCTCAGGATTACTAACAGGGAAATATGATAAAGGAATACCAAAAAAATCGAGATTTACTGTAAAAGGCTATGAATGGCTAGGAGAATCATTAGACTCAGTAGATTTGAAAAAAATTAGAAACGTGCAAAAAATAGCAACTAGTTTGGGTATAACTCCTTCACAGTTATCAATCTTATGGTGCTTGAAAAATCAAAATGTAAGTACTGTCATTCTTGGAGCATCAAATCTAAAACAATTAAAAGAAAATTTAGATTCAATCAATTATAGAGAACTGGTGGATGACAAAGTTATTTCTAAAATAAATAAAAGATAATTTATTTTATTAATACTACCTTGTTTGATTGATTAAAATTATGTGAGCTGAATAGTTTACTTAGCTTTTATTTTCTGAGTGAAATTTACCATCAAAATCTGCAAGGCATTGTTTGAGATTACCGACTCCATTTGGATTTGTTTCAAAAGCTCTAAACCCAAGAGCACCTTGGTTAATAATAAATAGCTCATCATCATTCATTTTATCTAGCATCCACTTTGTAATAAGTTCATCGGTATCTTCTTCACTGATTCCAATATGTTTAAGTAGAGTTTTGAGAAAATATTGAAATTCATCATCATCAAGATCCATAGCCTGGGCACAGATATCACAAGAACCAAAGAAAAACCACCTTACAATCATGCTATTGCTATAATCTTTTAAATCTGGTTTCTCATCTATTAAATTAAGCTCAACATCAGCCCAGTTTTTAAGGGTTTCGATAATAGTCATTACTCACCTTTTGTTAAATAAATACCAACAATACTCATTACACTAAATGCAATGCATATATATAACATAAATATCAGCTCAGTTGTTAAAAAATATAATGCAAAAATGAGCATCGCAATCGCATCAACAAATAACCACTTTTGCTTTGTATTAAAGGCTTTAAACCTTGCAATAACATTTTGAGGCGAATTGTAATAAATAATTTTTTTAAGCAAACTCATTTTATATACCTATTTAAATAAATATCCTATTTTAAGAAATTCCATTTCAATATAAGGGTTGTCATCACCATCTTCTTTTGAAATAATATGCCAGAACAATCCTTTCTTATTATATCTGAATTTATAAAAGTAAGTAAACACTTACAATAAAACTTTGAACTCTATATAAAAGAATTTAAATTATTTCATGAAATATTTTTTAGTATTAATAATATCAAGTTTATTACTTTGTAATGCCAATCCATCAGTTGGAATAGCTCTATCTTCAAATTCTATGTGGAAAGGAATTTCTATATCAAAATTTGAACTTACAGGCTATTACCAGATTAAAAATACATATTATTATGGATCTGTAGCTAACTTTCCATCACTGAGAGGAATCGGACTGGGATTAAAACATTTCCTTAGAGATCATAAAACAAGTTCACCTTTTTTCGCTTTTTCTTATAATTCAATATCTGAGATTCAATCATATAATGATAATATTAGATATGTAGGGCCATCTGGTGAAATAGGATACTCCATTCCTTTTAAGATTAAAATAAATGATAGATCCCTTGGATTTAATATTAACAATGCTAGCATCGTTTTTAATGCAGGTACAGGATATATGGTGCTAATGAATCGCGATGCTATTGGTGAGCAGTTTTATTTCTTTAAGGCAGAGTTTAAAACCGATCAAAAAATAATAAAATAATTATACAAAAAAAAAGCCCCACTACAAGTAATGGGGCTTTTATATATGAATTAGTATATGGTTTACTTAACTACTGTAACCGTTCTACAAGTAACTGTAAATGAACTTGTAAACGCATTTATTACCCCATCAACGAATGAAGCCTGAGTTACTATCTCATAATTTTCAGCATCACCCGCCATTTCATTTGTATCAACGTTGTTCAATGGCGCAAGACCATATGCGACATACCATTGTCTTGCAGATACTTCTTTACCAGTCACAGAACCTGTACCTACAGTATGTGTATGAGTACTACAGCTTACAACAAAGACTACTATTAGATTAAGCAATAATACTCTAGCTATTGTCTTTTTCATTTATTCCTTCCCCCTTTTTTGTATTGATTTTACTGAGCCAATTGATGATTCTATATACTTTAAAGAATCTTCATAGATTGAAGCATTTAAAATGTAAGTGATTTCATAAAATTTATCAAGGATGTTTATATATAGCTTTATTGTAAATGACTTTTCATTATTAAACATATATTGAACTACATTAACTCCATTTATATTGAATTTTCCCATATTTATAGATTCAACATTATATGTTTCTTTTAAAGCTTCTATATAATTCGAGTTCAATTTAGAAAATAAATTAGCCTGCTCAATTTGTCCAATATAGATTAAAATATTATCATTACTAAAAAGGTCAATTAAACGAAATGGAAAATATGAATTATTATCCTTATTCAAATGATTATTTAGTGTATTGAATGCATCACTATTTTTAAATACAATGTTCGGAAATGACATTGTGAAACTATCATCTAATACAATTGGGATAGAAATTAAATTTGCATTGACATTAAAATTTATTTTTTCAAAATCTTGTTGATCGCTAGAGTTCTTTTCAGAACAGCTACAAAACAATGTCACGATTATTATTAATATTTTATACATTTCGTAATTTAGTCATATATATAAAGCTTATAAATTATTTTATTTTCTTACCATTTTCCCAAAAGGTTTTCGACATCACTTTTCCATCTGGAGTATATATAGTCCATTGGCCATCTAATTTCCCATTTTTATAATTTGAATCAGAAATAATATTATGATTTTTATCAAATCTTAAACTTCTGCCTATTGGTATTTTTTGAGTCTCATCCATCTGATGAACAGATTGGATAAATCCATTTGCATTGTAAGATATGCTATTAAACTTAGTTCCATCATCAAGGTAATAAAATTTTCCTATTAAATTTTCTTCATTTTTACTGCCATTATATTTAATGACAATTTTTTTATTCCCACTAGGATGAGTTTCTACAATTTCTTCATAAATGGATTCACATGAAAATAAAAATATTAAGATTAATAAAATTTTACTCATCTTTTTATGGAAAAACACAGCAACAGCCATCATTTTCATCCCAGTTGGCATTTTGATTATAATCATTTACTGTATATACTCCATCATTTTCATTGCACTGATCAATTATAGATTCGCAATCTTCACTATACTGAGAATATAAATCACAATGATCATAATTAGCTGCATCTAGGATTTTATCTTCATCACATCCATAAAAAAATAATAAAAAAATTATATATATCAGTATTTTCATCTAATTCTTCTAAATAATAAAAATGCTAAAGCTCTGAATAAATATCTTCTAAGGTTAGGGTTGATTTTAATAGTCTCTAAAATACTTTTTAGAATATATTGTTTTCTATATAAGTAATATCCAACTAATGATATAAATAATAATATAAATACTAATTTAGTCATTATTAGAAATTATATNTTTTATTTAGGTATGTCTTTTTTTTCATTTGCTTTAATTATTCCTTTTTCAATTCCAATAGATAATGATGATGTTATTTCTTCAGCGGTAACATCTCTACGATTGATCGTCCATTGTGAAGCAATCCACTTGAAAAATATTTCTTTTGTTGAAGCCCAATTATATTCAGGTCTATTTTTGTTTTCTGCGTACTGATTATGTTTTGCAAGAGCAAAATGATAAACACTACCTTTAAAGTCAATTTTAGGTGTAACTATAGCTGGTGGCTCATTTATTTCNATTACTTTTTGCTTACTAACCATTTTTATTATTAAGAAAAATAATTTAGTGATCTAACATTATTTTTCTGTATTTAGAGAAGTTTGAATGTGACATCTTGAGACTTACGTCTACTTTTCTCATATTCGCTACTATATCATCACACTTATCCAGTATAAGACAATATTCCTTCTTAGAATCCTCATTCATTAATTTCACAACTTCATAATTATAGTTACTATCAGCTTTTGTCATACTTTGATCTAGACGTTTACAATGTTCTTTCCAAATTTTACCCAATTTTTGCAAATTAGATATATACATAAATTTTAATTTATGTTTATTTTGCTTATCTCTACTTCTCATTTTTTTAATTTATTAAGGCTTTCGTAAAGTTGGTTCTAAATCATAAGTAGTAAAATTTACTCCAACGAGCATTCCTCCTGCTAATAAATAGATTATAGAATGTTGAGCAAAATAACCTATTGCAATTCCACATGCCGGCAATAGAATACTTAGTGACTTTGATAGCTTAATACCTGTAAAACGTTCAACTAAATTTATTTGACTAATTTCATTATCATTTATATCATATATTTTTTGTATTGATTCATGTTTTAAATCTATTTTGTTTCCTAATTCATCTTGGAATGTCAATGATATAAAAGAATCTCCAATAAAATATACATTTTTATAGTTGGTTAATTCTGAATCTTCGTTAAGTGCTACAACTGTATATATGTATTCTTCTGAAAAACATAACCCCATTAATAGAATAAATAATAATTTCACAGCACCCCCTAATTGGTTTATCTATTGTATTGCATCAAATATACAAAAATATTGTTTAAAAAAGTAGTATCTCAATTATATGGATGGATATAAAAAACCCCTCGACAACTCGAAGGGCTTTTTAAAGTATTATTGTAAAATATTATTTTATTTTACTAGTGTTACCTTCTGTGTAGCTATGCTATTAGCTGTTTCAGCTCTTAGTAAATATACTCCGCTTGATAAGTTACTTGCATCCCATGTAATATTATAATTACCTGGATTCATTGAATTATTTATTAAGCTACCCACTACATTACCTTTTAAATTATATACATTCAAAGAAACATGACCAGCAACTGCAACCTGTACATCAAAAGTAGTTGATGGGTTAAAAGGATTTGGATAAGCATCTCCTAATGTAATTAAAGAAGGAATTATTACAGCATCAATGAAATTATTTCCATTAGCCGCAATTGTTTCAATTATTTCAAATTCACCATTAGCATAGAACAATTCATTGCCAGGATTAACTACAATCAATGTTGTTGAATTATTATAAGTACGGTATTCAGCTACTAATGCATCATTTGTTAAGTCTATTGAAAAATCATCACCATGTGATAAAATCATTTGAACAGCACCTACATAGCCATCTGAAGAAATCATTACATGATTAACATCTCTTATAACTTCTATCATTGTAGCATCATTTGTTCTTGTGCCTAATATAGCTTGGACAAGTGCAACTACATCTAGAATATTGGTTATGCCATCCTGATTCATATCAGCCTGATGCATCTCATCTGATGGATTATTAAGAATTAATTCTACAATCATAACTACATCTAAAACATTCAGAGAACTATCACCTGTCAGATCTCCTATTATTAACTCTTGACCATCATCTAAACCTTCATCTTCTTCAGGATTAAAACATCCATCTTCATACCAGAGACAATCAACAGCTTCACATTCTATCTGGCTTTCTATCTCTTCACAAATCCACTCTTCATCTTCCCACTCTTCNTCATCCCATTCTTCACCTTCTTCNTCGCCTTCTGGTTTGAAGCANCCTTCTTCACCCCATGAGCATACAACCTACTTCAAGGCATTCTTCTTCATTCTCAATATATCTACACTCGTCTTCCCACTCTTCATCTTCCCACTCTTCATCATCCCATTCTTCACCTTCTTCGTCGCCTTCTGGTTTGAAGCAGCCTTCTTCACCCCAGCTACAACCTACTTCAAGNCANTCTTCTTCATTCTCAATATATCTACACTCGTCTTCCCACTCTTCATCTTCCCACTCTTCATTTTCATCATCTACCCATCTGAAACATTCACCATCCCCCCAAACGCANTAATCACTATTTTCACAATCTATTTGGTTGTTGATTTCTGAACAATCAGCATATATAAAACTCGAAAGACAAAAAAGAATAAGATATAAATAATTTTTCATTTAAAAACTCCTAGGNTAATTTTTTATAATTTTACGATCAGATTTTAAAAAAATTTATTATTTAAACCAAATATTGAAATATTTTGAAACAAATAAATTTTAGTTCTCCTTATAAACCTTTTAATCCATGACCTAATTTGCTTACTAAAAGTTATGATTAAAAGACCTATAGGAGTTTAGTCATTAGTTACATATTAAAAAGTGATAAATTAATAAACCAAAAATGATTCCTTTAAACCAACTAATCCACATTAGTAAATAATCTGATATTCCAGTTTTTGATTGAAGATATTCAATTATCTTTTTCATCTAATCCTCCGAATTGAACCCTTGTTTGTGAATAGAAGTTTAGTCATTAGTTTTACATGTAAATATTTAACATCTTTAATAAACCATCACCTTTCCAAGTTGTATGCATAGTAAAACCCATAACTAACGATTGAGGAATAGATTCATAGCCAAATTGTATTGCAATTTTAGTATTTTCATCATTTGGGTCAATACCTCTATTTTTTAGATAATTCTTGTACCTATATGGTAAATCTAATGGGTATTCTATAAAAAGCAATTCAATAGGTAAATTTGATATAGAACATAGATAATCAAAATATAGAATCTCAAGTTTGTATAAATCATTTGACGAAATATTATCTAAATATGATAAATAGGTATCAAAGGTATTTTTTATTTTTTTATTTTCTGTAATTTCATTTTTTAACTTTTCAGGAAATCCTTCAGATATAAAATTCTTGAATCTCCGAAAATCTCTATCAATCTTTGAAGTTTTCAATGAAGAGTTTCACCTTTTAGACTTATGGAGTTCTTTAATTTAAATTTATTTTTTATTAAGTTAACTTATGTTTTGGTTAAGATTTATACAAACCTATTTAATTCACTTGGCATGTTGTTCAAGGCCTATAATGAAACAGAGAGAAAAAATACTATCCAATGCAGAAGGTCTAGTTTTAGAGATTGGTTTTGGTTCTGGTCTAAATTTAGAATTTTATGATAAAGGTAAAATAAAAAAAATATTAGCATTAGAACCATCTCTTGAAATGCAAAAATTAGCTAAAAAACAAATTGAAAAAAGTTCTATAGATATTGAATTTCTTACATCATATGCTGAAAATATTCCTTTAAAAGACAACTCAATTAACACTGTGGTTTGTACATACACACTTTGTTCAATTATTAATACAAAATCAGCATTATTAGAAATAAGAAGAGTTCTAAAAAAAGGTGGGAAATTACTTATATCAGAGCATGTCAAATCTCCTGATAAAAAAGTAAGTATTTTTCAGAAAAGACTTAACCCTTTATGGAAAAGAATTGCAGGAGGTTGCAATATAAATTGCGACACTAAAAAAAAATTAGCTGATGTAGGTTTTAATATAACAGAACTAAATGAAATGTATTTACCTAATACAGCAAAATTCATAGGATACAATATTTGGGGAGCTTTAGAGAACAATTAAATTCTGTAAATATCAATATTATATATTAGTTATTTGTTATAGATAAAGTAATACACTAATACAGATATGTTATTTATTCTTTTCTTTATTCCAAAGTGTGTACAGAAAATAAGATATGGGTATCACTACAATAGAAATAACTACAAAAGTTCCTAAAAAACCTGCAAGAAGCACGTTATTCCAAAAGGAATCAATCATTCTTATTTATGAATAGGAGTTTAGTCATTATATCAATTAAATATACTTTCTCCTGTAGTTAATGATTTTACATATACAAGTTGCGGTACAAAAAATCCAGCACCAGCATTAATTCTGTAATTTTTAAGCTTCTTAGAGTCTGCAAGCAGCTGAGAAAACTCAGTTATATTTTTATTATATTTTTTCATAATTCCAAATTTGCCCCCAGTAAAGAAAACTTGAAAATCATATTCTAAACCCCAAAAGACCTCATATTTACCATCTTTATCATTCAACTTCATCCTATTTATAGCGATTCCTTGCCCAAAAATAGTTTGATAATTTCCTGTATATCCAATTGACATATTTGTCCCTTTTTTAGAAATATTACATATGTAAAAATAGCCCCTGTTATAATGACTAATACCTTTAGGGTAATAGGTTGCCCCTAAACTAAAAGACCAAACAAGATTTTTATCAACTATAAATCCAATGTTAGGAAAGACATTACCAAGTAAAACAAAAGTATTTGAGAATGTAAATAATAAAATAAATAATATTCTTTTCATTTAATCCTCCGAATTGAACCCTTGTTTATGAATAGGAGTTTAGTCATTAGTTACATATTAAAAAGTGATAAATTAATAAACCAAAAATGATTCCTTTAAACCAACTAATCCACATT